>CANJBQ010000045.1 GCA_947472645.1 Burkholderiaceae bacterium
TGCTGCGATGGTGTGCTACCAACAAGCTGTTAGCTTGAATCCCAAATTGGCAGCCTCTTGGCACAACCTGGGCTTATTGCAACTAGCGGCAAAAGATTTGGAGTCAGCACATCTTTGCCTTGAAACGGCCTACGCACTGCAGCCTGATTTACCCTATCTGCTGGGCGTTTTGCTGCACACACAGATGCACATCGCGCAATGGGGGCAGCTTGACGAGAGATTGACAGAACTTTGGAGCCAGCTGTCCCAAGGACATAAAGTATTGCCACCCTTTGTCAGCGTGACGCTGAACGCCGATCTGAAATCGCAAACACAGGCGGCTCACATTTGGGTAAATGACAAATTGGCTGCGTACAACAACACACCGCCACTTGCACCCTACAAGGGGCATTCGAAAATTCGAATTGGTTACTTTTCTGCGGACCTACAAGAACATGCGACTGCGTATTTGATGGCCGAGTTGTTTGAACTTCATGATAAAAATAAGTTCGAAATTTTTGCATACTCTTTTGGGCCCGCGCAATCGGACCCCATGCGGCAAAGACTCATCAAGGCATTTGATCATTTTCATGATGTAGGACGCTTGACAGACGAACAGATCGTGACATTGGCCCGTTCGCATGAAATAGACATTGCCATTGACTTGAAGGGTTACACCTCAGACAGCAGGGCAGATATTTTTGCCATGCGTTTGGCACCTGTGCAAGTCAATTATCTGGGTTACCCCGGCACGATGGGTGCCCCGTTCATGGACTACCTGATTGCGGATACGGTCATCATTCCGCAAGAACATATCCATCATTACGCAGAAAAAATCGCCTACATGCCTGGCTGTTACCAAGCGAACGACCGGCACCGCAAAATTGCGCCCGTGACGTTATCCCGATCAGAGGCAGGACTGCCTGAAAACGGTTTTGTGTATTGCTGCTTCAACAACACCTACAAGATCACCCCACAGGTGTTAGACAGTTGGGCACGTATTCTTCAGCAAGTGGACGGCAGTGTTTTATGGCTCTTGGCTGATAACACAGCGGGTGTCGCCAACTTGATCGCGCAAGCCAAGCTGAGAGGTATTGCGCCAGAAAGACTGGTTTTTGCGCCACGTATACCGCTCGATATGCATTTGGCCCGTCACCTTTTAGCTGATGTCTTTTTAGACACCTTGCCATGTAATGCACACACCACGGCCAGTGATGCGCTTTGGGCGGGCCTGCCCGTTTTGACTTGCATGGGCGAAGCTTTTGCCAGCCGTGTGGCGGCCAGTTTGCTGCAAGCTGTGGACATGCCAGAACTCATTTGTGAATCCGTCCAAGACCTTGAGTCTTTGGCCATTGGTTTAGCACGCAACCCCGTCTTACTGACTGACCTGAAAATCAAACTGCGTCAGCAGCTTTCTGGGTCTGCGCTTTTTGACACCCCTCAATACACTAAACACCTTGAATCGGCTTTTAAGCATATGTATGCGCAAAACCAAGCCGGCCAAGCACCCGAACATTTTGGAGTGAAAAGGAACGAAAAATCTGTAGATGCGCTTTATGAACAAGCACGTATTCACCACAACCAAGGGGAGCTTGATTTAGCGCTTAAAGGGTATGCCAATGCGCTGAAATTGCAACCTGACCACTTCAACACATTGCACATGGCCGGCATTTTGATGGCCCAGCAATCCGAATTTGAATCTGCGGTCACTCTGTTGGAACAAGCTGTGAAAGTCAATCCAGACCATGCCGATGCGCACAGCAACCTCGGGATGGTGTTGAATGAACTGAAGCAGTTTGAACTATCGAAACTTGTTTTGCAACGGGCCATACAGTTAAACCCAGTGGCACCCATCGCATTCAGCAATCTGGCCCTGGCCTGCGGTGAGTTGGAAGATTGGGAATTGGCTGCGCAGCACCATGCGCAGGCCATTGCTTTGGCACCAGCAAACGCCGCTTCTCACTACAACCAAGGCCACACACTCATCCAAGCGCGAGAGTATGAAGCTGCGTTAGCATCTTTACAAAACGCCTTAGATTTGAACCCACAACTGGTTCAAGCATGGACCGACAAAGGCCTAGCGTATGAAGCTCTGGAGCGGCCGCATCAAGCATTGCAAGCTTTCGAAACAGCGTGCCAACTGCAACCTGACTATGGCCGAGCACAATTTTGCCTAGGCAATCATTTGGTCGGGCAACAGCAATTTCACACCGCGCTGTCGGCTTTAGACCGCGCTATTGAGTGCGATCCTAACGACCCACAAGCCTACTGCACCCGTGGTGCGGTTTACCGCCAGCTCAAACAATACAAGTCCGCACTTCAATCTATAGATCAGGCACTGGCAATAGAACCAGACTTGCAAGATGCCCACACCAACAGGGCCTTGGTGTTGCAATTGATGGGCAAGATGTCTGAATCCCTGATTCATTACAACCGCTCGATCTACACCAGCCCGGATAACGCCATCTTGTTCAATAACCGTGCGGTAGTCCTTCAATCACTCAACCGGCATCAAGAAGCTCTGAACGACTTACAACAGGCCCTGGCCTTAAACCCTGACTACGTGGATGCATTGGTCAATCAGGGCAACCTGTACATCGACCTCAAACGCATCGATGAAGCGGTTAACAGTTACAGCCGTGCTCTGGAGTTAGATCCAGAGCGAGAGTTTTTAGAGGGCATGCGCTTGCACGCGCAAATGCAGATTTGCGATTGGACCGACTACGAAAACCGTCGTGATCAGATCATTCGCAAGATCAAAGAAGGAAAAAAGGTTGCCCCCCCATTTGGCGTCTTAGCCATCACCGACGACATTGCCGTTCAGCGCATGGCAGCGCAGTTGTATCTCCCGCCTGAAGTGCCACCCAGTGATGAGTTTCCAAAGTTGGAACGCTATGCAAACCACAGCAAGATCAGGCTGGGGTATTTTTCAGCAGACTTTCATGACCATGCCACCATGTACTTGATGGCTGAGTTTTTTGAACTGCACGACAAATCCAAATTCGAGATACACGCCTTTTCATTTGGACCAAATAAGAACGATGGCATGCGTCAACGCGCAGTCAAGGCATTCGATGAGTTTCATGATGTGCGGAACGATTCAGATGAAGAAATTGTGCATTTGGCCCGAGCGTTAGAAATAGACATTGCGTTCGACTTAAAAGGCTGCACCCAAGGCTGCCGCCCCGGTATATTTGCGCTGCGTGCCGCCCCAATCCAAATCAATTACCTCGGTTATCCTGGCTCCATGGGCGTCAGTTATATGGACTACATCATTGCGGATCGCGTATTGATACCCGATGAGCTGAAACATCAATACAGTGAAAAGATCCTGTATCTCGATGGCTGCTATCAACCACAAGATACTTCACGTAAGTTAAGCGATGAAGTAATGAGCAGGAATCAATTTGGATTGCCCGAGGATGGTTTTATCTATTGCTGCTTCAATAACAACTACAAAATTACACCTGAGATATTGGAAAGTTGGTCGCGGATTTTGACCAAAAGAGAAAATAGCTGCCTCTGGCTTCTTGAAGACAATCCGTTGGCGGCCAATAATTTGAGACGTGAATTCAATAATAAGGGCATCGATCCATCGCGAATTATCTTTGCAAAACGCACCGATGTCTCATCCCATTTGGTTAGGCAGCGTTTGGCAGATGTTTTTATCGATACCTTTCCATGCAATGCGCACACCACCGCCAGCGATGCCATTGCAGCTGGACTGACATTGATAACGTACCCCGGCAAAGCATTTGCCTCAAGAGTGGCCACCACGATCATTCACTCAGTTTTAAACCAGTCTATTGAAATAAAAGACTTAGACCAGTACGAGCGAATGTCTTTAAATTTCAAACGATTCGAAAGTGAAGATTTGAAAACTCAATTCAGCATGCCCACTTATCTTCGAACATTTCAATCCAACATCATTGGATGCATGACATGACAGACATAAAAGAATTTAATATTTGCATCATCAGGCCAAAAAATTATGAATACTCCGAAATATTCATGGACCAAGCAAAATATTATAGATATCAGTTCGCCAAGTTTGGCTTCACTACTACGATTGGCTATAACAGCCTAAAGAAAGGGGTTACCAACTTCATCTTTGGAGCGCATTTAGGATTTGATGCTGCCCTTAGGAATATATACCCCTGTATTTTTATTAACTTAGAACAACTTGGCCCTATTGGTTCAAAGAATATTGACAAAGAATACATGGGCCTTCTGCGCTCGGCACCTGTCATTGACTATGATCCTGTAAATGTACAGTATTACGCCAAACCCAACACTGTGCCCATTGCCCCCATCCTCTACGCCCCCTATTTAACTGACCTTAACCCCATTCCTATCAATGAACGTAAAATTGATATTTTATTTTTCGGATCGATGACTGAAAGAAGGTCATTGATAATTCAAAAAATAGTCAATGCCGGAATATATATCGAGTACATCAAAAAACCAACATTTGGCGATGAACTCTTTAATTTAATTAAGAATTCAAAATGCATTTTGAATATACACGCATATGAATCAAGTGTATTTGAACAAGCACGAGCCTCAATCTGCTTATCAATAGGGACTCCCGTAGTTTCAGAAAAAACAGATCTAACCAGACCACACAATATTTACAATGATTCTGTTTACTGGATTGAAAATAATAAATTTGAAGACTTTTTCAAAAAAAATATACTCAACCCCTCATTTGCAGAAGATTCAGCATTGAAATTAAATAATTTCAAAAAATCAAATGATACGACAGAATATCAAAATATTATACAGTTGAGTATCGAATTTTTAAAGGTTTTTGAATCAATTCACAAATCACAAATTCCGCAAACCTATCTATTAGAAGCGGAACAAAGCATTAACGAAGGGGTGCAACCCACTTTATCGATTTGCATCCCGACATACAATCGCTCAAAAATGCTAGAGCAAACTCTTCATAGCATCACGAGTCAGAAGGTTTTTTTAAATACAAATAAAATTGAAATTATAATATCAGACAATTGCTCGACAGACAATACAAACTTTATATCGAAAAATTTTACCGATACATTCCCAACCAAGATATTTTATTATAAAAATAATGAAAATATTTTTGATAGAAATTTTGGCAAAAGTCTATCGCATGGCACAGGAAAATTACTAAAGCTACACAATGATTCATTTACATTTATTGATGGAACATTGGAAATAATTATAAATATTATTGAAAATAAAATGAATGATGATTCAATTTTATTCTTCACAAATAAACAGGTTCCATATACTGAATCTATCACGGTGACTAATTCACTAGATCAGTTTGTATCACACGCCTCAATTCAAACTACTTGGATTGGTGGTTTTTGCATTTGGAAAAATGACTTTGTAAGTGCAGAACATTTTTCTAAAAACTCACAGTTGCAGCTCACTCAAACAGAAAATTTATTGCGAATAGTAAAAAATAAATCAAACGCCTTAATTATTAACGAGCAAGTTTTTTCTTGTCTTAATAACAAAAACACTGTACCTTATGACGTGTCCGAAGTCTTTGGAAGAAATTACATCAACCTATTAAACGAATATGTTGAAGATGGATCATTGAAATTTGAAACTCTAATTACTGAAAAACGAAATGTTTTTAACAAAATTATACTTCCATTCATGTTCAAGAATTTGAATGACTTCACCAATCATTTACTACTTGCTAAAATTATCAACTTCAAAGACGATGATTATTACGAAGACAGCATCAAGACATACAAGAACTCTATTTTAAATAAAACTTTAAATGGAGATGATTTTTTAATTGCGTGGAAGAATTTAAATAGTCACAACACCATAGAGCCGCAAAATATTTTCCCATTATCAAAAGTTAGTGTTGGAAACATGAGTTATGGCCCAATTGTAGTTCGATGGTGGGGAACAGAAAATGAACATCTCACAATTGGCAACTTCTGCTCAATAAGTTCAGATGTTGAATTTTTACTTGGTGGAAATCATCAACATGATTTTATTTCAACATTTCCATTCAAAGTCAAATTCTTCGACCAAGCTATTGAAGCAACTTCTAAAGGGCCTATTATCATAAAAGATGACGTCTGGATTGGTCACCGGGCGATGATACTGTCCGGTGTAACTATTGAACAAGGTGCAATAATAGCTGCGGGGACTATTGTAACCAAAGATGTCCCTGCATACTCTATAGTTGCAGGCAATCCTGGTAAAGTAGTGCGCTATAGATTTTCCAGTAAAATTATTGAATCTTTAATCAAAATAGATTACGGCTCCATTTCATCTGAAGTTATCAGTCGACTAAAGAAATTATTAAGCACGCCAATTAATGAAAATAACTATGAACCATTATTAAACGAATTAAATTCATTAACCAACCCTGGAATTAATAATGTATAAAATCGACCTGGATGATGCATTTATAAATCGACCGACCACAGGAACGACAACTGAAAACTTGCTGCGAATAGCCTCGGTTTACAGACTATGGAAAAAAACACAGGCTGAATGTCCTTCTCACTACCAAGTTTCGCGTGAATGGCTCCCAATTTACAATCAATACATGGGAGATATCAAAGCCACCCTATATAACAATGACTTAATACGACTAAAATTTTTATACGAAAACTTTTTTAGAGTCCCTCTAAGTACGGGATTACATGGTTTACACTTCAATATGTATGATAAATACATGGCGCCAAATATTATTATAGCGAATGATGATTTAAAGATATATTTAGAAAGTTGTGTTCATAGTGCATATAATTTTTTAAAAAGTTGCCCCTCCGATTCGTTAGATGTTTTAACTAGGCCGCCAATAGGAAACCCCTACAGTTACAACATTAATGGCAAGACTATTTTTCCATGCGCTGAATATCATTATAGTTTTTCGCAAAGAATTAGGATTTTAACCTCTAAAATTGATAACCCCACAGTACTAGAACTGGGGGGGGGGTTTGGTGGTCTTGCATACTATTTATTGAGAGATTCAGGGAAAAAAATTAAATACATTGCGATTGACTTACCGGAAAACTGCGCCCTACAAGCCTTCTATCTAATGAGTCATTTCCCGGACTTGAATATTAAATTATATGGTGAAGATGATTCGAATGCAACAGATGATTATGATGTACTTATAATGCCAAATTTTGCCATAGGTGATTTAGCCGAAGACACTATTGACCTAACATTTAACTCATACAGTCTTTCTGAAATGAGTCAAGAAAGCATAGATAACTACCTTGCTTTAATATGTAAAATCACCAAAGAATATATTTACCATTTAAATCACGTATATTGGGAAATAAATGCCGATAATTTTGCTATTGACTTAAATAAATTTCAATTACTTTTCCGTGCCCCTACAGTCTGGGGAAAGGATCCTTCGAATTACAAATTAGATCAACACGAATTCTTGTATACGCGAAGGTAATATTCCGGTGTTATTATCTACTCAAGTACAAACTTCATTTAATTTAAGAACAAGAGCGAAGGGGCTTGTCCTAGATTTTGTGTAAACGGTTCAATAGCAGGAAACTGCCAAAGTTCTCAAACGAAGAGAAATGACCGTAAGCAACAAACTGATAGACCGCCTGTTGGCGGATTACAAAAAACCTGAAGACCTCATCGGAGAACACGGGCTTCTCAAACAATTGACCAAACGATTGGACGAGCGGGCCCTTGAAGCCGAGATGGCTGAGCACCTGGGTCACGGCAAGAATGAGCCCGTCGCCAACCCCAGGGGCAAGAGCCGTAAAATTGTTGGCGCCGATTGAATCTTGACAGCTGTTAATTTTCGGTCGGCGTCAACACGCACTGCCACTGGTGCTCAAAATACTCTTTGCCCGAAAAGTATTTTCAGGTGGGTGTCACGCCCCAGCGCTGGATCACATCCTCGTCACTTTCGTTGAACGCGTGCTTGAGGTACAGCAGTGCCACCATCAGCAGAGTGGGCAGGCGTGGCCGACCGGCGTTGGAGATGCCGCCACCGGTCACGACAGAGACCGGGCCAAACAGATCTAAACCATCGATCTTCTTGCCAGCCTTGACTTGCCGCGCCCAGCGCTGGGCGAGGGAAGCTTCGATTTCCTGCCAGGGCATGCGGTTGGCAAGAACCGCCAGCGGGTGGCGTAAATCGATCATCTGATCCAGGCGGTTACGGAAAAAGTCATCGGTCATGGAGCTGCTTTCAAAAACTCCCAGAAAACAGGCTCCATTGAATATCTATTTGAGAGTTTTGGCCATCCGGATTCACCCCAGATCACCAGCGTTCATACGGATTTAAGAAGTTTTACAGGGCCGACTAAATAATCACTACAAATAAAGCTTAATTTATTATTAATAAAGTTTTAAGAGGTCCAATGCATATATATAAATAAATGGCACCTTGATTAATTGTTGTCATGAAAATAACTTGTGAGATTTAGTGCGGCAGGTGTTTACTTATCTTTTGAAAACTTGACATAATCCAGAGAATTATAAAAAAAGAATACTTGTTTTTTTGAAATCCAGTCTTACAAATGAACCGCAAATATGGATTTTTTATATTTTTATAATTTAAACTGTATAATCTCTCCTTTGATAATGAAATGAATCTCCACAGAAAAGAAGGATTTTTTTTTCTCATCTCAATTAATAATGACTTGGTAATAAAGTAATCGCAAGCAACACCCATTAAATCTGCCGAGCGACTTCTATCATCGATGCAGTCTGCATATTTTTTTAGTGCGACGATAAAACCCAACGGGACTGAAATAGGACTATTTTGAGGGACAGAGGAGACACTGTAGTCGTATACCTCAATTGAACTAACAAATACCCGTGGATTCTGCCTGATTAGATTGGCGTTAAAATCTATGTCTTCATACACCGACAGATCATCGTTAAATTCAATACCGAGTGAACGAATGAATTCAAGATTGTAAATTTTCGCCCATACATATGTCAAGATACTATTACCAACAGGTGACGCCATAAAGTCCATAGCGAGTTTCTCGCAATTCACACAAACCCACTCCTGCGTTCCATAATCAGTAATTTCAGTTGGAAGCGAGTTGATTTTGTATTTTGCAAAGAAGGCGTCCCCATCGTACCGAAGACATTGCTGAAACCAAACGCTAAAACAGTTTCCAATGATTGTGTCATCGGAATCCAAGAAGCATACCCACCTCCCAATGGCTAGCCCTAAGCCCTGATTACGAGAGCCGGATACACCAAGGTTCGCGTAATTCTTATAATAACGTACTCTTCGTTGTGGATCTTCGATGTCATTGATAACTTGGCCAGTATCATCTGTAGAGCAGTCATCGACAACAATTATTTCGAAGCTTCTAAGTGGCGAATCAATGACCGATTTTATGCAACGACCTATTGTGCTCGAACGATTATAAGTTGGTATTATGATCGATAATAATGGGTGCATTAAGCTCCCTTCTTTATACCATGAAATCCACCAATTAACGCCTTAAGAGGGCGCGGCATGCGATTGAGTAGATGACTGCTGTTGATCGCCAGATAGTTTTCTTCGACGGCTAATTCCCTTAGATACGATGCGGCGAAGCAAGCTAGAAGTGCGGCACGCGGTTTATCCGAACTGTTCGCCCCAGACTTGTGCCACAGGTGGCCCGTCCATATCACCAATGATCCACACGGCACCGTCACTGGAATTAGGGGAGCATCTTCACAATGAGCATTTGGCTTCTTTAAAGAGAGGTGTGACCCGGGCATTACCAAAGTGGCACCATTCAAGGTCGTAAACTCATCAATCGCCAAGTTGACGTTAAGTCTCACAGGCCACGGCGGAAGCGGCTCAGGCATACTCAAGTCCGTATGAAGTATTTGAGCCGTTGCGCCTGGATATAGAATATTTGCTTGATAGCTGCTTAGGTAGTATTTATCATGCAATGTGTTTCGCTTGAAAAATTTCTCGACAATCGTTTTAACTCGCTCATCCAGCAATAAATTCCAAAAGATATCATGTTTGCCGATGAGGTTGTAAATCCTCTGCAGCCTGGCCTCATTTCCATAGACATAAGCGGTGCCTGTTTCAGCTTGGCTACGCGCAATGCTATAAGTGATATTTTTTAGTTCTTGGACCATTTGCAGATCGATAAAGTTCGGTACAACCGCGTAGCCATTTTCCACCAAGTCTTTGGCAACACTGTCGCTCAATTCGGGATCAAGAAATTGTGAACCAAATTTTAATATGTATGTAAGCAAGGTATAAAGCGAGCCGATGACACTGAACTGGTAGTCTTCCCTGCTATGGTTATTGTCAAAATTGGAGTTAATACCGGTATTGGGATCCTCAAATAAAATTACCGGTTCATGCGAACTGTTTGAACTTTCAACATTGAGTATTGGTAAATTTTCATAATATGCAGATAAGTAAGAAGACAGCTCATTGTCAACAACAAGGAAAAAGCATCCGTTCATCGAATCTCGACTGGAGAATACCCTTGTTTCAAACCCATGAATGTCTGGACCTGCTCCGTATTGATCAACTTTTGCTAGGGGCAATAAATATTTTACGACCTCCGCGTACAAACTTAATACTTCTGATGAACTAACCATACCATGGTTAATAATGGGCCCGATAATTGACGTAAAGTAGTCATTCGAATGGAGTTGCCGACGGTCATCCGACATGTGTTTGTTGATCGAAAATGCTGCTACCTCAATAAGAATGCGCTCCCTTTTCTTTTCATTTGGGAGAACTGCCAGGGTGTCACGTAGGCCATCCACAAACTCCTTTAGTTTCACGTATGAACTTAAGAATTGGAATTTTGGCATACCAATCTACCGCTCAAATCTGATGTAAGAAAGCGGTTTCAGTGCTTGCACCGCGGGCACTATTGAAGGCGAGTCGAACGATCTGCCCTTACAGTAGTTACAAGCCGGTAAGAACTTAATATCTCGGGTGAAATGACGTATCTGAGCAGGCGGCGCCTCTGCCGATACATAGTTCAAAGGGTCGTTGGGAATAGCCCGCAAACGATCAGCGTTAGCGCTAAATGGACAGCGATACAGCTTGCCCTCTGAAAGCGTCAATAAGTTCTTGCCGCAGCAATTTTCAAATATCGTTTGGATACCATCGGCATCCCTGCTGAAGTCGCCAATTTCACCGCTATCGGTCCAGTTCTCTGGTGGATGAAGCCTGTATGCGGCCCCGAGTTCAATTAATTGGGCGACAACTTTTGGGGTGTTTTTGGCCAATCCCCCGTAATCGGTCAATGAAAATACAAGTTTGTCATTAGCGATCAGGTGCGTATATTCTTGCTTAATCGGTATCATGGCATTGCTATAAATAACAATCTTAATTATATTATCTTTTGTATATAAATATTCAAGTATTTTATATATATCCTTGTTCATGAATGGTTCACCACCAATTAGACGTACCTCAAATATGCCATCTAAATTTTCAGTCAGTTTGTTGAAGTCAGCCATTACCTCAGAGAAAGCCACATCAACCGGCTTGTCATAGTACTGCATTAAATTCGAACAGTCCTTACACTTTAATGAGCACTTCTCCGTGATAACCAGATCAACACTTCTTAAAAAAAGTTTGTCTTTGGAAAAGTAGCCTTCATGGCAACTCTTGACCGCAGATAAACTATATTGCAAAAAAACATCCGATTCACCAGTAATATTCTTGTGAAATAGCTCATCAATGTCGTCCAAGTATAACCCAAGCGCTAGAGCCTTACGATGGCGCAATCTGCCGACAATATCAATCACATCCTGGATATCAATTACCGTATTTATTATGATTGAGTCCGGAGGCATGACATTTTTCAAGGACTGCGGGGTCGATATATCAACCCCGTATTGGCTGAGTCCACTTTTTTTGTGGTCTGTGTCTATGAAGCCTCTTACTTTTTCCTTCTGTGGTAAATTGTCGTACAACCACCGCCCGGCTATTCCATAGCCATAGATGTATATGTTATTTACCTCGTCAAGCTCATTCAGTATCAGTTCTCGAAAGTACATACTACACTCCATTTTCAAAATTTAGACCGGAATTATTTTAAGAGCGTACTTGGTTAAGCTGTATCTTTGAACATTTTTTTAATAATTGAATTGGCGTGATGATCTAAGTGATCTTTCTCACTGTACTCATTATGATTGCAACCTTTACATGGGCTGAATGTGTGCCTCAGGCCTTGTAGATGTTTCAGCTGAAGGTCTCGAATGGTTTTGCCCGACCAAATTTCCTGAAGGCTGTTTTCCTTGAGGTTGCCCACAATATTCATTGACTTCCAGTCAACGCAACATGGCAAAACTCGACCGTCTGCATTGATTTGTAGGCTCTTAAAAATTTGTGGACACACCTTTGATTCGCTAGGTTTTGTACTTTCGAACCTATGCCCTGCATTGATACCTAAATTGGAAGATACTTCTGGCCATAAATCCACTAAGTTTTCAATATAAATCTCGTCGCAAATTGGACTGAATGTATCAAAAAATATTTTCTTACGGTCATCTGTTAGCACTGCTTGGTTGTGTATTTTAATATGAATGGTACATGTTCGGTTTGTGAATCGATAAAACTTTTCAATACTCTCTAAAAATGCTGCAAAATCCACCTTCCTAAGCGCAAAATCAGCATAATCGCCCGAACTCAATCCTTCAACAGAAATAACTATCCTGCCAAGATGGCGTGAAAATTTCTCTATCAATCTGTCATTGAGCAGTAGACCATTGGTAATTAATTCAGTCCTTTCGACCACGTTAGCATCACTTGCCAATGTGATGATGTCCGATATATTTTTATTAAACAAAGGATCGCCTATACCACAAAAGCGCATCAGACTTGGTTTATTGGGAAATTTGGCGATATCAGCAAGTGTTTTTTGAAATGTTTCTACACTCATATTATATTTTGGAAAATCGCCTTTCCCTGTGTGTTGCGGGCAAAATCGACACTCTAGATTGCAGTAAGACGATGGCTCCACGTATACCACCAGAGGGCCTGATAATGGAATGGCATCCTGGAGTACAATTCTTTTTTCATAGTTAAATTGGGGCTTTATTTTATTTTCCATTGGTCTTGATAAATTATAAAAATATTCTTCTTAAAATCTAACTATAGATTGTTAGACCACCAGTCCATTGCTCAGAAACTTGTGTTATTTTTTTCGTCATCATTTGACTCATACACCAAAATTCTAGATGCGGCCCATACGCTTTAACCATTAAAATCATTCGGCTATCGTGATGTACATAAGCAGACATGATCGGTATGGGGGTATAAAAGTCTTCACTGAACAAGATTTCCGTCGAACCCACCAGGGCCGCACACATGTCCAATCCGCCCGATAGACACATCTTGATGCCCTCTATGCGAGGTAACGACCGCATTTGCAACCGCTGTGAATTGACATCAAACTCTTGTAGTACTTGAGGAAAATAAAGTCCCACTGTTGCCCTTTCTTCAACCGCATCAATGAATTCCTCATATCTTGCGTCCGGATGCAACTTCACATTACCGTGCAATTTGGAGTCATTTTGAAGTACGGCCTTGAACTCAGCATCTGGAAATTGGGCTGCAAATGCATTTTTTAATTTAGGTAGTAAATTATCAACCAGCTCAGCCCCCAAGTCGACGCCAACATGCGCTCTTTGGCACACAAATGGAATGCAGATTCCATTTAAAATATTTTTGAACAGCTTGTTTTGATTTATTTTATCGGTAATGTTGTTGACAGCTGCTTTAAATTCATTCAATGTGAAATCATTGCTGACAATTCCTTGTTTTTTACTTCGCTCTAAAATAACTTTCAAATCAGATACGGGTTGTTGAAATCGATAGTAATTTCTTGGATTTAGTCCGAAAACTCTCATCTCGTCAGTTGGAATTCTCCGACCTGTCCGGTCAAAATAATTCAATGTCATCTCCAATTAAGAAGTAATTGATTTTGTTAGACCGAACCCGTGCTCATAAGGCACAGGCAACAAGGGGCTAACATTCAAATAATCGCTGACGGATTTGTTGTGGAAATGAATAAATTCCTGATTTTCACCAATAATACATTCATCACGGTAGGGGCCCAACCAGCTGTTCAGCATTCCACGCTCTAGAATTTCAGCCAACGGCTCTTTGGTCACGTTGCCGATCGACAAGTCCATATACGGGCATGGAATAATTTCTCCGTCGTGATTCACTGTATTAATACCCTTCACCGTGATGCAGCGTCCTGGCTGACCATATGAAGGCGTCATATGGGTAAAGATGTTGTATTTGTTTTCCAGCAGCTTTAAATGGTCTACGTCCTTTTTAGTACACACCCAAGTGTCTTGTTCTCTGGCAGTTCCAACGGGTTTGGCCAGGGTCACGTACAAAGGAATGTCCTCCAACTTGCAAAAGTTGCACAAGTCTTCAAATTCCTGGGTAAAGACTCTGTCTTTAATAATGCAAGTTGAGATCAACAATTCCAAACCTGCTTCTTTAGAGGCTGCCAATGCACGCATGACGCGCTTGTAAGAGCCCTTTTTACCGCGAAAGCTGTCGTGCTCAGCCTCAATCATGCTGTCTAATGATATTTGGACTTTGTAACCCCCAAGACTGGCAAACCATTTAGCTTTTTCAATATCAAATGTCCATCCGTTGGTATCCAGAATAATCAAGTGTTTCTGCGGATCAAGTGCTTCAATGAGCTTGTCCAGATTTTTGTCGAGCAAGGCCTCCCCGCCTGTCAATACAAATCGAAAAATGCCATAGTCGTCCGCTTGTCGGGACAACTCTCTGTAATCGTCTAACCCCATTTGAGGTCGCGGATCGATCATCCCCGTTCTTTTTTTCAAGTCCCTGCTCATATAGGGCTCTTCGCAGCAATGTGCACAGGCAAAGTTGCACAAAGAGCGGTTGATTTTCAGGCGAAGAATAGGACTGATTTGACCATCGAGCATGCCTTTGAAATAAGCTTGGATTTTTTCATGAACCCGAGGCCGCTTTTGGCTTTGGTCTTTGCGTTTGTTTTTTTCTGAGAGTGACAAGGCTTCTTGTTCAGCCAAGATTTGCAATGAGCTAGACATTTAGAGTTCCTGGTTATCCATTTTGAAATTCATTGATCAAGAACCAAGCATTTTCTGAATTGATTCTTCAACTGTAGTCCATTCCCTTAACCCTGAATAGGTCGTGGTGATCTTGCGGACGCTGGGAACGTACGTGTCCCGCTTGAAATTTCCGATCTCTTGTGACTGGCCCAACACGTTGATCAACGTGGAGTGATCCGCAACATGTGCCACTTTTTTGGCCAACTCATGCATGGTCATTGATTTTTCTGAGCCTACATTGAAGATCTGATTGTGAGGTTCGGCTAATAAGCGGAGCAACCAAGCAAGGGCATCTCCGACGTAGAGATAAGAGCGAACAGCTTTGCCATCCCCTTTGATCAAAATGTCCTGCTTGGCAACGGCATTGGCTATGAAGTTGCCCATCGCGTAATGCAGATCCAGGGGGAGGTACTGCCCCGCAAATGAAAAGCAACGTGCAATCGAATAGTTGTAGCCCAATTTTTCAGCATAGTAGGCCATCAAATACTCTGCGTTCAGTTTGCCGAGCCCTAAAGCGGAGCCGGTGCTTGTGGTGTCCAAGGCGGAAGGTGTCTCTTCTGTGATTAAACCGCTTTGGGTGCGTCCGTAGGCTACGCCTGATGATGTGAAAAGTACTTTTTCTAATGAAGCCCCGCATTGTTCCAAGACATTTCGGGTACCCAGATACAACAAATCTAGTTTTTGGAGTTGTTCTTCGCCAGCAAAGGTTTCACCGGCATTTGTGGTGGCCATATGTACGAGATGGGTTACTTGCGTGTCTTCAAGAATCAAGCTCTTGATGTCACTCTGGATGAATTCAACGTATCGACTAAAGTGATACTGAGGGTGCTTTTGTAAAAAATTTTCAGGATCTCGGGACACAACAATGAGCCGCAAATCACTTTGCAAATCCATCTTCATTTGGATGAAAGCAGACAACATCCAAATACCAAAGAATCCAGTACCGCCTGTCATCAATACCGTCTTGCCACGGAAAACCTCCTTGTCCACGCCCGATCGGACAATGGATTGGGTGACATCTTCAGCAATGTCGTAATTAAAGTGCTGGGGTGTCATTGATGAGTTTTCTAAAAACTTCATGCACTTTAATCAGATTCTTAGGCGCACTGTCATGCCAGGCCCATTGGCCAGCAAGGGGATCCTCAGCACGCCATTCTTTGGCGGGGTCCGGCTCGCCCTTCAGTTCGCAAATATAAAGTAAGGAGACAAAATGGCCACGGATGTCTCTTTCGGTATTGATCATGTTTCTCACATTGATGGGAGCGACAGAACTCCGAACCGTGCACCCTAACTCCGTCAATGCGACTTGCTGAATCCGTTCTTCAAAGCTCTCTTTGAAACGGATAATGCCGCCGGGGATGTGCCAAGCAGGACCATAAAACTCATCATCACGCCAAGTCAAAAGCGTTTGCCCTTTTTTATTTTTGATCAATAAATCGACATTGATCAACGGCGTAAGTTGGCTGACAAAATAAAAAAGCTCCCGAGGCAAACCTTTTTTGGCATCGGTAACGGATGCCATGGCTTCGTCCAATAATTGCGCCAACTTATCGTTCATCCCGAATTATCTCTAGGTGGTCTTCTCTGAGAATAGCTATGTTTTTGACACTGCTGTACTTCTGCAAGATGGTTGTTGCCACTTCATCTGAGTAGGCTGCAGCCATGATCACAATCGCCTTGGGATTATCTTGCAACAATGACTCAGGCGGTTTGATCAAGAGATGTGACGCGGGTGTGTATTTGTTTTGTTTGAACTCGGCAGAATCGATGACATGAGAAATTTTGTCTTGTAACCTCGCAAGCGAAATGACGGCAAGTGCTTGATGCCCAGCCCCCCAAACGACGACTTCTTGTGGCTGGAATTGGCCGGTGAAAAAACACAACTGCGCAACCATGTCAGCTTGCTTCGTTTTGAAGTCATTGGCATCCAGTCGTGTTCTTTTTTTCACCTGAGCTGACAGTATGTAGTCATGCCAAATACTTTCAATGCTCTGGACCTCAAATCCACATAGTTCCAAAACAGTCCTCAGGGAGTTCTTGTCAAAATAGAAAATATGGTCTGTAGTGAACTCAGAATACAGTCCATTTTTGATAATGAAATCAAAATTGGGAACCTCAATCAGACCGCATGCGCCATCATTTAAAAAAGTATGTAAGTTGTTCAAGGAGCCTTTCAAATCAGGCCAGTGTTCAAGGAAGCTGAAAATAGCAAAGGCCTCAAACTTGAACGGCCATGGGTTTGAAAAACCTAACGACAAGTACCCTTGCTTGACATTAAAACCGCGCTGACTTGCCAGTTGGATACTCGGCTCAGCATTTTCTAAACCAAAGACCTTATGCGCACCAGACTTCATCAAAAGGTCAAGGTATTCGCCTTTGCCGCACCCGATCTCCAAAACATTTTTATTTTGAAGATCAAAATGCTGGATCCATTTGTTAAGTTGCTCGGCACGGAATGCCGCCATTTCTGTCGAGTAAGCAATGGCTCTGATCACATCACGGTGATACGAAACAGGCAGTAGGCTGTGCTGCACCAAACCGCAACCAGCGCACTGGTGAATTTTCAAATCCACTAGGGCATCCGGTTGATCTAAATCATCCAGAAAACCTTGTGCGGACTGGGGGGCTTCAGGATAGTTGAGCAAAGCAGGCTGAAAAAAATCACCGCCACAAAAACGGCATAAACAGATGTCAGACATTGACCTGCTCAGATGCTGGGTGCAAAGGCACCAACATTTCCTGCCGCAATACGTCTCTGGGCAGCAAAGGCGACATGTCTTCCAGCGGCATGGAGATGATGGAACCATCTGGCTGCGGTAGTGCGGAAACCTTGGGCGTCAATACCACCTGCTCTTCAAGCATCACTTCGACAATAGACAGACCATGACCAAATAAATTAGCAGTTAATTCACTGGCATCGTTGACTCGCACACATTCAATACCCATTGCACGTGCGATGGCCATGAAGTCAGGTATCAACAGTCCAGACTCGAGGTTACTGCCAATGTAGCGTTCATTGAAGTAATTCTTTTGCGTGTTCCGAATCGAAGCGTAGCCGTTGTTGTTCATGATCACCAGCGTGATCGGCAAGTTCAAATGCTTGAGTGTGGCCAACTCTTGCAGGTTGAGCATCAGGCTGCCGTCGCTTTCCACGCATACAGATGGGATCCTGCCTGCGCCTATGCATGCGCCAATAGCAGCAGGTAATCCATAACCCATCGAGCCCAAGCCCGATGTCAAGAACATCCGTTGGCCTTTTTTATTTCGGAATGCGGTGTAAAAAACCTCCAAGGCCAACCCGGAGCTTCCGGTGACCACTAAGCAGTTTTCACCAATGGCTTCAGATAATTTGTCTGCAAATTGGAAGTGTGCAATCGGAGAAGATGTGCTGAACGTTCTTCCATCCAGTGGGGTGTAGCGACTCTTCCAATCCAGGCACTTTTGCTGCCAAGGGCGGGTGTCAGCCAACTGGGGTAAGCGCTGGGACCATGCTTCGATGAAATGCAGTGCATCCGCACAAATTTTCAGATCGACTTGCATGGTGTGTCGATCAAGCTCATTTTGATCGACATCAACAATTATTTTTTGAGCTGCCCGCGCAAATCCAGAAGGGTTATAGGCTGTGACGACGTTGTCGAGACGGCAACCGATGGCAAGCAAACAATCACTGTTCTGTATTGCAAAATTAGGGGCTCGCGCGGCGACCACACCAGGCCTGCCAATATACAACTCATGATCCCAATGAAAAGTGTCAGCCGCATTCCAGGTGAACACGCATGGGATATGCAGTGTCTCGGCCAGTTCTTTGAATTTTTCTGTGGCGCCAGAAATCCTGACGCCATGACCGATCAAAAAAATAGGCCGCTGTGCACTTTTTACGATGGCATTGAGCTGATCGATGTCACCTGATAAGTCGTTAACTTGCGGAGATTTTGGCGGCACGAAGCCCGACAACAATTCAGACTCTATCGGGGCGGCTTGGACGTCAAGGGGTACATCAATCCACACAGGACCTGGCCTGCCGTTTTTCATATGCCACAGTGCTTCTTCTAGGCATTCTCGAACTTCAGAAGCGTCATTAACCGTGACGGCAAATTTGGTGATGGGCTTGACAATAGAAATGATGTCCACTTCTTGCACTCCGCCCTGCCGAATCTCACGTCCATTAATGGCATCTGGCCTCTTGACCTGGCCTGAAATGATTAACAAAGGCAAAGACTCAATCCAAGCACCTGCTACGGGCGTCACAATGTTTGTGGCGCCCGGACCGGTTGTGACCATGGCCACGCCAAAGCCCAGCGGGTGGGTGCGCCCATAGGCTTCAGCGGCAATACCGCAAGCTTGTTCATGGTGGCAGACTACGGGGTTGATTCTTTTTTCAGACGCTACTGCATCATTTAAATACATGGCCCCGCCGCCGGGCAACAGAAAAATATCACGCAATCCCAAGTCAGCCAATCGCTGAATAAGATAGTCAGCAACTCGAGTTGCTTGCTTTGTCATCTTCAACTCATCCAATAGGTAAGTATGGTTTTGCGATTTTTATTGCGCATGATCGACTCATCGGTGTAAAAAGAATCGTCTTGGTAATGGGTTGAAGAAATTTCTTCAATGACAGACCCGTTGGGGCTGAAAAAAGCGTGGCGCACGCCTGGCTCTACATTCACTACATCCCCAGGTTGACAAACCCTTTTTACCCCATCTAGCGTCAAGTGCACCTCGCCATAAAGAACATGAAAGGTTTCTTCTTTTTGATGGTGGTACTGCTCAGGGTGTTTTTGTCCTGGGAGAGAAACCAAGAGTTTTTTGCAATAGCCACGGTTCACTATGGTCAGCATGGTGAGCCCCGTGACCTCAAAGTGATCAAGACCATAGTGATGCGATATCTCCAGATCAATGCCACTGGGAACTGCGACACGGCTTTGCTTCAGCAATGCTTCTACTTTTTTGGCGATATCCCAAACTTGCTCTCTGGCGTCTGTTCTTTCTGCAGTCTCAGGGGTCAGTGCGCCATCTTTGTTGACATTGGTTGATGTCTTGAACTGCGCATATTTAGACCAATCATTGGCCGTGTACTGGCCTTTTTCTGGTGGAAAAGCAAAATAAACATCTTGATCCGTCAAGATCTGAGACGCCGAAACATCGTGACGCAAAAACACACCGCGACGCAAAGATTGAAGACTTTCAAGCTCAACTTCATTGTGGGGCAGTCTTGTATCCCCGACACCACAAACCTTGATCGCGTATTGCGCGGCCTCCAGCCATGACTCGATTTGCTCAGGACTGGCTGAGTAGGCATTGAGCGGGTAAGCGAGGGTTGCGACACCAACGTGCTTTTCAAATATGGTCACGCCTTTGGCAATGGCCATCTTGACGATATCTGTATTGCCTGGATCTTCGTGTGTAGAAAACCCGATGCGCACACCAGGGTAACGATCTTTCAAGAGATCAATTTGGTTAATGTGCAAACGCTCATCAGGCGTTGGGTACTCGCCCACACAATGCATGATGACGAACTCTTTTTTACGGTGCGTGAGGAAACTGACAATTTGATCAATCTCTTCAATATCGGCCCCGGCCGTTGAAGCAATGATGGGGAAATCTGTGCGAACCGCTTCTTCGAGCAATGGCCAGTCGGTAAAGGAGCAACTGGCTATTTTCAAGATGTCTAATTTCTGCGCTTCAATAACGCCCACAGAGGCATTGTCAAACGGTGTTGCCATGGCCAAAAAGCCTTCTTCACGTGCCTTATGGACTAATTGATCGAATTGATCGCGCGTCAGTCTTGTTTCAGAAAATCTTTTGATGTATTTGATATCGTTTCTGCCTTGCATGGCAGGATGAATGAACGTATCCAGATCACGATATTGCAGTTTGAAAGCAAATTTAAATTCCGGGAACTGTCGGCACACACGGCCGAAATCTGAAATCACTTTGAAGCCATGCGCCAAGTCACCCATGTGGTTATTGGCCATCTCAAGAACAATCAATTTATCGGGGATCATGTTTTGTCTCATGGATCAAGGCAGTTAGGCAAAACCCAAACCCAAATAGGCTTTGATTTTGGATGCAACGAAATCAAGCATTTGCGCATTCAATGCGGGTTGCACGCCAATCCAAAATGTATTGTTCATCACATTGTCTGTGTGTAAAAGATCACCACTGATCCTGAAATGAGCGTCCTGCATGTAGGGTTGCTTGGTCAGGTTGCCTGCAAACACAAGGCGTGTACCTATTTTATTTTGATCCAGATAGGTTAGCAGATCAAGACGGGCAACTGGCGAGTTTTCTTTAAGAGTGATGGGGAAGCCAAACCATGAAGGGTCTGAGTGAGGCGTGGCTTTGGGCAGTTGTATGAATTCTTCGCAATCTTTAAGTCGCTCGGATAGAAATACAAAGTTATCTTTTCGGGCCTGGATAAATTGCGTTGCATTGGTCAATTGGGCCAAGCCACAAGCCGCCTGCATGTCGGTGATTTTTAAGTTGTACCCCAGATGGCTGTAGGTGTACTTGTGGTCATAGCCTAAGGGCAGGTCACCCAGCTTTTGACAAAACCGCTTGCCGCAGGTGTTGTCTTTACCGGGTTGGCAATAACAATCTCGGCCCCAGTCTCTGAAGCTTTCTGCAATGGTCTTGAGCTCATCGTTGTTGGTGAAGACGGCTCCACCCTCACCCATGGTGATGTGGTGTGCAGGATAAAAGCTCAAGGTGGCAATGTCGCCAAACGTACCCACCATTTGGCCGCGGTAAGTCGAGCCTAAAGCATCGCAGCAGTCTTCAATCAGCCACAGTCCATACTTTTTGCAAAGTGCGGTGATGACATCCAAATTGAATGGATTGCCCAGCGTGTGCGCCAACATGATGGCTTTGGTCTTGGTGCCGATGGCCGCCTCGACTTTGCTGGCATCGATATTGAGTGTCAGCGGATCGATGTCCACAAACACGGGCACGGCGCCAAACTGCAAGATCGGATTGACCGTGGTCGGAAACCCCGCAGCCACGCCAATGACTTCGTCACCTTTTTGAATGGCCCTGGCGCCCAGCTTAGGGGATGTGAGCGTGTTGAACGCCACCAAGTTCGCAGACGAGCCAGAGTTGACCGTGATGAGGTGCTTGACGCCCAAAAAGGCTGCGAGTTTTTTTTCAAACTCTGCGTTGAATCGACCCGTGGTCAGCCAACCATCCAAGGAAGCTTCGACCATGTTTTTAAGCTCTTGGGCGCCAATGACTTTGCCAGACGGTGGTACAGCCGTCAGGCCTGGTAAAAAAGCTTGGGGGGCAAAAGCAATGTCCGCATACTCGTCCACCAAGCGGGCAATTTGTGCCCGCAATGCTTGGGTTCTGGCGTTTTCAATCGGCATGCTCAACTCCGCCTGGATGTTTGATAAGCCTGAATTTGTGCCACAGTGACTTCTCGCATGGCTTGGCCTTTTCGCTCTTGCTGCGCCCAGTCCATGGTCAATTGCAAAGCGGTGGTCAGGTTCATCGCGGGCTGCCAATCCAGTTGTTGGGACGCTTTGACAATATCGAGTTGCAGATGTTGGGCTTCATGTGGGTGTTCATTGTCGTCTATCCGCCAGCGTGCGTCTTGACCCCAGAGCGCGGCCATCTGTTCAACCACCCAGGCAACTGTTCGATTGTCTTGTGTCTGAGGCCCAAAATTCCAGGCGCCTGCAAAAGCAGGGCCTTGATCAAATAA
>CANJBQ010000046.1 GCA_947472645.1 Burkholderiaceae bacterium
ATACATTAGATTGGCCAGTAGATGATCAACCTATTTATATGAGAACCCGTGCAGGCTCATTGCTTTCGGTTCCCTATCCAATGGAGCTAAATGACGCAGGCACACTAGTTCTTCGTGATCATTCGGGTAAAGAATTTGCCGATATGATCGTTGACCAATTTGAATATTTACTAGAAGCTTCCGAAAAACAACCTTTAGTTTTTTCTTTATCTTTACACGGATATATTGTGGGGCAACCTTTCAGACTTCGACCATTAATTCAGGCAATTAAGCATTGTGTTCATCACCCTAAAGCAGATGAAATATGGTTTACAAGAGCTGGAGATATCTCAAAGTATTGTATGGAGCTTGAAAAAGGAATAATTCCCGGTAGTGAATATTAATTTAAAAAATAGAGAGTTATATATATGAAAGTTCTCAAAGCATCACCAAGTACCGTTCATTGGGGTTATTTAGATTCGTCCATTCCACCAGTATTAACGATTGAGGATGGGGAAACTGTTTTTATTGAATGTGTAACAGCAGATAAGCCGTGGATGCCTCCACCAGATCAGGGCTTTGATATATTGCCCGAGATGGTAGAGATTCATGATAAGGTCAAAAAAGGCACTGGTGCGCACATCTTTACTGGCCCAATCTTTGTTAAAGGCGCAGAAGTTGGTAACGTTCTTGAGGTAGACATTCAAGAAATCAATATCCGTCAAAATTGGGGCTGGAATATTTTTAGAGGTTATATGGGTACGATCCCAGAAAACTACCCCTATAGCAAACTCATTCATGTTCCATTAGATCTAAAAAATAAAATAGCCACAACCGCTTCAGGATTTAAGGTTCCTTTAGCGCCTTTTTTTGGACAACTAGCAGTAGCTCCTGGCCCAGAATTTGGTCGCCAAAATAGTAAAGAGCCTCGTGAATTTGGCGGTAATCTAGACTGCAAAGAAATGGTCGCGGGTAGCAAGATTTATCTACCAGTATGGAACAAAGGTGCGCTTTTTTCAACAGGCGATGGTCACGCTGCACAAGGTGACGGTGAAGTCAACGGCACGGCAATTGAAACATCCCTCAGCGGTAGATTTTGCTTCAAAGTTCGCAAAGATTTAGATTGGAAAATGCCGCATGCCGAAACGCCAACACACTATATTACATTTGGCTTAGATCCAGATCTTGATGACGCTGCACGACAAGCTTTAAAAGAAATGATTTCTTGGATTATCGACATAACAGGTATTCATAAAGATGAAGCCTATGCTTTATGTAGTTTTGCCTGTGATCTTCATGTTACTCAGACCGTTAACAATGTTAAAGGAGTACATGCGATGTTTCCTAAATCTATTTTATTAAAAAAATAATTTTTAGTGACATTACATCATTCTGATATGAACGATCATTTTGTGGAGTTAAAGAATGTCAGCCTGCAATATGGCCGGGATCCCTCTTCACGAGCCTTGAGTGGTCTTAATATTCAGGTTAAACAAGGAGAATTTGTTGCTGTCGTTGGTCCCTCTGGTTGCGGTAAGTCCTCCTTAATGAAACTGGTTACAGGACTACAGCCCGTAACAAAAGGTACGATTCAGGTGGGAGGTAAACTAGTGAAGGATCCCTTAAATTTTGTCGGGATGGCATTCCAAAATTCTTCCTTACTTCCTTGGCGAACAGTGCTCGAAAACGTCCTATTGCCGATGGAAATCGTCGAGCCCTATGCGAAAAGTTTTAAAAAAAACTATTCGCAGTATTGCGAAAAAGCAAGTTCATTGCTGGAGTTAGTGGGACTTCATGGTTACGAACGAAAGTTTCCTTGGCAGCTTTCAGGGGGTATGCAGCAAAGAGTCCAATTATGTCGTGCCATCATTCATGAACCTTCCTTATTAATGCTGGATGAGCCTTTTGGCGCGCTCGATATGTTTACCCGTGAAGAATTATGGTCGATTTTACAAAGCTTATGGATGGATAAAAGACCTACTATCATCTTAGTGACACACGACCTTCGTGAAGCGGTATTTTTAGCTGATCGTGTTTTAGTGATGAGCGCTCGCCCCGGCAAGATTATTCATGAATCCATCATTGGACAATCTAGACCGAGAGAACTGAAATCGAGTTACCAAAAAGAGTCGGTGGATTTAATCGCCGAATTGAGAAGCCGCATCCAAGAGGCAAGGATCCATTAAAAATGTCAGAAGAAATCAATCTAGACCCAGAAACAGAAACTTCATCATCGAGGAAACTCATCTACCTGCGCAAGTTTGCACCAATCCTTGTTTTTGTCGTCTTTTTTATCCTCTGGGAGTTGTTTGTCAGAATTTTTCATATCCAAGAATTTATTCTCCCAGCACCATCAAAAGTCTTTGAGTCTTTATACCAATTTCGTGAACCGATTATTCAGAACTCCCTGCAAACTTTAATGACAACGCTCATTGGGTTCATGGTCGGCATCATCATCGGCCTAATAGGCGGTATTTTCTTAGGATCATCCATCATTATTTATGAAAGTTTTTACCCAGCCCTCATTGCTTTTAATTCCATTCCTAAAGTAGCTTTTATTCCCATCCTCGTCATCTGGTTTGGCATAGGAACCATCCCTGCCATCTGTACAGCATTCCTGCTCGCATTTTTCCCGATATTAGTCAACGTTGCGGCAGGTATTGCCAATGTCGAACCTGAGTTAAGAGATGTCTTACGCGCGCTTGGAGCCACTAAAACGCAAATGATTCGCAAAGTCGGATTGCCCCGTTCAATGCCTTATTTTTTTGCTTCATTAAAAGTAGCATTAACAGTTGCCTTTGTAGGATCGATTGTTTCAGAAACCATCGCCTCTAATCTCGGCGTAGGTTATCTCATGCTGGTAGCTTCTTCACGGTTTCAAACATCACTAGCCTTTGCCTGCCTGATTGTGACTGGAGCACTGGGAATCATGCTGTATTTAATCTGCGCATTGTTCGAAAGAAGAATGACGCGTTGGACAGTTCGTGAGACGGATTCTGTTTCTTTCTCAGGATAATTTCACATTCATTAATCATAGGATCAACATATGAATACTCCGGTCATCGGAAAAGAACATTGGTTAAATAAGGGAGATGTCCGCTTATTTGTTTGGCAAAAGAAGTGTGAGACTTCCACACCCTATCAAGGAACTATCTTGTTTATCCACGGATCATCGATGGCGTCTCAACCGACTTTTGATTTAACAGTTCCGAACCGCCCCGATTCTTCTGTGATGGATTGGTTTGCTCAAAGAGGCTTTGATACTTGGTGCTGCGATATGGAAGGTTATGGTCGCTCGACTAAATCTCGTCCCATTAATTGTGATATTGCCAACGGTGTAGATGATTTAGAGGTGATCAGTGAATACATTTTGAAGTTGACGGGAGCTAAAGGATTAATGTTGTACGGAATATCCTCAGGCTCACTAAGAGCAGCATCTTTTGCAGAAAAATTTCCGGACAGAGTCTCTAAACTGGTCCTTGACGCCTTTGTTTGGACCGGTGAAGGAAGCCCTACTTTAGAGCAACGTAAAAAGAATTTACCAAAATTCATCGCCTCCAACAGACGCCCTATCGACCGGCCTTTTGTCTTTTCTGTTTTTGAGAGAGATCATCCTGACACCGCTGACCAAAATACGATCAATGCATTTGCCGATGCGATCTTGGCTTTGGATGACTCAATGCCAACGGGAACATATGTCGATATGTGCTCAAGATTACCACTGGTGAATCCTCAAAAAATCACGAATTCCACCTTAATTTTACGAGGTGAATTTGATGGTATCGCCAGTATGGAAGATTTAATTAACTTCTTTCAGTTATTACCAAACCCTGATAAGCAGTTTATCGTCATGCCGGGTATATCCCATGCCTCATTTCAGCAAAAAAACTATTTGAGTGTTTATCACTATTTATACAGTTTTTATACTCAGCCAACACCGGTCTATTTAAGTCATTAGAAAGAAGAAATGCATTCAATGCATTTCTTCTTCTACCATCCATTATGACTCGAGATGAACTAATACAGAATCATGATTAGATGAATAAACAATCGCTTCCAACACTTGGATATTGTTGTAAATCTGGGCAGGGGTATAACGGTAAGTCGATTTACCCGCAACGGCGTCTGCCCAAGACTCAAAGTTTTTGAGAACGACATTGGATGCTGGGTAGGTCTTGGCGGTTCTTTTCGCTTCTTGATTGGTGATGGTCATCTCGGTGGGCAGCCCCCAATCCACATTTCCATTTTCTTTGACTTCAACCCATCCCAAACTACCAAAAACAGTAATTCGTCCATGAAACGGCGTAGTGGATAAACAGGTGACTGAACCAGTGACTCCTTGCGGAAAATCAAACTGCACAATCACCTGATCTTTACCAACCGCACCTTTAAGAACACGACCCGTTTTAGCACGTACATGTGTTGGACAACCCACTAGCGAAATAAAGAAGTCGGTTAAATGCACGCCTAACGCAGTCAGAGCTCCTGCTGGAGCGTCTTGATCTTGTACTCGCCAATTACTCGCATCCATTTTGGCAAAAAGGTTATGACTGACATTGGCTTCCACATGTAAGATTTGGCCCAGTTCTCCAGACTGAACCAGACGCAGCACTTCTTCTAGCGCAGACTCAAAGCGACGTTCATGACCAATCCCTAAAACAATACCGGCTTTGTCACAAGCATCTAAAATCCGCTTGGCCCCAAGACTCGTGAGTGCCAAAGGCTTCTCACAAAAGAGTTGTTTACCGGACGCAATAATTTGCAGAGCTTGCGCTTCATGCATGCTATGCGGAGTGGCTAGGATAATGGCATCTATCTGCGGATCTTTGAGGACCTGCTCTAAATCACTCACCAAGGTCACATGATGCTCTTTAGCAAAATCATCTAAATGAGCAATTTGTAAATCAACGCCATGCGTGACCTGAATTTTTTCACTCGACTTTAAGTAAGAAATAATTTGCTTACCCCACCAACCTAAACCAACGACAGCTGCTTTCATAATTTCCTCAACGGTAAAAATAGTATTGCTACGATTTATCCTGCCGTATACCCACCATCGGCATACAGTGTTTGACCCGTACAAAATTGCGATGCTGGGCTTAATAAGAAATAAATGCTACCAACAATATCTTCTGGCTCACCTAAGCGACCTAATGGAATACGGCTGAGCATTCCTTCACGGGTGACCTTACCTGGACCATCTTCAGCGTACATCCAAGCTGATACCGGCGAACGAAAGACTGTAGGACCTACAGCGTTAATCGTAATGCCATGCTTGCCCCACTCACATCCGAGGGTTCTGACTAGTGCATCAATCGCGCCTTTCGACGTGCAATACGCCGTGTATCCAGCTGGATGACCTAACTTACCACGCGTCGAAGATAGCACTACGACACTACCACCCTTACCTTGCTTGATCATTTGACGACCTACGGCTTGACAGGCTAACCAAGGGCCACGTAAGTTGGCATCCATCACGCTTTGCCATGAATCAACGGGCATATCGACAATATCTGCCACAAAGTTGGTACCGTTCGTAATTAACATCCCGTTGACTTCCGAGAAATGTTCAACCGCAGTTGCCACCATCGCCTGCGCATGCTCCTCACTATCTGGCCAAAATGGCACCACCGCGACCTGCGCTCCAAGTGCACGCACTTGTTTGGCAAGTTCTTCTAGACCTGTCGCATTATTGTCAGCTAAAGTTAAACGTGCACCGCCTTTGGCTAAACCCAGCGCAGTTGCTGCGCCAAGCGTGCCAGTGGCACCACTAATGAGAATCGACTTACCTGCGACGGAAAACATCTGCTGCGGATCAAAATGTTGCATAAACTTCCATACCTTTAAAAAATAGAAAAAAGCTTACGTAACTTCTACGTAAGCTAGAGGTGAATAAAAAATACGTACTACTTATTTAACAATCGCGCTCCACGCTGGGCAAGCTTGTTTATCAGGAGCAACGTCGTAATTAGCCAAATTGGATTTTTCTACAACCATCGGTGGAAATACAATTTCTTTTGGAACTGGCAAGTTACGAATCGAACGAAGCAAGGACATCGTTGCAAAACAACCTTGATAAAAAGGTGCGGCGTCACCACTGGCAAGCATTTTGCCAGCTTTAATCGCTTCTACAGCTTCTTTACTACCGTTAATACCAACAACTAAGGCTTTACGGTTCGCGCCTTCTAAGGCCTCGATAGCGCCGCTAGCCATTGCATCATTCGCAGCCATCACACCATCAATTTTCGGGTAGGTTTGTAATAAATTTTCCATCACTTGCAAACCTTGCAAACGCTGATAATTGCCAGGCTGTGATGTTAAGAGTTTGATACCGGGAGCATCTTCGATCGCTTTCTTAAAACCATTCACACGGTTCGTATTACCAATCACCCCGCGCACACCTTCAAGGATCACGACATTACCTTGACCATTGAGTGCTTTAACCAATGCTTTACCAGCAGCATTAGCCGTGGTGAAGTCATCAGCACCAACCCAATTGACAAAGTTACCCGTCTCAGCCCGATCCGTTGCGTTGACCACAGGGATACCAGCATCATTGATCTTCTTCACACCAGGGTTAATCGCTTTGTAATCCACGGGAATTAAGACAATTCCAGTTGGCTTTTTAACCACGACGTCATCAATCGCCGCTAATTGCTCAGGAATACTATCTGGCTTGGTCGGGATGTAATGCGTTGTGGTGGCATTCATTTGCTTGGCTGCTGAATCAGAACCTAAGCGAAAGGCCTGAAAATAAGGATTCGTTTGGTTTTTAGTGAATACAGCAATTTTTTCACCATCAGCAAAAGCTTGACCAGAACTCAGACCGAGTAATACCGCAGATGTCACTAATAATCGTTGATGTTTCATATATGCAAAGTCTCCTATGTAATTTGTGATTTCTATGTTTTTATTTCTACAACTATTTTTACAACCATCTTAAGAAGTGGTTTTCTTCCTAAAGAGTAAATCTAAAAATACGGACAGAATGATAATCACGCCAGTGACTAAGGCTTGATAGTTACCATCAATTGTAAGGATGTTCATCCCATTTAAAACTAATGTCAAGATTAAAGCCCCAATCAAGGTGCCAAACATGGTCCCCACGCCACCAAATAAGGAAGTCCCCCCAATCAATACGGCGGCGATAGCGGGTAAGGTCAGACTTTCCCCAATATCCCCTTCCGCGGAATTTAAGCGGGCTAAAAACACTAAACTCGCAAGACCTGCGGCCATGCCACTCAGGATATAAACGAGCATTAAACGACGATTCACGGGCACACCAGATAAACGCGCGGCCAAGGGATTGGCGCCTACTGCATAAATTTGCTGACCGTAGATCGAATATTTTGCAAAGATCGAACCCACAATTAAAAAGACGCTCATGATATAAATCGGCACGGGGATACCATATAAATAACCACTACCAATAAATCGGAAGGATTTATCAAAACCATTGATCGTGGTGCCTGCCATAAAGTAATACGTCAGACCATGCAAAATCCAGAGCATGCCATAAGTGGCAATAAAAGATGGCAGTCTCAAGGTGGTCACAAGTAATCCATTACCAATCCCGATCAACATACCGCAACCAACCCCAGAGATAAATCCAAGTAATGTTGAACCAGTTCGCGTCATAGCCACCGCCGCAACACAAGCGGACATCCCCACATTAGCGCCAACCGATAAATCAATCCCTGCTGTGAGCAGCACTAAGGTCAGGCCTGACGCCATCAAAAATAACAAACTCGCCTGTCGTAAAACATTGAGTAAATTGTTCGTCGTGAAAAAAGCTTCGGTTAAAAACGACAACACAATACAAATCATCAGAACAACAAGAACTCTAAAAAACAAGTTCTTCAGTTGTGTTGAATTTTTTAGTTCTATCAGTAAATTATTCATGGTTACTAAGCCTTACTTTTCAAACTATCTAACAACAAAGCAACCAAGACCAAGAGTCCGATACTCGCTACTTGCAAAGAGGATTGCACGCCAACGAGGTTCAGACCGTTGCGCAAAATACCGACAGTAATCACGCCTAAAAATGTACCGAATAACCAACCATTGCCTTTTTCAAAAGAAGTACCACCCACAATCACAGCCGCAATCGCATCAAACTCCATACCAATGGCTGCCGTAGGATGACCAGAGCTCATGCGTGCTGTAAGTAGGATCGAAGCAAAGCCAGCCATGACACCACTAAAGGCATACACTGCAACGTGATGTAAGTTGACACGTACGCCCGCCAACTTGAGAGCGTCACGATTGCCACCAATAGCATGCACGTAGGTTCCAAAACGGGTGTGATAGAGCAAAATATGGGCGAAGGTATAACTCAAGACAGCAAAATAAATCGGCAATGGGATACCAAAAAATTGACCGTTATACGCAAGACCAATGGTGGTGCCAACATCAGAAATTGTTTGCCCATCGGAGACAATGAGCGCCAAACTTTGACAAATACCGAGCATCCCTAAGGTCACCACAAAAGGTGGCATATTGAAATACACAATCATGGCGCCATTCATGATGCCCATCAACAAACCCATGAACAGAGCCATCGTGATCGCCAATGGTAAATTGTGCGTGAGCGCTAAAAAATACGCTGCAATCACACTACAAAAAGTAACTAAAGCGCCAATCGACATATCAATCCCCTCGGTCATGATCACGAAAGTCATCGGTAATGAAATCATGAGCAAAATCGCTGACTGAACCCCAATGTTAGAGAGGTTGTTGATCGACAGAAAATCTTTACTGAGAATCGCAAAGGCGAGTACGCAGACGATGAGCATCAAGGCAACGCCAGGGATGCGTTTTAATGTCGTTGACAAACTAAAAGAAGGATTTACCGCAGCGTCATGCATCCGTCATTCCTAACTTTAAAATATTTTCTTCATTTAATGCCTCTTTTTCGAGCAATCCAGAAATCTTCCCTTCACGCATCACATACGCTTTATCACAGACGTTGACGATCTCAGATAACTCCGAACTAATCATTAATACGGCAGCACCTTCTTCGACGAGTTTGTAGATCAGAGCAAAAATTTCTGCTTTCGCACCGACATCAATCCCGCGCGTAGGTTCATCAAAAATAAATATCTTCGAATCCGTCGTAAGCCATTTACCAATCACGATTTTTTGTTGGTTACCACCACTGAGCAGTTGCGCAGATTGTTTCCCCGAAGGTGTTGCAATACGCAACTTCTGGATGAGGTCTTCGCTGGTTTTTTGGGCTTTTTTCGTATTAATCCAAGTGCTTGGGAAGATTTTTTTGAGTCCAGAAAGAATGATGTTCTCTTCGACCGACCGGATCAAGGCCAGCCCTTCAGTTTTTCTGCTCTCAGGGATTAAAGCCAGACCCATATCCACTGATTGAAAAGGCTCACCGGTGCGATTAACGCCAAAAATTTCTACGGTACCAGAGCGGACCTGATCAACACCAAAGGTAGCGCGCGCCACTTCCGTTCGCCCTGCTCCAACCAGACCAGCAAGACCCACGATTTCGCCGGTGCGCACTTCTAAACAAATATCTTCAATCCCATTATCGGCACAGAGGTTAGTGAGCTTAAGTGCGACCTGACCAGGGTTACTGGTGAAATTTCTGGCATAAGCCATATCCACACGCCGACCGACCATCATCTGTACCAACTCATCGGGTGTTGTTGATTTTGGATCGGCTGAGCCTACTTTTTTACCATCACGCAGCACGGTGATGCGATCACCTAAGGTAAATACTTCAGCCATACGGTGCGAAATATAAATAATGGCAACACCTTCTGACTGTAGTTTGCGAATCATTTCGAACAGTAAGGTGGTCTCACGATCAGACAGTGCCGCCGTAGGCTCATCCATGACGAGAATCTTGGCATTTTGCGAGAGCGCTTTAGCGATCTCGACCATTTGTTGCTGAGCGACGCCTAGCGTATGTACCAGCGTATGGGTATCAATATCCAAGGACAATAGATCTAACCAATATCTAGCCTCTTTGTGCATCCGAGCATGATCGAGTGTCCCAGGTATCGTCCCAGCATACTCTCTACCCAAGAAGATATTTTGCGCAATATTTAAATAAGGAACGAGTGAGAATTCTTGAAAAATAACAGCAATACCTAAAGTTCTTGCATCTCCAGGATTCTTAATGTTGACCAGTAGACCATCGTGATAGATCTCGCCACCATCCGCTTGATAAGCGCCACAGAGCACTTTCATGAGCGTAGACTTACCAGCACCATTTTCTCCTAGGAGCATGTGCACTTCTCCTGAAAACACATCAAAGGAGACTTGGTCTAAGGCAGTAATTCCAGGAAAGTATTTACTAATCGAGCGGAGTTCAAGAATGGGTAGGGTCATAACGGTTGCTGCATCCGGAGAATTCGTTGTCATGAGGGCTGTTGCATAGCCATCTGTTCGAACACCAAGGAATCACTTTTTTGTCTCACATTGTTCATTTTTAAGTATTAGTCAATATAACACCGATGCGAGTATATTCACAGCAGATTTACACTAATTTTTCAGTCGGCTACGCAAAGAATTATCGCAAATCTTCATAATTACCTTTGTAGGGAATGACGTGGCGAACACCACCTTTGGGAAATTCAACATCCCCTTTACGGCGAGGAATTAAATGCACATGACAATGCCAGACCGACTGACCTGCGGTTTTGCCACAATTCATACCAATATTAAATCCATCGATACTCGGATCTATTTTGTTTAAATAATCTTTTTGAGAATGTAGTAGTTCATGAATGGCATTCACCTCAAGGACAGTTAATCCAAAGTAGTCGAGGACGTGTCGTTTGGGAATAAATAAGGAATGATATTCGGTAACCGGAAATCCATCTCGCACCACAAAGGCCAGTTCGTTTTCTTCGACAATGCGAGCACGATCAATGGTCTGTACATCACAAAATAAACACCCCTTTGAATGGTCTTCACTCATCACAGATTCCTCTTAACTCGATAGTTCGACTACTTAATTATTGTTCAGGTTTAATATTGGCTTGTTTTACAATCCTGGCCCAAGTATTCATCATCTTCGCCATCTCAGTCGACCAATATTGAGAACTCCCTCCTACCGGAGTAAAACCTAATTCCTGTAATCGTTGTTTGATCTCTGGTGACTGTAATGTGGCATTGAACGCTGTATTCATGCGTTGCACAATTTCTTTAGGAACACCTTCAGGCAAAAAGATACCCCACACAATATTGGCATTGACTTCTGGATAGCCCTGCTCAGCAAATGTAGGGACTTGGGGTAAGGTATCCAAGCGCTTCTCACTCGTAATGCCTAAGCCAATCATTTGACCAGACTCAATATAACTTTTGGCAGCGCCCGTGGTTGTAAACAACGTACTGACATGTCCGCCTAAGGTATCGGTCATCGCCGGGCCTGCTCCTTTATAGGGTACATGAACCAAATCAACCCCGGCTACCACCTTCAACATTTCGCTGGCCATATGTCCGCCAGTACCAAAACCAGCAGATGCATAACTGAGTTTTCCGGGAGCGGCTTTGGCTTGGGTAATCAATTCTTTTAAATTTTTAAAAGGCATCTTAGTAGATGCCAACATGATCGATGGTGTTGAAACTAAGTAAATGACAGGAATAAAATCCTTTTGACTGTCATAAGGTAGTTTCGAAAATAAACCAGGATTAACTAAAAAAGCGATATCCACAATTAAGGCGGTATAGCCATCAGGACTACTTTTAGCAACAATATCCGTTCCTAAAATCGTACTTGCTCCTGGCTTATTCTCAATGATGAGCGCTTGGCCTAAATTTTCCGATAACTTATTTTGCAGCGCACGAATAATAATGTCTGAACCCCCACCCGGACCATAAGGGACAATCATTTTAATCGGGCGAGTTGGATAGGAATTCACTGTTGCATCAGCCGCCATACTATGCTGAAAAAATAGTACTGTCGCAAATAAGAATGTACATCGCAATAGGTCTTTGAAGCTCATCAGTCATCCTTTATTTATATGGTACTTTTGTAGTACTTATGCAGCACAAGTGAGAATTCTTTGCTGAACCTCACTGCTGCATGACCTCAAAAAAAACATGTTGGAGTCTATCATAAAGCCCGCTATCGAAAATATGACAAAAAAGCTGTCTTTAAAGGGTGAGCCTCCTCTAATTTTTAGTGGTTTTATATTTATTAGAGGTTTCCCTAGTTTTTCTGCACATCATCGTGATTTTCCAATATTGTAAAGACTATTCAATGGATGAACGTACTACTTTTTTAGGAGGCTAGATGGCTGAGATTACCTTACAAGTCAACGGTAAAAAATTATCGTTTAAGGCGGATGATGATATCCCTTTACTTTACGCGTTGCGAGATGAATTAAATTTTCAGGGACCTAAATTTGGTTGCGGATTGGGTCAATGCGGTGCTTGTACCGTCATCGTCAATAACCAAGCAATCCGTTCGTGCATCACGCCAGCGACTTCAGTCGCCGGTCAAAAGATCACGACGCTTGAAGGCCTTGGTAGTAGTGCAAAACCAGGTAAGTTACAACAAGCGTTTATCGATGAGCAAGCCGTGCAGTGCGGATATTGCATCAATGGTATGTTGATGACCGCCACGGCCTTCCTTGCTAAGAATAAACAACCGACGGACGCACAAATTGCTGAAGCTTTATCGGGCAATCTTTGTCGTTGCGGGACACATCAACGCATTGTGGCAGCAGTTCGACGCTACATCAACGCTGCTTAACAACATCCATTATTAGATGAAGGAATCATTATGAATGCATTTACCCGTCGTGACTTTTTAAAGTCTAGTGGTGCAGGATTACTTGTCGTTAGTTTTTCATTCAACAGCCTCGCGGCGAACTACCCGAATTTAGCATCACCCAAAAATGTCGACCGCGCTGACCTCGACTCATGGTTAAGTATCGACAAAAATGGCAAAGTCACTGTCTATGCCGGTAAAGTCGATTTAGGCACTGGCGTTAAAACAGCTCTCGCGCAAATTGTGGGCGAAGAGCTCTACGTTCCGTTTAACCATATCCAAATGGTGATGGGCGATACCGCCACAACGCCGGATCAATGGATTACGGGTGGCGCACTATCCATCATGCAAGGTGGTAGCGAACTACGATTTGCGGCAGCCAATGCGCGTGAAGCTTTGCTCAAAAAAGGTGCTGAGTCACTCAAAAAACCAATCGGTGAACTCACACTCAAAGATGGATTTGTGATCTCCAAAAATGATCCAAACTCCAAAGTTGCTTATGGAAGTTTGATTGGGGATGGTTTCCAAGTCAAAGTCGATAACAAGGTCAAATTAAAAAGTTATCAAGATTACGAATTGGTCGGTAAATCGATTCCCCGTGTGGATATCCCAGAAAAAGTCACGGGCGAATTTCCATATATGCACGATTTCAAATTACCGGGCATGGTTCATGCACGCGTGATTCGTTCTGACTTCATTGGCGCCAAATTAGAAAACTTCGATGATAGTGAAGCGAAAAAAGTGAATGGCTTTTTACAAGTCGTGCGCAAGAATAATTTCTTAGCCGTCGTTGCCTCTTCCGAGTGGGCTGCTGTCAAAGCTTCGCGCGCTATTAAAGTCAATTGGTCAAAAGGTCCTGACTTACCGGCCAAAGCGACGGTCTACGAACATTGGAGAAATTTACCATTAGCTAAAGAAGAAGCGACTCAAAAAGTTGGTGACGTTCAATCGGTTTTAAGTGGCAGTACTAAAAAAATCAAAGCGACGTATAACTTTGCCGTGCAAACGCATGCCTCCATAGGCCCTTCTTGTGCTGTGGTCGATTTTAAAGATGGCAAATTAACGGCGTGGAGTGCCTCTCAAGCAACACACTCAATGCAGCACGAATTATCCGTGATTACGGGCTTGCCCAAAGATTCGATCCGACTTGTTTATTTAGACGGCTCAGGTTGTTATGGTCGTAATGGTCATGAAGATGCAACGGCGGATGCAGCGCTTGTCTCGATGGCGATTGGTAAACCAGTCAGGATGCAGTGGATGCGTCATGATGAAACAGCGCTAGCGCCAAAAAGCCCCCCAAGAACCATGGACTTTGAGGCTAGCCTCGATGACAAAGGCAACATCAATGCTTGGAAGAGTGATTTTTATATCGCCTCTAATGAAGTTGCCTTCATGAAGCCACTGAACTTCCCTCTTCTGGCCGCGAGTGATACTGGTGTTCCAAGACCGGGTAACTGGGTTGGCTTTTTATTCCAAAACAGTGCCGCACCGTATGCCTTCCCGAACGCCCTCGTCAATACTAAACACGTGGCGCAAACCTTTTTACGCTCTTCCCACTTAAGAAGTCCCGGAAGAATTGAGAATAGTTTTGCCAACGAATCCTTTGTTGATGAGATGGCCGTTCTGGCCAATGCGGATCCGGCGGAGTTTCGTTTAAAGCACTTAAGTGATCCACGTGCTATCCATGTGATGCGCGCGGTGATGAATCTCTCCAAATGGGATACCGCAACATCGACAACACCTAAATCACGTAGCAATGCCAATATTGTTAAGGGACGTGGAATTTCGTATGTACGGTATAACAATTCGATTACGTATGTCGCGACCGTTGCTGATGTGGAGGTGAATAAAACGACCGGCAAAATACGCGTCACCGATGTATTTGTGGCGCACGATTGCGGACAAATCATTAATCCGGATGGTGTACTCAATCAAATCGAAGGTGGGGTGATTCAGACTGTGAGCCGCGTTCTCATGGAAGAGGTCAAGTGGACTGGTAGTGAAATTAATAGCGTTGACTGGGCAACCTACCCTATTCTGCGCTTTAATGAAGCACCTAAAGTGCACACCCGCTTAATTAACCAGCCAGGAACTCCTGCTTGGGGAGCTGGTGAGCAAACTCCAACCACCATCCCAGCTGCGATTGCGAATGCCGTCTATAACGCCATCGGTGTGCGCATGAGATCGATACCGTTTACGCCTGAAGCGGTAAAGCTAGCCATGAAAGAGCAGATATCTAAATCGGTTTAAAGGACTATATATAGTGGGTATTTCAAAACAACAGTTTGAGATACCCACGACTAGACGATTTTTATTCGTTATATCAAATAGCTTTAAAAACTATTGAGAAACTTTGGAGCACGCCTGCAAAATCGATTGATGGTTTTCGGTTGGATGTTTGAATTTTACTCGTAGAACAACACGAAAAAAAACATTTCCCTATCACATCCCTTTAAGCTTGCTATGCAAAGATAGTTTATTCAGATTTTCTTTCACTTTTTTAATCGTGTATAAATCAGGCCTTGTTTGATTACCTTTATTGGTTCTACAGCGCATGAGGACACGGTACATATCTTTAGGTAGTTCACTGAGCCCATGAAATGCTCCGAGCAACCCACCCACAATACAAGCATTCGTATCGGTATCACCTCCTCTTAGCAGTGTTTCTCGTAGAGCAGTTTTATAGTCAGTCCCTTGATACAAATAATGCATGGCATATGTAAAGGCATATCTCACAAATCCTGATAAAGGATAAGCTAGAGGAAGATTGCCAGTGATCGCGTCTTGTAACCAAGACTCCACCTCGGCATTCGTACCTGATAGGTAATCAGCAACCAGCTCAACCGCTCCTTGATGATCTTGCACATGTAATATCAGGTGACGAATCGCTAAGACATAAGCCGTCGTCGAATCAACGCACGTCGGATTAGGATGGGTAAGTCGCACATCTTGCTCAACCATCTGAATCGTTTGATCATGTGTTAGCTTGATCGCAGCAATCCCGAGCGGGGTTGCTCGCATCATGCTGCTATTAGCCTTAGAATCCATATTTTTAATGGCGGCACATTGGGTGATTTGATCTCCAATATTTGGCGAGTGAACATTACCGCCAGAAAGAGCAATTCTGGTGGTATTGCCAATATCAAAAGGTAATGAGAGTAACCATAAGCGATAGGCCTTGGCTGCTTGGTGAACATCATAAACACCCTGACTCTTATCGAAGACATTCAGCAAAGCAGCGGTCATTTCTCCATCATCCGTATATTGACCTGGTGCGAGTTCAAAGAATCCACCGCCATTCAACGCCATGGCTTCATCAACATCTTCTTCACTAGGTTGGCGGCCTATAAACTCTAAATAAGCACCACAGGCATCACCTAGTAGAGCTCCAATAACACTTCCCTTAACTCGATCTGCAATCACATAATCTCCTTTGACTTTTTCAAAATATCTTTGAGTATTTGCTCTGTAATGAGCTGATATTTCATCTGCCGAGCTTTGAAGATCACATGTAAACGACTATCACCAACAAGAATGACCTCACCAAAATAGATAAACCAATACTTGGCCATTTCGGTATCGGTAATTGATTCTTGATATGAGAATATCGCCATATACAATTGCTTATCCCACTCATTGATCACTGCCACTTGACTAACGGACTCAATCACCTGATTACGACTCATCCGTGTAAATTCTGTATCCATTCTCCCCCACCCTTTATTCATGATGATTTGACGCTTCGTCAAGTTCAATGAGGAACCAAACAAAGTCACTTCATCAAGAATCTTAATTGCTTCCCTGTAGGGCAAAGTATGGAAAATGACGTGCGAGATTGATGATTATCTTGTGAGTAGGTGATGACTCTAAATACTGTGAAGTTATATCCAGAAAGTAGTATCCTCATGGATATATAACTGACTCAGGAGATAAAAATGCCAAAAGCTTACATCGTAGGACAAGTAGAAGTTAAAAACATGGATCGCTATAAAGCGGAGTATGGCGCCTTTGTTCCACCGACAATTGAAAAATATGGTGGCACTTACTTAGTTCGAGGTGGTGAAGTCACCGATGTTGAAGGAACCCTGCCCTTTAGTCGAGTGATCGTGATGGAATTTCCAGATAAAGCCGCAGCCCAAGCTTGGTATAACAGTCCTGAGTATCAGGCAGTGATTAAAGGACGCCATCAAAATGCAGAAAGCATCATGACTATGATTGAAGGTATAAGTTAATCAGAATCAGTACTTTGAATGAACTAGTTTTAAACGTTTAACTTCTAGCTTGAACCTTCAAGTTATGGTTTCTTTATCTTAAAGCAGGTATCTCAAAACGATAGTTGGAAAAGATCTGCTTCCAACGATCGATTTCATCATTCACAAATACCTGAAACAGATTGGGGTTGGAATCAGCCACCGGAATCAATCCCATTTCGATGATTTTCTTTCGCATCTCTGGATTTTTCATGATCGTATCCATGGCAGCACTTAATTTTCTAACCACATCTTCAGGGGTGTTTTGTACGGCTAATAAACCGTACCACTGAAAGACATTGTGGCCTGGATACATCTTACTGAGGTTAGGAATATTTCCTAAGGCAGGTAATTCTGGTGAGCCAGTAATAGCAATCACCTTAAACTTCTCATCTTGTTTTTTTCCAACCACTCCTCCCGCACTATCAAAGGTGATGTTCACATCACCCGCTAAAAAGGCCGTAAATGAAGGGCCATTCCCTTTATAAGGAACATGTAGTAAATCAATATTGGCCATTTTGGCAAGTAACTCTCCTGCCAAGTGAGGGCCGCTCAAGATGCCGGAAGAAGAGTAGGAAATTTTTCCAGGATTTGCTTGAGCATATTTAATGAATTCCTCTAAAGTATTGGCCGGAATCGTTTTATTAATTAGCAATACATAATTCGATTCAGCGACCTTCGCAATCGGGATAAAACTCTTTTTAGCGTCATATAACAATTGCGTTCCATAAGCAGCCGGTAATATGGCATTCGGTGCTACCGACCCAAATAACAAGGTATAACCATCCGCCTTTGATCTAGCGACAGTCGCAGTTCCAATTTGACCACTAGCGCCACTGATATTTTCGACAAACACTTGTTGACCGAGTTGCTGCGATAAGGCATAGGCAATGATCCTACCGGCAGGATCAATCCCCCCACCCGGCGGATAAGGGATGACTAATTTAATCGAACGATTAGGGTACGATGGATCTGCGGCAAAACCACAACAAGAACACAAGGTTAAAGCAACAACACACAATAACTTGAACAAATTGTTAACAATCAAAACGGCACTCCACCTTCAATCGTGACGCGGTGTAACAATCTTCTTTGTGGAAGTTTGTAGTCACAGATGGCTAGGTGTAAAGAAGCTGCGTTATCCCACATAATCACGTCACCCTCACTCCAGTTATGACGATAGATATACTTCGGACTAATGATGTGCTGTGTTAAATCAGAAATGATTTGTGCGCCCTCTTCTTCCGGCATACCCTCAATCCCAATACACTCACCTTCAAAAACATATAAAGCTTTACGACCCGTATGCGGATGGGTTCTCACCACAGGATGGGCAATATCGGGCGTCTCATCGAGTTGTACTTTGGTAAGCTTTTCGCGTTTACTATCACTCGGTCTTTTTCTGAGGGAATAGCGATGAATCGCTTTCTTACCATGTAACCGTTCTTTTAACTCAGGAGAGAGATCATCGTAGGCGGCAGCGGTACTCGCAAATAGAGTATCGCCAATCGCCTTCTGGTTCTCATCGCGAGGAATCTCGAGCGCATACAAAATAGAGCCACGACTAGGCTTTTGGCGATAGGACGTATCGGTATGCCAAGTTTGGCCTGCATCTGGCAATCCTAAAAAATCACCATCTTCACGCAAGATGTTCGAAATTAATAAAATTTCTGGGTAATCTTTGAGCAAGTATCTTTTGAGGACATGGATCTCTAACGGACCCAGTGAGGCGCCAAAGCGAATATGTTGCTCTGGGGTGAGTTGTTGCTTGCGAAACAAGAGTAGATTATATTTGTTATAGGCATCATCAATCATCTTCATCACCGCAGGACTTTGCTCCTGCGATAAATCGACCCCCGTGATCTCGGCACCGATGGGTGCATCGAGCGGGGTAATGGTAATGGTGTTTTCTAGTAATTGACTCATCAATAACTCTCCATGGGTAAGTAGACTGAGGTAAGTCTAGTCTGTTTCACCAGAATATAAAAATAATATATTTGACTTAACTATACTAAAAAGTTATAGTAAGTTTTGACGATCATTGTCTGAAATGCCTTCTTTATGAAAATTCAACAACTGAAGTATTTGAACGAACTCGCTGATCATGGCTTTAATATGACCGCGACCGCCATCACTCTCAATACCTCTCAACCGGGCATTAGTAAACAAATACAACTTCTCGAATCAGAATTAGGCGTAGAACTCCTCAATCGGTCGGGGAATAAAATCCTGGGTTTAACCGATGTGGGTAGCGAGGTGCTCAAAAAGGCGCAAGAGATTTTATTCACCACCAAACAAATCCACTCGATCAGCAACGAGTTTATTAATAAGAAAAAAGGCGCTTTATCAATTGGTACCACGCACTTACATGCGCGCTACTCGCTTTTAAAGGTGATTAATAAATTTACGAAAAAATATCCCGGCATACAACTGAACATCTTCCAAGGCAGTCCTAGCCACATTGAAGATCAACTCATCACGGGAAAATTTGATATTGGGATTTGTACAAAAACCAATCAATTTAATCAGCAACTGATCTATCTAAAGACCTATCCGATACATCGCTGCCTGATTGCACCCAAGGGCCACCCCTTACTCAGTAAAAAAGAATTATCGTTAAACGATATTGCGAGCTTCCCATTAATTATTTATGACTCCAGCTTAAGTTCAGGTTCTGTGATTGTGAACACCTTTCATGAACACCAGCTCACTCCGAACATTGTTTTGACCGCCACCGATGCGGAAGTGATTAAGTCCTATGTCAATACGGGAATAGGGATTGCGATTATCCAAGAAATGGCTTTTGAAAAAGATCTCGATATCCACTTAAGTAAGCGATCGGTTGACCACTTATTTACGATTTCTCATACAAATATTTTAATTAACAAATCCAATTACTTTAGAAGTCATATGTATGATTTTATTGAACTCGTCGATCACAAATGGACAAAGTCTAAAGTAGAAGATCATATCCATCAAGCTTGAATTTGCGAGTGATTGGACTCAAGTCCAGTTATCGATTTTCAATCCTGGCACTCTTGAAAATTCGTTCTCATGATTGGTGATGAGTAACATATCTAACACCAAAGCATGAGCAGCAATCATGGTGTCTAAAGTACCAATGGATTGACTCCTTTTTTCTAAGAAAGCCCTTAGCTTGCCATACGTCCAAATACACTCCTCATCAAACGGATAAATTTTTAGCGTCGCTAAAAACATATCTAAAAATTGTTTACCTTTAGATGAGCCTGAACTTGCTACACCAAAGCTTAACTCTGCAGCACTCACACTGGATATGCCGATGGCTTCATGGTCGAATTGACGAAAGCGACTCAATACTTTAGTTGGACGGTGATTAATAATATGAATACAGGTATTCGTATCGAGTAGGATCAAGGTTTTATCTCTTCCCTTATTTGTTGATTAGGTTGTTCACGTTTCACTTGGAAACCAGGCTCAAGATGATCCAGAGCAGCACAAATACTACCAAACATTTTTATCTTGGGAAGTAATAAAACCCCACCTGCAAAATGCTGAATAGTGACCTCTGCATCTTTAAATCGATATGCCTTAGTCAATAGTGCCGCTTGACTTCTACCATGCATAAAAATGCGTGTTTTATCCATCTCTCCTCCAAAAAATACTATGAGTATATCGATTTCGAAGAGCAATAAATAAGGCTTACCCCACCAGCAGTAAGCCTTTTAATATATAACTTTTTGCAGTTTAACTTTGTGAATCTTGATTACGTCCTTGATGTGTTTTTCTTCTCAAAAATGCTGGTTTTATCGATTCCATATTCATACTATATGCAACACCTTCGTCTAAAGCAACGGAACGACCCTTCATCATTTTTACGGAATACATCAACTCTTTTTCCATCCGCAAATGATCACGCTCGTCCATGAGTTTGCGTAAATATTGGATGGTTTTTTGGACCCAAGGATTGTCAATCGATTGGCGATCAAGATCATTAATCATTCGCTCGACTGCTTCCCAATTACGGTCTTTGACATAATTTCTGGCTTCTCTTTGTAGATCTGCCATCTCGACTTCTTGGAACCGTCGACCAACAAGCTCATCTTCTGAGGCAGCTTGATACTGTTCAAGATCTACGACAGGCAATGGCATTAACTTGGCATGTACAGAAACACTTTGGTTGTCATGGTTGGTGAGTACGATCTCGAAATCAATGATGCCTCCCTGTGCTTCATCACGCAAATGAGCGCGTGATTGTGCATGAATCGCATCTTGCATCGGGATGCTAAAAGCTAGCCACTTCTCTGAGCCATACGCAAGTCCTGAGACACGCCACATATGCGGTGCTGCGCTTTGGATATCATTGCGCATTTTTAATCCATGCCCGGTGTAATGGGCTATCACTTGGACTTGTTTAAATACCAAATGCGTCAAAAAGCTCATTTCTGAATCAAAGGAATCTTGGAGATCTTCTACTCGCTCACCATACCAAGCATTGCCCTGCCCTGCATTTGCCATGGCGGTCATCAACTCTTCATTGAAATCTAAACCAATGCCAACGGTTGTGGTGGTAATACCAGCGCGTGCAAGTTCAGCGACTTGATCACAGATGCGATCTGTTCTGGTAATGCCTTCATTGGCTTGTCCATCCGAGAGGAGAATCACACGACATAACTCATTGCCATTCGATCTTGGCGCGAGTGTCTCTGCTCCTTTGAGCCATCCAGCATGCAGGTTGGTTCCACCTCGTGTGTAAAGCTGATCCAAATGATGTTCAATAAAAATCCTAGCTGACGGAACTGGCATGAGTTCTAAATGTACTTCAACGGTATCGTCATAGGAGATAACACTGACGCTGTCATGGTC
>CANJBQ010000047.1 GCA_947472645.1 Burkholderiaceae bacterium
CTTAATGTGACGTGTCATGGCGCGACGAGCTGCTTCAATTTGCCGCGCCGTTAAACGACCACGACCCATTGCTTTTAAACCAAAGTCGCCGAATGCAACTGAACTGCCACGAGTTGCTTTTCCGGTATTTCGACCTTTTTGCTCTTTTCTATATTTACGACGTTTAGGTTGCAACATTATATTTACTCTCCTGCCTTCGGTGCATCTTCAGGCTTGACAACTTTACGAACACGTTTAACGGCTGCTTTTACTTCTGGCTTCTCTTCAGCAGCCCCTTCAGCTTTACGCGGAGCGCGTGGAGCGCGGCGTGGCTTTTTATCATCTTCTACTTCGGGTGCTGGTGCTGCAGGGATTGCAACTCCTGCGCCAAGAGTATCGCCCTTATAAACCCAAACTTTCACACCAATAATTCCGTATGTTGTTTCAGCTTCAGAAGTTGCATAATCAATGTCGGCTTTTAATGTGTGCAAAGGAACACGTCCTTCACGGTACCATTCGCGACGCGCAATTTCCGCACCATTCAAACGGCCTGAGCTCATGATCTTAATTCCTTGCGCCCCAAGTCGCATAGCACTTTGCATCGCACGCTTCATTGCACGACGGAACATAATACGTTTTTCTAACTGTTGTGTAATGGAGTCAGCGATTAACTGAGCATCAATTTCAGGCTTACGAATTTCTTCAATATTGACGTGAACTGGAACTCCCATACGCTTTTGTAACTCTTTACGCAATACTTCAATATCCTCACCTTTTTTACCGATCACGACACCAGGGCGTGAGCTGTAAATAGTAATCTTTGCATTTTTTGCAGGACGCTCAATGATCACTTTACTCACTGAAGCATTTTTGAGTTTTTTCTTTAAGTAATTACGGACTTCGATGTCCTCTTGAAGCATGCTGGCAAAATTATTGCCTGCATACCAGCGAGAAGTCCAGTTTTTAGTTACCGATAAACGGAAACCATTGGGATTGATTTTTTGACCCATAACTCTTCCTTAATTACTCAAAGTCACAGTGATGTGACAGGTTTGTTTTTCAATTTTATTTCCGCGACCCTTTGCTCGAGCAGTAAAGCGCTTCAATGAAGTTGCTTTATCCACAGTGATGGACTTGACCTTTAATTCATCAATATCTGCACCTGAGTTATGCTCAGCATTCGCAATTGCTGATTCAACAACTTTCTTCACAATGAAAGCCGCTTTCTTCGGGCTAAATGCAAGAATATTCATTGCCCGTGAAATAGGTAATCCGCGAATTTGGTCTGCTACCAAGCGGGTCTTTTGTGCGCTAATACGCGCGCTACGGTGAATGGCTTTAGTTTCCATAGTTTCCCTTTACTTCTTAGCTTTCTTGTCGGCTGCGTGACCCTTAAACGTCCGAGTCAAAGCAAATTCACCGAGTTTGTGACCAACCATATTTTCTGATACGTATACTGGCACATGTTGACGACCGTTATGCACGGCAATCGTCAGGCCAATAAACTCCGGCAGAATCGTGGAACGTCTGGACCATGTTTTAATGGGCTTTTTATCTTTCGTGGCCACTGCAGTTTCTACCTTCTTAACAAGGGTAACTTCGCAAAATGGTCCTTTTTTAGCTGAACGTGTCATATATATTTCCTCAATCGATTAACGTTTTTGACGACGTTGTACGATCATTGTCGTAGTACGCTTGTTACGTCTTGTACGATATCCCTTAGTTGGGGTTCCCCATGGTGAGACAGGTACGCGACCTTCACCAGTTCTACCTTCACCACCACCGTGTGGGTGATCAACTGGATTCATAGCAACGCCACGAACAGTAGGACGAATACCGCGCCAACGATTAGCGCCGGCTTTACCAATAACCCGCAATGAATGCTCTTCGTTACCTACTTCCCCAATCGTTGCACGGCATTCTATATGAACACGGCGCACTTCACCGGATCGCAAACGAACCTGAGCATAGATACCTTCACGCGCTAACAAGACTGCTGATCCACCAGCTGAACGAGCAATTTGGGCTCCTTTACCTGGCATAATCTCAACGCAATGAATCGTGCTACCTACAGGAATATTTCTAATTGGAAGATTATTACCTGATTTGATTGGCGCTTCAGAGCCATTCATAATTGCCTGATCAACCGTCATACCTTTTGCTGCGATAACGTAACGACGTTCACCATCTGCAAACAAGATTAATGCTAAGTTTGCACTACGGTTAGGGTCATATTCTAAACGCTCAACTTTAGCTGGAATTCCATCTTTATCATTGCGCTTAAAGTCAACAACACGGTAATGATGCTTATGACCTCCGCCCTTATGGCGCGTGGTAATGTGACCGTTGTTATTACGTCCAGCATGTTGAAATTGTGGCTCGAGTAAGGGTGCGAATGGTTTACCTTTGTGTAAGTCAGGGTTAACCACTTTTACCATTGAACGACGTCCTGGGGACGTCGGTTTTGTTTTCATTAATGGCATATTATTTCACCTCCGACTCAAAGTTAATCTCTTGGCCTGGCTTCAAAGAAACGTAGGCTTTTTTCACATGGTTGCGGCGACCTTCAAAACGACCAAAGCGCTTCGCTTTACCTTTTTGATTAACCACCTGAACAGACTCAACTTCTACCTTAAACAATAACTCTACTGCACCTTTAATTTCTAGCTTATTAGCGTCACGAGCGACCTCAAAAACAACTTGCTCGTTTTTATCAGCAACCATCGTTGCCTTTTCAGAAATAACTGGGCCTAATAAAATGCTTAAAAGGCGATGTTCATTTTTACGTGTTTGTATCATTTGAGCATCTCCTCAATTTGAGCAATCGCTGTTTTACCAACCAAAATATTATGGTAATGAACGAGTGAAAGCGGGTCAGCGTGTTTTGGCTCAACTACCGAAACTTGATGCAAGTTACGTGCTGCTAAGTAGAGGTTTTCATCAACCTTATCCAAAATAATTAAAACAGACTCTAAGCCCATTGCTTTTACTTTTTCAACCAGCAACTTTGTTTTTGGGGCGTCAAGATTAAAATCATCGACAACATTTAAACGGCCTTCACGCGCTAATTGAGAGAATATGGATCGCATACCTGCGCGATACATTTTTTTATTCACTTTATGGCTGAAGTTTTCATCTGGTGAGTTCGGAAATATTCTTCCGCCTCCGCGCCACAATGGTGAAGAAGACATACCCGCTCTAGCACGACCAGTTCCTTTTTGTCTCCAAGGCTTCTTGGTTGTGTGGTGAACTTGTTCACGGTCTTTTTGCGCACGATTACCACTTCGAGCATTAGCTTGATACGCAATAACAACCTGATGAACTAGCGCTTCGTTGTATTCTCTTTCGAAAACCTCTGGTGATGCTGATATCGCTTCACCAATTTTTCCGTTCGCTTCTAGGAGCTTAAGTTCCATATTGCCCCCCGATTAAGATTTAGCTGCAGGCGTTTTAATCGCCGGCGTAACAATAACTTTTCCACCGCGTGATCCAGGTACAGCACCTTTAATTAAAAGAAGCTGGCGATCTGCATCAATACGGGCTATTTCAAGATTCTGTACCGTTTTTGTAACGTCACCTAAGTGTCCTGTCATACGCTTTCCTGGGAAAACACGACCTGGATCTTGAGCCATACCAATAGAGCCTGGCACGTTATGTGATCTTGAGTTTCCATGACTTGCACGGCCTGAGGCAAAGTGATAACGCTTGATGGTACCGGCATAGCCTTTACCAATCGATACGCCTTGAACATCCACTTTTTGACCTACAGTAAATGTATCAACGCCAACAGTAGAACCAGCCTGAAAATCAGCTAATTTACTTGCGTCAACTCTGAATTCGTTCAGTGCATTACCAGCGAGAACTCCCGCTTTAGCAAAATGACCAGCCATTGCTTTGGTAACACGTGATGCCCGGCGTTCGCCGTGAGCCAACTGGACAGCATCGTAGCCATCAGTTTCCTGAGTTTTGATTTGTGCGACTCTGTTGTTGCTTACATCAATAACGGTGACAGGAATAGCATCACCTTCATCTGTAAACAAGCGAGTCATGCCGACCTTCCGGCCGATCAAGCCTAAGCTCATATCTTGCTCCAATGTCGACATCGATTGGTCGACGAAAATTAATTAATGATTTTTAGTGAAGGAATGCTTACTAAAAATCCCATTCTTTAAAACATTTACTTACCATCAAACAGATTTGGTAGAACTCAGCATTCTATACAACTTTTATCCGTTTGACAAGTGTTTTTCTTTATTGCAACTTAATTTCTACATCAACCCCTGCTGGGAGGTCTAATTTCATTAGCGCATCTACCGTTTTTTCTGTTGGATCAACAATATCCATCAAACGTAAATGCGTACGAATTTCTAATTGATCACGTGAAGTCTTGTTAACGTGTGGTGAGCGCAATATATCAAAACGCTCAATACGTGTAGGCAAAGGAACTGGGCCCTTGACAACTGCTCCCGTTCTTTTAGCTGTGTCAACAATCTCAGCAGCTGACTGATCAATTAAACGATAGTCAAAAGCTTTTAAACGAATCCTAATTTTTTGGCTTTGCATGATTTTTTCCTAAAGAGCATAGCGGCGTTGACGCTAAATTTAATATAGTAAAACTTGCGTGCAACGCACACGCAAGCTTCATACAAAACTACTTAAGCAATAATTTTGGCAACAACACCAGCACCAACAGTACGTCCACCTTCACGAATCGCGAAGCGTAAACCCTCTTCCATCGCGATCGGCGCAATTAACTTCACGCTAATCTCAACGTTATCACCTGGCATCACCATTTCTTTATCCTTCGGCAACTCAATCGCACCTGTTACATCCGTTGTACGGAAGTAAAACTGTGGGCGGTAGTTGTTGAAGAACGGTGTATGACGACCACCCTCATCTTTGGATAAGATGTATACGCTGCCCGTAAATTCTGTGTGCGGCAGGATCGATCCCGGCTTACACAAGACTTGGCCGCGCTCCACATCTTCTCGTTTTGTGCCGCGCAACAAGATACCCACGTTATCGCCAGCCTGACCTTGATCCAATAACTTACGGAACATTTCAACGCCAGTACACGTGGTCTTTTGAGTCGCCTTAATACCAACAATCTCAATCTCTTCACCAACTTTCACAATGCCACGCTCAATACGACCAGTCACCACTGTGCCACGACCAGAAATAGAGAACACATCTTCTACAGGCATCAAGAACGCACCATCAATCGCGCGCTCAGGTAAAGGAATATACGTATCTAATGCTTCTGCTAACGCCATAATGGCTACTTTACCCAGCGGACCTTCGTCGCCCTCTAAGGCCAATTTAGCCGAACCTTTAATAATCGGTGTGTCATCGCCAGGGAAGTCATACTTCGACAACAACTCACGTACTTCCATCTCCACTAACTCTAATAACTCTTCGTCATCGACCATGTCGCATTTATTTAAAAATACGATGATGTAAGGCACGCCAACTTGGCGAGCTAACAAAATGTGTTCACGCGTCTGTGGCATTGGGCCATCCGCTGCTGAAACCACTAAAATTGCGCCATCCATCTGCGCAGCACCTGTAATCATGTTCTTCACATAATCAGCATGGCCTGGGCAATCGACGTGGGCATAGTGACGGTTTGCCGTCTCGTACTCAACGTGCGCTGTATTAATCGTAATACCCCGGGCCTTCTCTTCTGGCGCCGCATCAATCTGGTCATACGCCTTGGCTTCGCCACCAAACGCTTTTGACAACACTGTCGTTATCGCAGCTGTTAATGTCGTTTTTCCATGGTCAACGTGACCGATCGTTCCTACGTTCACGTGCGGCTTCGTCCGCTCAAACTTCTCTTTTGCCATTTTTAGCCTCTACTCAGTTAAATATATTAAAGTGATAAATTATTTCGCTTTTGATGCAATAATTGCTTCTGCTACATTCTTTGGAGCTTCAGCATAATGCTTAAATTCCATCGTATACGTTGCACGTCCTTGTGTCAGCGAACGTAAGGAAGTTGAATATCCAAACATCTCTGCTAAAGGAACTTCCGCGCGAACAATCTTGCCGCCGCCACCAGCAATGTCGTCCATACCTTGAAGCATTCCACGGCGTGATGATAAATCTCCCATCACGTTACCCATAAAATCTTCAGGGGTTTCTACTTCGACTGCCATCATTGGCTCTAAAAGTACAGGGCTAGCGCGGCGCATACCTTCTTTGAAGGCCATTGAACCAGCCATCTTAAATGCGTTTTCATTGGAGTCAACGTCATGATAGGAGCCAAAGAATAAGGTGGCTTTGATATCAACAACAGGATATCCAGCAAGCACTCCGTTATTTAATGTTTCTTGAATACCTTTATCAACAGCAGGAATATATTCGCGTGGAACGACTCCACCTTTAATCGCATCGACAAACTCATATCCTTTGCCCGGCGCTTGAGGCTCTAACTTCAGAACCACGTGTCCATACTGTCCGCGTCCGCCAGATTGCTTGACAAACTTACCTTCAATTTCTTCGCAAACTTTACGAATAGTTTCGCGGTAGGCTACCTGAGGCTTACCAACTGTAGCTTCTACACCAAACTCACGCTTCATACGATCAACTAAAATTTCTAGGTGTAACTCACCCATTCCTGAAATAATAGTTTGACCAGACTCTTCATCTGTTTTAACTCGAAATGAGGGATCTTCTTGGGCTAGGCGGTTTAATGCAATACCCATTTTTTCTTGGTCTACTTTGGTCTTAGGCTCAACCGCTTGTGAAATTACCGGCTCTGGAAATATCATTCTTTCAAGAATAATAATTGCAGATGGATCACACAAAGTCTCACCCGTCGTCGCATCTTTCAAACCTACTGCCGCTGCTATATCGCCAGCGCGAACTTCTTTGATTTCTTCACGTTGATTTGCGTGCATTTGTAATAAACGACCAATACGTTCTTTCTTACCCTTAATCGGGTTATAAATCGTATCGCCGGAGTTTATAACTCCTGAATAAACACGGAAGAAAATCAGCTGACCTACGAACGGGTCCGTCATAATTTTGAATGCTAGCGCTGAAAATTTTTCCTCATCAGAAGCTTGACGAACACTTTGCTCGCCATTCTCTAACTCACCAGTTACTGGCGGAATGTCTAATGGAGAAGGCATGTAATCAATAACGGCATCAAGCATCGCTTGAACACCTTTATTTTTAAATGCTGTTCCACACATCATTGGTACGATTTCGCTGGCGATAGTTCTGTTACGAAGCGCTAATTTAATTTCTTCTTCAGACAATACTTCACCACTTAAATATTTATCCATGAGCTCTTCAGATGACTCAGCAGCTGCCTCAACCATCTTTTCACGCCACTCATTTGCTAAATCTAATAATTCCGCAGGAATTTCTTCGTAGCTAAATTTAATTCCTTGTGACTCTTCATCCCAAAGAACCGCTTTCATCTTGATCAGGTCAACAACACCAACAAAGTTTTCTTCTGCGCCAATAGGAATTTGAATTGGAACAGGGTTAGCCTTCAACCTGGCGCGCATTTGATCGTAAACTTTAAAAAAGTTAGCGCCGGTACGGTCCATTTTGTTGACAAAAGCTAAACGTGGGACTTTGTACTTTGTCGCTTGACGCCAAACAGTTTCAGATTGTGGCTGAACACCACCCACGGCACAATAAACCATACAAGCGCCATCTAAAACGCGCATTGAACGCTCGACTTCAATTGTGAAATCAACGTGGCCTGGGGTATCAATAATATTAATTCGATGCTCAGGATAGTTCCCTGCCATGCCTTTCCAGAATGCGGTAGTTGCAGCAGAAGTAATTGTGATACCACGCTCTTGCTCCTGCTCCATCCAGTCCATAGTGGCAGCGCCATCATGAACTTCACCAATTTTGTGATTCACACCCGTATAAAACAGGATACGTTCAGTTGTAGTCGTTTTACCAGCATCAATATGTGCTGAAATTCCAATATTGCGATAACGCTCGATGGGGGTCTTTCGTGCCACTGTATCCTCTAGATATATTAAATATTAAAAACGGAAGTGTGAGAATGCTTTATTAGCTTCTGCCATGCGGTGAACTTCATCACGCTTTTTCATAGCACCGCCTCGTCCTTCAGCAGCCTCAAGTAATTCATTGGCTAAACGCTGTGCCATTGATTTTTCGCTACGCTTTTTTGCGGCCTCACGTAACCAACGCATCGCTAGTGCTAAACGACGAGATGGGCGAACCTCTACAGGAACCTGGTAATTTGCGCCACCAACACGACGACTCTTTACTTCGACTAATGGCTTTACATTGCCCATTGCGACTGAAAAAATGTCCAATGGTGGTTTGTTAGCTTTTTTCTCAATATGCTCAAAGGCGCCATAAACAATACGCTCGGCTACTGATTTTTTACCGTCCAACATAAGGACGTTCATGAATTTTGCGACTTCTACATTGCCAAACTTTGGATCTGGCAGAATTTCGCGTTTTGGTACTTCTCTACGACGTGGCATAACAACTCCTTTAATTTTCAGTTGGGAAAATTCCCTCGATTACTTAACTGGCTCTTAAGCCGAAGTAATCACTTACTTTTGACATATCCATTGATATGTCAAATGTCCAAGAAATTAAGCCTTCTTGGCTTTTTTCGCTCCATACTTCGAACGAGATTGCTTACGATCTTTGACGCCCTGTAAATCTAAAGATCCACGGACGATGTGATAACGAACACCCGGCAAATCTTTTACACGACCACCGCGAATCAAGACCACTGAGTGTTCTTGAAGGTTATGGCCTTCACCACCAATGTATGAGATCACCTCAAAACCATTGGTCAAGCGTACCTTAGCGACTTTACGCAAAGCAGAATTTGGCTTTTTAGGCGTTGTGGTGTAAACACGTGTGCAGACACCACGTCTTTGCGGGCTGTTTTGTAATGCTGGACTCTTGCTCTTCACCACTAAGTTGGTGCGGGGCTTTTTGAGCAACTGGTTAATTGTAGGCATAACTTACTCTCAATACACTTTTTTCATCAATTCGTTTAGTCAAATCGTATTCATTTTGTACTATTGAATACGGGTTTTACAGAACCTAGCATTCTAGACTGAGTTTGATGAACCGTCAAGAACCCACTGTGGGATTCTTGACAATTCAGTCTTTTTTACTCAGCATCGGTCACTGGTGTTTCTTCTACTGGGGTAATAAAAGCTTCCTCAGCAGCAATGGTTTGAGCGCGATCACGCTCGAACTGCTCCCTAGCTTTGCGTGCTTTACGATAAGACAAGCCCGTTCCAGCAGGGATCAAACGACCAATAATGACGTTTTCTTTCAGGCCACGCAAGGTGTCAACTTTACCCATAATGGCTGCTTCTGTAAGAACGCGAGTCGTTTCTTGGAATGATGCTGCTGAAATAAAGCTATCCGTAGACAATGAGGCCTTTGTAATACCTAAAAGGATGTTCTCATAAATCGCAGGTCTTAAACCAGCCGCAATCACACGATCATTCTCATCAAAGAGTTTAGAACGCTCCACCTGTTCACCGGTTATGAAGTTGGCTTCACCAGCATCTACAACCTGAACTCGGCGTAACATCTGACGAACAATCACTTCAATATGCTTGTCGTTGATCTTTACACCCTGTAAGCGATAGACGTCCTGAACTTCGTCAACAATGTACATGGATAACTCTTCGATACCTTTGAGATGCAAAATATCGTGTGGGTCAGCAGGCCCTTCAACAATCATTTCACCTTTGTTGACGACTTGACCATCATGAACTAATACTTGTTTTTCTTTTGGAATCAAGAATTCATGTGACTCACCATCCATATCCGTAATCACTAAGCGTTGCTTACCCTTTGTTTCTTTACCAAATGAAACTGTTCCTGTAATCTTCGCAAGAACTGCAGCATCTTTTGGTGAGCGACCTTCAAACAACTCAGCCACCCGCGGTAAACCTCCAGTAATATCACGTGTTTTTTGTGATTCAATTGGAATACGCGCCAATACTTCACCTGCTTTAACAGATTGGCCATCTTTGACAGTAATCAATGCGCCAAATTGCAGCCCAATGGTTACCGGATGATCTGTTCCAGCAATCTTCACCTCGCCGCCAGCATCATCTAAAATTTTGATAATTGGGCGAATGCCCTTAGCAGCAGCACTGCGACGCTTACCATCGATAACTACCAGAGTAGATAATCCTGTTACATCATCTACCTGCTTCGCTACCGTGACGCCTTCTTCAACATTCTCAAATCGAATTTGACCTGCAAACTCTGAAATAATTGGTCGAGTTAAAGGATCCCATGTGGCTAAGCTTGCACCTGCTTTGACAACGCCGCCGTCACCAACCACTAATGTGGCCCCGTAAGGCACCTTATGACGCTCACGCTCACGTCCATGATCATCCATAATCAAGGCTTCACCAGATCTTGAAATAACAACCTGCTCGCCTTTGGCGTTCGTGATGTATCTCATGGATGATGAGAAACGAACGGTTCCGCTAGACTTTGCTTCCACATTACTTGCAACTAAGGCACGAGATGCTGCACCACCAATATGGAAGGTACGCATCGTTAACTGAGTGCCTGGTTCACCGATTGATTGAGCAGCAATAACACCAACCGCCTCACCTACGTTCACCAAACCACCACGACCTAAATCACGTCCATAACACTTCGCGCACAATCCGTAACGTGTCTTACAAGCAAGAACTGTCCTAACCTTGACTTCATCAAGGCCTGAAGCCACGATTTCATCAACCATGTCTTCATCGAGCAATGTATCGTCCTGAACAATGACTCCAAGTGTATCTGGATGGACGACATCACCAATCGTGACACGGCCTAAAATACGGTCGCGCAATGCTTCAATGATTTCACCACCCTCAACTAATGCCTTCATCGTTACGCCATCAATCGCACCACAATCTTCCTCAATAACAACTAAGTCTTGAGTCACATCACATAAACGACGGGTTAGGTAACCTGAGTTTGCGGTTTTTAAAGCCGTATCAGCAAGACCCTTACGCGCGCCGTGTGTAGAAATGAAGTACTGTAAAACATTCAAACCTTCGCGGAAATTAGCCGTGATTGGAGTTTCAATAATCGAGCCATCTGGTTTTGCCATCAATCCACGCATACCAGCAAGTTGACGAATCTGAGCCGCAGATCCGCGGGCACCAGAGTCTGCCATCATATAAATGGCATTAAAAGACTCTTGCTTGACTTGATTACCATGACGATCTTCAACCATCTCTTGGGAAAGCTGCTCCATCATTGCTTTACCAACTTGATCTCCGGCCGCTCCCCAAATATCCACAACGTTGTTATAACGCTCTTGATTGGTGACGAGTCCAGACATAAATTGCTTTTCGTACTCTTTCACTTTGCTCGATGCGTCATTAATGATTTTCTCTTTTTGCAAAGGAATCAACATGTCGTCAATGGCAATGGAAATACCTGCCTTTGTTGCTAACTTGAATCCGGCCTGCAAGAGTCGATCAGCAAAAATTACCGTTTCACGCAAACCGCACTTACGGAAAGAGGTATTAATAAGACGCGAAATTTCTTTTTTCTTGAGAGGCTTGTTGATGTTTTCAAAAGCCATTCCTTTTGGCAAAATTTCTGACAAAATTGCGCGGCCAACAGAGGTGTGATACAAAGTGGTTTTTTTGCTAAAGCGAGCATCACCCTCAGCCTTTTTATCCACAATATCCCACTCGTTAATACGCACAGCAATTCTCGATGCCATTTCAACCTGGCCCGCATCATATGCACGCAATACTTCAGAGATATCAGCAAAGAACAATCCTTCGCCCTTGCCATTAATCCTGTCACGCGTTGCATAGTACAAACCTAACACAATATCTTGTGAAGGAACAATTGATGGTTCACCATTCGCTGGGAAAAGAATGTTGTTTGATGCAAGCATCAAAGAGCGTGCTTCCATCTGCGCCTCTAAAGAAAGAGGTACGTGGACAGCCATTTGGTCACCGTCAAAGTCAGCGTTAAATGCGGCGCAAACTAATGGGTGTAACTGAATCGCTTTACCTTCAATCAACAGTGGCTCAAATGCCTGAATTCCTAAACGGTGCAAAGTCGGGGCACGATTCAACATCACAGGATGTTGACGAATGACCTCTTCCAAAATATCCCAAACAATCGGCGTTTGATTTTCTACTTCTTTTTTAGCGGCCTTGATCGTTGTTGCAATTCCCAATGTCTCTAATTTATTAAAGATAAAGGGCTTGAACAATTCTAAAGCCATCAATTTTGGTAAACCGCATTGATGTAACTTTAAGTTTGGACCAACCACAATGACTGAACGGCCTGAATAGTCGACACGCTTTCCTAATAAGTTTTGGCGGAAACGACCACCCTTACCTTTAATCATCTCAGCAAGTGACTTCAACGGACGCTTGTTCGCTCCAGTCATGGCCTTACCACGACGACCGTTGTCGAGTAATGAATCAACTGCCTCTTGAAGCATCCGTTTTTCATTTCGTACAATAATTTCTGGCGCACGTAATTCCAAGAGCTTTTTCAAACGGTTGTTTCGGTTAATAACTCGACGATACAAGTCATTCAAATCAGACGTTGCAAATCGACCACCATCCAATGGCACTAAAGGACGCAACTCCGGAGGCAGAACTGGCAAAACATCCAAAATCATCCAATCCGGCTTAATGCCAGAAGTTTGGAATGCTTCTAGCACTTTTAGGCGCTTTGCATATTTCTTAATCTTTGCATCACTACCAGTCGCTTTTAAATCAGCACGTAAAGTTTCAACTTCACGATCGATCTGAATACTTCTTAGTAGGTCACGAATACCCTCTGCACCCATAATGGCGGTAAACGCTCCTTCGCCATGCTCTTCAGCTTTGGCAATGTACTCGTCTTCAGACATAATCTGGCCACGCTTCATGACACCTTCAGGTGTTAAACCTGGGTCGACAACTACGTATGCTTCAAAGTAAAGTACGCGCTCAATATCACGCAGCGTCATATCTAAAACCATACCTAATCGCGATGGCAATGACTTTAAAAACCAAATATGCGCAACTGGTGCTGCTAAGTCAATATGCCCCATCCGTTCACGACGTACTTTAGCTAAGGTGACTTCAACACCACACTTCTCACAAATAACACCCCTAAACTTTAAGCGCTTATATTTTCCACATAAGCATTCATAGTCTTTGATAGGGCCAAATATTTTGGCGCAAAATAATCCATCACGCTCAGGCTTAAAGGTTCTGTAGTTGATTGTCTCTGGCTTACGAACTTCACCAAAAGACCAAGAACGTATCTTCTCAGGAGATGCAAGACCAATCTTAATTGCATCAAACTGCTCATCACCATGCGTTTGTTTAAATAAATCCAGCAATGCTTTCATATTAATTACGCTCCATATCGATATCTATACCCAATGATCTGATTTCTTTCACCAGAACATTAAAGGACTCAGGCATTCCCGCTTCAATGGTGTGCTCACCCTTAACAATGTTTTCGTAAACCTTCGTACGACCATTGACGTCATCTGACTTGACTGTAAGCATTTCTTGAAGAACGTAAGATGCACCGTATGCTTCGAGTGCCCAAACTTCCATCTCACCAAAACGTTGTCCACCGAACTGCGCCTTACCGCCGAGAGGCTGTTGTGTAACAAGTGAATACGGCCCCGTTGAACGCGCATGCATCTTGTCATCAACCAAGTGATGTAATTTAAGGACGTGCATGACACCAACCGTGACATTACGCTCAAAGATATCGCCAGTCTGGCCATCAAAAAGCTTCATCTGCTGTCTTGAAGGAGTCATACCTAAAGGTGCGGCTATTTCCTCTGGGTAAGCAAGATCCAACATTTTGGCAATTTCAGTTTCTGTTGCGCCATCAAACACCGGTGTTGCAAATGGTGAGCCTTGGCGTAAATTTTTTGCCAACTCTAAAATCTCGTCATCCGATAAATCATTTAAGCTTTCTGAGCGACCAGTTTCGTTGTACAAACGATTCAAGAATTGACGTAATTCAGCAATCTTGATTTGCGCTTGAATCATTGCGTCAATACGTTTACCAATGCCTAAAGCGGCCCAGCCCAAATGGGTTTCTAAAATCTGACCCACGTTCATACGTGAAGGCACTCCCAACGGATTCAGAACGATGTCAACTGGTGTTCCATCCGCCATGTAAGGCATATCTTCAATAGGGGCAATCTTCGAAACAACCCCTTTATTACCGTGACGTCCTGCCATCTTGTCACCAGGCTGAAGACGACGCTTAACGGCTAAATAAACTTTAACCATCTTCGTCACGCCAGGTTGTAACTCATCACCTTGAGTTAACTTCCGCTGCTTTTCAGTAAAGGCTTCATCAAATTGTTTACGCTTTGCTTCGATCGATTCTTTAATCGACTCAACTTGCGCAGCTGAATCTTCACCTGACAGGCGTATATCGAACCAGTGATATTTTTCAACTCCAGAAAGATACTCTGCAGAAACTTTAGAGCCCTTAGCTAACTTATTAGGTCCGCCATTGGCTTCTTTATTAAGCAACAATTTTTCTAAACGACTAAATGCATCACCTTCAACAATACGTAATTGGTCGTTTAAGTCCAAACGGTAGCGATGTAATTCTTCTTGAATAATCGATTGTGCGCGAGGATCTCTCTCCACACCTTCTCTTGTGAATACTTGAACATCGATCACCGTACCCGTCATTCCCGAAGGAACACGTAATGACGTATCTTTTACATCAGAGGCTTTTTCACCAAAAATGGCGCGCAATAACTTTTCTTCAGGCGTTAATTGAGTCTCGCCCTTTGGAGTTACTTTGCCGACCAACACGTCACCGGCTTCAACTTCGGCACCGATATAGACAATACCGCTTTCGTCGAGTCGACTTAACTGAGATTCTGCTAAGTTGGAAATATCACGAGTGATATCTTCAGGCCCAAGCTTTGTATCTCTTGCTACAACATTTAATTCTTCGATATGTATTGATGTATAGCGATCTTCAGCCACTACTTTTTCAGAGATCAAAATCGAATCTTCAAAGTTGTAGCCGTTCCAAGGCATAAAGGCAACGGTCATATTTTGACCTAACGCTAGCTCACCAAGATCTGTCGATGCGCCGTCAGCAATAACATCGCCGCGGGCAATACGATCCCCAACCTTAACAATCGGGCGTTGGTTGATATTCGTATTTTGATTTGAGCGGGTATATTTAATTAAATTATAAATATCTACACCTACTTCGCCAGCCGCAGTTTCATCATCATTGACACGTATAACAATACGATTAGCATCAACATAATCAACATTACCGCCACGAGTTGCCATAACCACAGTACCAGAGTCAACAGCAACCGTTCTTTCTAAGCCAGTCCCAACCAAAGGCTTATTAGGACGCAGGCATGGAACCGCTTGACGTTGCATGTTTGCACCCATCAATGCTCGGTTAGCATCATCATGCTCCAAGAATGGTACAAGAGATGCAGCAGCAGAAACAATCTGACTTGGTGCTACGTCAATATAATTAATGCGCTCAGGAGAGACCATTTTTGTCTCACCTGCCTCACGCGCAGAAACTAACTCATCTGCCAATACGCCTTTAGCATCAATGGTTGCATTTGCTTGAGCAATCACATACTTTGCTTCTTCGATTGCTGATAAATAATCGACTTGCTCTGTAACCTTGCTATCTGAAACCTTACGATAAGGCGTTTCTAAAAACCCATGCTCGTTAAGGCGCGCAAATAAAGCTAAAGAGTTTATCAATCCAATATTTGGTCCCTCTGGAGTTTCAATCGGACATACACGTCCATAGTGAGTTGGGTGCACATCGCGCACCTCAAAGCCAGCACGTTCACGTGTTAAACCTCCGGGTCCTAAAGCAGAAATACGACGCTTGTGCGTAATCTCTGAAAGAGGGTTCGTTTGGTCCATAAACTGGGACAACTGTGATGATCCAAAAAACTCACGAATAGCGGATGAAATTGGCTTGCTATTAATAAGGTCATGCGGCATCAAGTTTTCTGTCTCAGCTTGTCCTAAGCGTTCTTTTACTGCGCGCTCAACACGAGCCAATCCAGCTCTAAATTGATTTTCAGCAAGCTCACCAACGCAACGAACTCGACGATTACCTAAGTGGTCAATATCGTCAACCTCGCCCTTACCATTTCTTAAGTCAACTAACAACTTAATGGTGTCTAAAATATCTTCATTCGACAAGACCATCGCGCCATCCATCTCGGCACGATTAAGGCGACTGTTTACTTTCATACGGCCAACGCGTGATAAATCATACGCATCTTCATTGAAGAAGAGTCTTGCAAATAATGCTTCAACTGCATCTTCTGTAGGTGGCTCACCAGGACGCATCATTCGATAAATAGCGATTCTTGAAGCCATTTGATCCGCTGTTTCGTCAACACGTAAAGTTTGTGAAATATATCCGCCTTGATCTAAATCATTGGTATATATCGTTTCAACTTTTGTAATTCCTGCTTCACGCAGTTTTGCCAAAATACCCTCTGTAACTTCGTCATTAGCCCCAGCCAATACTTCGCCTGTTTCTTCATCAACAATATTTTTGGCGAGAACGCGACCAATTAAATACTCATCCGGAGAATGAATCATTTTGGTATTAGCGGCTTCTAATTCACGAATATGTTTTGCATTTACGCGCTTGTCTTTTTGAATCACAATGACGCCATTGCGATCAGCAATATCAAAACGCGCAATTTCTCCGCGCAGACGCTCAGGCACAAACTCCACCGAGACACCACTGTTGGTAATTTCAATATGATCAAACTTAAAGAAGTTCGCCAATATTTGTTCAATATTAAGGCCAAGCGCTTTTAGTAAAATCGTGACGGGCATCTTACGACGGCGGTCTACACGGAAGTAAAGAATATCTTTTGGATCAAACTCAAAATCTAACCATGATCCACGATAAGGAATAATTCTGGCAGAAAAAAGTAATTTTCCAGAACTGTGTGTTTTACCCTTATCATGCTCAAAGAAAACGCCTGGTGATCGGTGTAATTGAGATACGATGACACGCTCTGTACCGTTAATCACAAATGAGCCTGTATCAGTCATTAATGGGATTTCGCCCATATAAACTTCTTGCTCTTTAATTTCTTTTACTTTTGTTGGCGCCTCGCGGTCGTTAATAATTAAACGAACCTTTGCACGTAACGCTGAGTGAAAAGTCAATCCACGCTGTTGACATTCTTTAACGTCAAAAGAAGGCGATGATAATTGGTATGAAACATACTCCATCCGTGCAAAACCATTGTTTGACACGATTGGGAATATGGATAAAAACGCGGCCTGCAGACCCTCGTCTAATCGAGAGTGTTGCGATGTTCTTTCTTGTAAAAATTTAGTATAAGACTCTAATTGAGTCGTTAATAAATAGGGTACCTGATGGTTGTTCAAGCGCTTAGCAAAGCTTTTACGGATGCGTTTGCGTTCGGTGAAGCTATAAGCCATGTCATCTCCGAATTTCGTCAACTGTTCAAAGTTTTGGTGGTTGGCCTCTACCAACCTCTGGCGGACAGCACGCACACCGGCGCGCCCGACCAAATTTGTCTACTGCAGTTGTATCAGAAGACAAACCAGATAACTCAAGAAGTTATCTGGTTTGGCTACTAACCAAACCAAAATGCTGCAAGGTCGTCTCCAACCCTGCAATCATTTGTTCTTACTTGAGCTCTACTTTCGCGCCAGCATCTTCCAACTTCTTCTTAGCGTCATCAGCAGCTGCTTTATCTACGCCTTCTTTAATTGGTTTTGGTGCGCCATCAACGAGATCTTTTGCCTCTTTCAAACCAAGTCCAGTGATTTCGCGTACTGCTTTAATCACAGAAACCTTATTCGGTCCAACTTCAGCAAGAATCACGTTAAATTCAGTTTTCTCTTCAACAGCTGCAGCCGCACCACCACCTGCGGGGCCAGCAACAGCCATTGCAGCAGCTGATACGCCAAATTTCTCTTCAAATGCTTTTACTAAGTCATTCAAATCCATAACAGACATATTTCCTACTGCGTCAATAATTTCTTCTTTCGTTAATGCCATTTTTAATACTCCTAATTCAGTCTAGTTGATCTTGGCCAGCGCAATTAAGCCGCTGGTGTTTCTTCGGCTTTTTTTGCAGCTACCGCACCAAGTACACGAGCCATGCTCGAAACCGGGGCCAGCATCACACCCAACAACATAGAAAGCAACTCTTCACGTCCAGGTATTGATGCAAGGGCTTTTACGCCATCAGCATCTAATGCTTTTCCGTTATATGAGCCAGCTTTAATGACGAGAGTGTCCTTTGTTTTAGAAAAATCATTTAAGACTTTTGCTGAAGCAATAGGATCTGCAGAAATACCATATATGAGCGGTCCGACCATCGAGTCACCAAGCGGTTCGAATTGCGTCCCTTGCACAGCACGACGAGCCAAGGTGTTTTTTAACACCCGCAAGTAAACCCCTTGCGATCTCGCATTTGCGCGTAGTTTCGTTAATTCGCCCACTGGGATGCCACGATACTCAGCTAGTACGATGGTTTGAGCTTGGGCTACCTGCGCACCAATATCAGCCACTACCGCTTTTTTGTCATCCAAATTTAAAGGCATGTTTTACTCCAATTAACCCTCTAAACTCTGAGGGGGTTATACACCAGCGAATTCTTCACAGGTTCGCCATCTACGTTGGTAAAACTACAATTAAGAACTTTCGTTCGCCAACGGTCTTTGATGGCCGCCGGTCTATCGACCAACGACCCAAAGTCTTTTAATACTTAAATCGTGATAGAAGATTGCTCTACACGTACTCCAGCACCCATAGTGCTAGAAAGAGCAATCTTTCTTAAATAAACACCCTTACTTGCAGGCGGCTTTGCTTTTTGCAGTGCATCTAATAAAGCTACTAAATTTGATTTGAGGGCGCTTGGCTCAAATGAGCGACGTCCAATGGTTGCATGCACAATACCTGCTTTATCAACACGGAACTGTACTTGACCAGCTTTTGCATTTTTGACAGCTGTAGCTACATCGGGCGTTACCGTACCCACTTTAGGATTCGGCATCAATCCACGCGGTCCCAAAATTTGACCTAAGGTTCCAACTATTCGCATTGTGTCTGGGGAAGCAATCAAAATATCAAAGTTAATGACCCCGCCCTTAACTTGCTCAGCTAAATCTTCCATTCCCACAATATCGGCACCAGCCTCTTTAGCTTGAATCGCTTTGTCGCCTTGGGCAAATACGGCAACGCGGACAGACTTACCAGTACCTGCGGGGAGAACCACCGCACCACGAACGACTTGATCAGACTTCTTGGCATCAATACCTAGTTGAACCGCAACATCGATTGACTCATCAAACTTTGCAGTTGCACATTCCCTAACTAATGTAAGAGCCTCGTCAATGGGATAAAACTTATTGCGGTCTACTTTTGATTGGAGCGTTACAACTCTTTTAGATGTATTGGCCATGATTAAAGTCCTTCAACCGTAATGCCCATTGAACGGGCGCTTCCTGCAATTGTTCTTACCGCAGCATCCAAATCTGCAGCTGTTAGGTCGGGCATCTTAGCTTTTGCAATATCCTGAGCTTGAGCTAAAGTAATTTTCCCAACTTTGTCTGTATGAGGTCTTGGTGAACCTTTATCGATTTTTGCGGCTTTTTTAATTAATACTGTAGCCGGAGGAGTTTTCATGATGAATGTAAAACTCTTGTCGGCAAACGCTGTAATCACGACAGGAACCGGCAATCCAGGCTCCATACCTTGCGTTTGGGCATTAAATGCCTTACAGAATTCCATAATATTTAATCCACGCTGTCCAAGCGCTGGGCCAACAGGTGGTGATGGATTTGCCTTACCGGCAGGTATTTGTAGCTTTATAAAGCCAATGATTTTCTTTGCCATTTCAAACTCCCTAAAAGCGCGCCTTACCTTATTCAAGACCGCTGTTGAGTAAACGCATTGTTAAAGCGGCAACCTTAACTTTGCTCCTCTTGACAATGCACACGCACTGTCGATAAACATTACATCTTTTCTACTTGACCAAACTCTAATTCAACTGGCGTACCGCGACCAAATATTGTAACAGAAACTCTTAATCTTGACTTCTCATAATTAACTTCTTCAACATTTCCGTTAAAGTCGGTAAATGGGCCTTCTTTAACGCGGACCATTTCTCCAATTTCAAACAGCGTTTTAGGTTTAGGCTTATCTACGCCCGCCTGCATTTGATCCATGATTTTTTGTACTTCTGCTGTAGATATTGGGGACGGGCGGTTTCTAATTCCGCCAACAAAGCCAGTAACTTTAGGCGTGTTTTTCACCAAGTGCCATGTCTCATCCGTCATTTCCATCTCAATTAGTACATAACCCGGAAAAAAGCGTCTTTCAGTAACTGTTTTTGCTCCCGCCTTTACCTCAATTACCTCTTCTGATGGCACCATAATTCGACCAAATTTTTCAGGCATTCCTGAGCGAGCAATTCTCTCTTCTAAGCCTTTTTTAACGCTTTTTTCCATCCCCGAGTAGGCATGTATAACATACCACCTCATATTGGCAGCGGCTTCAGGATTAGTAGTTGTTTCTAAATTTGTCATTCGTTTATTTCCATCCAAGGAATACAGCAAAAATGAGCCATTCAATTATCTTGTCGGCGCTCCATAAGAAAATAGCCATTACTGCCACAAAAGCAAAAACAATTAAAGTCATTTGAGTGGATTCTTTCCTTGACGGCCAAACCACTTTTTTAACTTCACTGATACTATCTTTTGCATATGCAATAAATTTTCTACCCTGCGGCGTAATAGCGACTAGCGCAATTGCAATTGCAATGCCACCAATCAATACACCCAAACGTATTAAAAGAGGTTGCGAAGCAAGGCCATAATAGCCAATTAACGAAACCAAAATTAAGCCAATAGAGACGCCGGCAACCCAGTTCGATCCATTTGCTTCGTTTGTTAAATTCTTTTGTTCAGCCATTTTCATTTACCGTTGCTTTTGGTGGCAGGGGCGGAGGGCATCGAACCCCCAACCTTTGGTTTTGGAGAC
>CANJBQ010000048.1 GCA_947472645.1 Burkholderiaceae bacterium
GAGCAGTCTGGCAGCTCGTCGGGCTCATAACCCGAAGGTCATAGGTTCAAATCCTATCCCCGCAACCAATTAAAGCCTTCTAATTTAATGAGTTAGAAGGCTTTTTGGTCTTATAAAAGTGACAAAAGCATCAAAGTAAAAACCTTGATGCTTTTTACGTTCAATCAAACTCTTATAACCTTCATTTCTACAAAGCCAATTTCCTCAAGTTGAAATGAAGGCAACTCAAGAAATTCATTTTGAGCATATACACTTTCTTCTTTTAAAGAATGACCTAATTTTAAAAATCAAAATAGGTAAAGCGTATACTCTAAATTGGCTAGCTCCTTTAATGGATAAAGTAGATAGAGACTAATCTAATAAATATATATAGACCATGATAAGACTAACAAAACTTTTAGCAATTTCACTAACTTTGGTTGCTTTAACAGCTTGTAGTAAAAAAGAATCAACTGTAAGTGCAAGCACTAACTCATCGATTGGTGCCCCATTCGACGAAATGCATACTTTGTTTTGTAAAACTCAGAGCGGCGGGCTCAGTCAAACAGAAACAATTCGACTTGCTGAGATAACAACAGAGGTGCAAAACAAAGTCATCGAAATAATGAAGCTAAACAATACCGAAGCCATAATAAAAAATCAAGAAATTACAATCAAAATGGCAAAGGCTATTAACAAAGAAACCTGCGATCTTAGCGCTGGTAACGTAACACCATTAAAAATAGAACCTCCTTCACCCCCAGTTTTACCAGAACCTATGGCCCCTATAGCCGCAGCCACAGCACCTGCACCATCAGTTGACGACTCACCATTTATGCCGAGTTTTGATTGTACGAAGGCAAGCAATGGGCAAGAGAAATTAGTTTGCGCTGATAGGGAGTTATCTAAATTAGACGTGGATCTAAGCCAAGCCTATTCGAAGGCAAGAGATAAATCTACGGATAAGAATACTTTGAAGAAGGAGCAGTTAGAGTGGATAAAGTATTCCCTACGCGCTTGTTCTGATAAAAACTGTTTAATTAGTTCCTATAAAAAAAGAATCTCCGAACTGCAATAGTTCTAATCTCTACCGAATGAAGTTATTTCGAAAAAATACTTTCCTTATTACTTTCAAATAGCTTTATCCTCGGCAAAATTACTGTAGCAAGTTATGACTTCGATTTATTTTGGATGAGACTTTTAATATCGTTCTCCCAGTTTTGTATTTTCACTTGAGACTTTTTGCGTTGTTTTTCATCAAATAATTCAGTAATTTTGGCAACGATAGTTCCACTATTAACATCACGTTTTTTTTCAAATTCTTTTTGTTCATTAGTACTACCGAATTCAATGTCGTTGAATAGTTGGTTAAGCATTGATTTGACTTGCGAGGATGGCGGTTTATCTTGAACGATTTTTTTCAGAGTTTTGATAATCAGTTGTTGTTTATCTAGTCGCACTTGATAGACAATCGCCATATCCAATAAATACTCTTTAGCAATCTCTCTAATTTGTAGTTTTTGTGTTTTATTGAGGTCCCCACAGATAGATTCTGTACGTTCGATTACTTTTTCAACACGTTTATCAAATTGCTCCTCGGGGGCTCCTTTCAGATAATCTGACTGGAATTTTTTATTGGATTTAACAAATGCATTTTCTAAATAAGTTATTTGCTTTGGCTGAAGCGTTAATGCCAGGTTTACAGCCTCATCCAAAAGAAGATCAATCGAATCTCTTGAAAAAGATTTAACATCTTTAACCACCACAATCCCATCTTCAATACGTAAGGGTTGCTCCAGCTTCGTCCTTAATAACCGAAGTTTTTGAAGGGCTTTAGGCAACTCTTCTTGCCGGTGTTTTTGAATGATGAACGGAATAGCTTGATCATATAGCTCCACTTGATCTGAAGAAAGATCAATAAAGTCGTCAATCCACCACTTTAATAGAAAATCTGTTTGGTTATAGGCTAATCGGACAGAGCTACAAGAACACAATAAGCCACTCATAAAAACTATCAACGTGATTAAGAGAAGTTGTGATTTTAAAATCTTCATTACACGTATTTTACTCTTGGCAAAATAAACTGTAGCCAATATCTAATCAATATAAAATGGGTAAACTATTTCACCACCTTAGATTTAGAGAGTGAGTTTGCTATTTTGATGATTACAAATCATAGAACAAGCATCGGCTAAAGCATTTTGTAAGCGTTAATTAAGCATTACTTTAAAAGAGTGATGATACTATTAAGTTTCATCACCTTGTTTTTTTAAAGCCCTTATGTTGATTGCCTTTTTATAGCAGATTATCATGGCTTCCAAGGATGTGTACTGAATACAAAACACTAAATTTAAGGCCGTTAGCATTACCTTTTTTAATACATCCATGAACATCTTTTCTATGAAAAATATAAAAATATTAGCCTTACTGGTCTCAGCATTTTTTTTGCTGAATTTCAATCATCAAGCCTCTGAAGTATTCGCTCAAAACTCAAAAAAACCTTTTTCAATCAAGGATAATTTTTTAAAGTTAGATTCTTCAAAGGGACAACTATTTCAAATTTCTACTGAGAAGTCAAAGATTCGTTTTTACGTTTATAGAGCTGGTTTTTTAGCATCACTAGGACATAATCATGTCATCTCAACACCTAAATTTGAGGCCTTTTGCTTCCTAGGAAATCTCTTAGAAGATTCACAATGTACTTTAGGGCTTAAGCTAGAGGATCTTGAAATTGATAATCCCCAACATCGGCAAATTGCTGGTGCTGACTTTTCGAGTCAACCCAGCAAAGATGATATTAACGGCACCAGAGAGCATATGCTAGGAGCAGATAATCTTCAGGCAGATCAATTCCCTCATCTCATCATTAAAACGGGCTCTATTACTGGAAAAACACCAGAGATCAATGCCTCCATCATCATTGAACTACACGGTCAAACTTTTACATACCCCATCAAAGCACAACTCACTAAAAATATAGATGAGTTACAACTAAAAGGTAGCTTCTCGATTAAACAATCTGATTTTGGAATTAAACCCTTTTCAGCTTTAGGCGGAGTTTTAGCAGTTCAGGATGAAATTAAGATCACTTTTGATCTAATCGCGTACAAAGTTAACTCTTGATCGATCATAGCCATCCTATAAATATGTAATACGCATCAATTTAGGGTAAACCCTCAATTAAAAGCTTGTATTGAAATACATTTCTTACAATATTTAGAATACTTATCTTACAATTCCAATCATTCAGCATGTTACATGCTCTAGTATCTTATAGCTAAGGGTGGAGAATAAAAATTCATGAGAAGTCCTCAAAGGGTCAAATCACAGATGTTAAAAAAATATCTTTACTGGACATTCCTATTTATAGTAGCTACCTCAAACTTTTTTGTGGCCGCTTGGATATATGTGATCCTGCAAACCCCGTTTGGATGGCAAGTTACTAGTCTTTCCAATGATCGTTCAGTAGAACTTCATGAATTCCTTGCTATTACTCAGTTTGCTCTAATTGGCTTTACGTTTGACAATTTTTTTCGATTCTTTATCAAGCGCTACAACCACAAACATCCAGATAATGCTTGGTCCGATATATTAACTCAAGCAAGTGTGGTCGTGTTTTATGGCCTAACTGGATTTGTTGGATTCATTGCCCTCTTTGATCATTCACTGAATTCTATTATTGCGTCTACAAGTGCACTTGGATTTTTTGTCACCTTTGCGGCAAGAAATTTAATTTCAGACATTGTCTCTAGTGTTGCCCTTCAGAAAAATAAATTACTCACTATTGGTGACTGGATTGAACTCCGTGAATCCGAATTAAATCGATATCAAGTAAAGAAAATGGACTTTCGATACGTCACCCTTTTAAATGATGCTAATCATTTAACAAAAATAACAAATCAACGCTTTCTAACGATGCCATTTGTTAATGTCAGTCAGCAACCTAATGGAAGTTTGCGTCAAATTGATTTACAAATTGGTGTTCATAATAATGAAGATCGAATTATTAGCATATTAGAATCTGCGGCTGATTATGTGTGTAATACGATTCCTGAATTCATTCCAAATTTCAGTGTCAACGTTATCTCCCTAACACCCAATATGGCTACTTATCGTATTTTATACAGGTGTGAGCCTTCTATCAGCTTTATTAAAACGCAGGGAATAATGACCCGGCAAGCTATTCGGTTCTTAAAGGGCGCAGGAGTTATTCTAGGCCCTGTCGGACATTCTAGAACTCCAACGGAAATCGCTCAAACGGCTATCGAAACACGCTTTATGGAGCTTTATTCATATGGCGTACTTAAAGTGCTCAATATAGAGGATGCAAGATATCTAGCCTCGCGAGTTCAACTGGTGCAGTTTAGCCCTACGGCCTTTATTACCCGACAAGGTAATACCGAAACTTGTATGTACTTAATCGCGGAGGGTTGTGTTGAAGTCTTGATTAACAAAGGTGAAACATCCCTTAGTATTGTTAAATTGTGGCCAGGGGATTGTTTTGGAGAGATGTCTCTATTAACAGGAGAGGCTAGAAGCGCAAGTGTTGTCGCTAATAAATTCTCGAAATTACTACAAATTAATAAAGAAGATATAGAACCCTTACTGAAAAAAGACACGTTCTTAGTTGAAAAACTATCGCAATTACTGGCCGAACGTAATGCTCATAATGAAGAGAAAATAAATCAGATTGGACAAAGCAATTTAATCAACCAAAATCGTAAATCTATTGCTCAGCGTATCTTAAGTTTCTTTAGTATCAAATTAGACTAGAGAAGCACCATATTTATACATAATGAATTTTTATGTTAAATTCTCAAGCCGACTGAGCTACTTGTCAGTGATAAACTCATAAAATGACCAATAATAAACCTTCCATACTGATCGCTGGAGCTGGACCGGTTGGCTTGGTGGCAGCCAACATCTTTGCCGATGCCGGAATATCTGTTGCTGTATTTGAAGCAGATGCTGAGCTTCCAACAACTCTTCGCGCATCTACTTTTCAACCATCAACATTAGATTACCTCGATCGATTTGGGATTAGTAAGCAACTTATTTCACAAGGATTAATTGCCCCTCGTATGCAATATCGGGATCGCCAAGGTTGGATGGTAGAACTCAACTTTGGCTCCATCAGCCAAGATACGCATCACCCCTATCGCGTTCAATGCGAACAATACAAATTAACAAAACTATTAGCAGATCGATTACTTCAATTTGCACACGCCAAAATCTATTTTTCAACTCAGGTCAGTGCGGTGACTCAATCTAATCAGGGGGTTTCAGTTCACCTAGATAGCCCACACGAACAAAAAGTGATCAATGGCGATTGGTTAATTGGGGCAGACGGAGGTCGCAGTCGAGTCCGCGATGCGATTGGCATCAAATTAGGCGGATTTACTTGGCCAGAACGCTTTTTAGTGGCCAGCACGCCCTTTGATTTTCCATCTGTCATTCCAAATCTTTGTGAAGTCAGTTATTTTGCCGATCCTCAGGAATGGTTTTTTTTACTCTATGTGTCTGGGCTTTGGCGAGTCATGATACCGATCGATGCCAATGAAAATGATACCCAAGCCCTCTCAGATAACAGTATTCAAAATAGACTTCAAAGAATTTATCAAAAAGCTGGTGACTATGAAATACGTCATCGTACTATTTACAACGTCCATCAGCGTGTGGCCGATCGATACAGAAATGGTAGAGTATTCCTTGCTGGTGACTCTGCACACCTCAATAATCCACTAGGTGGTATGGGTATGAATGGTGGCATTCATGATGCATTTACACTCGCTGATTTATTAGTGAAAGTGCAACAAGGTGAATCACCTTCTTCGCACCTCGATCTCTACGAACAAAAACGGCGACCTATTGCTCTGGAATATGTGAATACCATCACCATCGCAAATAAGCATAATCTCGAAACAAAAGATCCACAAGAACAAAAAAGCTGGCGTGAGCAAATGACAAAAATAGCCTCTGATCAATCACTCGCTCGTGAATACTTGCTCAAAGTATCAATGATCGCTAGCTTAAGAAAACAAGAACAGGGAACTTATGTCTTATAAATTCATGACACGTATCGGTCAGTTTGTTTTAATGTTGATATGGAGCGTTACAAGTCATATTGTGATCGCATCTGATTACCCCAACAAAACGATTAACATCATTACACCCTTTCCTCCGGGAAGTACGAGTGATCTTATCCCTCGTTTAGTTGCTCAAGTTATGTCTAAATCGATGGGGGTTAGCGTCTTAGTTGAAAATCGCCCAGGAGCTAATGGCTCTATTGGAGCTGTCAAAGTTGCCACATCGCCTGCTGACGGATATACCATTCTTCTTGCAACAACTGGAGTACTAGCAATTAACCAATGGGTCTATCCAAAATTATCCTACTCTCCAGAAAAAGATTTTGATCCAGTCATCAACGCAGCAGCAACGCCCAATATGATTGTCGTGCACCCAAGCGTTAAAGCAGATAATCTCAATGAACTCGTTGCACTAGCAAAAGCAAAGCCTGGCGAATTAAGTTTTGCCTCAGCGGGTAATGGCAGTACTAGCCATTTATGTGGCGAAACTTTAAAGGTCACTACGGGTATTGATATTGTTCATATCCCCTATCAAGGTCCAGCCCCAGCAATGCAAGATGTTCTAGGTGGTCGCATAGGAATCATGTGTGATAACTACTCTAATGTCATACAGCATGTTCGTGCAGGTCGACTCAAAGCAATTGTTATCACTAGTCGCGAAAAAAGTGCTAAGGGTGCAGAAATACCAAGCTCTGGAGATGTGGGTATGCCGGATTTAGAAGCTGGTATATGGTATGGATTTGTTGCCCCTGTTGGAACACCAAAGGAAATCATCACTAGATTAAATCTAGAGTTTGCTAAAGCCTTACAGGATCCAGAAGTTACTCAAAAACTAGACTCTATTGGCCTAAAGATTATTGCTGATCAACCAGATAATTTTCGGCGCTTTATAGCAAAAGAAGCCGCACGTATGCAAAAGGTAGTCAAAGCTTCAGGCGCTCAAATCAATTAAAAAACGAGACGTTCCATAAGGCTTTGATCTCCCCATCAATTGAAGCCCAAAAAAAATGATATATCTTCACTACTTCATATTACTTTCTCACAGAACAACGATTATCTTGTGAACAACTATCTCCAATTACGCCTACTGCCTGAATTTCAATTTCAATACCAGGTCTAGCAAAGTTAGTGACAGTGATTAATGCGCTACCTGGGTAGTTGCCATTTTTAAAGAAATCTTTACGCATTTCAACAAAACGGTCGCCATAGCGAGATTCTTTGATAAACACAGTCATTTGGACAACATTGTCTAAAGAACCGCCCGCATCTTGTAAAACTTTATCAATTTGACCAAATACTTGCTTAACCTGAGCTTCAAAGTTGTTAGCAATATCTTTGCCCTCAAAATCTCTAGTTGCCGTTTGTCCCGCAACCCATACTGTTTTACCACCTTGCGTAATCACTCCTGGAGAAAAAGCTCTAGATAACTGAAATGGTGTCTTATCCATATACTCTGCAGCAAAAGCTGTATTTACAGCAAATCCCAAAATTCCAAAACATATCGTCAATAATAATTTCATTTTTCTCTCCATTGAATTGATTACTTTTATCTTAGCACGAGCCGCTAAGCTACTTTTAATTGATTTTAATTTGTTTTGATCGAGTGATCTCCGTCCAGCGTTTGGTATCTTCTTGTACAAACCTAGCAAACTCATCCACCGACAAATTAGCAATTTCAGCACCCTGCGCAAAAAGCTTTTCCCTCACATCAGTGTCAGCTAATGCCTTATTCACCTGATCATTTAATTGCTGAATCTGATCTTTTGGTGTGCCTTTCGGAAACGCAAACCCAAACCAATTTGAAGTGATAAAGTTGGCAATGCCCTGCTCTTCAGCAGTAGGCACTTTGGACAATAGGGTAGAACGCTTTGCCGAACTAACAGCAAGTGGTCTTAACTTACCTGACTGTATTCCGCTCAGGGCTGTGGGAAGTGCGGCAACAATAAGATCAATGCTTCCCGATTGAAGGGCAAAATTCGCTTCACTCATTCCTTTAAATGGAACATGCGTTAACGTAATTCCTGCAGAAGCATTAAACCTCTCAGTCACAATATGATTCGTGCTTCCGACACCTGCAGATCCATAATTAAGTTGATTAGGATTGCTCTTTGCAGCACTCACTAAATCTTTTAAACTCATATAAGGTGACTCTGAGCGAACCAGTATCACAAATGGTGTTTGAGTGATCAAAGCACTAGGGACTAAGTCGGTATTAATATCCCAAGTCAAATTATTAAATAGTCCAGGTAACATCGCATAAGTAGCATCGATTAAGGCTATCATCGTTCCATCAGGTGCTTGATGGGCGACATAATCAAAAGCAATTCGCCCACCCGCCCCTGTTTTATTTTCAACAATAATTGTCCGGCCTGTCTGCTCACTCATCTTTTGCGATACTAGTCTCGTATACGTATCAGAGGCTCCACCAACCGCAAAAGGCACGATGATTTTGATCGGCTTCATATTTTGTGAATAACTCAGCAGCGGAAATATCAAGGTCAATAATGAGATGACCTCAAATAATCTACGTAATATTTTTTTCATACAGCTCCTTGAGTAATTGGCCATTGAGTAATATCAAAATCATCGTTGAGAATAATATGTGTAAAACCTCGAACATCTCTTAAAGAACGAGTGATATGCCCTTTGCCTGAAAAGTCATCTGGCAAAAGTAAATCTCCAGGTCTTAAAATATACCTCTCACCGGTACTCACTTCAATTTCAATGATTCCTGAAGTAATAATGATGAGTTGATGGCGAGGTGCATTGTGGTACATCTGCACATGACCTTCAGGTGTCTCACGAAAAAATATTTCTTTAACAGGAAATATTTCTGATATTGGCCGATCCTCATCAGATAGAGGTATCTGCCGTTTTTCCATGGCAGACTCACCGGTCGTGGTTGTATAAAGACGATAAATCAACATATAAGTCTCTTTCTTTTAAATAATTGGATGCATTGCCCCATCCATCGTAATAATATTCGCAGTAACGTAACTTGCTAATGGAGATGCTAAGAATAAAGCAACCTGAGCAATTTCTTCCGGATTGGCTAACCTTCCCATTGGGATGTCATTCGTAAACTCCGTCAAAACCTCTAACTTTGATTTACCAGATTGTTTTGATTGGGCTTCAATTAATCCATCTAGGCGACCAGTTAATGTTATCCCGGGATTAATGGCGTTCACTCGTACACCACGTGATGCATATGCCGCTGCTAATCCATTTGATGCCAACATTAAAGCTGCATTAGCTGACCCACCTGAGATATGAACTGGCTTGGCTATCTTACCGCCATTTCCAATGATATTGATAATATTTCCTGAACCATGATTAGCCATACGTTTAATAACAGGATCTATTAAATGAATGTACGGATAAAACTTAGCCTCCATCGAAGCTTGCCAAGCGTGGGGTGTTAAATCATCTGGACCAACCCGTTTTGCTGCCCCAGAAGAATTAATTAACACCACTACCTGACCAAATCTCTTCTCAGCCAAATCAAGGGCCTCAAGAGCCTGATTAGCATCAGATAAATTAGCGGATATGGCATTTAAACGGCAATGTTGAGACTGTCCAGAAATATCGATGATGGCTTGATTGAGATTGTCCTGATTGCGCGAAATAATCGTAACAAAAGCATCCTCATTAAAAAATGCTTTTGCACAAGCAAGTCCAATACCTTTACTTCCACCAGAAACCATCACATGCTGTTTATCAAAGTTAAATTGCATTGTGCTCTCTTATCATTGTAATTAATACGGAATACTTCATTGCCTCAATGCATCATCTCTTTTCTACATGCAAACCAACTCAATATCACGACTTCCAAAGAGGGTCGCGTTTATTTAAAAAAGCATCTATACCCTCCCGATTGTCATCTAAAAACATATTACAAACCATGGCATCGGCGGCTAAGCCATAAGCACTCGGCAAGTCAGCATTAATTTGTTGATAAAAGGTCTTTTTTCCAAGAGCAACTACTTGAGCACTTTTTGCTTTAATTGTATTCGCAAGATCAAGAATACTTTGAGAAAGATCCTCTTCTGGCACAACTGCATTGACTAAACCCCAAGACAAAGCAGTTGCAGCATTAATCATATTTCCGGTGAGCAACATCTCCATCGCATGTTTACGACTAATGTTTCTCGAAACTGCAACCGCAGGTGTCGAACAAAATAAACCAATATTGACGCCTGGCAAGGCAAAACGTGTGTTATCTGAAGCTATTGCAAGATCACAAACGGATACCAATTGACATCCTGCGGCAGTGGCAATTCCGTGTACTTGAGCAATAAAGGGCTTTGGACTGTCCATCATGTTTTTCATGAGTAAATTACACTCATTAAACAAACTTGTTAACCAAATTTGCTCTCTGTGAACATTCATTTCTTTTAGATCATGACCCGCACAAAAGCCTTTGCCATCACCCTTAATCACAACGACTTTGATAGCTTTATCCAAAGATACTTCGACAACTTTCTCATTGAGGGACTGCATCATATGCAGCGATAAAGGGTTATATTGCTGACCGCGATTCAGAGTCAAAAAAGCAATACCATCCACATCGTTCCTTAATACATAAGGTTGTGATCCAGTTACTGTCATATCAACTCCAAAAAGTTATCAAACATTTATTATTCAATCATTAGGTTTTAATCATTTTCAAATCTTGGCCAGCTCGAAATAACCCTGTAGGAGTTCGATGCAGTGATTCAAAACCGGTTTTGGTCACCCGAATTAACTCCCCATATTGAACGCCTGCTTTTTCATCTTTTGTAATCACATTGGGCTGTACAACCATACACATATTTTCTTTGAGAATTAAATCTGAGGAATGACCTGATGGCCTACTTTTGGATCCTAAGATAGGAGCGAAATATCCCCCACCGTAACCATGAACTAAATCATCGTTAGTTTTAAATCCATTTTTCTCAATCATGCTAGAAGCTTCAATCAATTCCTTCGCATTAACTCCAGGGCGAATCGTTTGCGTGATTGCCTGATAAGCTTCAAAAGCGGTACTATGCAAGTCCTTATACAAACTAGTTGGCTCAGCATCTACCGAAAAACCTCGCAGTACTTGACCTGTGTAATCCCAAAAAGTAGCAGATAGTTCGCAAAAAACAAAATCTCCTTTTTGAATTTTTCTTCTAGAGGTAAACTGCCTTGGAACGCAAACATCGGGATTGTTCATTGGGGTTGAACCAATATAATGTATCCAGTTATTTCCCCCAAGACCAATATAGGTTCGTTCTATTAAGTCCGCCAATTGGTGTTCGGTCATTCCAGCACGAGTCCCTTTGACAAGTGCCGCCATTCCTAAATCACTCATAGCCGCTCCGATACGAAGCCATGAGATTTCTTCTTCTGATTTATTCATCCTGAGCTTGGTGTATTCATTATCAAGACTTACAACTTGATATTTTGACTCTAAAATCTTCCATCGTGGGCCTACCAATGGGCCCATGATGCCAATTCTTTTAGGGTTTATTAGAGCTAAATGCTCCATTAAAGGCCCCATTCCTTTATCCCCTCCCCAATTCACTTCAACATTTTTTGCCAAAATCTTTGCCAATGCGACATGATTATGATATTCAACAAACATGGTGGCAGTTTGATCTTTTTTAAACGTGGTTAAAGCTTGTTGCGTACCAGGCCAATTAGTAATCCATCGTGTTGCGTTACCTACACCACCTGCTGTGACTAATAATATAACGTCAATATCAGCAGTGTTCATAATCTCTACTAAAGCCTGCTTACGTCGTTGATATTCCGCCTCGGAAAATCGTGGATAGGCTTGGTCAAAAATAGATCGAAATTCACTTGGTAAATTCAAAACATCGGCAGGGTTTCCTAATTCCAATGTTTCCGCTAATACTTCTTTTTGCGCTAAGAGGCCAGAGCCATAGACGCCTGCGCCAATAGCTAAATGATTAAATTGTCGACGCTTCATACTTCCTACCTTTCTAGTTGTTAATCTAAATACTTAAACTCATATTAACTCAACGTCCATTAATATAGATCTAGTTAATACATAAGCAGATGTTCTTTCGTAGAAAAATCTTTACTCTGCCTTAATTTTTGCACTCTTTGCTACCTTTGACCATTTAATCGTTTCATCACCTAAAAAACGCTCAAAATCTTTTCGACTCATGGGTAAGACATCTGCTCCTTCAGCAATAAATCGATTTTTAATCTCTGTTTCAGAAAGTATTTGATTTAATGACAAATGAAGTTTATCTAATTGCTCAGTAGCAGTTCCTGTTGGAGCTAATACTCCCCACCAATTCATTGCCTCGGCATCAATTCCAGATTCTTTTAAGGTCGGTACATTAGGGAACAATGACACTCGTTGCTGACCGGCTATCGCAACTGCACGAACTTGTCCCGACTTAATAAAATTTTGCATTTGAATTAAACTGCCCAAAGACATCTGCACATGCCCAGCAACTGTATCGACAAGCGCTGGTCCACCACCTTTATAGTGCACTAAAGAAATATCCGCATTTGTTTTCATCATGAATAACTCAATCGCAAAATGCTGAAAACTCCCTACGCCAGCAGTACCAAAATTCGTTGTTTTAGGATTCTTTTTTGAATACTCAATCAGCTCTTTAATATTATTGACGGGTAACTGATTATTGACCACGAGAACACTTGGCCCTATACCTAACATAGCAACCGGCGCAAATGCTTTTTCTGGTTCGTAACCTAATTTCATGATTGACGAATTCATTGCGAAACTCGAAGAAACTAGTAGTAAGGTATTTCCATCGGGCTCTGACCTGGCGACAAATTCCGCGCCAACCGATCCACCTGCACCAGGTTTATTTTCAACGACGACTGAGCGTTTTAATTTTACTGATAATTGTTGAGCAATCGCTCGCCCAACAATATCATTACTTCCACCAGGAGCAAATGGCACCACCAATTTGATAACCCTATTATCCTGTGCATGCAATACACCCATCAGAGGATAGAGCATCAAAAAAAACAATACACTCAAGCTCAATCTAAGATACTTATTTTTCAATGCGTTGACTTCTCTAATAGAACCACGATTGTGATAGCGAATTTATGGAGCTGGCGTCGCTACTGGCTTACCTTTTTCAACAACGTAAGTTGCTAACACCTTTGAAGTGCCTGAGGTAGTATTAATCCCATCGTGAACAAGTCCCTTTGGAATAAAAAATGTTTTACCAGCTGGTATCAATTGAGAAGGTTGCCCATCAATTTTTATTTCTATTTGACCTTCCATGACATAACCAATTTCTTCACCTGGATGCGTATGACGCCCCGCAGCAACTCCCGGCCCAAATTCTGCAATTGCTTGTACGACAACTTTGTCTGATATGCTCAAATCATTCGTTTGCAAGAGGGTTCTTTTAAATCCTGCTTGCTGAGCAAATGTTAATCCTGCAATACATAAAACTACAGCAGTAAAAAGTAACTTTTTCATATGATCTCCGTTGATGGTCTGTTGTGATAAATCTATAAAGTATTTTAAAAATAGTTGTATTTTAAAAAATTAATTTAATCATTGAATGCATTGAGTTAGAGTATCCTAAAATCTATGAAAACCAGTAAAAACCCTTACCTATTGAGAATCCATTCTATGTTGCCCCTGCTGAAAAAAATGAACTATATCTTTATTCTAGGTTATACGTTATTGCTTAGTATCTCGACTTGCGCTTATTCTCAAGAATTCCCTCCCAAAAAGACGATTACGATGTTCGTAGGGTTTGCTGCTGGGGGCGGTTCAGATACTGCTGCTCGGATTATTGCTAAGAAATTATCCGAAAACATTGGCCAATCGATTATTGTTGAAAATCGACCAGGAGCTGGGGGTAATATTGTTCATGGCACAGTAGCCACAGGGCCTACTGATGGGTCAGTTATATTATTAGGTTCCATTGGGCCTTTATCAATTGCCCCTCACTTAATGAAACTCAATTATGACCCAGTAAAGGATCTAGCACCACTGACCATGGGTGTTGCATTCCCCAATATATTAGTCGTTTCTAGCGATTCCACGATTAAAAATATAAAAGACTTTATCGAGCAAGCCAGAAAAAACCCTGGAAAGATCACTTTTGCCTCAACAGGCAATGGCTCGGCATCACATTTACAAGGTGAGCTTCTGAACGTGCTTGCCAATATCGACACCACACATGTACCTTACAAAGGAGGTAGCCCAGCGATGATTGACCTACTTGGTGGGCGTGTCGATGGTTATTACTCAACGATTTCTTCAGCACTACCCCACATTAAAAGCGGTAAATTGAAGGCGATCGCTGTAACTAGTGCTAAACGTGTCGATGCTTTACCAGATGTACCCACAATCGCTGAATCAGGCTACCCAAGCTTTGATTCGAGTAATTGGTATGCTTTTGTCGCATCTAGCAAAATGCCTGAACCTCTTTTAGATCGTTGGAACCAAGAAATCCTTAAAGTACTCAAGGATAAAGAAGTCCTTCAAGCCCTCAATGAACACGGTCTATATCCATTACCAAGCTCTCGAGAAGACCTCAAAAAATATATTGCCAAAGAATCGCAAACTTGGAGCAAAATCATCAAAGACAAGCATATTACAAATGACTAATGCAATTCCTCACAATTTCTCCTAACCTTCAGGAAAAAACATGATCAAGAAACTATTTATACTTACCCTACTCATTAGTACTTTTCTGAGCTTGACCATTTCTGCACAAAATCCACCTGCGCCGACTCGTGTTCGCGGTAATATCGAAAAAATGGATACCGACTCGATCGTGTTTAAAGAACGTCGAGGAGAAATTTTAAAAATTGCTTTAGCACCCAATCTCAATATCACCGAAGTATTCCCCATCAAAATATCCGAGATCCAAGAAAATGCTTATATTGGTACAGCCACATTAACGAATCCTTCAGGAAAATTAGAAGCATTGGAGGTTTTAGTCTTCCCTGAAGCTATGCGTGGCACTGGTGAAGGTCATTACGCTTGGGATCTCATGCCTGGTAGCATGATGACGAATGCTACTGTGAGCCAATTAAGAAGCATTGGTAATACGCGTGAATTAAAACTGGATTACAAAGGTGGTAACCAAGTGGTGTTTGTTCCAGAAAATGCTCCGATCGTAACGTTTCGACCAGGTACTTTTAGTTTGTTAGTACCCCAAGCGAACGCCATATTAACGGTCATCCAAAAAGACGGACAACCTGTGGTTACCCGCATCGTGGTTGGCAAAGACGGTTTCAAACCACCAATGTAATTCTATTTTGTAGCTTCGCCACCTTCGATAATGACGTTCTCTACAAATCCGGCACCAGAACGTCGAAAAGCGGCTGCTTTCACATATTCGGGTGACTCAAAACATTTGACGCCATCTTCTAGCGTGGGAAATTCAATTACAACAAAACGATGAAAATCCTCTGGTCCTTCCATGATCTGATACTTGCCACCTCGAGCCAGAACTTTTCCACCATATTGAGCAATGATTCCAGGAACTAAGTCAGTATATTTTTTATACTCGATAGGGTCGATAATTTTAGAACGTGCCAACCAATAAGCTGCCATGCTGTCTCCATTATTTTTTACTAACTAAATGATTCATTAATGTCTTAACTAAGAGATTACTATATTTAGAAGAATTACTGATTAAAAGTTTAAGCCTAACCACTCTTTGACTTGACCGTGTAAATCACCCGTAAACATGTCTTGGGTTCCAGATGCGGTAATTTTACCTAAACTCAACACATATAAATACTGAGACATCTGCACGACACGGCGGACATTATGGTCAATCAATAAAACACCCATGCCGCTTTGAGTAAACTTTTCTAACCAAACAAAAACCTCCTCAGCAATCTTCGGAGAAAGACCAATACTAGGCTCATCAACCAAACAGAGCTTGGGTTGAATAATCCAAGCCTTAGCAAACTCGAGTTGTTTTTGTTGCCCTCCCGATAATTCACCTGCAGCCTGACGCCGTTTTTGCTTGAGTATGGGAAACAAATCTAGTACCTCTTCATAACGCCCTTCCCAGCCAATGAAGGATGATTTCCTGGACTGCACAGGCAGTAATAAATTATCTTCAACACTTAAAAATGGAAACAAACTGGATTCTTGAGGAATACAACAAATACCATAATCAATGAGTTGATGAGGTTTTACAGTGGACAGATTACTACCCTCAAAAATGACTTCACCTGTTTTGGGAGCAATAAAACCACAAATCGTTTTAATTAAAGTTGATTTACCAGCACCATTGAGCCCAATGAGACCAGCGACATGACCGCGACGAATTTCTAAATTAATATCTACTAGCACATCAATATCTTTGGCATAACCTGATGTCACATTTTTGAGCTCTAATAAAATATCAGACATGTTCGCCACCTAAATAGGCTTCAATCACTTGTGGATTAGACAGAACTTCTTTAGTCGTTCCTTGCGCAATCACTTGGCCCGTGTTCATACAAATACACTGCGTACATAACTGCTGCACGATGGGCATATCATGACTAACCAATAAAAAAGAATGGCCTTGCCGATGACGCTCTTTAATAAAATTGACCATTGTTTCTCGCATTTGCGGATGAACTGCTGCAAACGGCTCATCTAATAATGCTAATTTAGGGCTACGCATAAAACACATGCCAAATTCTAGTAATTTTTTTTGCCCCCCAGAGAGCTGTCCGGCATCTAAAAATTTAACCGCTTCAAGCTCTAACTCTTCAATTAGTTGATCTGCAATTTCTACAGCGTCTTTGAAAGAGACTCCAACAGCTTGACCAGCGATTAATAAATTATCAAACGAACTGATTCGAGAAAAGACTCTCGTCATTTGAAACATACGCATCACGCCTAACCTTGCTAAAGTTGATGGTTTGAGTGTTGAGATTTCTTGACTCTGTAAAAAAATAGATCCTTCATCGGCTCTCAAAATCCCCGAAAGCATATTCAATACAGTCGTCTTACCAGATCCATTAGGGCCAATTAAGCCTAAAATAATCCCCTCAGGCATCTCAAAGCTGACTTGATCAACGGCTTGATTGCCGCCAAATCGTTTTGATAACCGCTCTACTTTTAATAAAGGAGTCATGTTCATCAAGATTCCCCTGTCCGCTTTTTATTCAGTTTTAGCAGTAATAAACCCCAGATACCCGTGCGAAAAAAACGTGCGCAAATAATGACAATCAAGGCGAAAACAATCATCTGAATATTACCCACATCCCTTAACCACTCCGAGCCCAAATACACAATTAAGGCTCCTAACAAGGGTCCTGTTAATGACCCTATACCGCCAATTACCACCATCGAAATCACTAGTCCAGTCTGTTGTAATAGCCCCATTTCTGGGCTAACTAATTGGCTAAAGGATCCATACATTGCACCAGCAAATCCACACAAGGCACAGGAAACAGTGAATGACCATAACTTCAACTGAACAATAGGAATCCCTCTACTTTCAGCTCCATCTTGATCATCGCGAATAGCCAGCAAGTAGCCCCCAAAGCGAGAGCGCATGATGGAATAAATAAAAAGTCCCACGACCATGACTAATGCAATAAAAAAATAATAATAGGTCAAGCGATCATCCATCATCGTCGGCAAACTAAGTCCTTGATCACCTCGGGTATATTCATGAGAGTTAGAAATAATAACCCGCGCAATTTCCGCAAAGGACAAGGTGGTTAGGGATAGATAAGGCCCGGTCAATCGCGTAACAAGTCCCCCTAAAAAAAGCCCCATCAGACCACAACCAATTACGGCCAATGGAACTGCTAACCATAATGAGACTTGCCAATGAAAATTAAGTAGCCCAACGACATATCCACCTAACATCGCAAAGGCAGCTGGAGCCATCGAAAACTGTCCAGTATAGCCAGCAAGTAAATTCCATGACATTGAAACCATTGCAAAATACAAAGCAACGATGAGTACCCCTAAAGTGTAATCACTGAGCTGTAGTAATGGCACAAAACACAAGGCTATTCCGACGAACAGCATGCACCATAGATCTTGTCGTAAACGGTTATGCCATAGGTTAGGATGCGATAAGGAAGAAAACTTCATCATCAAGCACCCCTTCCTTTTTGACCAGCTAGACCTTGAGGCCTAAAAATCAAGACCAAGATTAGAATAAGAAGTCCAAAAGCATCTCTGTAATCATAAGAAACATATACCGCAAAATAAGACTCAAAAACACCTAAAAGTAATGCGGCAAACATACTACCCCAAATGGATCCTAGCCCTCCAAGAACGACAATAATGTAGGATTTTATCGCTGGAAACGATCCAATATCGGGTGATGGATTAATCAAAGGTGATAACAACGCGCCTGATAATGCCGCAAGCCCACCTGCAATACCAAAAATAATTGCCGTTATCTTAATCGGGTCAACACCCGCTAATGAGGAACCAAAACGATTTTGAGCTACTGCCTGAATCTGTTTACCCCATAACGATTTTTTGATAAAAATAGCTAAACTTACCAGCAGAAAAATAGAAACGCCAGCGGCAATGATCTTTTGACCATTGAGCATAATCGGGCCAATGGCAATTCTTTGGGATGAAGCTAAGCTAGGCCCCATGAATGGTGAAGGCCCAATCACTTTATCCACTAAGTGAATCAACAATAAAGACAATGCAAATGTAACGACTACGGCATATTCATCTTTAACAAAAGACCAACTGTTATACCCTGCATACAAGGGACGAATCAGCAGTCGCTCCACAACAATTCCCAAGACCCCTCCAGAAATCGCCGCAAAAGGTAATGCAAACCAGGGATTAATTCCAAAATAACTTGCGATCAACGCATACGTGTATGCACCGATCATAAAAAATTCACCGTGGGCAAAATTAATCACGCGCAGGACACCAAAGATCATGGATAGACCAACCGCCATCAATGCATAAAACAAACCCATAATCAGGCCATTAACAGTGAGGTCTAAAAATAACAAGGCGTTCCTTCACTTAAAAATAGAAACGTCCTTCAAGAAGGACGTTTTTTTACAACGTGTTTAACTTACTTCGGCATCGTAATCTTTTTTACATTAAATGTCGTTCCAGGACTTTGCAATAAAGTCGTTTTACCGACCGGCTGATTCACATCGGTTAATTGATAATTCACATAAGGAATCGCTGCCCACTGCTGAAAAGAAACGCCAGGGAAAGTATCAAAAACCATCATGCCACGAGCACCTTCAAATTTACTTTTACGCATCACATCCAAGATGCGCGCTGAGTCAGTTGTCCCTGCTTGACGAATCGCTTCTGTAATCACCAGTAAAGAGTCTACCGCTTGATAAATCAAACGGTTTGGATCGTTTTTAGTCCGCTTTTTGTATTCTAATGCGATCTGTTTTGACAAGTCGTTCATCTTCATTTCAGGATGGTACATGCCAATCGTCATCATGTACTTTCCAGCATCTTTTACGTTTTGCCAAAAATCAGGATAGTCGGCCATTCCTGCACCATCATAGATTAATGTCTTTGGCGAAGGAGCTACACCTTGCTCATACAGTTGATTGAGGGCAATGTAAGCAGCCGGAGGAAGCATAGTCATCACAATAACATCCGGTGGATTAGCCTTCAGTGCAAGTATGGCAGGAGTAAAGTCCTTGCTTGTTCGATCTAAAGTTTCAAATTTATAATCGACCTCGGCACCTTTTCTTTTTAAAGCCTCACCAACACCTTTGGCTAAACCAATGCCGTAATCCGTGTTTTCTGCAAGTGCAACCACTCGTTTGACCTTCATCGCTTTTAATGTCTCAGCCATAGAATCTGCTACGACATAGTTATATGGTGATGTATTAATTACCTCAGCATAACCTTTTATACGGACCGAATCTGCCCAACAATTGGTGTTGACGTAA
>CANJBQ010000049.1 GCA_947472645.1 Burkholderiaceae bacterium
AGGGCATACCGAGGACCCGTTATCTCGTAAATCAATGGGAATGTAATAACTGCAAACGACGAACGTTTCGCACTAGCCGCTTAATTGCGGTTGCCCCTGAACTGATTCTCTCTTGGGTCAGGTAACGCAAGTTACATCAGGGTCATATACAAGAGATAAGACTATTTTGAGTCACGGTAAATAGTTCGAAAAATTAGTGAATCGCCGATGAATAACGTGTCAGTCCGTGCTTCATCGGTTAAATCAAATGATATGACTAAGTATGTAGAACTTTATGTAGAGGATTTGCGGACGCGGGTTCGATTCCCGCCGGTTCCACCAGTACTAGTATTACAAACACCCAGCTTTAACAATAAAACCCTTTAAGAATAATAACTTAAAGGGTTTTTTCTTGGGAGTAAACTATCGGCAAGGATAAATCTAATGTCAATATAGTCATATTTAACACCATATGAGAACTAAAACGGACTTTAAGTATTTTTGGCCTGCAATGGGGAGTTCAAGATGAAGATCGAAAGCGCGTTACTGCTGGGATCGGCTTTACTTGGCAACTTCATCATGCCGACTTCATCATATATAAAAGTGGATAGCGTACGATAAAAATTTGCTATTACTTTAAATTTTTTCAGCCTCATATAGCTTCAAGTATTGAATAGCTAACTCATCTCGGCCTGTACTCGAATAAAAAGCATAGAGGTTATAAGCCGCCAAAAAACTCCCACGACCAACAACACGATCATCAATCTGAGAATTTTCACCAACCGCCCTAGCCTTTAAAAAATATGACTCTATCATTGGTATCAGGGTTTGGGAATGATCGGGAAGGTATAGAGCCGCATCAATACAGAAATCTCCACAACAGAAATAAAAATCTGGCGAATGAGTAAAGTGTTGTTCTTCATTCGTAATCAGATCAAATCCCTCAGAGAATATTTTTTCTTTTTTATACGAGAACAATAAGCGCACGATCAAATCATGGCGCCATATCATTTGGGATGAACTCCTACTTCTTGCTTTTTCAAAAAATGTGATCGACTCTTGGAAATTTTCTTGTATCGCTAGATCTTTACCCAGTTGATAATTGAGATAGGCATCTTCAGGAGAGATCTCTAACTCGGCTCTGAGAATCAGTTCGTTTCTACCCCGCTTCTGAATATGCTGTTTGCCAAGATACCCATCATGACCCAACACAATACCTAAGCGTTGTGTGAGCAATTGATGTTCTGGTTGCTCATGGATTTTGCCCACATAACGCACCGTGCTCGGCAATACTCTGGGTAAAGAAAATTGTGACAGTTGAATTTGCCCACCATTCCCAAACTGGTTTTCTATTGCAATAATTCCAACATATTCAGGATCATTAGCTTTTAACTCTTGTAAAGCCCCTGCCCCTGAGATGAGCCATTCATCAGCATCAACTACCACATTCCAATCACCGGAAGATCTATCTAAAGCGAAATTCCTGGCGAAGGAGAAATCGTTTTGCCATTCACTATGATAGGTGAGCGCCCCATATTTTTGGGCTTTTTGAACGGTATCATCAGTGGATCCTGTATCAATAAGAATAATTTCATCAACATAGTCACGAAAACTCGATAAACAACGATCAATACAACGACTCTCATTTTTAACGATTAAAACAAGAGAGACTTTATACATTTCTATTTATCTGATCTCGCAGCAGTAGTGAGCAAATTTATTTGCGCCAACAGACCCATTCACTATTCTAGTACGGCGTGTTAATGGGGTATATAGGAAATATCTTTGACCAACTTACCATAACGACCGTAATCTTCCCTTAGTGTTTTTTCAAAATATTCTGGGGATTCAGAAACGACTTCCAAACCATAGCTTTTTAATTGCTCAATAATTTCTGGCGAATTCATGGCTCGATTAATCTCCGCATTGAGTTTTTGTACAATGTCTTTTGGCATCCCCGCAGGACCAGAATAAGCAAACCAACCATTCGACGTCCAGCCAGGAACAGTCTCGGATACTGTCGGTATACCAGGCCATTCAGAGACCCGGCTTTTATTCGAAATCGCGAGTAATCGAATCGATCCTGACCTAACATGAGGGGCCGGTCCACTCACGCCATCCACTGAAGCCATCACTTGGCCACCAATCATATCCGTAATGATGCCTGCAGTACCTTTATAAGGAACATGCGTAAAGGTGATGCCAGCCGTTTTAGCGAAATGCTCAAAAACCAAATGAGGAAAACCACCTTCGCCATTCGAACCAACAGTGAGTCGCCCTGGGTTGGCTTTGGCCCAATCAATCATTTGTCCCAACGTTTTAAATGGCACTTGATTATTAGCCGTGATCACCTGATAGTTATAAGTTGATAAAGCAATCGACGTGAAGTCATTGAGTGCGTTGTACGGAATGGTCTTACTCGTGTGCGGCAGAACCACCATGTTTCCACCCTGGGAAGCGACAATCGTATAACCATCTGGCTTAGACTTTGCTACGTAGTCCATACCGATAGTACCTGAGGCGCCGGCACGATTTTCAACAATAATAGCCTGCCCTAAACGCTCTTGAAGCTTTGGAGCAATCAAGCGCGTCATGATATCCGTGGTATTACCCGGCGGAAATGGAATAACAATTTTAATTGGGCGGGATGGGTACCCCTGAGAAAAAGACAAGGAGCTGATGCTACAAAACATCATAGCCAATAAACCAATGATGCTACCTCTTACTGTATGTCGCATAGTGCCCCTTTAAGTGTTTTCTCTATTTTTGATGCGGTATCACCGGCACCAATAATCTTGCAGCCTGTTTAGGCCCCATATGTAATGTGACTTTACCACCAAAAATTGCTGGTGGACGGTCGGCTTCATCATCATGTGTAAATGGCCCACAACCCTTCATCGGATTTTTCATGTTCGACAAGGATGCTGCAACATCATCATGCTCATAATCACGGCCACGAATGGATAAAGCAATGCTATAGTCCTTTGGAACCACAATACACGTTGGCCAAACCTCAACATCAAGTTCATAAACCTGACCGGGTGTTAAGGGTTGTTTCTCGTCATGCGAATGCCAAGGTCGATACGGCAAACTCTTCTTTTTATCTAACTTACGATGTGAGGCTCTGAGCCAACCCTGACCAACCGGTGTTTTTGGATCAAGTGCGCCATGGAATAAGACTTCCTTACCTGCAGGATCAAAGATTCTAAAGACGGCAAAAATATCGGCGTCCACGGTCGATGAAGAGATAAACAACTTCAGCGCCATCGGTCCAGTAATTTCGACTTCTTGCTTTTGTGGTGGGAACGCAAAGGTCACTCCATTCCCCATCATGTCATACGTAACTTGAGCAGAGTCTTTGATCGCTTTTTGAGAGAAACTCATCGCTTGCGGATCTAAAAATAACTCTGTCCACTGTGTGCGCTTGAGTGGCCATTCTTTTTCAGCACGTGGCACAAACTTCTCGCCAGGACTTCTTACTAATAAAGAAACGGGCGGTGTCTTATTCCAACCATTCTTTTTACCTTTTAGATAAAAGTCAAAGAATCGTTTCTGTATCCCGACGCCATAATCTGTGTAAAAAGGCGCCCAGTGGGATCCCCCATGAACTTCTAACCATTTATTCTTGGACTTGGACCGCACAAAACCTTCAAAGTTACCGCGTGTATGCAATCCTTGACCACCCCAATTGGCGGCACTCAATACGGGTAAATCTACTCTACTTAAATCGGCAGTGCGCTCCATATACCAATCATTGATCATTTCGTTATCAATCACGCGCTTCCAAATATCTTCGACATTTTTTAATAGCTCATCGTGTGACAATGTTTCTGGACCGCAAACAGTTTCTCCAGTGATGGGACTACGCTTGCCACGATCGCCGACACCATGTTGAACAGTCTTAATCTGCATTTCTAACCAGTTTTTACGGAAAGAACAAGCAATACCACCGTGACGGTTGGACTCACGATAATTATCATTCCAACCCTCCCATACACAAATAGCGGCCAAATGTTTTGGCTTACTTGCCGCAGCCCGCCATTGATTACTTCCGTAGTAAGAAATACCATTCATACCAACTTTGCCATTACACCAATCTTGAGCCGCACACCATTCGATACACAAATGGATATCTTTGGTCTCTCTAGCATTGTTATGATCCATAAAGCCAGGCGATCTGCCAGCACCACGGGAGTCGATGCGGATACAGACATACTCATCGGGCACCCATTTCTCAGGATCAACAACTTCCCAATTTTGATATTTATTAGTAGACCCACGCATCACATCAGGGTTCTCACGCTCCATAATCTCCCAAGCCGTTTTATAACCCTCTTGAAACGCTAGACCTTTACCGTAAGGTCCATATGAAAGAATCACTGGAAATTTACCCGCATGCGTCGGCCGAAAAATATCAGCGCGCAGGACAAGGCCATCATCCATCACAATGGGCATATCCCAATCAATGTGCATACCATCGCGAATTTCTGATTTCCATGTGCTCATGCTTATCTCCTTGAATGACTATTTTTAATAAAACTCATTTTAAATCTATTTTCATCAGAGTATCTTTTTTGTATGATGTATAAAGATAAACTGTAATAAGTATCTATTAACCATCCATTAATTCACTTATTAAAACGATAATGAAACTGAATAATTACCTAAAAGTACTTCTTATCTGCACCCTAACTTCTATTGGTCAAGCGTGCGCTACAACGTTTGCAACCCCGGCAAATTCAGCAGATGTAATCTACTACGGCGGCCCCATCGTTACCGTCAATGATCAACAACCGCTAGCTCAAGCTGTGGCGGTCAAGAATGGCAAAATTGTTGCTGTCGGTTCTGAAGATGCCATGAAACCCTGGACCGGCAAATCAACACAACAAGTTCACCTGCAAGGAAAAACGCTCGTGCCAGGCTTTATTGATGGTCATGGGCATATGGTGAACGTTGGTGTACAGGCAATTTCGGCTAATCTGCTTCCTCCCCCAGATGGTGGTGTTGACTCCATCCCCGCATTACAAAAAGTGTTAAAAGAGTGGATGGTAACATCTGCTGTTCCCAAAAATTACGGGATTATTATTGGTTTTGGCTACGATGACTCTCAACTCAAGGAGAAACGTCACCCAACCAAAGAAGAATTGGACGAAATCTCAAAAGATATTCCGATTATGTGCTTTCATCAAAGTGGCCATATTCGTTCTTACAACAGTAAAGCTTTGGAAATCGCTGGCATTACCCATCAAACGAAAGACCCGGTGGGTGGAGTGATCCAACGCAAGGCGGGCACTCCAGAGCCGAACGGGGTTTTCGAAGAATCCGCAATGATGTTGGTGGATACAAAAATCCTACCCAAAGTCGGTAAAGAAGAAATGATGAATCTAGCTGCTGCAGGTCAAAACCTGTATAAAAAATATGGTCACACGACGGCGCAAGAAGGTTTAGCGATTAATGGCTTTTTATTGGGATTATCTGAACTAGCGAAAGAAAAAAAGTTAGAGATTGATGTCGTGGCTTACCCACCTATCATGTTTCCTGGTATCGAAAAAATCATGCAAAGCCCTTTAGTGGGGAAAACCTACCATCACCATTTGCGAATTGGTGGCGTTAAATTAGTTCTAGATGGCTCTCCCCAAGGTAAAACAGCTTGGCTTAGCTCGCCCTACTATCAAGTTCCAGAAGGTCAAAAAAATGACTATTCAGGTTACGGCTCAATGTCAGATAATGATGCGAAAAAATTCCTGCTGCAAGCCTACGCTAATCATTGGCAGGTCATTACCCATACGAATGGCGATAAAGCCATTGATCAGCTCATCCAAAGTGTGCGCGCTGCTAAAACCGCATACCCTAAAGAAAACTCCATACCGGTGATGATTCATGGTCAGACCCTACGCCAAGATCAAATCCCCGAATTAAAAAAACTAGGTATCTTCCCGTCAGTGTTTCCTATGCATACCTATTATTGGGGAGATTGGCACCGTGATTCCGTATTGGGTCCAGAGCGTGCCGCAAATATTTCACCCACCAAATGGTTGTTAGAGGCAAATATGCCGTTCTCTTCTCATCATGATGCCCCAGTGGCATTTCCAGATATGATGCGAGTCCTTTCTACCACAGTCAATCGCGTGACTCGTTCCGGGCAAATATTAGGGGCAGACCAACGTGTTGAACCGATCGTCGGGTTAAAGGCAATTACCCTTTGGCCTGCCATGCAATATGGCGAAGCTAAAAATAAAGGCTCTATCGAAGTTGGCAAGCTAGCTGATTTAGTGATACTGTCAGATAATCCAATCACCATGGACCGAGCTAACATTGCTGATGTCAAAGTCCTACAAACCATCAAAGAAGGGAAAGTGGTTTATGATCGAAAAAATGATTCAGCAAACAGCACCTCTTGCATCGACTCTGAAGCCTGCTTAAGGAAATTCGCTCAAATGAACAATCGTTCAACCATGTTTCATCCATCATTAGCCCACCCCCATACTCATTAAAGAAATGAAAATCCTTCCTCGAACAATCGGTGTCATGTCTCTCTTATTACTGAGTTCGTGTGCTGAAGACATGCCTCAAACATACTCAGGGCCAAAAACGCATATCAGACCACCAATTCAAATGCGGCCTGGGACTTCTTCAACGTCACAAGGGCCAACATCTCCATCGGCTTCAACTACTTCGACTGCTTCAAGACTATCTAATGCTGAAAGGGCGAATAACTTACATCGAGCCGTTCTACATTGTTTAGGCAAAGGAACGTCAATAGGTACGCCGGCTTACGAGACCTGCGTTATAAATCAATTAGATTAAACGATTTAGGTCCATATCCTTACATCACCAAACTCAGGCTCAAGAGTTGTTTTAAGAGTTCAAACAAATGTCTCTCCTGCGCATGCGGTCGAAACTGCTGTAAGAGTTCGGACGGAATAGATTCAATCTCCTGCTGAGCAATTAATAAGGGTCCAAATACTTTAGAGAGCTGATACTGATCCTCATGAATCACTAAAAAACAAGAAATCGCAACACTCGCAGTGATCCAGGGGCTTTTTTTGGGGACATTAACTAACCATTGAAAGGCCCAATTGATTTTTGGTAAATGTTTTTTTACTAGGTGATAGCAAGACAAAATAATGCAGTAAATCATTATGAAGGTCATCGTGACTCCTAAAGGTTAATGAGTGGGAGATCAACAATCTATCTTCATTCAACATCTAAAAAAGTCATCTTTTACTGAGTCCATCGTGCATCAATGATGAGAATTGTCGAGGTTATTAGTAGTCAAACCTTCAAGTACTTTTTTCTTCAAGGATAAATATATTTAATTCCGTACAAATACCCCATCTCTCCAAAGGCCCTGCCTTGCAATCGATCCATCTGCCCTATATAGGGTTCCTGCACCTTCTTTTTTATTCAATTGATACATGCCGACGTATTTCTCCCCATTACTATAGGTATAAGTGCCAAATCCATGGCGTTGATTGTTTTTCCAGCTTCCTGCATATTTATCACCCTCAACAAAATAGGTGAAAGTGCCTTGACCTTCAATCACATTATTTTTCCAATCACCAATGTATAGATTTTTGTTCGCATAGGTTTTTGTGCCAAACCCTTCAAATTTTTCATTCTTAAATTCACCGACGTACTGATCACCATTTGCCCAATAATAAGTTCCCTTACCCTCTTTTTGACCATTCACAAAAGAGCCCTCATAACGATTACCCTTTAGCTCCCCTTCCTCTAAGAAATAAAATGTGCCTATCCCATTCCATTTAGAATTAAGTACATCTCCTTCGTAGCGATCGATTGAAGGTTTACCACCTCGAAGCACAGTTCCTTCAAAATAACAGGGCCCCGTGAATACGCCATTACAGTCAGGATATCGTCGGACTTTGGTGGTGTTAGGGTTAGTGTTGGTGTATTTTTGTGCTTGATATAAGGTATCGTCTTTCCAGACACCGTTTAGAATCGTCCCATCAGATTTAAAAAATGTACCCTGCCCATCTCGTAAACCATCTTTCCACTGACCAACGTATTTATCACCGTTACCATAGCTTAAAGTGCCTGTCCCATTAAAGTCCTGGTTACGAACATCGCCTTCGTAACGATTACCAACATCAATACCATTTTGTTTAGCTACGCCAGAGTAATAACAAGGCCCTTCAAAATTACCTTTGCAATCAGGTAAACGATTTTGAGAATTAGCGTTGCACGAGAAAAATCCTCCGAGCACTAGACTCATCACAATCGTTTTGATGTATAAATAATGATTAAGCATTAATAACCTAGTTTGGTACATAAACAAACCCATCCATAATTCTTCTTGAAGAACCCACCACTAAAGATTTCGTTAATATAAATTCACCACGATCATTTTTCTGAACCTCAACTTGAAATGGTGTAACACCCGATGGATGACCGATCCGAACAACTCCAGTCCGCTTAGCGGCATCACTCAATACTTCATTGACAACCGTTCCCTCTACAAGGGCTGCAGCACTGACACAAATCCCCCCTGTTACTGCATAAGCTTTATGCATCACGGTTAAAGCTTTGGTTCGCGCCAAGAAATCACATTCGGCTTTTTTAATAAGTACACCATCACTTGTCGCATAATCACTCGATAAGGCTACGATGGCCACCTTCGGAATTCCTGCAGCGACCTCTTCAGGCGTTTGCGTTAAACCCATCATGACAGATGCTTTAGCTCTAATTTCTTCCATGAGAGGTAACAGTTTCAATGTCGTTATCTCATCCGTTGGAAGCTCTTTAGCCGTAAATCCTAAATCAATGGCTTTGACAAACACTCCAGGGTTAGACGCATCAACAATACTAACTTTAATTGTTCGACCATCATTGAGTGTCATCTCATCTTGAACATTGCCAGTAGGTAATAAATGGGGTGTTCTAGAACCTCCTGAGTCTTCAAAATTCATGAGTATTTTCGATGACTTTCCAGGTACCCCATGATGAATAAAATCACCACTTGTCACAGATTTTCCATTCTTCACCTCAACTTGAGCTTCAATCATCTTGTTGGTATTGGTATTAAAAATGCGAACGGTTGTCACCGGCTCTGTAATACTCACCATGCCTTCATCAATCGCAAAAGGACCCACGCCTTGAGAAATATTTCCACAATTTCCACCATAATCAATATCTGATGTCGCAATACCTACATACCCAAAGGTGTAATCTACATCAGCATTCGGTCTTTCTGATGGCGCAATAATCGCCAGCTTACTAGTGAGTGGATCAGCCCCTCCAAGCCCATTGATTTGTCTTGCATCGGGACTACCAAAGATCGCTAAAATCACTCGATCTCTTTGCTCAGGATCAGAAGGTAAATCCTTTGCGAGTAAATAAACACCTTTACTGGTTCCCCCACGAATCACCGCCGCTTTAATTTTTTTAAAATCATACATAAATAACCCTCATTTCTATTTATTCCATTTTGATGCCAGCCGCTTTGACCGTTTTATCAGCGCTCTCTTGTTCACGCAACACAAAATTAGAAAACTCTTTAGGAGTCATTATCATCGGCTCAGCTCCTAAAGTTTTAAAACGCTCTTGAATCTCGGGATATGCAAGCACCTGATGAATTTCCTTCGAGATTTTTTCGATCACTAAGGGAGGTACTCCTGCCGGCGCCCATAAACCAGTCCAAAACGTTTCATTAAAGGCAGGAACCCCTAAATCATTGATAGGTAATACGTTTGGTAATAGCGGGGATTTTTTTGCACTACTGATGCCTAAACTAATGACTCGACCTTCTTTTGAAAATGCCGTAGCCGTAGTGATCGGCGAAAAAATAAAATTCACCCGACCAGAAATTAAATCCGCAGCAGCTTCAGCAGCACCTTTATTGGGAATATGTAATACCTCTATCCCCGCCATCAAACGAAATTTTTCAGTCACAAAATGCCCTGCGCCACCTATTCCAGGAGTGCTATACATTAAATCACCTGGTTTGGCTTTTGCCGCAGCAATCAAATCGGCCACAGATTTATATCCTGAGTTTGGCAAAACGATCAGTACAAATGGCGCTGAAAAAAATGGGGATATAGGGGTTAAATCTTTGATAGAGTCAAATGGCAATTTGTTATATAAAACTGAGTTCACCACAAATCCATTCGTATGCGCTAAAAGCGTATAACCATCTGCCGGTGACTTTGCTACTAAGTTCGTCCCTAAAGTTCCGCCTGCACCTGGTTTATTTTCAATAATAACTTGCTGCTGCCATATCTCTGATAATTTTTGACCAACAATCCGAGCAGCTATATCCGTAGCGCTTCCTGGGGCAAAAGGTACTATGATCTTGACGGGTTTATTCGGCCAACTATTTTGCGCATACACACTGAAAGGCATCGTCAAACATAACGCTGCCAAACATAGATATAAAAAATTCAACCGTTGATTTAATCGGATCATTTGAGTCACCTAAAAAGTATATGGAACTATCATAAAACATTACAGCATCAAGATAGAACTCTGAAGAGACTACCGTATTTTTAAGCTAGGTGGTTTTCGATGATTTTCGCGATCTCCAGCAGTTGCTGATCGTGACCTGCAGGTGCAACCAGCATGACTCCAGTGGGAGCCTGACCAGGTTGATGATTAGGGATTGAAATAGCACATCCATCTAAAAAGTTAAAAAGTCCAGGGTTGCGCAGCATCAATGCATTGATTCTAAAATATTCATCATCTTGCACCAATTCGCTCAACTGCGGGGCAATGATTGGCACCGTTGGCATGATCCATACAGCGTCACCGGCAAACTCTTTGTGCCATGCATGAATCAGTTGTTCACGTTCTTGCATCGTACGAATATAGATAGCCGAACTGACGTCTTTACCCTTCACAATACGCGAGGCAATCCGAAGGTCCATTTGCTCACTCTGCGTATTCAGTATCTCTTCAAATTGGGCATGCGCTTGTGCAGAAACAATTCGTGGTTGCCCTTGAATCTCCACCACTCGATTGATCGTTGCACTTTGCACCGGATGTACATGGACTCCTTTAGCCTGCAGGATATTTAAGGAACGCTCAAAATTTGTTTTGACATCAGCATCTAAGCCATCCAGAACAATATTTTGCAAAACACCAATTTGCATGGGTTGCTCGGTGGAAACTACCGGTTGCCAAAACTCTTCTTTTGCTAAGACCTGATCAACAGCGATACAACAGGCAACTGTCTGCGCTAAAAAGCCGATTGAGTCTAAACTCCGCGATAAGGGCAATACGCCTTCTTGCGAATATCTTGCAGCAGTAGATTTAAATCCCACCACGCCACACAGCGCCGCTGGAATCCGGCAAGACCCACCAGTATCCGAACCCATTGCAATCGTTGCCATGCCGTCAGTAACGCTGATCACCCCACCGGAAGTAGACCCACCCGGAATCCGACCAATGTCTCTTTCAAAAGGATTAAGCGGTGTTCCGTAATGGGGATTTAAACCCAGTCCTGAATAAGCAAACTCGGTCATGTTGGTACGTCCTATCGCAATCGCACCCGCCTTTTGAAGCCGCTCAATGACCTGCGCATCTTGTTTAGCTGGTGGATGTTGACGTAATACAAGGGAGCCAGAAGTAGTTGTGTCCCCCTGCGTATCAAATAAATCTTTGATAGAAACCGTTACTCCAGTTAATTTTAGTAGAGCTTTCCCCTGAGCCAGCTGCTGATCTTGTTGCGCAGCGATGTTCAGCGCTGGCTCATCAAACACGGCAATAAAGCTAGATGAACCCTGTCCAGCAGGGTCATGGATGCGGGCTAAAGCTTCTTGAACAGATTGAGTAACAGACAAAGACCCTTGACGAATCTGCGACTGAATTGTTTCAATCGTTTTTAGGGATGATCCTAAAGTCATTACTTTTGATTGTCAAAGTAATGAATCTCTAAGAGTAAACAACCTTTTTCTGACTTAAATGGACCATGGGGAGTTCCTGGAGGTCGACAAGCATAAGTACCCGGCTCAAACGATACGCCACCATTACCATTGACATCATTACCCACGGTTAAATCACCACTGACCAGATAAACCTCTTCCCAGTATTCGTGGATAAACGGCGCTGTCGTGTATTCGCCAGGTTCAAACCGAAGATGGCGAGTTCTTGAACCAACACCATTCTTTTCATCTAATTTACCAGCAAGGATTTTCTGCTGTATCCCAGCGGGATAACCTGGAGGGACTTCCCAGCCAGTTCCTAAATCCACTTTATGAAACTCTTTCCATTCTTTATCGAGAGCCATCTTTATCTCCTTGAGTTAATCAACAATATCTAATATTTGTGAGCGATACGCATGACGTATCGATACATTCCTGACAGGATCAAACAATTCTATCTCGAAGAGCTCTCCACCACCAATTTCGCCCAGTACGGAGTGCGTACCACAGAACATGGCAGTACCTACCGGTAATTGCGAAGCTCCCGTATATTGAACAATCAAATCATGCGGCGTGAGCATGCGGGACAACGCACCTTCTTGATATAACTCGCGCTTGCCATGTCTGGTGACCCATGAGCGCGTCACCAATTGATCCCAGTGATCTTTGACCGTGTCAAATGCCCAAACTTCAGAGGCAATGGGCTTGGAACACATTTGCTTGGAAACTGTGACACCATAAGCCTCAACCTTGCGATCGGTATGATCCGAACCCAAGCCAATAAATAATCCGGTCGGTAACGAAAAAAGCACATATTCAACCTCACCACTTGAATCTGCTCCAGAAAACTGAAACTCAGATTTGGTGGACAGTAAATACTCCGCCACCCGGTAAAAACAAGGAACTGTTTTAGGACGTGCCACACCAATAGCTTCTAATTCTTTAATGTGGTGCTCAACAGCCTCTTTGTTACGTCCTGTCCAACCTGCTATCACGAGCTGTTCAAGATTTGCTTGAAACATATCTGTACCACACTTCAAATTAATGAGAGCCATGAATCCTCTTTCTATAAATTAGTCAATGACCGGTTCAGGTATTTTATTCTTTTGCTTCTGAGGTAAATCATAACCTGCCATGAACTGATCAACCATATCTAAAGAACGCTGCCAATTATAATTGCGATAGGAGTGGCCACGTGTGACCATATTGGCTCCAGAATAAAACATCTCATATTGCAAATGACGTGAACCAAATTCTGAGCCAATCGCATCCCATGCCAATTTAAAGAGTTTAACGCGGCCAGTACTATCGGTTGCTGGTGATTTTTGTGTCTGAGAAATCATGTTCGCTATTTCTTCATTAGAAAAATCATTAACGGATGATGGCGTCATAATCAATCCACCACCCGATAACTCACGAATACTATGGACAAACTTTGGATACAGTTGTTGGGTCAGTACATTCGATGCATACAGACGTGAAGTACTCGGCACAAAGTACTCACCCTTTTGCGAACCCGATACTTCCATCGCTTCCACAAGACCTTCGACCATCGATACCTCTGCCGCCATTTGCCCAAGCGTCTCGACGACCGGTGGAAAATCAATAATGCCGTTCGTCTCAGCAATCCGTCTTGCAATGCCGAGCAAGAAACGCATCTTGACCATAAACCTGATCTGACACTGATAGTTCTGATACACGTGCGCTGGAGTAGCGTGCCATTGTGCTGACATCATCTGCACATCTTTATGCACAAAAACTCGCTCCCATGGAATTTTCACCTGATCAAAATACAGCACCGCATCATTCTCATCAAAGCGACTCGATAAAGGATTATCAAAAGTAGAAACACTCGACAACTCATACGACTTGCGGGATAACATCTTCACACCCTTAGTGGCCAGAGGAATGGCTGCACTAAAGGCCAGACTCTCCTCACCAGGACGCAGGGGTTGAATGCAAGAAATAAAAACTTCATTGGCTAAGGTGCATCCAGTACCTAACATCTTGGCACCATGTATCGTAATGCCCTGTGCATCTTCATCGACAATCGAGGCAATTAAGCTTTTTGCTTGATTGCCAGCGGTTTTACTCTTGTCCGCTTGGGGATTAATAATCACATAACTTAAATACAAATCATTATCACGAGCATATTGATAGTAGTCCGCCAGAGCATTGGCACTGCGCTCATCAGCTTTACGAAAAACATCAATGCCCATATACATGCCACTGATGGCAGAAGCCACGTGATCTGGAGACCGGCCTAAAAAACCACAGGAAAGTTCCGACCAAGCTTCGAGCGCTTTACGGCGCGCAATTAACTCAGGCAAACTTTTTGGTAACTGCCAAGCACGATTAACGTTAGCACCAGTCGTCGGTGACTTAAATGTCATTAACTCTTGATTCTCAGGTTGAGCCTGAAAATCGTATAGGCTAGCAATCGAAGCAACTGACTCTTTAAACGCAGGATGCGTGATGTGATTCTTCACGAGCTCACCGTCAATAAAAATCTGTCGCTTGTCTTTTAAACTCGCTATATGTTTTTTTCCGTCTTTAACCATGAAAAATCTCCTCAATCACTTTATTTTTTAATGAACGAACACACACTTTTTGATAAAGGCATAAATGCATCCTTACCAGGAATCGTGCGGACCACTTTATAGTAGTCCCAAGGGGTTGTTGCTTCTGTAGGACTTTTCACTTGAACTAAATACATGTCGTGGACCATTCTGCCGTCTTCACGAATATAGCCATTTTTAGCAAAGAAATCATTGATCGGCATTGACTTCATCTTCGCCATCACCACTTCAGTATCTGCGTTACCTGCCGCTTTAATGGCTTGCAAATAATGCATCATCGATGAATAAACACCCGCATGAACCATCGTTGGCATTCTTTTGTGCCTTTCAAAGAAACGTCTCGACCAAGCCCTTGTTTGATCGTTCAAGTCCCAATAAAAACCAGTTGTTAAGAGCATCCCTTGAGCTTTTTTCAGGCCAACACTATGAATATCAGAAATAAATACATGCAAGCCTGCTAGAGTTTGCTTGCCACTGTTCAGTAAGCCAAACTCATACGCTTGATTAACAGCCATTGTCGTATCACCACCAGCATTGGCTAGAGCAATCACTTGAGCATTGGAAGATTGGGCTTTGAGTAAAAAAGACGACATGTCAGATGAGTTCGTTGGATGCTTAATGGAACCTAATACTTGACCGCCACCCGCCAAAATGGCATCCGTCGCATCTTTTTCAAGTGAAGCTCCGAGGGCATAATCTACCGTTAAAAAATACCAAGACTTGAGGTTTTTTTGCATCAAGGCATTTACGGTATTGGATGCTAGTGCATACGTGTCATACGTGTAGTGAACGGTATTACGTGAGCAACTCTCATTCGTGAGCCGAGTAGTTCCACCGCCCGAGATGAGGACAATTTTATTTTTTTGTTTGGCAACATCGGCAACCGCTAAAGCAACGCCCGATGGCAATAAATCGACAATGGCACTCACCTTATCTTCATCAAACCACTCACGCGCTTTAGCCGAAGCAACGTCAGGTTTATTTTGATGGTCAGATGTGAGCAACTGAATCGGCTTGCCCAACACCGAGCCGCCAAAGTCTTCAATCGCCATTTGCGCAGCAATCACAGAACCTCGACCACCAATATCTGAAAACAGCGATGACATATCCGTCATCACGCCAATTTTGACAGGGTCTTTATTTCCTTGCGCCATAGGACCAGCTATCAAGTTCACACCAAGAATAAATACAACGAAGTTACGCCAGATTAGCTTACTCATGATTTCTCCTCAAATATAGTTAAGTAACTATAGTATCTATAATATACCCTGAAAATAGCTCTTCGAAAGCACGTTTTTATTAGTGTTTGCACCTAGATTGGGCGAGATTCTACAAATCCATATCCGAGTAAAATAGTTTTTTGATGATTCTGAAAGTGTTGCTTGAAAAAAACCTTTAATTCGCCACTCACCATCTCTAAAAAAGAGTTATTGGATACCTCTGGTACGACGGATAAGTATTTTCGACAATTTTTATATGATTTGTCGATTGCTGGGGCACAACTAGAAGTAGCGAGAGGCTATTTGGCGAGTCAATTGGGAGTGTCTGCTCCCCAATACAATATCTTGATGGTTATTGCCCAATATCAACACCCAGAGGGAATTGGGCTAAGTGAGGTGGCAAAACACTTACATGTTTCTATTGCTCACATCACGAACGAAATTAAAAAGCTGGATCAATTAGGATGGGTGGCGATAGATGTCAACCCCCAAGATCGGCGCGCACGTCTTGTGAAAATCCATCCACAAGCGGAAAAACAATTTATCCAACTCGGCAATCACCAACGAAGTACGAATAATGCTCTGTTTGCCAACCTTTCGAAATCTGAATTTAATCAAATGCGTCGCATTTTGACAAAACTGATTAAAGATTTCGCCAGTACGATTGAGCAACTTCCGCCGATCAAAAAATAACGTGCTAGCGCTGTAATCCAATCAAATATTCTGCCGGATTGACAGCCGCACCATTTTTAATGATTTCAAAATGCAAATGTGGGCCGGTAGAGCGACCAGTCGTTCCCACCAAGGCAATCGGCTGATGATAATCAACCCGCGCCCCTTCTTTGACCAACAACTGACTGGCGTGGGCATAGCGACTGACATAGCCGTCACCATGATTAATCAAAACGCTTTGGCCAAAAGCGTTATCCCATCCCGCAAAAGTGACTAAGCCACTTCCAGCTGCATAAATGGTCGTTCCAATAGCGCCTAAAAAATCTAATCCTTCATGCTCGCTCCACGCATTGGTGATGGGATCCATCCGTTTGCCAAAGCCACTCGATAAACGAGGAACACCAAGCATGGGGATGGAGATGGGCTTTGCCTCCATCCAATGAATCAGTTGGTCCATTTTAGATTTTTGATCGGTTAATTGTTGATTCATTTTTTTGATGTAAGTCAAGGATCCATCAAGGGATCCAAAAATACTCTTTTGATTTTTCATCTCAGAGGGTATAAAAGGTCCCCCAGATGCCCCCTCCACGATTTTTTCTTTTTGCATGGCTGCTGGAATAGCAAGACTCATTAATTTTTTGTTTTGTTCTTGTAATTCATTGACGATTTGATTGTTGGTCTGCACTTGTTGTTGAATCGTTTGTAATTTGCCCTCGTAAAAATGCTTGAGGTTGTCAATTTCTGTTGCAGAGTGCAAATTCCCTATTTTTCGTAAAAAATCAGGATTAAGCTCAATCGCAATTCGAAAGCCGAGAAGCTGCAACAAAGCTCCACAAACAATCAGTGCCAAGGTAAACCCAAGCACGGTGAACACTAAATGCTTGAAAGATACATTGAGGGTTCGAATATGACCCACCGGGCCAGATACCCAAATGATTTGCATGCAGGGTTACGCGATTTGTTTGACTTGCTGGATGATGTCAGTAGCAATCTGCTCTGTATCAAATTGATGTAAGACGCCATTAATAATGGCCCCTACTTCAATACCAATCGTGCCATAGGAAATATTGCCATCAATACGCGCTGTCTTTAATAACTCAACTCTGGTATTAGCAAAAATATTACCCCGTAAATATCCAGCAACAATGACTGTGTCAGCCTTAACATCGCCATTGACCTTGGCTTTTTCAGAAATAGCAATGACAGCATTTTGCCCATCTTGTTGCAAAATATTGCCATCAACCATACCATCAACACGAACACCTTTACTAATCAGAAGATTACCATGCAAGACAATAGATTGACCAATAATGGACTCGAAAGTTTCTTTTGAGTCACCTAAGTTTTTATCTGCTTTGAAACGTATCATGTTCGCACCGAATTTTTGATGGAAAGGTAACTACCATACCAAAATTTTAAGAATATTTAAAGTGCTGATTGTATGTAGAAGGCATTAAATAGGGTTTATCACTAACGGTAAGGAATTCAACTGAATTTCAGAATAAAAAAGAAGTAAAAAAATCAATTCTTTAGCTTCTTTGTCTAGAAATGACTTTAAAAACTCATCAAATCTTTAGCCACCGTAATCTCGCCTTTAAAGTAAAGAGATGCTTCTGTTTTGTAACGTTCATAATCATCTTTAGGGATGGTCGAGGGTAATAAATGCGTCATGATTAATTTTTTGACGCCTGCTCGTGTGGCCATCTCACCAACCTGTTTTGGAGTGATATGCTCATCAACCATATGCCGGGTCCAATCTTCTTGCTCACTTTTCGTTTTAATTTGCCATGCGCCATTTTTTTCCATCACAGCAATCACTTCTTCTACTTTGCCAACTTCAGCCACCAACACATCACAGTTTTTAGCGAATTGTTCAATTTCAGTCGATGGGCCTGTATCACCAGTAAATACATAACAGATGTCTTTGGCTTCAAAACGATAAGAAAAGGATTGGTGTTTACGAGCCATTTCAGGGGAGAAATGGTAATGGGTATTTTCTATAGCAAAAACTTTGATATTGTCATCCTGGAAAATGATCCCTGGTTTTTTATCATGGCCAACAAACACTTTCTCAAGTGGGACTACTTTACCTTCTGTTACTCGTATTTGAGCATCTTCAGTCATGTATTGAATCGCGCCCTTGACTACCGACTCTGTACCAACCGGTCCATAGACATCAATGGCCGTTCGTTTCGCGTATTGCCAACTCGTATCCAAAAAGGTGGCAAGACCAGCCATATGATCATTGTGTAAGTGGGTAATAAAGATTTGATTGACCTTCATGAAACTCGTCCCCGTCTCAGCTAAACGACGAGTCACGCCATCTCCCATATCAATCAAATACGGCTGTCCATTGACAAGCAAAAGATTAGAGGACTGCGCCCGATCGCCTCTCGGTAAGGGACCGCCAGCTGTGCCAAGCGTCACGAGTTTGGTGGCATTATTTTGTGCAAACACTACGCCTGTAGATAGAATCATCAGGCTTAAATTCAAGAGCGCTTTTTGAATCAGATTCATGTTGTTACTGCTTTCTATATTTAGTAATCGAAAAAGCAGGTCCAAGACCACTCTCTACATGGGAAGTTTCATAGACAAAATCTTTATCTAAGAAATAGACAGAGCCGCCATCGGGACTCGCCATCTCGCCGTAATCAAGAAAGACCATTCTGAAGGTGTCATCTGAAATGTCATCGAGGACTTTTTTATACGAATCTGAAGCAGCTTTCATTTTTTGGTAGTCAGCTGCTGTAATTGTCTTTTCC
>CANJBQ010000050.1 GCA_947472645.1 Burkholderiaceae bacterium
ACCAAACATAGGTCGATAATGAACGGGTTGAGGAGTAGGGATAGAAGCATTGGGATCACCCATTGCAGCAGCCGCAATCATTCCACCCTTGATAATCAAGCTGGGTTTAACACCAAAAAATGCAGGTCGCCAAATCACTAAATCCGCTAATTTACCTTTTTCAACAGAACCAACCATATGAGAAATACCATGGGTAATAGCAGGATTAATCGTATATTTAGCGATATATCGCTTAACTCTAAAGTTATCTGTTTGATGATCTCCCGTAAGACTGCCTCGTTGATTTTTCATCTTATGAGCCGTTTGCCAAGTACGAATAATAACTTCACCAACACGACCCATGGCTTGGCTATCAGAACTCATCATCGAGAATGCCCCTAAATCATGCAGAATATCTTCCGCAGCAATCGTCTCCCGCCGTATTCGGCTTTCTGCAAAAGCAATATCTTCCGCGATTGAAGGATCTAAATGGTGACAAACCATCAACATATCCAGATGCTCATCAATCGTATTGACGGTATAGGGCATTGTTGGATTCGTGGAAGATGGTAATACATTTGGAAGGCCTGCCGCACGAATAATATCTGGCGCATGACCACCCCCAGCCCCTTCCGTATGGAAGGTATGGATCGTTCGATTCTTAAACGCCCCAATGGTGGCTTCCACAAACCCAGACTCATTCAGAGTATCTGTGTGAATAGCTACTTGAATATCCATTTCTTCTGCAACCGATAAACAACAATCAATTGACGCTGGAGTTGTTCCCCAATCTTCATGTAGTTTTAAACCCATCGCGCCTGCTCTAACCTGCTCCTTTAATGGTTCAGGCAAACTCGCATTACCTTTACCTAAAAAACCAAGGTTCATCGGAAATGCTTCTGCAGCGCTAAGCATACTGTACATATGCCAAGGCCCTGGAGTACACGTAGTGGCAAAAGTTCCAGTAGCGGGCCCTGTACCCCCACCAATCATCGTTGTTACACCGCTAATAAGTGCTTCATCGATTTGTTGAGGACAAATAAAGTGAATATGCGAATCAATACCCCCTGCCGTAACAATCATTCCTTCGGCAGCAATCACTTCAGTACCAGGGCCAATCACAATATCAATCACCGACTGTATGTCTGGATTACCAGCTTTACCGATACCAGCAATCATGCCATTTTTAATCCCAATATCCGCTTTTACAATACCCCAGTGATCAATGATGAGAGCATTCGTAATCACCGTATCGACACAATCAATACTTAATCGTTGACTTTGCCCCATACCATCGCGGATAACTTTACCACCACCAAATTTAACTTCTTCACCATAAGTTGTGAAGTCTTTTTCTACCTGGACCCATAGATCAGTATCGGCCAATCGAACTTGGTCTCCGGTTGTTGGGCCAAACATTTCGGCATAGGCTTTGCGAGATATAGTTGCCATTAAAAAATCCTTGTAAGTATTCAGTTATTGATTGCCAACCAAATGCGTTAGCAAATCACAATTTACCCATGACTAGACCATTAAAACCATAAACGGTTTTATCTCCAGCTACTTCCACAAGTTGTATCGTCTTTTTTTGGCCTGGCTCAAAGCGCACCGCTGTGCCTGAGGCAATATTTAAACGATATCCTCGGCTAAGCTTCCGATCAAAACTTAACGAAGTGTTGACTTCAAAAAAATGATAGTGCGATCCAACCTGAATCGGTCTATCTCCGACATTTGAGACAACAAGTTCTAGCGTCTTACGCCCAACATTGATCTCAATATCTGGTCCAGATGTTCTAATTTCTCCAGGAATCATTTCTCGTCCTTAGATAGATTGAACAAATACAGTCGCCGCAAAAACACCCGAACAGATCGTAAAAGCCTTTAAGACCCATTGATGTTTTTTGGTTATAGACATAGCCACAAAGAATCCGATAGCATGTATAGCCAAAGTACTCAGGATTAATCCCGCCATAACTGAGGAAGATGAAATATCAAGTTCGACACCGTGCGTTACACCGTGCACAACACCAATCATGCCAATGGCTAAAGTAATTAATACTAGTGGTAATTTAGTCAATACAACGTGAACTACAGCTAAAGCAATGAGTGTCACTAATATCAGTTGATTAAGAAGATGAAGTTGTTCTTCACCAACGCCAAGGCCTGAAGAGAAAACTGCACTGAGTCCAAATGTGCTCACAAAGATAGCTGGCAATATCACACCTTTTTTCATTGGAAATTGATACGCCATCACGCCAATAATGAGCATAGTAAGCAAATGATCCCATCCCGTCAGTGGGTGAAGCAAGGCACTATATAAAGAAGTGTCATGGTTGGGGTGAGCAAACGCTTGGTTAGTAACCATTAAAGTAATTAAGATGAGACATTTTTTCATATTAAATCCTTATTGAATAGGTTGATGAACAGTGACTAATTTCGTTCCATCTGGAAATGTAGCCTCAATTTGTATTTCAGGAATCATCTCAGGGATTCCGTCTAAAACATCAGATGACTTCAAAATCGTTGTGCCAAAGGTCATTAGCTCAGCGACGGTTCTACCATCGCGAGCACCTTCCATAATCGCTGCAGAAATTAAAGCGATAGACTCTGGGTAGTTCAGTTTTAAACCTCTAGCCATACGACGCTCTGCTACTAAAGCTGCAGTAAAAATCAATAATTTATCTTTTTCTCTTGGTGTTAGTTCCATAACTTATTACCTTTTCATGTCTTCCAAAGTCGAAGTGGCAGCGGCGCAATACCTGAAACTTCATACCGGTAACGCAACCACATATCAATAAAACAATCTTTTAAATATTCTACTTCCGAAGAGACCCCCCGTACGATGATTAAACCATTTTTTTTCGGTAAATTGATCCTCGTCGCACCAACTCTGAGAGTATCCGACCATAACAAGGAATCTCTAAGACGCTCAAGCAATTCTTCGCTCACCTGATTCCCACAAAACCACATCGTACCCATGACGGAATAAGGCCCTAGTTTAGGCGTTAACCCAATCGACAAATCATCTGAATCTAAAACACTGGACTCAATCCAATATTGTCGATGATTGATTGATAATTGCAATTCATTTCTTAGATGCGCGTCAGACCAACTTTCTCCGCTAGCAGTTCTTCCTAGTTGAGCAATATCCCACCCTATCATTGAGGAGTCATCCTCTAACTGAATATGGATGAGATTATGAGCATTTGAGGAATTGAAATAAATATTTTCTTGCGGTAAGAAGTCGAGATGCCCTCTTGATGCCACTGACAACCTTGTTTCCTGAGAAGACAAAAACCCGTTGGATTTATACCATTTAGTAGCTCCCGGAGTCGTTATAACTGCCTTAGCCTGTGGATACGTCTTGATATCGATCTTCAGGTGATCTCCACCCGCAATACCTGCAGGAGGATGCAAAATAACAGCATGGCATACCTCATCCCCTTCTGGATAAAGTGATTTTTGGATCAGTAAAGGACCAATATGATCTCTTCTTGACAGGATGGTTTTTGACGACTGAGGTGCTTTTGTAAACTCTAAATGCAGGCTTGCATCCCATCGTTTGGGTATTTGAAGTGGCTCTAAAGTTACAATTTCCATCTATGAATTATGGCAGATGCCAGCGTTTTTAGACAGAAACTAAATGAGCAATGCCATCCTGATCCATTTGATCACCATCACCATTAGCAACAATTTCACCACGACTCATAACAACATACTTATCAGCAACCTCTCTAATAAAATCAAGGTATTGTTCGACTAAAAGAATCGTCATGCCTTGCTCCCTGACGAGTTGGACCAAGGTTTTACCAATTTGTTGAATGATATTTGGCTGAATACCCTCGGTAGGTTCATCCAAAATGATCATCTTAGGTTGACTCATTAATGCTCTTCCAATGGCTAATTGTTGCTGCTGGCCACCAGATAAATCTCCACCATTACGCTTTGACATATCTTTTAATATCGGGAATATGTCATAGATATATTCAGGGATTTTTTTGGGTGCTTTATGAGAAGCTGCGCCTATCAAAAGATTTTCTTCTACTGTTAACCTCGGAAAAATCTCTCTACCTTGAGGAACATAAGCAATCCCACAAGCTACTCTCTCATAGGAAGGTAATTGATTGATTAACTTGCCATCAAAAAAGATTTCTCCCTCTCGGATGGGTACAACCCCCATCAATGCTTTCACCATCGTAGTTTTACCAACGCCGTTTCTTCCCATCAAAACAGTTAAAGTTCCTTGCGGAACCTCAAAAGAAACATCTCGAAGGATATGACTACCACCGTAATATTGATGGACATGTTGAACTTTTAGCATATCTCATCTACCCAAATATGATTCAATGACCAAGGAGTTACTTTTAATCTGCTCCATAGTACCTTCGGCTAATACAGCTCCTTCTGCAAGTACCGTAACAATCCCATGATCGCCAGATAAGGCGCTCACAAACTCCATATCATGTTCAACCACAACGATCGAACAGGATCCCCTTAAAGCATTTAACAAATCCGCCAGCTTCATGGTCTCTTCATCTGTCATACCCGCCACTGGCTCATCTAGTAACAATAGCTCTGGCTTTTGCATCAGTAGCATGCCAATCTCAAGTCGTTGTTTTTGACCATGTGATAACAACCCAGCTTCATCAAAGGCCTGCGACTCTAATCCTACCTTTACTAAAGTTTCAGAAATTTGATGTTTTGTTTCAACATCAATTTTGGCTGATAGCGAGAAACGCCAAGTCTTATCCACTTTTCTAGCTAACTCTAAATTTTCCCAAACTTTTAAATTTTCAAACACTGTCGGCTTTTGAAATTTTCGACCAATTCCAATTTGAGCAATTTCAGGCTCATTGAGCTTTAACAAATCAATGGTTTGCCCTAAAAATACACTACCCGTCACTTGCGCATTACGTGGTCCAGTTTTACCAGTGATAACATCCATCATCGTCGTTTTACCAGCCCCATTAGGCCCAATAATGCACCGTAATTCTCCCGTACGTATATAAAGATTTAAGCCATTTATCGCTTTAAATCCATCAAAGGATACTTGTAGATTTTCAACATACAAAATATCACCATGGGAACTATCTATTTTCCCCTTTTCATAAAAATTTCCGGAGTCACGCTTCGCTGTGGCTACTGGCTCAAGAGGCAATATCTCACTCATCAGATTTTGCCGTCATGGTTCGATGATTTTATTGGAATAAAACGGTCTTTTATCATGCCGACAATACCTTTAGGCATATATAAAGTAACCAAAACAAATAACCCGCCTAAGATAAAGAGCCAATATTCAGGAGCTAGGCCAGTAAAAATAGTTTTGGTACCGTTCACAACAATAGCACCAATAATAGGACCGATTAACGTCGCACGACCACCTACAGCAACCCAAACCGCTAACTCAATAGAGTTGGCAGGAGACATCTCACCCGGGTTAATAATCCCTACTTGTGGAACATATAAAGCCCCTGCAATACCACATAAAAAAGCCGAAAAAGTCCAAATAAACAACTTGTATCCAAGAGGGTCATAACCAGAAAACATCACACGATTCTCAGCATCACGAATCGCCATACACACCCTTCCCAATTTAGAATGAACAATATATCGGCAAACAAGGAAGGCTAAGAGGAGCGCTGTAAAGCTGGCTAGGAAAAGAACTACTCGAGTTGACGGGTGGGATATAGAAAACCCTAAAATTCTTTTAAAGTCAGTAAACCCATTATTTCCTCCAAAGCCCGTCTCATTTCGAAAGAAAAGTAACATTGCAGCATAGGTAAATGCTTGGGTAATAATCGATAGATAAACACCTTTGATTCTGGATCTAAAAGCAAAAAAACCAAAAACAAATGCAATCAGGCCTGGTATCAATAGAATTAATAAGAGCGCCCATGCAAAATGATTAGTACCTTCCCAAAACCAAGGTAATTGTTTCCAATCAAGAAAAACCATAAAGTCAGGTAATTCAGAATGATAAACACCATCTGTACCAATCGATCGCATCAAATACATACCCATGATGTAACCACCAATAGCAAAAAATAAACCATGTCCAAGACTCAGGATCCCACAAAACCCCCACACAAGGTCAAGCGCCAATGCAGCAATAGCGAAACACATGATCTTACCAAAGAGGGTCAAAGAATAAGCGGATAAGTGAAAGAAATTCCCCTCAGGAATGAACAGCGCACAGACTGGAACGAAAACATAAAAAGCAACGGTAAGCATACTCAAGCACTTCCACCAAGTTTTTGACAGAATCGATTGTTGGGCAGGTAAATCAATATTAAAAGGTGTCATATTAATTTTCCGCACTTCTACCCTTGAGGGCAAACATACCTTGTGGGCGTTTTTGGATAAACAAAATAATCATGACGAGTAAACCAATTTTCGTCAATACAGCACCCATAAAAGGTTCACTAAATTTACTGAGAATACCTAAACCAAATGAACCAATAATGGTACCCGCAAGTTGTCCAACACCACCAAGAACAACAGCCATAAACGAATCAATGATGTAGGACTGACCTAAATCAGGGCCAACATTACCCATTTGAGATAAGGCACACCCCCCTAAACCAGCAATCCCTGCTCCAAATGCAAATGCATAACTGTCAATTCGACGTGTCTTCACACCGACACAACTTGCCATTGAGCGGTTTTGAGTGACCGCCCTTACAAAAAGACCCATTCTAGTTTTGTTGAGAACTAGCCAAGTCATAAAAACAATCGCTAGAGCAAAGAACAAGATCATTAAGCGGTTATAAGGAATCAGCAGGCCAGGGAAGAAATCCTGTAAGGGTAAAAACGAACCACTCATCCAAGTGGGATTACCTACTTCCACGTTCTGAGCGCCAAAGACAACCCGAACTGCTTGCATCATTAGGAGGCTCACCCCAAATGTTGCTAGAAGCGTTTCCAATGGCCTGCCATACAAATGGCGTAACACTAAATACTCCAAAATCAGTCCGAAAACTGCGGCCGATACAAAAGCGGCTGGAATCGCAAAAATTAAATAATAATCCTGATACTGCATAAAAAAAGATCTAAAAATCGTCTGCACGACAAAAGTTGTGTAAGCACCTACCATTAAAAATTCGCCATGAGCCATATTAATGACACCAATTAATCCATAGGTAATCGCAAGTCCAAGTGCTGCTAGTAGCAAAATACTTCCCAAACTTAAACCTGTAAAGATATTTGACACAACCTCAGCCCTAAAGCGACGAGATTTAAATTCATTGAAAGCCATCTCAATGGCAGGGTGAAGACTTTTATCTTTTTCAACGTAATTACCAGAGTCGTCTTTTTTAATTAAGTTCGCCAAAAAATTTTGAGCACCAAATAAACTAGAGTCACCCAACAGTTTCAGAAGCTCTCGTTTTTTTGTTGAGTCTGCAGTGAAATAACTCACCATTGCATCTAATGTCGCCAATTGTTTTTTAAGATGAGGATCTGTTTCAATTTCATAAGCTTTTTTGACGAGCTCAGGCTTAATCTGACTAAAGTCATCGGATAAGGTATTAATCGCCTGGGTGCGGATCAGAATATCTTTTGACAATAACTTATATTGGCTGATAGCCGATTCAATATCTGAACGAATAATATTATTTAATGTCGGTAACTCAAGCTTGGACTCATCGACTGTTACGGCATTATTAGTAATAGCATCTAAATAAGTGTTGTTTACCTTCAAAACTACTAGCTGATCAGTTGTCAAAAAGATATTTTCATCTTGAAGTGCAAAGAAAATATTAGAAGCAATTTCAGGAGGTGCATCTACAATCTTTGCAACGGTATCTTGTTTAAGAGGGAAATCTTCCCCAAACAGATTTTTAAGATCCGCTTGAGAAAGATTGGATGCTAATACATAACTACTACATATAGTACTAATCAAAAAGCCAGATAATAATTTAAGCACAAGAATTTTTACTGAATAATCAGTGCTTATTTCACCTCATCTGGTTTGCCTTCATTACCAGCAATAAATGGCGACCATGGTTTCGCACGAATAGTGGTTGGTGTTTTCCAAACAACATTGAACTGACCATCAGCTTTTACTTCACCAATCATGACCGGCTTATACAAGTGATGGTTGTTACCCATCTCTAAAGTAAAGCCACTCGGAGCTGCAACTTTTTGACCATACATGGCTTTTCTAACAGCATTGACTTCAGTTGTACCGGCCTTTTCAACAGCAGCCTTCCACATCTTCATACCAACTACGGTTGCTTCCATTGGATCATTCGTCAGAGGCTTACTTGCGGTTGGTAAATTCTTCGATTTTGCATAAGCCGCCCACTCAGTCTTAAATGCATCATTGGCTGGATTTTTAACAGACATAAAATAATTCCAGGCAGCAAGGTGTCCTACGAGTGGCTTTGTATCAACACCACGGAGTTCTTCTTCTCCAACCGAGAAGGCTACTACCGGAACATCCTTCGCCTTTAAACCAGCATTACCAAGTTCTTTGTAGAACGGAACGTTAGAGTCACCATTAATAGTAGAAATTACAGCTGTTTTACCACCTTGCGAGAATTTTTTGACATCAGCAACGATGGTTTGATAATCAGAATGACCAAATGGTGTGTATTTCTCGTCAATATCCTTCTCATCGACACCTTTTGATTTTAAGAAAGCCCTGAGAATCTTGTTCGTTGTTCTTGGATATACATAATCAGTACCTAATAGTACGAAACGCTTTGCACCACCCCCCTCTTTACTCATTAAATACTCTACAGCAGGAATCGCCTGTTGATTCGGAGCTGCTCCTGTATAAAACACATTCTTGGACATTTCTTCACCCTCATACTGCACAGGGTAAAACAGTAAACCATTGAGCTCTTCAAACACAGGAAGAACTGACTTACGTGATACCGATGTCCAGCAACCGAATACAACATCAACCTTATCTTTTGTTAATAATTGACGTGCTTTTTCTGCAAAAAGTGGCCAATTAGACGCAGGATCAACCACCACAGGCTCTAACTTACGCCCCATGATACCGCCTGCTTTATTGATGGCTTCAATCTGCATGAGAGCTACATCTTTTAAAGCCGTCTCAGAAATCGCCATCGTGCCGGATAAAGAATGCAAAATACCTACTTTGATTGGCGCCTTTGATTGTGCAATCGTCAGGTTTGAAAAACCAATCGTTGCTAAAGCAGCACTGATTGCGGTTAATTTTAAAATTGATCTACGTTTCATCGACTATCCTTTAATTAGAGTTGAATGATATTTGCTAAAAATATAATTCATGCTAGACGCTCTAAAGGGGAATGAACTTAGAAATAGCACCTTTATGGTGTTAAATTCACCAATATGGAGTTTTGAGTGCCATAAACCCACTTCACTTAAATTGACTTAAGAAATCGGCTCTATTTGAAGCCGATCATTAGCTAACTGCGTAGCCTTAACAATTCCAGAATAACCTGTACAGCGACACAAGTTTCCAGACAATTCGTTTCGTATTTGACTTTCTGTTTTACATTTTCCACGATTAATCATATCTCTGACCGTAATGAGCATTCCAGGGGTACAAAAACCACATTGCAATCCATGCGCTTCAGAAAAACACTCCCGAATCACTTTCATCTTGTCATCATCCTCAAAACCTTCAATCGTTTGAACCGACATACCAGATACTGAAGCCGCCAGAGTAATACATGAACGTATTGGCTCACCATTAACTAAAACCGTACAAGATCCACATACTCCTAATTCACAGGCTAAATGAGTACCAGTAAGATTAAACGAATTTCGTAGAAGATCAGCCAGCGTAAGGCGATCATCAATTTCTACTTGATGATCTTGATGATTGACTTGAAGAGAAATTGAACTCATTTTTTTAATGCCTCCATAACGGCTCTTTTAATCATTGATCGATGCAGATTAAATTCATAAGATGATGACAAATGACATGTGTTTTCAAGAAGATCACTTTCCAATAAATTATTCAACTCTTTATCTAAATTAGTGTTTCCTAGGTTTGCAGACAAGAGATATTTAGATAGTCGAGGTAATAAAACCGGCTTATCTCCGGCCGCTCCTAAAACCGCATTAAAAATCCTCAACTCAGGATCGATAACAATTGCAGCAATAGAGTGCGCAAACTCTCCTACCTTATGACAAAACTTGACATAAGACCACTTAGCGTCCTTAGAAAGCTCAGGTACTACCACCCCTTTAACTAAATCGATTTCTTTTAAACTCGTTTGCATAAGTCCACACTGAAATTCTCCAATAGGCGTTTCTATCTCTTCTGTATGAGTCTTAATCACCACACTAGCGCCTAGTGCAAGAAGTGCTGTGGGCCAGTCTGCAGCAGGATCAGCATTAACGATACTTCCGCCGATAGTCCCTTTATTTCGTATGCCGCGATACGCAATACCTTGCGCGACATATTGAAGATAACCTTTCGTCGGATCTTCAACCTTACCATCTTCAATCATTGCATGTGTAACTGCAGCCCCAATAAAGAATCTACCTTTCATAGAAAAGAATTTTTTTAAGTCTTCTATTTTGGAAACGTCAATGACCTCTTCACTAAAAATCAAACGAAGACTCATCATTGGCATTAAGGATTGACCACCAGCCATGTACTTTACATTTCCTTCATGAGTTTTATTTACTGAGATAGCATCATCCATGCTATGCACGCAGTGATAATTGACCTTACCTGATTTCATGACATCACCTCAGACTTTTTAGTCAACTTTTCTCTTGCCTGCATAATGGCAGCGTAAACTCTTGGAGGAGTCATTGGTGTTTCATTCAATTCAGCACCAATCGATTTAAGGGCATCTCGAATAGCATTTGCAATTGCAGCTGGCGGAGCTATGGCACCACCTTCTCCCATACCCTTCATACCATATTCCGTATGCTCTGATGGTGTAACCATATGGCCTATTTTTATTGCCGGTATTTCTGTTGCTCCGGGGATTAAATAATCAGCCAAGGTAGTTGCTAAGGGTTGACCTGTTTCGTTGTATGGAATCTCTTCATAGAGTGCTGTTCCTATACCTTGAGCAATGCCACCAATAATTTGTCCATCAACAATTAAAGGATTCACTACCGTACCACAATCTTCAACAATTGCGTAATCTAAAATATCTACTTTTCCAGTATCAATATCAACGGCTACAACAGCGACTTGTGTTGCATAGGTAAATACTCCCGTGTCAATATTGGGCTCATAAGTCACTAGAACCTCGAGTAAAGGATCAATCCCTTTAGGTAGGGCTTCCTGTCTTAAATGAGCGATGCGAGCAACTTCTTTTAACGCAATGGCACTTTTAGGACCATGGATTAAATCATCTTCAAAACGCAAATCCTCTATTTGACAACCGAGTAAATGAGCTGCAATGACGCCAATCTTACTTTTAAGTAGTCGGCAGGCTTTCGCAACAGCACCACCAGCCATGACCATACTTCTTGATGCAAATGTTCCCATCCCAAATGCGCTAGTCTGCGTATCTCCATGGCGAATACTGACATGAATTGGATCAATCCCTAGTTCCTCACAGGCAACCTGGGAAAGAGAAGTTTCCATACCTTGGCCATGTGAAACAATACCTACTGAAATAATTAATGATCCATCCGTCATCATCCGAGCAGAGGCTGTCTCATATCCTGGAATCACAGGTACTCCACGAGATACCCATTCGCCACAACCATGCGCAGTCTGCTCTGTAAAAGAAGCAAACCCAACACCAATCATTCGACCATCAGATTCACCTTTTTGCTGACGCAGTCGAATCTGCTTAAATTCAATCAGTTCTGCAGCCCGACGAACCGATTCAGCATAGTTACCACTATCAAATAATAGATTGGTAATATTTCGATACGGCATCGCTTCAACTGGAACCATATTTTCCATACGCACTAAATAAGGTTCACGACCTACCGCATGGGCAATCTCATCAATAATTCTTTCAATCGTAAAGCAGGCTGCAGGTCTTGCAACACCACGATACGCCCCAATCGGTGATTTATTGGTAGCTACAGTATAAGTTTTCACACGATAGTTTGGAACGTTATAAGGTCCTGGAATATTTCTAGAAGCCATTCCAGTTTCCATAAAAGGCCCATTAGGCCAATGCGAATAGGCACCAGCATCAACATGAATATCGACATCCAACCCTAGAATTTTTCCTTGAGAATCTGCGTAGGCAGTCACTTTATGATGATGCTCTCGGCAATGAATCGCTGTCATTAAATGCTCTCGCTTATCATCAATCCACCGCACTGGCTTTTTCAGTTTTAATGCTAAAGCAACAACCATTAACTCCTCAGGATAGAGCACTCGTTTAGCACCAAAGGCACCTCCCATATCCGGTGTAATCAAGTGTAATTGGTTTTCATCAATCCCTAATGCCTGAGCCATCCCAACACGTGTTTGGTGTGGCGATTGAGATCCAAGGTAGACAACCAACTCATTTAAACGATGGTCCCACATAGCCAAAATAGCACGCCCTTCTAAAGGGGCGGCTGACTGTCGATTCATTTTAAAACTTCTCTGAACCGTTACACTTGCTTGTTGCTTGGCAGTCTCTATGTCACCATACTGATTATGTTTAGAGACATAAATATTATCTCCCCACTCTTCACGAATCAAGGGCGAGTCAGCATGGGTTGCCTCTAACAAATCAACTATAGCTGGTAATTCTTCAATATCCACGTAGACGGAGTCTGCTATGTCTTCAGCGATAGACCGATTGGCACCAATCGCCATTGCAATCGCTTCTCCTGCAAATCGAACTCGCTCAAAGGCTAATGCAGGATGCTCAGAGTATTTAAACCCTTCAACTTTAGGTACTGCAATAATAGGTTTTACATGGGGAAAGTCACTTGCCTGAAAAACCTGATTTTTAAACTCCTCAGGAATTTGTACCTTTTTAATAATGCCGTGAGCATAAGAACTCCTTACAAAGGCCACTTCAATAATTCCTGGAATATGGATATCAGAAACAAACTGACCCTTGCCATGAAGATGACGAGCATCCTCTTTTCTTAATATCCTTGCTCCAACACCTTTACCTGGCTTATCCAATTTAACTATCCTTCATAAGATCATTCATTCACATCTGTTACATAGGAAGTAACTTGACTTTATAACCATTAAATATTACAAAGTTTATTTATAAAGGCTTTAATCCCATCTCTTTCACCAATTTGCCATACTTTTCAATATCACTATGTCGTAAAGCTTTAAATTCGTCTGGCGTTGTCAAATAAACCTCAGCCCCAAGGGGTTGAATATGTTGACGCATTTCAGGAGTGTTCATTGCCTCTCTTATCGCCAAATTCAGTCTATAAACAATTTCTTTAGGCATTTTGGCGGGGCCTTCAATACCCATCCAGAAAGTCATTGTTGCCGATGGAAATCCTGCTTCTTTTGCTGTTTGCACACCAGGCAATGAAACAGATCTCTTTTCAGACATCACAAGTAATGGTCGAACTAATCCTCCACGAATAAATCCAATGGCAGATGGTAAGGAGTCAAACACCATAGATACTTGTCCCGAAATCACATCTGGGAAAGCCTGCCCCGATGATTTATAGGGCACGTGCACCATATTTAACCCTGTAGCGTTCATTAATATCTGTCCAGATAAATGGCCCGTACTTCCTGGTCCAGCAGATGCAAAACTTAAATTATTTTTTCCAGCACCTTTACCATAAGCAACCAATTCATCAAAAGTTTTTACGGGTAAATTGTTATTAACGACCAAGACATTCGGCGTAACGATAATAGTTCCAATTGGCGTAAAGTCATCTTCATTGTTATAAATTAAATCTTTTAACAATACAGGTGCAACAGCAATCATAGGAGGGCTTGTCAATAATAGGGTGTAACCATCCGCAGGTGCCTTAGCTACTACTGCAGCGCCAATAGTCCCTCCAGCACCACCTTTATTTTCGACAATAACAGCTTGCTTAAGAATATTTCCTAAACTTTGAGAAAGTACTCTACCTATCGTATCGGAAACACCTCCAGTTGCATAAGGTACCACTAATTTAATGGGCTTTGATGGATATTCACTTTGTGCAAATACATTAAAACTTAAGTAAAAAAAGACACTAAAAATCACATTAAAAACGATTGCTGGAAACTTAATAAACCTTTGTGAATTAAACATTTATTTCTCCAATTTTAAAATACAAAATCAACTAGATTGCTGCCATCGCTGTTATTTCAATTAAGCATTTCGGGTCATTGAGTTCAACCTTGCCACAACACCTAGTGGGAGTTTCATTCGGAATCACCCAAGCATCCCAAACACTATTCATTGCTTTAAAATCATCCATCGACTTTAACCAAATTTGCGCAGAGATTAATCGAGACTTATTAGTACCCGCTTGCTCAAGTAATAGTTGAATTTTTTCCAAAACTTGGCGCGTTTGATCTTCAATAGTAGTACTTCTATCATCAGGAACCTGACCAGAAATATAGACAATACCATTGTGAATTAAGGCTCTACTACGTCTTGCATTTTGATCAATACGAATAAAATCACTCATTTGTTAATTCCCTTAACGTTCTATTATTTAAAAAATATTTAGCTAAATCTAATTTTTTTACTTCATAAAAGTCACAAAATATTGAAATCGTTTTAAATTCCATAAGCTCCTCCCCCAGCTGTTTCCATTAATACCAGATCTCCAGGTTGTAGAGATTTTGGTTCAGTAGGATCTACGTCAACGCCATTAATCACTAAACGTCCTTGTAATCCTCCGCCTCCACCAGCGAGTCCTGACGGAACAGATTTAAGTTGAGTCATTAAAAAAGAAGCCGTAACACTTTTAGCATCCTTTAAGATTTCAAATTCAAAACTAATCCCATCACCACCATTATGGATTCCTCGACCACCACTATTGCGACGTATTTCTCTACGAAGCACCCTAATTGGTGCAGAACTTTCCATCACCTCAACTGGAGTATTTCCTAAATTACCAGGAAATGACATCGCAGAAAAACCCGCTCTGCGAGCTGTTGCTCCTTGACCTGCATTTAAGAAATTAACAACTGCAAATCTTTTACCTTGCCATTCTCCAGACATTGTCATTGAAGAATTTGGGGAACCACCTGCCCAAACTTTTTCAGGCAATACATCAGCTAGTGCTTTAAAAACAGCGGCAGGAAGTAAATGTCCTATAGCGCTCCGTCCGCCAGATGCCGCAGGATAAGTCGGATTAAATAATGAGCCCAATGGCGCAGAAGAAGTAAATGGCATAAAACAACCTTCGTTGTTCGGAACGTCGGCGCGCAACAAAGCTTTTAATCCATACACCGTATATGCGAAGGTATAAATCGGCACAACGTTCACTGCGCGTGCTATCTGTGGGCTTGATCCAGTGAAGTCAATATGAATACTATCACCTTGAACATCTAACTGACACTGAATAATGAGTGGCTCTTCAAATCCATCATGTTGAACTGTAGAGCGATAAATTCCATCAGGAATTTTTCGAACTGCATCTCGCATTGCTTTTTCAGAACGCTTTCGCAATTCTGCACCAAGAATTTTTAAATCAACGACCTGCAACAAATCCTGTAAGCGCTGAGACATCATTTTACAAGCGGATACTTGTGCCCAAATATCCCCCATACCTTGATCAGGAACACGAATATTTTGAGTAATCATTTCAATTAGAACCTGATTTGGCTCTCCTGCATCAAGTAACTTCATCATTGGAATCTGAAGTCCCTCTTCATAGATCTCCCGAGAACTATTACTTCTTAGCTTTCCACCGATATCCGGAAGGTGAGAAACAACTGCAGCAAAAGCCACTAACTTATCTTGATGAAAAATAGGCCTGACAGTTGTTACATCATGAATATGTCCAGAGCCTTTCCAGGGATCATTTGTTATAAAAACATCACCTGAAACCATTGTTTCAGGTGGATACTTATCCAAAAAATGCCGAACTGTCGCTGGTAAACAACCAATGAACCCAGGTAAACTCATTGTCGACTGCGCTAAAGAGCGACCTTCTACATCCGTCAATACAATCGCAAAATCATTACCATCTCGAACCAGGGTAGAAAAACAAGTGCGTACAAAGGCGGCCGAAGCCTCATCAACCACACTAATTAATCGCTTCCACAATATTTCAAGCTCAATCGAGCTTAAATGATGCTCTGGTTGAGTTTCTTGATTAAAGTTCGTTTGAGGTAATCGGTTCATTTATTCAAACTCCTTAATAACAATCGAAACAGTTAAGTCAGAAAGAATCGTAACCTCAGACGCCACCGGTACCACAATGGTTGATTCACGCTCTTCTAAAATTAATGGTCCATGAATGGTTTGTCCTGCTGTTAAAGAATAACGGTCATAGACAGCTGCTAAGCCATAAGCTTTTTGTAGGGGTAGATAAATACTTCTTGTTTTTAATTCTTGAGCAGAAACAAGCGTGCGATTATCTCCCCATTCAAAATGATGACCCACAACTTTTTCACTTCCTGTCAATCGCCATGTAATGATCTGCGGATTAGCATTTGGCACCAATCGGCCATACAGTTTTTGATATTGCTCTTCAAATAAATTCAGGATTAGTTTTCCTGCATCAGAACTTAAAGATTGCCAATCAATAGCAATAGATATATCCGCACCTTGACCGTAATACCGCATTTCAAGCCCGATTTGCCAATGAATGTTTTTAGCATTGGCCATTTCTAATTCTTTCTCAGCGTCAATTTTGAGCGTCGATAAAGTTTTTTCTATAGATTGCCAATCACAATTGGAAAGTAATTGAGGATTGGACCATGCACGATCTGTACGAGCTGGTGCAGCTAACATACCTAAGCATGAGCCAGCACCTGCCGCAATTGGAATTAATACCCTAGGTATACGAAGATTTCTAGCTACTTCAACAGCATGAACGGGACCTGCACCTCCGGTGGCAACCATAGAAAAATCTCTAGGATCATAGCCATTTTCTGCAATATGGATGCGAGCAGCACTTGCCATATTTTCATTCACCATATTATAAATTCCCCATGCAGCATCCGTCATAGTGACCTCTAATTGGTCAGCTAATTGAGTCATTTTAACTTCTGCTTGGTGAGTATTTAATTTCATCTCGCCACCTAAAAAATTATCAGCACTGAGATAACCCAAGATTAAATCTGCATCAGTCACTGTTATATTTTTTCCTCCTTGGTCATAACATACTGGACCAGGAACTGAGCCAGATGATTCAGGACCAACATTTAATAGGCCTAGTCGATTGACATAGGCAATCGATCCACCACCAGCACCAATTTCAATAAGTTCAATACTTGGAATTAGAATCGGCAAACCAGAACCGCGCTTAAATCGTTGGACACGAGCACATTCAAAAAAATGGGCGATCGGTGCTTTTCCATCTACCGCAACACAGGCTTTAGCCGTTGTACCACCCATATCAAAAGCCAATACATGTTGTACCCCATTTTGACGGGCAGTATTGAGTGCAGACAAAACTCCTGCTGCCGGGCCAGACTCTAACAATAAAATAGGTGTCTGTGCTGCAGCTTTAGCTGAAGTAAAACCTCCACTTGAAACCATAACTCTTAAAGGCACATCTTTTTGTATATTTTGAATTCGACCCTCAAGCTCTTCGAGATAAGATGCGACGATAGGTTTTACGTAAGCACTAGCAATAACAGTAGAAGTTCGCTCATATTCCTTTATTTCAGAAGCTACTTCGGAAGATAAAGAAATCGCAATTCCAGGCAAAGCCTTTTGTAAAATTTGGCCGATTTGTTTTTCATGAACATCATTCATATACGAATGTAAAAAGGATATGGCAATCGAGTCAACTTGCATTTTTTTTAATTCAGCAGAAACTCTTTCCATTTCTACTTCTGTTAAAGGCTCAATCACTTGCCCCAATGAGTTCAATCGTTCCTTTACCTCAACATGGCAATTGGAATCGACTAAAGCTTGGGGTAACTCAATATCTAGATCATAAATATCGTAACGCCATTCACGGCCTATCTCAAGCATGTCTCCCATGCCTGCTGTTGTGACTAGAGCAGTTTTCGTACCTTTACGCTCTATAAGAGTATTAGTGATCAAAGTTGTTCCATGAACTATTTCAGATAATTGAGGAGCCTCAGATTTTAAAGAATGACCTACTTGTTCCAGCAAATTAAGAATTAATTTTGAAACCGCTTCCCCTGGATCACTTGGAGTAGTAGGTGTCTTTCCAACCCAAATAAGACCATTAGAGGATAGGGTTGCAACTCCATCGGTAAATGTTCCACCGATATCGACTGCAATACGTAATTGATGAAGAAGGCTTGAAGAATTTTTCATGTGTAGAGATTATTTTTTATTTTTGTACATGATATATTTGCTAGGCATCAATACGCAATCGTAATTAAACGCTCTTCTGTCATTTCACGTGTCGCATATGAAGGTCCTTCACGACCAAAACCACTATTTTTTAATCCACCAAAAGGCATGACATCTGCACGGGCACTTGAGGCTTCATTAATATGAATACCTCCAAATCTTAACCGTTTAGAAGTCTGAAAAGCTGTGGAAAGATTACTTGTAAATAGACCAACAGCTAAACCAAAAGGACTATCGTTAGCACGCATAAC
>CANJBQ010000051.1 GCA_947472645.1 Burkholderiaceae bacterium
AGATTTTAGTTAGTGTAAGAGTAAAGTTTCATTTTATACGTTTTATTACAGATTTCCATATTAGGGTAAATCTGCACTCAAAATGAGGCAAACTTGTTGTTGTCCTGCAGACACATCCAACCAAGTTACAGGTAGCTCAGGGAATGCGCTGATAAAGTTTTCATATTCATTGCCGATTTCAAGAACTAGCGCGCCATGATCGAAGAGGTAGTCTTGCGCTTGTTCAATCACCTTTCGAATGATTGACATACCATCTGATCCTCCTGCAAGGGATAAGGCAGGCTCTTTTAAGTACTCTTGGGGGAGTTTAGACATCGTCTCAGAATTCACGTAAGGTGGATTGCAGAGAATCAGATCATATCTTTCATTCTCTGTTGGGTCTGGAAGGTGTTCAAAAAGATCGCTGCAAAATAATTCAATTGCATCATCAAGGTGATATTTTTCAATATTCAGTTTTGCTAACTCAAGAGCCGGAGCATTAATATCTGACGCATGAATGATCATATCGGGACAATAAGAGGCCAGCAATATGGCCAACGATCCATTGCCGGTGCACAAATCCAATGCGCGACCTCCAGGTGGAAGCCAGGGCTCTAGGTGATCACTAAAAATTAATTCAGCGATAAATGACCTTGGCACAATACTTCGTTCATCACAAATGAAGTCATAGCCCATTAACCATGCTTCACCAAGAATATACGCGAGAGGACTTTTTGTGGCGACACGACTTTGTGCAATCAGAACTGCACGATCGAATGGGAGTTGGGGATAGGGCTCATCGAGGCGATCCAAAGCATCAATGGGGGCAATATTTAGACAATGAGACAAGATCCATAATGCCTCCGAGTCAGCATCTGGAGCACCGTGCCCAAAAGATAAATCAACATTAGAGAGTTTATTGCTGATAACATCGCATGCATCATTAAAAGTAAAGGGTGGCTTTGACACTATGTCAGAATCAATTCGTTGAGGGTTTTGCGATAAATATTTTTGAGAGATTCGATATCAGCTAAATTGACATGCTCATTGACTTTATGAATCGTCGCATTGATAGGCCCAAACTCAATGACCTGAGGACAAATTTTGGCGATAAAACGACCATCACTAGTACCTCCGGTTGTAGAAAGGGCGGCTTTGACGCCAACTTCATCCTGTATAGCTTTGCTAATAGCCTTACAAAGTGTACCTTCTGGAGTTAAAAACGGTTCGCCGGCCTGATTCCAAGAGATGTCGTATTGAAGTTGGTGCTTTAACAAAATCTTTTCAACTTGTTCAATAAGTCCTTGAGCGGTACTTGATGTGGCAAAGCGAAAATTAAAATCAACAATAGCTTCACCTGGAATTACATTTAAAGCGCCAGTACCTGAATGAAAATTAGATGTTTGCCAAGTGGTTGGAGGGAAATATTCATTACCTTGATCCCATTGCATATTCGAAAGCTCTGCTATGACAGGAGCAACAAGATGAATTGGATTTTCCGCTAAGTGAGGATAGGCGACGTGACCTTGGATTCCTTTGATGGTCAGCTTAGCTGATAAGGACCCGCGACGGCCATTTTTCACCATATCACCAAATTTGTCTGAACTAGTTGGTTCACCAACGATACAGTAATCCAACTTAACTTGACGCTCTTGTAATCGATTAACAACGACTACGGTGCCATCTGTATTTTTCGGTCCCTCTTCATCGCTAGTAAGTAAAAAAGCAATATTTCCAGAATGATTTGGATGTGTGGCGACAAACTCTTCGGTAGCAACGACAAAAGCAGCCAGAGAGCTTTTCATATCTGCTGCGCCTCGGCCGTATAAATTACCTTCACGTATTTCTGGTTTAAAGGGATCTGACTCCCATTTATCTAGTGGACCTGGTGGAACGACATCTGTATGACCTGCAAAAACTAGGCACTTCGCATTTTCTGCGGTTCCCTTACGAATAGCCCATAAATTGGTCACCCGAAAATCTTCCGGTCCGCTCATAATCGTTTCACAACTAAAATTTAATTGCTTGAGTCGACTAGCAATCAAATCCTGTATCCCGCCATCTTGAGGTGTAACTGAAGGGTGTGCGATAAGCCCTTGAGCTAATAATTGAGCAGGTGAAAGTGCAATCGTCATTATGTCTGTCCAAATAATGACGCATAGTCAACGTCTTTAAATCCAAGATGAATCTTTTGGGGCGTGACAAGAACAGGGCGTTTAATCATTGAAGGATTTTGTATCATCAAAGCGATTGCGTCATCCTGATTTTGAGAAAGTAATTTCTGTGGCTCTGTTAAGTTTCGAAAGGTCATACCTGAGCGATTGATCAGTTGATGAAGATCTACTGACTTTAACCACAACAATATCAATTCTTTGGACACCCCGAGCTTTTTAAAGTCGTGAAAGGTGTACTTAATTTGATGAGCGTCAAGCCAATCACGAGCTTTTTTAACTGTTTGGCAATTCGGTATACCGTAGACGGTAATATTCATCTCAGATTAATCTCTTAAGAGTTCGTTAATAGCCGTCTTAGCGCGAGTTTGTGCATCCACTTTTTTCACGATGATGGCAGCATATAGGCTGTATTTTCCATCACTAGAAGGTAATGAACCAGGAACTACCACTGAGCCGGCGGGGACACGACCATAATGGACTTCACCGGTTTCACGATCATAGATTTTAGTACTTTGACCAATGTAAACTCCCATTGATAACACACTGTTCTCTTCAATAATTACTCCCTCAACGACTTCGGAGCGAGCACCGATGAAACAGTTGTCTTCAATAATGACTGGTCCGGCCTGAACTGGCTCCAAGACACCGCCAATCCCAACACCACCTGATAGATGGACATTTTTACCAATTTGAGCACAAGATCCAACAGTTGCCCAAGTATCGACCATGGTCCCTTCATCTACATAAGCGCCGATATTTACATACGAAGGCATTAGCACAACATTCTTTCCGATAAAAGAACCGCGTCTTGCGATAGCAGGAGGTACAACTCTAAATCCTCCTGCAACAAAGTCTGCCTGAGTATATTTTTCAAATTTTGAGGGTACTTTATCGAAAAATTGAGTATATCCACCAGCGCTCATGACCTCATTATCTTGTAATTTAAAAGACAAAAGGACTGCCTTTTTGACCCACTGATGAACTGTCCAAACGCCAACTGATTCACGCGTAGCAACCCTAAGTTCGCCAGTATTAAGGCCTTCGATAACTTGAGCTACGCTTGAGCGAAGCTCTGAAGGGGCATTTTGTCCAGTAATTTGAGAGCGGTTATCCCACGCAGGATTAATGATAGATTGAAGTTGGTCGTTTGATAAAGTGGTCATATTGAGGTAATTAATGATAGATTTCAGTTATTTAAGATACTTATTTTATCTCTTTGTTGGTCAAAGAGGTAAAAACTCAGGGACATTTCCAAAGACTTGATATCATCATGATTTATCGCTGAAAAATTTAGATCGTTGTGAGACTCAAATCAATTAAACTTGCTGGCTTTAAGTCCTTTGTTGACCCGACTAATTTCGAATTACCTGGTCAACTTATTGGCGTTGTTGGACCAAATGGCTGCGGAAAATCGAACATTATTGATGCTGTAAGGTGGGTATTAGGAGAGTCACGCGCCAGCGAATTACGCGGTGAGTCTATGCAAGATGTCATATTTAATGGCTCTGGGCTACGCAAACCTTCCGGTAGAGCTAGTGTTGAGCTCGTCTTTGACAATACTGATGGCAGAGTTCAAGGGCAGTGGTCCAGTTTTGGTGAAATTTCTGTTAAGCGAGTTTTGACACGAGACGGTGCTTCTAACTATTTAATTAATCAACAAGTTGTTCGTCGTAAAGATATTCAAGACATGTTCTTAGGGACAGGACTTGGTCCAAGGGCTTATGCAATTATTGGACAGGGTATGATTTCTCGCATTATTGAGTCAAAACCAGAAGAATTAAGAGTATTTTTAGAGGAAGCCGCTGGAGTTTCGAAATATAAAGAGCGACGTAAAGAAACAGAATCAAGGCTAGAAGATACCCAAGAGAATCTGACCCGAGTAAGAGATATATTACGAGAGCTAGATGCGCAGCTTCTTAAATTAGAGTCTCAAGCCGAAGTTGCTAACAAGTTCACTGAGTATCAACAAAATATGCAACAACAGCAGCAATTGTTGTGGGTCATGCGCATGTTAGAGGGTGAACAGGCTCAAAGGCATCAAATTGATACGATTCGAAATTTGCAAGTTGAGTTAGAAGAAAAAATGGCCAGCTTACGCTCTAAAGAGGCGCAGCTTGAGGCAAAAAGAGCCCACCAATTTGATTTACAAAATAACGTTTCATCGGCCCAAGGTGATTTGTACGAGGTCAATGCCGTTATTTCTCGATTGGAATCTGAAATCCGCTTTGCGAATGAATCTAAAGAGCGTTTAACCAATCAATTACAAAATCTCTTGCAGCAAGGTACTCGTTGGCAGGCCCAATACGATCATGCACAAACACAACTGAGTCAAATCACTATTGATTTAGAACATGCCAGGAATCAAGATGCTGATTGTCAGCAAGAGTTATCTAATCATGAAGCTGGATTACCTCAGCTAGATGATCAATGGACACAAACTCAAAATGTGGTTAACCAAACAAGAAATGACCTTACTGAACTTGAAAAAAATGTAACTTCTAAAAATACTTTAACTTTTAGCTTAAAGTCTCAGCTTGAACAAGCTGAGCAACGGTTAGTTCGTTTAAACATTGATTTTGATCAGTTGATTAAGCCCAACGAACAAGCTTTATTAACGGCACTAGACCGCAGTCAAAATGCGATAAAAAAACGTGACGAGGCATGGTCGCGCCTCCAAACTTCTGAACAAGCAGTTCCGTTAGCAGATAAAGCTAGGAATGACTCTCTAGAAGCGCTTCAAAATACAAACCAGACATTAAATCATTCTCAAGCAAAATTATCTGCACTAAAAAATATTCAAGAACAGGTTCAAGCACAAGGCAAACTTCGGCCATGGTTAGAAAAAAATAATTTACAGACTTTGCCACGACTTTGGCAAAAGATCCAAGTTGAAAATGGTTGGGAGTCTGCTGTTGAATCGATTCTGCGAGAGAGGATTGGAGCGATTCAAACGAATGATTTAAATGAAGCCATGCAATTTGTCGAACAAATTCCTCCAGGTCGAGTTGCTTGGTTTGAAACTAATTCACAAACTGCCGCTTTAAAATCTTCAGCACATGGCCAATTAACACCGCTCATGAGCAGAATCATCGTCAAAGATATATTACTCAGTCACGTCTTACAGGAATGGTTGGCACAAGTTTATGTGATTGACTCTGTTAGTGAAGGCTTGGCTCGTCGATCGGAGCTGCCAGTTGGTGGTGTTTTTATCGCCAAATCTGGACATATAATCTCTCGCGTTGGTATACAACTTTATGCAGAAGATAGTGAACAGTCAGGGTTGATTGCTCGCGCAAAAGAGATTGAAAGTTTAGATCTGCAAATCAAATCGGAGCAATTGATCTTTGAAGAGGCGCAAAGTGAGCACGCTAGAATGCAGTCAAATTATCAGGCTGCTCATCAACAGGCTTTGTCGGATCGATTGAATTCTGAGCAGTCAGTTAAGGATGCCCATCGATTTGAGATGGACGCGCTTCAATTGAAACAAGCTGAGCAAGAATATACAACCCGTGCAGAGCAAGTTCAAAAAGATATTTCTGAGGCAATCGAACTAATTGAATCCTTAAAACAATCGTTGCGTGATCTCAGTAGTGAATTGGAAAACCTTGAGCAACAACTATTTACGAGTAAATCGAATTTTGAGCAAGCCGTTGCGGCTCATCAAGCAATTCAAATATTACGTGAAGAAGCTTTACGTAAGAAACAAGAATTACTTTCTCAGGCCCAAGAAGCTTCGTATACGCTCAGAACTTTGGCGCAACGGCAGGGTGATTTAAGTCAAGAAATGAAGATGTCCTCAGAGCAAATTGAAGAAATTCGCACTACAGAAAAGACACTTCAAGAAGATTTATTAAAGGTCTCAGATTCACTGATTCAATCCCAATTACAAGATCAGCTCGTTCTTCGTTCTGAGAAAGAAAATGCATTAGCACAGGCAAGAACAACCTTTGATGCATTAATGTATGAGGTTAAAACTACTGATGAGCAGCGTTTGGGGATAGAAAAAGGAGTTGAGCCGATCCGTGTAAAAATCACCGATGCGCAGTTAAAAGAACAGGCTGCGAGATTAACTGTTGAGCAATTTACCACTCTTTTGGTTGAGGTAAATGCTGATATTGAACAAGTGAAGACTAATATCACCCCTGAGATCAAGATTGGCAGTTTGCAACATCGTGTCAATGAGCTACAGGGTCAAATTCAGGCACTAGGGCCAGTTAATATGGCCGCTCTAGATGAATTGCAAACTTCACGAGAGCGTAAAGGTTTCTTAGATGCACAGTCAGCTGATTTGAATGAAGCGATCGCGACTCTGACCGATGCAATTAATCGTATTGATGGAGAAACGCGTAGTCTTTTACAAGACACCTTTGATCAGGTTAATCATCATCTAGGTCTAATATTTCCGGCATTATTTGGCGGTGGTAATGCTAAGTTGACAATGACAGGAGAGGAAATATTGGATTCAGGGGTTCAAGTTATGGCTCAACCTCCAGGTAAAAAGAACACCACAATTCATTTATTATCCGGTGGTGAAAAAGCGCTAACAGCCATATCGCTAGTTTTTTCTTTGTTTCAACTGAATCCGGCACCGTTTTGCTTACTTGACGAGGTAGATGCACCGCTTGATGATGCGAACACTGGTCGTTATGCTGATATTGTTGCCAAAATGTCGCAAAAAACACAATTTTTATTCATTTCGCACAATAAAATCACCATGGAAATAGCGAATCAATTGATTGGTGTTACGATGCAAGAACAAGGTGTTTCAAGAGTTGTTGCTGTTGATTTACAGGCCGCCACCGCACTGACACAGAGTACATAAAATGCCCGAAAGTATTACGCAATTGACAGAGCGTTTCGATCTTCAAATAGCTCTTTTAGCCATTGGCGCCTTTTTGATTATTGTTTTGCTTTTATATAACTTTGTTCGAACACAAAAGTTAAAAAAACAGTTAATGAATAGTATGGCAAAGGCCATCGTTTCTGAAAAGTTAGACGCGCAACATGAGACGATTTCAGAGCCCTATCAGGGAATGGATGTTTCTAAAATTGAACCCAACTTTACTGAGTCAAGTTTTGTTGATAAAGATTTATCTCCAGGATTAAGTTCTTTAACGACTCCCGAAAGTCTCCCTAGCGACAGTGGCGATGGTCAATCTAGTTATAGTTCAAGAATGGATCCTAGTATTGACTGTGTTGTTGTCTTGCGGTTTGCTTTATTGGTTAGTGGCAAAGAAATTCTGGAGCGCATGTTCCATTGGCCAAGTAATAACTCTTATCGTATTGCAACAGAAGGTTTGTATGAGTTTGAGGGCTCTACTGTTTGGGAGCTCATTAACGAACAGCATGTTTATCGTGAAATCCAACTAAGTATGCAACTAGCTAATCGTCGAGGTCCGATTGGTCAAGAAGAGTTGTCTGAATTTTTAGGTTTAGGCGCGGAATTAGCCAGTGAAATTGACGCGGAAATTGATTTACCACCGATCTCGCAAGTTCTATTTCAAGCTCAAGATTTAGATCATTTTGCTGTGCAATGTGATATTCAACTAGGCTTTAACTTAGTACCTAATATGATTAGTTGGTCTCCAAAGGAGGTCGAGACTAGTTTATACAATAATAGATTTGTACTTTCTAGAGATGGCCTGTTTTTTAATTATGTTGAAGATCAAATTTTGTTATTCAAAGTTCAGATTCCTGGGCTTAATTTTTTAACCGATGATTTACAAAATTTCAGAATAAAAAGTATTCTCTTCGCATTAGACGTCCCCTTAGTTCCAGAGCATATCAATGCTTTTTCAATAATGTTAGAAGTATCCTTGAAAATTGCTCAAGAGTTAGATGGCAAAGTGTTAGATGATAATGGTCAAATTTTAGAGTTGGCCTCTGTCAACACTATCATTGCACAATTAGAGCCTATTTATCTGTTGATGAGAGAGCGCCAGATATTCCCAGGCTCACCTTCCGCGGCACGACTTTTTAGTTAATCACTTTATGTCAGATATACCAGCTCAACGATATACTTGGCTGAAGGAACAGATTTCGCTGCATGATCGGCATTACTACTTACAAGATGAACCTACCATCACTGACGCTCAGTATGATGACCTATATCGTGAGCTCATTTCGATTGAAAAAGAACATCCTGATTGGATTACGAGCGACTCACCTTCGCAAAAAGTTAGTGGATATGCGAATCAAGTTTTTTCTCCAGTAGAGCATGGTAGTCCGATGTTATCGTTGAATAATGCGCTCTCAGAATCGGAATTGGTTTCTTTCGATCGAAGATGTAGAGATGGTTTGGGCAAGGATCAGATTGAGTATGCTTGCGAATTAAAGTTTGATGGTTTAGCGATTTCATTGCTTTATGAAAAAGGTATTCTTGTTCGAGCCGCGACAAGGGGCGATGGAAGTGTCGGCGAAAATGTTACTGATAACATTAGAACAATTTCTCAAATTCCTCAACGGCTTCATGGAACTAATATCCCTGAACGTATAGAAATTCGCGGCGAAGTATTCATGTCCCATTTAGACTTTCGCTTATTGAATGAACAGCAAAGAGCATTGGGCCTCAAAGAATTTGCTAACCCACGAAATGCTGCTGCTGGGAGTTTACGTCAATTGGATGCAAATATTACTGCTCAGCGGGCTTTGTCTTTTTATACATACGGCATTGGTGAATTAGTGCCTACTGAATGGTTGCCTACCGCCCATTCTGAATTATTAGATCGGTATGTCAAGATGGGTCTTCCAGTTTGTCAGGACAGAGCTCTAGTACATGGATTGAATGAACTGATGATGTTTTTTCAGTCGATTAAAGATCGCCGGGATAGTTTATCTTTTGATATCGATGGCGTTGTTTATAAAGTAAATGCTTATTCTTTACAAAATCAATTAGGTTATGTATCTCGAGCCCCTCGATTTGCCATTGCGCATAAATTCCCACCTCAAGAAGCCATGACTAAGGTTTTGGCTATCGAAGTTCAGGTTGGTAGAACAGGAGCGATTACTCCAGTAGCTCGTTTAGAGCCTGTCTTTGTTGGTGGTGTAACTTTAACGAATGCTACTTTACATAACGAAGACGAGATCAACCGTAAAGATGTCAGAGTTGGCGATATGGTGATTGTTCGTCGAGCGGGCGATGTGATCCCAGAGGTTGTAAGGGTTGTCATCGACCATCGAAAGCAGCATTCAGAGGTATTCAATATGCCAACGCATTGTCCAATTTGCCATTCTCAAATTGAGCGCGCAATGGGTGAGACGATTGCTAGATGTTCGGGTGGATTATTTTGTCCTGCGCAAAAGATGCAGGCCATTACTCATTTTGCCCATCGGCGAGCCATGAGTATTGATGGACTTGGCGAAAAATTGGTTGCGCAATTGATTGAAGTAAATCTGATTCATCATCCTGCTGACTTGTATCGATTAGGATTAAATGCATTAGTCACCTTAGATCGCATGGATTCAAAAGATAAAAAATTAGCATCGAATTTATTGCAGGCAATTGAAACCTCGAAAAAAACTACTTTAGCCAGATTAATATTTGCCTTAGGTATTCGGCATGTTGGTGAAACGACAGCAAAAGATCTCGCCAAATACTTTGGCTCAATCCGTGCATTTATGCAAGCTCATGAGGAAGATTTATTGCGAGTCAATGATGTTGGGCCCGTGGTAGCTAAGTCGATTCAAAACTTTCTAGCACAAGCACACAATGTAGAAGTCATAGAGCAACTCATTGCTTGCGGCATTGATCCTCAAGAACAAGCATCTTCGGAACTGATGATTGCAGAACTAGTTAATAAAACGTTCGTTCTTACCGGCACTTTACCCACTTTATCGAGAGATAATGCCAAAGCTTTATTAGAAGGAGCTGGAGCAAAAGTGGTAGGCTCTGTATCCAAAAAAACGGATTTCCTTTTGGCAGGAGGTGATTCAGGTAGTAAATTAGAAAAAGCGCAAGAACTTGGAATACCTGTCATGACAGAGCAAGAGTTATTATCAATCTTGCAAAAGTCATCAATTAGTTAGGGCCTCGATTAATTCTGTTTCGATTTGGATCTGTAATTTGGGATTGAGTTTGAGCCTCTCTCCATCAAGTAATAAAGTATCTTCAACACGTTCTCCTAGGGTATTGATTCTTGCCGTCTTCAGTGAGATTTGATGATTGACTAAAATACGTGATACCGAATAAAGGAGTCCTGCACGATCATTTGCTGTCAATGACAAAATGAAAAGCTCTCCTTTTTCATCAGGAACTAATTGCACACGAGGTTGCATTGGAAAGGACCTTGATTGACGAGATAATCGGCCCTTAAAAATCGCAGGTAATTCTCCAACTTGTAACAGAACTGAGGCTAAATCATGCTCCACCATTTGGATAATATGACGATATTCCATATTTTCTTCGTCTTCAACATAAGAGACCTGAAAGGTATCTAATGCATAGCCATGATTTGTTGTGTGAATAATGGCATCTTGAATGGAAAACCCATTTTGATCAAAATACGAACAAATCCTTGCAAACAGATCTGGCTGGTCTTTTAGATAGACAGTAATTTGTAGGCCTTCACCGATCGGAGAGACTCTAGCTTGAACAATGGGTTCTTGGGTATTCACATCTTGGTAAAGATGTCTTGTAATCCAGGCAATATCATTCGAGTCATGCTTTAAGAAAAATCCCACATTAAGATGATTCCATAATTGAAGATGAGCATTTTTAGGAACGCCATGAAGACTTAATTGGTCGATAGCATCTTGTTGACGAAGTTCAAGTTGAGAGTTTGTATCAAACTTTGCCCCACCAAAATAGTTCAGCGTTTTACGATAGAGTTCTTCAAGGAGTTTTCCTTTCCAAGCATTCCAAACTTTATGACTAGTGCCACGAATATCTGCCACAGTTAATAAATATAGTGCGGTCAGATAGTGCTCATTCATTACTTTTTTTGCAAACATCTGGATGACATCTGGATCTGAGATATCTTGCTTTTGAGCTATTTGACTCATGCTTAAATGTTCTGCGACTAAAAATAGAGCTAAGTCCGTATCTTCTTTAGAAACTCCATGTTGCTTAGCAAATAATTGAACATCTTTTTTACCTAAATCGGAGTGGTCTCCACCGCGTCCTTTAGCAATATCATGAAAGAGGGCTGCAAGAACCAATACCCAAGGCTTATCAAAATTTGCGGCGAGCTCGCTACAAAAAGGAAACTCATGAGCTAACTCAGGGATAAAAAAACGACGTACATTTTTTACCACGGTAAGAATATGTTGATCTACCGTGTAGACATGAAATAAATCATGCTGCATTTGACCCACTATTTTACGAAAAGGTGGCAGGTATCTTCCTAGCACACTCGTTTGGTTCATTAGATTAAGCGAACGGTAAACGCCAGTATTAGAATGAATAATGTCAATAAATTGTTGGCGATTGATCGGATCTTTACGCCATTTTGAGTCCATCAGCTCTCTTGCGTTATATAAAGCCCTTAAGATTTGTGAAGACAGCCCATTGACGCCGGATGTTTTAGAGTAGATTAAGAAAGTCGCTAGAATTTGATTCGGCTTTTTATTGTATAGAAGAGGATCGATGATATCGAGCTGGCCTTGTTTTTCAATAAAATGTTCTGATAGGGGGCGAGTCGCCTGCGACTCCCTTGGAAAGAGTAAGGCTTCTATATTTTGTATGAGAACTTCATTAAGTTGGCAAACGGCTTTTGCGGCCCAATAATAACGCCGCATTATTTGTTCACTAGCTCTTTTTTCTTTGGTATTATCGATTCCAAAAGTATGGGCTAACGGTGTTTGTACTTCGAAAATAATTTGGTCTTGACGACGTTGACTGATCAAATGTAGTTGAGCACGAATCACTTGCAATAATTTATGGTTCTTGGTCAGTTCACTAGCCTCTCGACCGGTAATAATGCCTCTTTGATTGAGTGCTTTAAAAGTATTACCGAATTTTGCGGCGCGAGTCATCCATAAGATCACTTGAATATCTCTTAAGCCCCCTGGGCTTTCTTTGACATTTGGCTCTAATGAATAGGGGGTATTTTGATACTTCTGATGACGTTGTCGAAGCTCTAAGAGTTTTTCTAAGAAAAAAGATTTAGGATCAAGTGCGATATTAAATCGCTCTTGAAAAGAGTGAAATAATTTTTTATTCCCTGTTAGAAATCTTGCCTCTAAAAGAGATGTCCTAACAGTAACATCCTTAGTTGATTCATCAAGACACTCATCGATATTACGAACCGATGATCCAATTTCTAGGCCTAAGTCCCAGCAAAGGGTGATAAATTTTTCTAATTTTTCTTTGAGGGCAGGATTTAAGTCATTCGAATCCCCTTGATTCAATAAAACCAAAATATCGACGTCTGAGAATGGGAATAATTCATTTCTTCCAAAACCGCCAACTGCGACCAAGCAAGGAGATTGAGTAGGATCAATAAGATGAAGTTCTGATTCTTGCCATGCTTTATCTAGGACTTTTCCTGCAGCAAGGCTAAGGCCTTTTGTCAATTGATGGACTTGGTGATTCTGTTCAAATAGCTTAAACAGTTCAGTCTTCATCCCTAAAAAAATATTCATAAACTTAGTGGTTTGTTGGTATAAGATTGCCCAATAATGGTTGAACAATTTCTGGTATAGGAGGTGATTTTTCCGAAACGGTAAGAACTTCAACACCAGTTGCTGTGACAAGAACAGTGTGTTCCCATTGTGCAGAAAGACTTCGATCTTTCGTTTTGACAGTCCATAAATCGGGCATTGTACGGATTTCGCGTCGACCTGCATTAATCATTGGTTCAACTGTAAATGTCATGCCTTGAATAAGGGACTCACCGGTTCCTGGTCGGCCATAGTGAAGTATTTGAGGATCTTGATGAAACACTTTACCGATACCATGTCCACAATATTCCCGAACGACAGCATAGCCGGCTTTTTCTGCATGAGTTTGAATTGCGTATCCGATATCACCTAGTTTCGCCCCTGGCTTTACTTGAGCGATACCCAACCACATACATTCGTAGGTGATTTGACAAAGACGTGAAGCCAAAATGGAAGCTTCGCCAACGATAAACATACGGCTTGTATCACCGTAATAACCATCGGGTGTTATTACGGTGATATCCAGGTTGACAATATCTCCAGATTTTAAGATTCGCTCATTGGGTATTCCATGACAGATAACATCATTGACGGAGGTACAAATTGCCTTGGGGAAGGGGGGATAACCAGGTGGTTGATAGTTTAGAGGCGCAGGAATGGTATGTTGGACATCATTCATATACACATGGCAGATACGATCAATTTCTGCCGTGCTAATACCTTCTTTGATATAAGGTGTGATGAAGTCTAGTACCTCACTACCTAATCTTCCAGCGTTGCGCATTCCGATAATGTCAGTTTCTTCTGTAAATATTGATTTCATATTGGAATTATGTATCAAACTGGTCTATAATGCTAAAACTTTGTTGTATTGAGCAGGTTTTTGCCAATCCCAAAGAATCGCGAGTCAAACCATCCGGGGTGCCGCTTTTTAGCGTAATCAGGATTTGACTTTAGTTTAAACCCTAAGGAGAGAATTATGTCTGTAACCATGCGTCAAATGCTGGAAGCCGGATGCCATTTTGGCCACCAAACCCGCTTCTGGTCCCCAAAAATGGCTCCATTTATATACGGCCATCGTAACAAAATTCATATTATCAATCTTGAGAAAACACTTCCTATGTACGAAGAGGCAATTAAATTTGCTAAATCGATTGCATCGAATCGTGGAACTATCCTTTTTGTTGGAACAAAGCGTCAATCTAAAGAAATTATCGCTGAAGAAGCCGCAAGAGCCGGCATGCCCTACGTAGATGCGCGTTGGTTAGGCGGAACACTTACCAATTTTAAAACTGTAAAGGGCTCTATCAAGCGCCTCAAGGAAATGACCGCAGCTAAAGAGAATAATGAATGGGAGCGTCTTTCTAAAAAAGAAAGTCTCATGAATGAGCGTGAAATTGATAAATTACAAAAATCCCTCGGCGGTATTCAGGATATGGCCGGTATTCCGGAAGCGATCTTTGTGATTGACATTGGTTATCACAAAATTGCTTTAACTGAAGCCAAAAAACTTGGTATTCCTGTCATCGCAGTAGTGGATACTAATCACTCACCAGATGGTGTTGATTACATTATTCCTGGTAATGATGATTCGAGTAAAGCAGTGACTCTTTATGCACGAGGCATGGCAGATGCGATATTAGAAGGTAAAGCTTCAGCAGTAAATAAAGTATTAGAGTCCATTAAAGAAACAGCAGTAGCAGAAGTTACAGAAGAAGGGCGGGAAGATTAATGGTTGCAATTACGGCTGCAATGGTTGGGGAGCTTCGTGCAAAAACGGATGCTCCCATGATGGAGTGTAAAAAAGCTTTAACTGAAGCCCAGGGAGATATGACTCGTGCTGAGGAGATTTTACGTGTCAAATTAGGTAGTAAAGCGAGTAAGGCAGCTTCTCGAATTACTGCTGAAGGTGTTATTTGCTCTTATATTAGTGGTTCCAATGGAGTTCTCATTGAGATTAATTGTGAGACAGATTTTGTTTCAAAAAATGATGACTTTTTGAAATTCACTAGTAATGTTGCAAAGCTTGTAGTAGATCATCAGATTGCTGATAATGATGTGGCAAGTTTATCCACCTTACCCCTTGATGGCAAAACGGTTGAACAAGTTCGGACAGAATTGATTGGTCGGATTGGAGAAAACTTAGCGATTCGTCGTTTCAAGTTATTTAATCAAGCTGCCTCTTTAGTTTCTTATATTCATGGAACTCGAATCGGCGTTATGGTTGAGTACACCGGTAGTGAAACTGCGGCTAAAGATGTAGCAATGCATATTGCCGCAATGAAGCCGGTTTCTTTATCTACAGCGGACGTACCGGCTGACAAAATCGCTATTGAAAAAAGTGTTGCTGAGCAAAAAGCTGCTGAATCTGGCAAACCACCAGAAATAGTAGCTAAGATGGTTGAAGGATCTGTGCAAAAGTACTTAAAGGAAGTTTCCCTTTTAAATCAACAGTTTGTGAAAAATGATAAACAAACCGTTGAGCAAATGTTAAAAGCAAATACGACTACGATTAAGTCTTTTACGATGTATATTGTTGGTGAAGGTATTGAAAAGCGTCAAGACGATTTTGCTGCTGAGGTTGCTGCTCAAGTAGCCGCGGCTCAGGGAACGGCTTAATTCTTCGACAATAGCTAAATCTGGGGCGCTAATTGAGCGCCTCTTTTTTAGGTCTTTATAATAGAAGTAATTAATCATGAGGAGAATGTACCCATATGCCAGCTTATAAGAGTGTCTTACTTAAGTTATCTGGTGAAGCCTTAATGGGTAATGATTCTTATGGAATTAACCCGACTACGATAGATCAAATGGTGACGGAAATTGCCAAGGTGGTTCAACTTGGTATTCAGTTAGCTATAGTCATTGGTGGGGGTAATATCTTTCGTGGCGTTGCAGGCGGTGCGGCTGGGATGGATCGAGCAACTGCAGATTACATGGGTATGTTAGCAACAATGATGAACTCACTGGCCCTGCAGGATGCTTTGCGTCAAAAAGGAGTTGAGGCGAGGGTTATGTCTGCGCTGCGTATGGATCAGGTAGTTGAGCCTTATATTCGCCCCCGAGCCATTAGACATATGAATGAAGGAAAAGTAGTGATTTTTGCTGCCGGAACTGGAAATCCATTTTTTACGACAGATACAGCAGCGGCTCTGCGTGGTGCTGAAATGGGTGTTGACATTGTGCTTAAAGCCACAAAAGTTGATGGTATTTATTCGAGCGATCCTAATAAAGATCCATCAGCAATTCGTTATGAAACCATTACTTTTGATGAGGCTATTGTCAAAAATTTACAAGTGATGGATGCTACGGCATTTGCATTATGTCGTGATCGTCAGTTACCGATTAAAGTTTTTTCGATTTTTAAACAAGGATCCTTGCTCCGAGTTGTCAATGGCGAGCCTGAGGGTACTTTAGTTCACGTTTGATGAGGAAAAAGTATGTCTGCTGTTGATGTTATTTCTAATGTTGATCAAAAAATGGGTAAGTCCATTGAAGCGTTAAAAAGCTCGTTGGCTAAAATTCGAACTGGTCGTGCTTCGACGGGCATTCTGGAACATATTCAAGTGGATTACTATGGTAATCCGACACCAATTTCTCAAGTTGCCGCTTTAGGTTTAGCTGATGCCAGAACGATTACGGTTACTCCTTGGGAAAAAAATATGATTGGTGCAGTTGAAAAAGCTGTCCGTGATTCTGACTTGGGATTAAATCCTGCAACACAGGGAAACGTGATTCGTGTACCGATGCCGGCGTTAACAGAAGAGCGACGTAAAGACCTTGTTAAGGTTATTAAATCAGAGGGTGAAGACTCTAAAATCGCCATCCGCAATTTAAGAAGAGATGGCAATGAGCAGTTAAAAAAACTAACAAAAGATAAACTTATTTCTGAAGACGATGAACGTCGCTCTCAGGATGATATTCAAAAAAGAACAGATCGATTTGTTGCCGAAGTGGATAAGCTTGTGCAAGAAAAAGAAAAAGAAATTATGACGGTTTAGGTTAACTCAAAATCAACACTATGAAGCCACGCATAAAAAGCTCGACATTATCGATCCCTGAGATCAACCAAATCCCGCGTCATGTAACGATGATTATGGATGGTAATGGGCGTTGGGCGAATCAGCGTTTCTTACCACGAGTTGCAGGGCATTCAAAAGGCTTAGATACTGTTCGCTTAATGGTGGAAGAATGCGTAAAACATAAAATTGAATTTTTGACGTTGTTTGCATTTAGTTCGGAAAATTGGCGTAGACCTCCCGATGAGGTCAATTTTTTAATGAACTTATTCTTTAAAGCTTTAGATCATGAAGTTTCACGACTGCATTCCAATAATATTCGTTTGCGTATCATTGGAGATCTTCAGGGTTTTTCGACTGAAATTCAAGATAGGATTGTTGCTGCAGAAAAATTAACGGAAAACAATTCGAGTCTCGTCTTAACCATCGCTGCTAATTATGGTGGTCGCTGGGATATTTTGCAGGCGACCAAAAAAGCTTTGTCACTTGATCCAACTATTTCTTTAGATGACTTGAATGAGGAGTGGCTTTCTCCTTATTTATCGATGGCTTACGCCCCTGAACCTGATTTATTTATCCGTACCGGTGGAGAGCGTCGCATTAGTAATTTTTTATTATGGCAACTCGCGTATACCGAAATGTATTTTACAGATACCTTTTGGCCTGAATTTGATGCGGTAGCTTTTGAAAAGAGTCTTGATTGGTTTAAAGGTCGGGAGCGGCGTTTTGGTCAGACTGGATCACAAGTTCTAGAAAACACTATCGTCAGAAATGCTTAAAACGCGCTTCATTACAGCATGCGTTCTTTTGGTGGTCTTTATACCCGTTCTTTTCTTTACCCCGTCGATTGTTCTATATTTACTGTTGTCTAGTTTTATATCTTTAGCTGCTTGGGAGTGGGGGTGTCTAATTTGGGGAGCTAAAAGTCGGTACTCTTATATCTATGCCCTATTCATGCAATTCATATTAATATGGCTTTGTATGCAATTATTTTATTTTTCAGATGGTGTTGACAACCTCTTTTCTCCGTACTTGAAACTACCCTTATGGGTAAGTTCATTATTTTGGATCATGATTGTTCCGATGATTATGCGAAAACAGCTTACTTTCTCACTTCAGAAATACTCAACGAGTTTGGCGATCATCGGCTTTGTCGTTTTCTTAGCGGACTGGTACGCAATTGTAATGCTCAGAAATGAGGGGCTTTTTGTTTTGTTATCGGTATTGATGCTCGTTTGGGTTGCTGACATTGGCGCCTATATCTTCGGGAAACAGTTTGGTAAGCATAAATTAGCGGTTCAGTTAAGCCCGGGAAAATCGATTGAAGGTGCTTTAGGCGGGATGTTTTGTGTTGTCTCACTTGCCTTGTTTTTTGTTTATTTAGGTGCTGGCGTTGATAGTTTTTTTAGCCGTTTATCAAATCAATTTTCGTTGGGATTC
>CANJBQ010000052.1 GCA_947472645.1 Burkholderiaceae bacterium
CTTCTATTCGATAATGCGCTGTTTGGGGCATATGGTTCTTTTGGGCTAAATCCTTCATCATATTGTAATAAGCTGGCAAATATTGCCAATCGACCTATTTCGCAATGAATCTCTCACTGAAAAACATCTCCAACCTTTAATTGCACACTTTTTGCAAACAGACTTGCCAACATTCTCTTTGAGCCTGCTTTTTGAACTTCTAATAACCTCACGACACCATTCTTACCGGATACACAAACCCCTAAATCATTAATTTCAATAATTGTCCCTGGTTCACTCTTTTGTGAGCCAACCCAAGATAAAGAGATATTTTCAGAAAGCCATATTTTTATGATTTCATCATGAAGGGTTGTACTAGCGCCAGGGCTCGGATTTAAGGCCCGTATCTGGCGATCTATGAGTAATGCATCTTCGTTCCACCTTATCTTGGCATCCTCTTTTTTAATTTTTTCTGCGTAAATAACCCCACTTGTTGATTGTGGCATCGGCTCTATTTGCAACCCTCGTGCAATCTTATTCAAGGACTCTATTAATAGTCGAGCTCCTTGAGCAGCTAATCGATCATGTAGTGTGCCTGTTGTATCAAGACTTTGAATCGGCATTGTCTCTGTGGCGATGATGGGGCCAGTATCTAAGCCCTCCTCCATTTGCATAATTGTTGTGCCCGTGAACTCATCCCCTGACCAAATTGAGCGATGAATCGGCGCGGCGCCTCTCCAACGTGGCAATAAAGATGCATGGACATTAATACAACCTAGATAATTTCTTTCTTGCATAAGATCTAACAACCACTTTGGTAATATAAGACCGTATGCCGCAACAATCATGACATCAATTTCGAGCTCCCCCAGTTGCTCCTTTACTTGTAAAGCTTCACTTACATACTTACCATCTAACTTTAAAGAGCTTGGCTGAAATACGGGGATTTGATGCAATAACGCTTTTTGTTTTACCGCGCTAGGTAAAACTTTAAGGCCCCTCCCAGAGGGCCTATCTGGCTGTGTTAAAACAGCAACCACTTGATGCGTTGTTTTTAAGAGTGCTTCAAGAATGATTGCTGCAAATTCTGGAGTACCAGCAAAGGCGATTTTCAAATGGTTCATGGATTTAGATACGGTAATATTGCCCACTGTATTTTAAGTGGCGCGGCTCCCTCTTTCGATGTCCAAGGGATTGACTCAACTCCTTTAATTGTTGCTTGATTAAATAGTTGTTGGACAACTTGAGAGGGGGGGTGGCCAGCACGCCACCAGACGCCATTGGCCAGGGGTGCTTGATCGATCAAAATAAGAGCTGGTTTTTTCTTATCTTCGGGCTTTAACCAGGGGGAAGATAAGTCATCCCCGTCAATCCAGGGTTTTATATTTTTCCCCCTATTAATGGGGTCATGAATAATAACGTTACCAATTATCCACGTATCACCTACGATGAGTTGAAGAGGCATACCATTAGTTAACTCTGGATGCTCCTGCCAACGATCTTGCAACACTTTAGCAAGCTCTTTACTTGGGAAATTGGATCTGCCTTGATATCCCAAGTAATTCGCCAAAGGTCCGGTTACAAGACCATACCCTAGACCAATCAGCAGGTGAAATGCGATTGTCCATTGAATGAGTTTCGGTAGGTTTATGCGGTCATCAGAATAAATCCACCCAATGAAACCAATCATTATAAAGAAAGTAACTGCCCACTTTGCTTCTATCTTTTGGTCAAATACCATGCCGATGAGCATAGCGATGATGGTAGGTCCGCCGGCCACCATCATTAAAAATAATTGGTCTGGCTTTAGGATTTTTGACCACCAAGAATGATTGGCGTCTTTTTCAATGAGTAAAGAAGCTCCCTTTTGACAAATACGATAACTTAATCCGACAACCACTAAACAAGGTATAACACGCATGATTTGAGTCAGTAAAAACTCCATAAAGATTTGCCAAACTCTTTGCGTAAAAGTTACGCTAGATTGCATGGCATGATTGACGTAATACAGTGGTCCTTGACCGATGATGGTTTGACCATACAACCAATATAAGTGAGGCAAGGTAACCATGAAAAAAGCGCCCGCCGCCAGCAAAATGCCTAGCCATAGCTGGGGGAAACGCCAGCGTCTTGATGTTACAAGATGAGCAACTAGAACCGTGACTTGAATCACTACACTATATTTGGATATAAAGGCTACGCCGGTTAATGCCCCTAAACTTAACCACGATAACCAATAATTGAGCTCCCGCTTGTCTATTTCTCGCTCATACTCCCACGTTCGGTAATAGAAATAGAACATCGCCGCAATGGACCAAAGTTGTGCCGCGTTATGATTAAAATCTCCGCCCCGAACGCTATAGTAGATTAAAGGAGAGGCTGTCAACACTGCAACGATTCCCGATGTACCTGGACTTACAAAGCCGGCGTTTTTTGCAATGCGTACATATAGATGGTAAGAAATGTACTGTGCAAAAGCAACGCAAAGCAGACCTAAAGCAAAGGGTAGCCACATCACCTTACCAAATACCATCGTCAGTGGATATATCATCCAGCTTGGCAGTGGGGGATGTTTTTGATAACCCCATTCAAAACTATTCGCCCATACGAGTTCTTCCATGTTGTCCCACTCTGGGGCTTTGCGAAACAATATAAATACACAAAACCAAATTACAGCAATGATTAAACAAACCTGCCAAATCGAAAGCGGTTTTTTAAAAGCATATGCAAATGGGTTTGGCGTCAAAAGTCTTCTTTAAGGTGATTATTTATGTTTTGATGATAAATTTACAGGTAAACTTTAGGTATGACTATACAAGCTATACGGCCTAAAGACTTTAGTTTAACGATTGTTGTGCCCGCCTACAACGAATCTTCAAATCTTACACAATTTGTAAGTTCTTTAAAGCAGGCTCTTGAATCGATTACGCCACGATATGAAATTTTGATCATTAATGACGGCAGCAAAGATAATACGGCCGAAATTGCAGATCATTTAGCCAATCAACCAGGCATTAGGTATTTGGAGTTTTCTAGAAATTTTGGAAAAGAGGCAGCCCTTTCCTGTGGGCTTGATTATGCAAGAGGCGATGCCGTTCTTCTCATTGATGCTGACTTTCAGCACCCACTAGAGAAGCTACAAGAGATGCGTGAATTATGGCTTAGCGGTTACGACATGGTATTCGGCGTGATCAGTGATCGTCATCAAGAGGGGGTTTTAAAGCGTGTTGGAACTAGGTTTTTCTATTCCGTCATGAGCGCTGGTGCAGATGTGCCCATTCCGCCGAATGCTGGCGACTTCCGGTGGCTAGATCGTAAGGTCGTAGATGCACTTCGAGCCTTGCCAGAAAGAAACCGATTTATGAAGGGCCTGTATGCATGGGTGGGTTTTAGGTCGATTGCAATCCCCTTTATACCCGCAGATCGCTTGAGTGGCGCGTCTAGTTTTCGGCTACGTAATCTGATTCAATTAGCGCTTTCAGGCTTAACCTCATTTAGTACCTTACCATTACGCGTTTGGACCTTTATTGGTGCCATTATCTCGTTTCTGGCGATTGCCTATGGCGTTTTTGTCATCATTGATACTATGGTCAATGGGAACCCAACCAATGGCTGGCCAACAATAACCGTCGCTTTAATGTTGTTTTCAGGAGTTCAGCTTTTATCGATTGGTATTCTGGGTGAGTACATTGGGCGTATCTTTACCGAAGTAAAACAGAGGCCCTTGTATCTCGTTGCAAAAGACCATGATAATAGCCAACTTGATCGATAGATTCCCACGACCCTTTAAGTTTGCCATCGTGGGCGGGGTTGCTGCCTTAGTTCATTTTTGTATGGTCATACTGCTTGTTGAAACTCAACATCTAAACCCACTATTAGCCAATGTTTTCGCCTTTTGCATCGCATTTTGTGTCAGCTTTTCTGGGCAGAAGTTATTTACATTTGCAGATCGTCAACGATCGGTGAAAGAGTCTATTGGTCCCTACTTCCTCATTTCTTTGACAAGTTTCATCGCTAATGAGCTACTTTTTACTGTCGCTTTGTATTTTTTGAAGATCCCCTATCCTTTGGCGCTAGTCATGGTGTTAATGGTCGTTGCAGTTGGCACTTATTTCGGTAGCAAATATTGGGCGTTTTCTATCTCTAAAAAATGAGCCTTTACATCTGCGCAGACGATATCGGTCAAGATCCCGCCATTAATGATGGGTGTTTAGAGCTTTTCTATTTAGGGCGCTTGAGTCAAGTCAGCGTTTTGTCATTAGCGCCACATGTTAAATCTTACCAACTGCCCCTATTAAATGCTCGCGCAAAAGGGCTTCAAATTGGACTTCATTTCAATTTAACACTGACTTTTCCAAATGCAGTCTACGTTCAACCTTTAACGCGCTTGATGTATCTGAGTCAATTAAGACTTCTTGATATCAAGATGATTAGGAATTCCTTTTTACAACAAATCAATACTTTTACAGAGAGCTTTGGATTTTTACCTGACTTTATAGATGGTCACCAACATGTTCATCAATTTCCTCAAATTCGTGATGTGTTTTTAGAGTGTCTATTAACTACTTATCCCGATGTTTCTTCAGCGTGGGTCCGAAGTACGGTCTTGCCAAGTAATCACGCTAATCTCCCAAACCCTTTTAAATGCCATTTACTGAATATCTTGGGCGGAAATACCTTTTTAAAACAGCTAAAACAACATTCAATTCCTCATAACGATGGATTTTTAGGTGTTTATGATTTTATGGCCGGCTCAATTTCAGCTTATCGATTTCTCATGCAACGATGGTTAAGTGTAGCCAATGATGCATCTCTCATCATGTGTCATCCGGCATCCCAAAAGATTGATAACGATGTCATTGGCTCTCAAAGACCCATTGAGTTTGAATATCTAAAGTCGGATTTATTTTTAGAGGATTTACAACTTGCAAATGTAGTGATTGGAAAATAGCCTTCCAATCACTTTAAGCACCGAACCTTTTCTTCATTTTACTTTTAATTCGCGCCTTCTTCAGGGCTGATAAGTATTCTACAAAAACCTTCCCAATCAGATGATCCATCTCATGCTGAATACAGACTGACATTAACCCTTCTGCCTCCAACTCAAAAAATTCACCTTGAACATTTTGAGCCTTCACCACGATTTTATCTGGCCGGACAACCTCATCAAAGTAATCTGGGACTGATAAACACCCCTCTCGCCAGCTTTTTTTCTCGTCGCTGTGCCAAATAATTTGGGGATTAATTAAAACCAATAACTCATCGCGCGTATCAGATGTATCAATCACGATGAGTTTTTCATGAACATCAACCTGTGTTGCGGCTAAGCCTACCCCAGGCGCCTCATACATTGTCTGCGCTAAATTCTCAACGAGCTCCTTGAGGCGTTCGTCAAAAACCTCAATGTGTTTTGCGATTTTGTGTAACCGCGGGTCTGGGTAGCAAAGAATTTCTAATAACGCCATATCTAAATTTTTCTCGATTTATCACCATTTTTTTATTTTATACGATGTTATCCTGCTTGTTGCTCTTCGTTATCATGGCAGATATGATCTAGGGTGGATAATATTATTTATATAATAATCAATCATTTATATTATTATTTCACTGAAAGTTCCTATTTAGAAAATAAATTTCCACACGAAATTGATTTCTTCAGGTAATAATAAAAAAAGGAATTCATGAATAAGGTAAAAAAAGTGCCAAAAAAAATAGCCGCGACTAAAGAGACCTCGAGCAATTCTAAAACCCTGATCATTGCTGAAAAACCATCGGTTGCAGCTGATATCGCTCGTGCTTTAGGTGGCTTTACGAAACATGATGACTTTTTTGAGAGCGATCACTTGATTGTTTCTTCTGCCGTTGGTCACCTTCTAGAAATCGCAGCGCCTGAAGAGTTTGAAGTCAAGCGAGGTAAATGGTCGTTTGCTAATTTACCCGTGATTCCACCCCGCTTTGAACTAAGACCCATTATCAAAACAGAGAGTCGGTTAAAGCTTTTACAAAAGCTTATCAAACGTAAAGATGTATCTAAAATAGTAAACGCTTGCGATGCTGGCCGTGAAGGTGAGTTAATTTTTCGTTTAATCGCACAGCAAACAAAAGCAACCCAACCCATTGAGCGTCTTTGGCTGCAGTCAATGACCCCAAACTCGATACGTGATGGCTTTGCAAAACTTCGAAGTGATGCGGATATGATGCCCCTATCAGATGCCGCAAGATGCCGCTCTGAGGCAGACTGGCTAGTCGGAATTAATGGCACTAGAGCGATGACTGCGTTTAATAGTAAAAGTGGCGGCTTCTTTTTAACCACCGTCGGTCGTGTCCAAACACCCACTCTATCCATTATTGTAGAGCGGGAAGAGCTCATTCGACGTTTTATCTCTAGAGACTATTGGGAAGTAAAGGCTGAGTTTATTTGTGCTAAAGGCCTCTATGAAGGTCGTTGGTTTGACCCCGAGTTTAAAAAAGCTTCCAAAACAGATAGCAATGATCCTGAACTTCGAGAAAGTCGGATTTGGAGTGCGGCAGAAGCTCAAAGTATTGTTGTTGCCTGCAAAGGTAAAAGTGGCGCGGTGTCTGAGGAAGCAAAACCCTCCACGCAACAGGCGCCTCAACTTTTTGACTTAACCAGCCTTCAAAGAGAGGCTAACGCCCGCTTTGGTTTTTCTGCTAAAAATACTCTGGGTCTTGCACAAGCTCTTTATGAGCGTCATAAAGTACTTACGTATCCAAGAACGGATTCTAGGGCCTTACCTGAAGACTATATTAGTACTGTAAAAGAGACAGTTGCTCAATTGGGTGAGTCTGTTCCCAACTACACTGTTTTCGCCCAACAGATTGAAAAAAATAACTGGGTTAAGCCCAACAAAAAGATTTTTGATAACTCAAAAATTTCTGATCACTTCGCTATCATTCCAACTCTGCAAGCACCTCCTAAAACGCTCTCCGAACCGGAACAAAAGCTCTATGACTTAGTTGTACGCCGGTTTTTAGCTATCTTTTTTCCACCTGCAGAATTTATGGTAACGACTCGCATTACTACCGTCAGTGGTCTTCAGTTTAAAACTGAGGGTAAGGTTTTAATCCAACCAGGATGGCTCGCTGTTTACGGCAAATCCAATCAAGATGACAAAGAGTTGATTGCGGTAGGCGCGAATGAAAAAGTTCAAACAGAAGCCATTGAATCCTTTGCTCTCAAAACAAAACCTCCGGCCCGTTATTCTGAAGCCACGATTCTTTCTGCTATGGAAGGTGCTGGAAAACTGGTCGAAGAAGACGAGTTTCGCGAGGCAATGGCCGATAAAGGTTTAGGGACCCCAGCTACACGTGCCGCCATTATTGAAGGTTTACTCTATGAGCGTTATATGGTTCGTGAAGGCCGCGAACTTATTCCAACAGCAAAAGCTTTCCAATTGATGACGCTATTACGTGGTCTTGGGATTGAAGAATTGACCCAGCCAGCATTAACTGGTGGTTGGGAGTTCCAGTTATCGCAAATGGAAAAAGGCCTCATTAAAAGAGAGTCATTTATGCAAGAAATTGCTCAAATGACTCAACGCATTGTCAAACGAGCGAAGGAGTTCGATAGCGACACAATACCTGGCGACTATATAACTTTATCTACTCCTTGCCCAAATTGTAGCGGCCCTGTTCGCGAAAATTACCGGCGGTTTGCATGTGAGAAGTGTGGGTTTTCTATCAGCAAGATTCCAGGTGGTAAAGCTCTTGAATACAGTGAAGCCGAAGAATTGATTCGCGAGAAAAAAGTCGGCCCTCTACAGGGCTTTCGAAGCAAAATGGGGCGCCCATTTGCTGCCATCATCAAACTCTCTCAAATTCTAATGGACGATAAGGATTATCCAAATGCCGGTTATAAATTAGAGTTTGATTTTGGCAACTCCAATGATGAAGACCAAGAACCTGTCGACTTTACAGGCAAAACTTCTTTAGGGCCCTGTCCTAAATGCTCTGGCGCAGTCTATGAGCACGGCATGAAGTATTTATGTGAGCACTCCGTTGGCCCGAATAAAAATTGTGACTTCAATACTGGCAAAGTGATACTTCAACAAGAAGTGTCCGAAGAACAAGTCATGAAGCTATTAACGACAGGTAAAACCGATTTACTGACAAACTTTAAATCGCAACGCACGGGCCGAGTTTTCAAGGCCTATTTAGCGCGTCAAGATACTGGAAAAATTGGTTTTGAGTTTGAAGCGCGTGTTGCCAAAACACCTCTTAAAAAACGTCCTGGATTAACCGCCGAAGCAACTTCTGAGGCAAGTGTTGAAGTAGCTCCTGTTAAGAAGCCTGCACGTAAACGATCTGCGCCTGCAAAAAAAGCATCGACGTAAGCCGTCATTAAAGGCGCGGCTAATGCTGACCATAAAACCCCTCTTGAGCCATACGCGCAGGCGACAAATAGTCCAGGATGTTTTGGTATAGGGCCAATCAATGGCAGTCGATCTTTTGAAGCGCTTCTGATGCCAACAAAGGCATGAACAGGAACAAGCTCATTTAAATGTGTGTGGTCACACCCAATTAAATTCATTGCCTTTAACGCATTTTCTTGGTCGCTAATTAGCCAAGGGCTTATATCAGACTGATCCTCATCATAGCTTGAACCAATCTCCCAATGCCACTCTTGGGGAGTAACGCGAGTTGCTGGCATACAGTAACCATCGCCTCTTATCGCTTTTTTGGGTAAGTGGGGCATTAAAAGGCTTTCCGTTTTAATCTTAAAAGTGGTAATTTGTCCTCGAACAGGTCGCAAAGGTAAATGAATATCAATCGTCTTCAATAAGTCTTGTACATGTAAACCGCCTGCTAAGATCAAAATGGGTGCAGACCCGATCACATCTTCATCTTGATCTATCAGTTGCCAAAGATGGTTTTCCTGACGGATTCTTTTTATATGACAATTCCAATGAGTCTGCCCTTCATCCAGTAATGCAACTTCTATTTCACACACCCTTGGCAAGCTATAAACTGCGGCCGTTGGAAACCATAATCCTGGGGCGCTTACATTTGTTTTGAGTGCGGCCTCTTTAGCCGTCAGTATTTGTGCCTCTAGACTCGTTAATCCCATCTCATCTAATAGCTCTGGTAATTGACCCAACTGTGTTGATGTCAAATTTCTAAGTGGCTCAAATGCCTCTTGGACCTGTTGAGCTTTTTTCCATTTTTGATTGGCTAATTGATTGGCTAATTGAGTAAATCGTTGTAGTTTGGAAATCTTTTTACCAACCTGTGGATGTGCGAGAGCTGTTTCATGAGCTGAAGTTTCTTTAGCGGGGCCCAGATTTTTATCATACAAATGAACCTCATATCCAAGCCGAGTCAAGTCTCCAGCAATACTAGAGCCGGCAATACCCGCCCCAATCACAATCACTTTTGTTTTTATGCTGGTCAAAACTTTATTATTCATTGGTGAAAGCTATAATTATGACTTGGTGTGCGAACTATGGACACGATGTTAGATAACCCATCTCATTACGACGAAGCAAAGAAATATATATCCATTCGAAAAAAATATTTTTTGATGTGGTTACTCATCTTACTCATTGCCGGTAGCTTTGGCTTGAGATATTTGCTGTCAAATGGTCTTTATATAGGATTTACCCCACCAGCAGAGCCGGCTCCACCTCTCAGTAATGAGTTAATTACACGTTTTAATCAATTAGAGGACCGGCTCAATAAAACCATTGAAGATGTTAATGAGGTTTTTTCTTATAAAGAAAAGTTAGAAAAAATATCCCCGAATCTTAAAAATAGTGGTTCAAAGAATAAAAACCAAGGTGGGATTTATTTTCCAATCAACAAACTCAATTTAGCCGGCTCTGATTATCAAGCGGAAACTTCCTTTGATCAAATAGCCTCAATGCTAACAACGATTAACAATACGCTTCCAACCTTAAAGAAAGATTTGGTTAATGCAGTTTACTTAAATAGCAACCTTCCTGAAGGGATTCCCTTGGTTGGGGCCTATATAGTAAGCAGCGGCTTTGGTTTGCGGCCTGACCCCTTCACCGCAAAAGAGTCTTTCCACACTGGCGTTGATTTGGCAGCTGAAATAGGAACGCCAGTACTAGCAGCGGCGAATGGCAAAGTCTTAAAGATCGATCGTGATACGGACCATAGTAGTTTTGGTAACTATATTGAAATTCTTCACCTGAATGGGGTTGTTACCCTATATGGTCACTTATCGAAGATTTTAATTAAAGAAAATCAGGTATTAAAAAAGGGCGATGTGATTGGGTTGGTCGGTAATACTGGACGCTCTACCGGGACCCACTTACACTTTGAGGTAAAAGTTGATGGGAGGTCGATAGACCCTATGGTGGGTGGAATTTCTCCTATCTCCATTAAGCCAAATAGCATCGCAATGAGTCCTGTTAATTCTGAGGTTCGCTTGAAATGCGCACCTCTTTTACTTATTGTTAAAGATGATCAAGCTCCTCTGTACAAAGACTGCCTGAATTCACAGGGTAAAAAAGTTAATGAAATTCTCATTGCGAAACAATCAGAAATGATGTCTCAAGCCAAAAAAAATAATCGAGTATTTAACAATGAGTGCTCCCACATTGACTCAGAGGGAAGACTTCAAAGCGACACTCCTGAGAAGTGTCGCTCCAACAAAATTATTAACGCTGAAGGATCAGGCCAATAATTTTTGTAGTCGTGCTTTCGCCTCTTTTAGAGCGACAGGCATTCCATAATCAAGTTGCTCAAATAATTCATCATGCAACTTGAGTTCTTCACGCCAAGACTCGTTATCTACGGAGATCACTTGGTTAAACTGAGCCTCTGTAAATTGGATACCATCCCAATTTAGATCCTTATAGCTTGGAGAATGGCCAAAGATATTTTCTTCGGCTTTTGCTGTCCCTTCAATTCGTCCAAGCATCCAAGCCAACACTCTCATGTTTTCTCCATAGCCTGGCCAAACAAATTTGTTATCTTCGCCTTTTCTAAACCAATTAACGCAAAATATTTTCGGTAAAACTGCTTGAGCATCTTTTAATTTTGTACCGAGGTTTAACCAATGCTGAAAATACTCACTCATGTTATATCCTGCAAATGGCAACATAGCAAATGGATCTCTACGTACAACACCCGTTTTACCAGTCGCAGCAGCTGTTGTTTCAGAGCCCATTGTTGCCGCCATATAAACCCCCTCTACCCAATCCCTTGACTCTGTAACAAGTGGAACTGTCGTAGAGCGTCTGCCACCAAAAATAAATGCATCGATTGGAACGCCCTCAGGATCATTCCATTGTGAGTCACAAGCAGGGTTATTAATCGCCGCCACAGTAAATCGAGCATTGGGGTGAGCAGCTTTGCGACCAGCAGCTCCATCTGCTGGAGTCCAATCTTTACCTTGCCAATCAATTAAGTGAGTCGGCGGCTCTTTCGTCATTCCTTCCCACCACACATCACCATCATCAGTTAATCCTACGTTCGTGAAAATGACGTTTTCATTAAGAGACGCCATACAGTTTGGATTCGTCAATGCATTCGTACCAGGTGCTACGCCAAACAAGCCCGCCTCAGGATTAATGGCATATAACCTCATTTTTCCGGTCTGTGGATCAGGCCTTTGTTTAATCCAGGCGATATCATCACCAATTGTTGTCACCTTCCAGCCATTAAAACCAGCGGGCGGGATGAGCATCGCAAAATTTGTTTTTCCACATGCCGAAGGAAATGCTGCGGCTACGTGATATTTTTTTCCTGCGGGTGACGTTACACCCAGAATTAACATGTGTTCAGCGTTCCATCCCTCATCTCTGCCCATGATGGAGGCAATCCGTAAGGCGAAACATTTTTTACCCAAAAGAGCATTTCCACCATAACCCGATCCAAAGGACCAAATCTCGCGAGTCTGCGGGTAATGAACAATATATTTTATTGGGTTACAAGGCCACACGACATCCTTTTCGCCCTTGGCTAAAGGTTTTCCAACTGAGTGAACACAGGGGACAAACTCGCCCTCATCTCCCAACACATCAAAAACGGCACGACCCATTCTTGTCATAATCTTCATATTCGCAACAACAAAGGGGCTATCGGTTAACTCAATACCAATATGAGCGATGGGAGAGCCTAATGGGCCCATCGAAAAGGGAATAACATACATCGTTCTTCCACGCATACTGCCCGACATTAAATGGGTCATGGTTTGACGCATTTCAACAGGGTCAATCCAATTATTCGTTGGTCCTGCTTGCTCTTTTTTGGGCCAACAAATAAAGGTTCTATCTTCTACACGCGCAACATCGCTTGGATCAGAGCACGCCCAATAAGAGTTTTTTCTCTTATTCGGGTTCAGCTTTTTCATAGTGCCACCATCAACCATCTGTTGACATAAACGGTCATATTCCTCGGTAGAGCCATCACACCAATATATTTCATCTGGTTGAGTTAGCTCAGCAATTTCTTGAACCCAAGAAATTAGTTTTTGATGATGTATATACGACGGGGTATTTAATGGAATGGCTGTAGTTTTTGTTGTCATATGTAGTTTTAAAGAAGGTTTAATTAATTATTTATTATTTTCTCATTTTTTTCGATTTGCTCTTGTTGCACTGCAACCAACTCACTAACTGGATCAGCGTCAACGCATGCAACGTCTGACTGTCAGTACTTTATTTACCGATACAAAAAGAGCTAAAAATCTTTCCCAATAAGTCGTCCGGCAACAACCTGCCGGTTATTTCACCCAAAGCATCCTGGGTAAGCCGTAATTCCTCAGCAAAAAGCTCAAGGTTGGCATTGCCCTGAGATAAATAAGGCCGTGAATCCTCAAGGTGTTTCATACTTCGTTTTAAGGCGTCAATATGGCGGCCTCTAGCTAATATCGTATTTTCAGCATGACTTTCCCAACCTAAGGCCTTTATGATGCATATTTTCAACTCGTCAATGCCATAACCGCTTTTTGCGGAAATAAACAGTTCAGAAGTTTTAAGTGGGCGCAATGTCTGATCTTGCTTATTCCATACCACCAGCGTTTTCGCCTTGATATTGCCTTTCTCTTTTAATGTTTTTGATATTTGCTGAAGAAGCTCTTCGCTTTCTGACTGGTCGATTTGTGTTGCATCTCTCAGAAATAAAATGAGATCGGCATCACCAATAGCCGCCCAAGATCGCTCGATCCCCATACTCTCAACCTCATCATTACTTTCTCTTAGGCCGGCAGTATCAACCATGGAAATAGGAATACCCTCTATTTGAATTTGCTCTCTAATGCGGTCTCTAGTCGTTCCCGCAATGGGGGTAACGATCGCGATATCCTGTTGCGCAAGTTGGTTAAGTAATGAGCTTTTTCCAACATTGGGCGCCCCTGCTAAAACCACAAATGCCCCCTCCCTCAATAAGGCGCCTTGCTGAGAAGTTTGAAGCGTATTGACTAATGTGTTGAATATATCTTCCCATTGTTGCTTCGCCTTTGCATTTTCTAAGAACTCTATTTCCTCTTCTGGAAAGTCTAGCGTTGCCTCTACGAACATTCGTAGGTGTGTTACTTTTTCGATGAGATCATTAATCCTTTCAGAAAAAACCCCCGATAAAGACCGATTTGCGCTTTTAACGGCGGCAACTGTTGTTGCATCTATTAAATCAGCAATTGCCTCAGCCTGAGCTAGATCAATTTTATTATTTAAAAAAGCCCGCTCACTAAATTCGCCAGGAGCAGCAGGCCTTAAGCCGAGACCTCTTCCAAGTTCTATTAAACGTTCTATAACGAGGTTAATAACAACCGGTCCACCATGGCCATGAAATTCAATGACATCTTCCCCTGTAAACGAGTGGGGCGCTGGAAAAAAAGTAAGCAAGCCCTGATCAATTGTTTGATCTGTGGCATCTTTAAGTCGAATAAGCGAGGCATAACGCGGCACTGCCTTTTTTTCGCTCAGAAGCCCTAGGAGTGGACTAAGGTTTGCGCCGGAGATACGGATAACACCAACCCCAGCTTTTCCTGTTGCAGAAGCTTGGGCAATGATAGGGTCGCGTTTATAGAACATTCATTTTTAACTTTTCTTTACCTCAAACATTCTATTAATTTGCCATTGTTGAGCAATTGATAAAACGTTATTGACGATGTAATATAAAACTAGGCCAGAGGGGAAAAAGAAAAACATCAAAGAAAACGCAAGCGGCATATACAACATGACTTTTGCCTGAACTGGGTCTGGCGGTGTTGGATTTAATTTGGTCTGTATAAACATAGAAATTGCCATCAAAATTGGCAATATTCCGATTGGCGTTCCCAAGCCTACCAAATCACTTAACAGGGTGTCGGGCTTTGATAAATCGTGAATCCAGCCTAACCAAGGAGCCCCCCGCATTTCTACACTTAATAAAAGCACCCAGTATAAGGAGATAAAAACCGGAATTTGAATTACAACCGGCAAACACCCGCCTAATGGATTAATCTTTTCTTTTTTATACATCTCCATCATTGCTGAATTTAACTTTTGTGGATCATTTTTGTATTGCTCTTTCATTTGCACAAGACGAGGTTGTACTTCTTTCATACGTGCCATCGATTTATAACTGGCAGCGGATAACGGAAAAAAGGCCAACTTAATGAAGATGGTTAAGACAATAATTGCCCATCCCCAATTCTGAACAATATGGTGAATTTGGGTTAATAACCAAAATAAGGGCTTGGCAATAATTGTTAAATGACCATAATCTTTAATCAACTCAAAACCCGGGGCCACCTCTTTTAATAACGCATCTTCTTCAGGCCCAATAAATAATTTGGAGCTCTGTATCGTATTTGTTCCCGGTGCTAATATTGGTAGCTCAGACTTTAGGCCGACTCTAAATAAATTATTATCTAACTTATTAAAGTACATTTCTCTTGGATTAGCGGAGTCTGGTATCCAGGCGCTAGCAAAATAATGTTGAACCATGGCAACCCATCCCTCCTCCCCCTTTAACAAGGTGGTGGGTATTTTCACTTTATTCTTTTCAATATCACTAAAAGCTACTTCGTGATATTTTTGCTGATCTGTATAAATAGCGGCGCCCGTAAACGTACTATAAAATTGACTCTCTTCCTTAATATTAGAGTCCCTTACAAGTTCGGTATATAGGAAAATATTAACTGGGGATACACTGTGATTCGTTACTTTATTTTGCACAGCAATGACATAGCTATCTGGCAATAAGCTAAATGTCTTTTCTAAAGTTACGCCATTTTTATCCACCGTGAAAGCCACTTTTTGACCATCTTCTAGAACCTTATCAAGATAGATATCGTTGTGATTCGCCAAGTCTAAACCCGTAGATATTAATCCACTTCTTGCCAAATAAGTGTTGCTTGCTTGTGATTGAAGTAAAACAATGGGCTCATTATTTTCTAGATGTTTTTTTAACGTGGCCTTTGTAATGGTTGCACCTTTAGTGCTAATTTCAATCTCCACCAAATTATTTTTTAGTGTTACTGTTTTAATATTCGCTGCAGCACTTATCTCGGGACTTAGGCTTGGCACAGTTATGCCCCCCGCCTTTTGCTCTGTAACTGTTGGTACCGCATCTGAATTAGCGTTATTTATTTTTTGCGGATTAGGCACGGATGACGGCGGCGCTAAAAATGGTAAAGGGTTATTGCCCTGTGAAATTTGCCAGTTATTAAATAACATGACACCTGATACAGAAAATACCACCCACAGCAAGGTTTTTTTAATATCCATTTTTTACCATTTTTGAAAAAATATTTGAATGCCTGATTGTAGTGCCTCTAAGTCACAGATCCTCTTTGTTCTTTTTCGGTACCGGGTCATACCCCCCCAAACTCCAGGGCGCACATCGTATGATCCTCTTGCTGCCTAAATAAAGCCCTTTTAAAACCCCGTGCACTTCAATGGCCTCTTGCGTGTATTCAGAACACGAAGGAGAAAACCGACAATTACTACCCAAAAAAGGACGCAATAACCATTGATATCCATCAATCAAACGGATGAGTGTTTTTTTAATCATGAAAAAACTCTTGAACTTGTTTTTGAATGATCCTTCTTTCTGGCTCGCGTAATCTTCTTTTTGTTTTAAGTCCTATCGGGGCGTGAAGCTTGACGACGAGGTCAATAACACTTAAATTTTTTGATTTACGAAAGGCTTCTCGAATAATTCGCTTAATCCGATTTCTATCAATCGCTCTTTTGGCATTTTTCTTTGGTATGGCAAGTCCAAGCCTCGATAGGTCTTCCAAACTATCGCTTTTATAGAACGCTACATGTTTTTTAATTACTCCTCGAGACTTAAGAACTCGAGAAATATCTTCAGATTTTTGAAGAATTTGTATTTTGGTAAGTTTTTCCATGGGCGATAAGTATCAATTGATTACCGCCCATATCCTAATTTAGGGTAGGTTTTAAACCCTCTGGCTTAGACGGCTAAACGTTTACGGCCTTTTGCACGACGTGCATTTAGAACCTTGCGTCCACCTTTAGTTTTCATACGGATAAGAAAGCCGTGTGTACGTTTACGACGTGTTACGGAAGGTTGGTAAGTACGTTTCATTTTCTGTCATCACTCTTTACTGGATAACCTGCTATTTTCCATGATTAGTTTGTAAGAGTCAAGACTCTTGATGGTTTTGTCATAATGTAAAAAAATGAAATAAAAAATTGATAATATAAAATTATAAGTCATTAATTTATATGCTTAAATTATAGTTATCCACATGTTATCCACAGAATTTTCACAGAATTTTCCTTTGTTGATAACTCCTAAACTTCGCTACAATCAACTTCCACTGAAATTAAATTATCTTTTACTTAAAATATTAAAAATACAAAATGAGTCCTTCCGAGCCTTTACCTCTTATCGACTCTTTCAATCTAGAACAGGTTCAACGGGACAGTTTTTGGGCAGAGTTTTTAAGCAATGCCGTAAAAGAAATGTCGACCTCACAATTTAGAACCTGGATTAAGCCTTTGGCTCCCATTGGCTTTGGTCAAGACAAAGGTTGCTTTATTATTGCGGCCCCAAATCAATTTAAATTAGACTGGGTTAAAACTCAATTCTCTAATAAAATCAATAGGTTGGCTGAAAATTATTTGCCTCCTGGTACACTCGTTAGATTTATTGTTGACTCTAAGGCATGCAGTATCAATGAGGCAGAAAATAACTCTTCACCCAGCTTTATTGGGCAAATTGCTGAACCGGAGGATCTCCTTGCGAGTCAAGATGAGCTTGACGATGATATGGGTGGGGTGTCTTTTCAAATTAATGTCGAAGACTTCTCTAAACTTAATCCTATTTTAACGTTTGATACATTTGTAAATGGTAAAGCAAACCAATTGGCTAGGGCCGCTGCAGTGCAGGTCGCCAATAATCCAGGAACAAGTTATAACCCTATGTTTTTATATGGTGGTGTTGGACTAGGTAAAACACATCTTATCCATGCCGTTGGAAACTACCTTTTACAACAAAAGCCAAATGCTAAAATTCGTTACATTCATGCTGAACAATATGTTTCAGACGTAGTTAGGGCTTACCAACAAAAGGCATTTGATAAATTTAAATCGTATTATCATTCCCTTGACTTGCTACTAATCGATGATATTCAGTTTTTTAGTGGTAAAAACCGTACCCAAGAAGAGTTTTTCTATGCTTTTGAAGCTCTCACATCAAATAAGTCACAAGTGATTATTACCTCAGATACTTACCCCAAAGAGATGGATGGTATCGATGATCGGCTTATTTCAAGGTTTGACTCCGGACTGACGGTAGCTATAGAGCCTCCCGAGCTAGAAATGCGCGTAGCTATTCTAATGAAAAAAGCACAAGCCGAGTTTGTGCCTATGTCCGAAGATGTTGCCTTTTTTATCGCGAAACATTTACGATCGAATATTCGTGAATTAGAAGGCGCTTTAAGGAAAATACTTGCCTATGTTCGTTTCCACGGCAAAGAGGTCAACATTGATGTCGCAAAAGAGGCCTTAAAAGATCTTTTATCGATTCAAAATCGTCAAATTTCAGTAGAAAACATTCAAAAAGCCGTCGCAGACTTTTATAGCATCAAAGTTGCCGATATGTACTCTAAAAAACGACCTGCCAACATCGCTAAGCCACGGCAAATTGCCATGTATATAGCAAAAGAACTCACGCAAAAAAGTTTACCCGAAATTGGTGAGTTATTTGGCGGTCGTGACCATACAACGGTTCTTCATGCGGTTCGCAGAATTGCCGATGCTCGACTGCATGA
>CANJBQ010000053.1 GCA_947472645.1 Burkholderiaceae bacterium
CACTTTGAAACTGCGTATTACCAAAACATTGAATTTTGTATAGATCAAAAAATTCAAGTTTTTGAAGGTGGCGCCCAAGGAGAACACAAAATCCATCGTGGATTACTCCCCGTCAATCTGTATTCAATGCACTACTTATTAGATGAACGCTTCAATGAGGCCGTCAACCAATACTTAAAAAGAGAGGGGCAGTCCATGATTCAGTACATTAACGAACTTGAAGAACACCGCCCCATTAAAGAGCCGAAAAATTATTCTTTATGACCGTTATGCGCCAAATAATCAAAAATCAATTTTTCTACTTCATATAAGGAAGAAGGGTTTTGACTTTTTACATAAGCTTCGCACTGACTTTTACTACCAAATTGGTCAAAAGCATTTGAAAGCATATTAATAAATTTACTCATGGCTTACTCCTATTAGGGTTTATACCTAAGTATTATCACTTATATTATAAATAATTGCACGCATGCATTACTTCTTAGAAAGAAGTCATCAAGAGAGTCAATTAAGTATTTGTTTTATTTGAGTTTTTTATACAAACGGCTATTTTTAGGCAGGTTAGCAGCTAAAAATTCCATTTGATCAGCAAGGATATTACGTCCTTTAAGGATCATATCCTCGTAAAGACTAGGTATGTAAGGGGCATAAATTAAAGACATTCCCGCACTTTCAGGAGATCGATTTCCCTTTTTTTGATTACAGTCACGGCAAGAAATGACTAAATTCATCCATGAATAGTCCCCACCACGACTCGCTGGATTAATGTGTTCTGCCTCTGCTTCTGTTTCAGATATTTTATGCGAGCAATATGCGCAGATCCCCTGATCACGGCGATACAACTTGCTTTTAGTGATGGCAGGCACAACATCAAAGAGATTGATTCTAGAAGAGCCTCTAGTGGCAATGATGGAATGTAATTCGATGATAGATTGTTTGCCAGTTTGACGAGAAAACCCTCCCCGCATAACCGCAATTGGTTTACCTAATGTCCAAGCAATACTTCCTTCTGCGTAGTGCTTGGTGGCTTCCTCAGCATTGACCCAACTTTGAGGGATACCACCAACGTCTAGCTTCAAAATATGGAGCACGTTTTCCTCAGTTTCAATTCACATCGAAAAATACAACTACTTCTACATATTAATCAATAATTGATGACACTGCACAAAAGAATGTAAAGTGTGGCGAGAAACCCCTTAACGACCACCAATTTTTAGATCCTTAAAGACGTGTTGGTGCTCCCTGGGCAAACAGCGCCAATACTGAGCAACTGCTTCAACTTGACCATTTAAGGCTGCTGCAGCTTCCCAACCCCAACGTGGCTTATATAAAAAAGCTCTAGCAAAGGCAATGAGATCAGCTTCCTGATTTTCCAAAATAGCCTCTGCTTGATGAGGTTCAGTAATCATACCCACAGCAATAGTTGCTAAACCGGTTTGTTCTTTCACTATTTTGGCAAACGGGACTTGATAACCTGGCCCAACGGCGATCTTCTGGCTAGAAGCAACACCACCACTAGAGACATGAACAAAAGAAATTTGATACTCTTTTAAACGATTAGTAAATATGACTGTCTCTTGAGGAGTAAAGCCACCCTCCACCCAATCGGAAGCAGAAACGCGCACCCCTAAAACACCATCATATACCGCTCGCACAGCAGCAAACACCTCAATTGGGAAACGCATCCGGTTTTCTAAGGACCCACCATATTCGTCCGTACGGTGGTTAGCAATGGGGGATAAGAATTGATGTAATAAATACCCATGAGCACCATGAAGCTCAATAAAGTCCACTCCAGCTCTTTGTGCTCTTTGGGCACTTGTCGCAAAAGCCGCTTTAATCTGCTCAAGTCCAGCCTTATCTAAAGCAAGAGGAGGATGCTCATGCGCCAAATGAGGCACATTCGAGGGCCCCACTGTCTGCCATCCCCCTGCTTCTCCAGGAGGGATCGATGCGCCTCCCTCAGAAGGAATGTGACTGGATGCCTTGCGACCAGCATGTGCTAATTGAAGCCCAACGATCGACTTCGGAGAAATCGCGCGTGCCCTTTTTAAGGTGTCTGTAATCGCGGCTTCACAGGCATCGTTCCAGATCCCTAAACAACCAGGGGTAATTCGACCCGTATCAGTCACTCCACTTGCTTCGATAATAAATGCTGCAGCGCCACTATTGAGTAAATTGGCCCAATGCATCAAATGCCAATCGTTAGCGATGCCATCAACGGCGGAATATTGGCACATTGGTGCAACAATCATACGATTTGGCAATGTAATCCCACCATTTGGGGCTGGTAAATGAAATTCGGAAAATAAATGGCTCATGTCGATCTAAAAAAGGTAAATTGAAGCACTTATTGTATTACTTTGTTATAAAAGTCTAATGCAAACACCTCTCAAAACAATTAGAATCAAATCATGAAATTAAATCTTCCTAAAATTGCCTCCTCAGAAATAACTCCTCAAGCTGTTTTTGAAAAACGCCGGGAATTAATCAAAATGGCCGCAGGTGGCGCACTGGGCCTTGAATTAAGTTCTTGGTTTAGCCGTGAGGCTTTCGCCACCAATAAAATACAAGTTAAACCCAATCCATCCTATACCTTGATGGAAAAAACGACTGCCCTCAAAGACGTTACAAGTTATAACAATTTTTATGAATTTGGCACGGATAAAGCAGATCCCATCGCCTATGCATCCTCCTTAGTGACAAGTCCATGGAAGGTCAGTATTGAAGGTCTCGTTGGCAAACCTAAAGTATTTGACATCGAAGACCTCCGTAAACTAGTCCCACTAGAAGAGCGTATCTACCGCCTGCGTTGTGTCGAAGGCTGGTCAATGGTAATTCCTTGGGTAGGCTACTCGCTAAGTAATTTATTGAAATTAGTTGAGCCATTGGGCTCAGCCAAATATGTTGAGTTTGTTTCTTTAGCTGATAAAAAACAAATGCGAGGTGTCAATAGTAGCGTGCTACAGTGGCCTTATGTTGAAGGACTTCGTTTAGATGAAGCCAACCACCCACTCACACTTTTAACCTTGGGCCTTTATGGTGATGTTTTACCGAATCAAAATGGGGCACCCGTCAGAGTAGTAGTACCTTGGAAATACGGCTTTAAAAGTGGTAAATCTATCGTAAAAATCCGCCTCGTTGAAAAACAACCTGCAACCAGTTGGAATATTTCTATCCCCTCAGAATACGGTTTTTACTCCAACGTCAATCCCGAGGTTGATCACCCAAGATGGTCGCAAGCTTCAGAGCGGCGTATTGGGGATGAAAAAGGATTCTTTGCTCCCAAGATTAAAACATTGAAATTTAATGGTTATGGTGATCAAGTCGCCTCTCTTTATGCCGGCATGGACCTTACCAAGTTTTATTAAGAACAATGGTAAAACCATTGTTTTCCTCCTAGCAATTTCCCCTTTTATTCGCCTTATTTGGTATGGGTTTCATGGCAATCTAAGTGCTAACCCGATTGAATTTATAACGCGCTTTACGGGAACCTGGGGGATTGTGATGCTTTGCTGTACCCTAGCAATTACCCCTTTAAGAGTAATGACTGGTTGGAATATCCTTGTGCAATACCGTCGGATGCTCGGTCTATTCTGTTTCTTTTATGCCACTTTGCACTTTGTGACTTGGGCTGTGATCGATAACCACTTAGACATCGATTCGATCTACCAAGATTTTTACAAGAGAACCTTTATAACCCTAGGTCTAGCTGCTTTTATTTGTTTAATTCCATTAGCGATTACCTCCACTAAAAAAATGCAAAAAAGACTTGGGCGAAATTGGTCAAGGCTTCATGAATTGATTTATGTCATTGCCATTTTGGTACCTCTTCACTATTACGTCCATAAAGCAGCTAAAAACAACTTCGGGGAGGTACTGATCTATATCTCTATTATTGGGGCTCTGCTTGCTTGGCGCCTTAGTCGTTGGATAAAAAGAAAACTGACTCAGCCATACTAGAATAGCCTACCTACTCGTATATTTTTAGGCTCTTGAAGATTCGGTATTAAAATAAAAAGAATTCATGACGATTACATTTTCTCCCCCATACACATCCCTTGCTCGAAGCGTACAAGCCCTCCAAGAAAAAGGTTTTGCTTTACTGAGTAGCGATGACTTCTTTTCCTTAAGCGAACACTCTCGAAGTGATTGGGAAAGTCTCGCGCAATCTTGGCATCAATTAGATGAAGATGAATATTTAAAAGACGGCGGAAAATACCGCAAACGAAAACATTCAAGCCTTGTCGTCACAGAACAATCCATCGACATAAAACCCTCCCGGCCTCATTTTCAGCCCATATCCTACAATGCTTTACACGGTGGAATGAATCGTTTTTTTACTGCTTGCGATGAAACGTTCATTAAACATCCTGCTATGTATGATTTTCTTTTACAACTTAGCGATTTGTTTTCTCAAGCTCTCATGAAATCCAGAGTAGAACTAAGTCCATGGTTTGTGGAAGCACATCAATTTAGAATCGATACCGCCCAAGGCATAGGACGACCAACTCCTGAGGGCGCTCATCGAGACGGAGTCAATTTCGTGGCGATTTTACTGGTAGACCGACATTTAGTGAATGGCGGTGAATCAAGGGTGTTTGATGCTATGGGACCCCATGGCGAACGCTTTACTCTCGAAACTCCTTGGACACTCTTATTACTAGACGACACTAAAGTCCTACACGAAACCACACCTATTCAACCGGCTAACCGCTTACAACCCCAAGACTCTTGGCGAGATACCTTGGTATTAACCTATCGCCAAGATGGCTTTTTAGAAACAACTGATTAAGCATGTCCTATAACCATTCTGCCCCGGGTTTTCGGTATACCATACTGGCAATCTTTTTGGCGATGGTCATCCACTTGGTCTTTGGTTTTATCCTCGGACTGTCCGTCGATGAAGCTCATTACGCTCTTTATGGACTTTATCTCGATTGGAGTTATTTTGACCACCCACCATTAGTAGGCTGGGTGCAAAGTTTGCCAGTTCACCTTGGTTGGTCTGATGGTTTTATTCGGCTCATTCCAGAACTTCTTTGGCTGTTTGGTTTACTAATGTCTCTTGAGAATGCCAAGATTTTAGTGACCCGTTATCAATCATCTCTGCAATATTTGAATATCAAATCAGTGGTCTGGTGGACTACCATCATCATTATCTCAGGCCCTTTATTTCATGTGTTAGCTGTTGGGCTTCTACCAGATACCCTATTGCTATTTTTAGTACCCTGCATGATGTTTCTCACGTTACAAATTTCGCAATCTCTTTATGATCGGTACCCATCAGATTTTGGGTGGTGGATTGCCTTGGGCTTTGTATTAGGTTTGTCAGGACTATCAAAATATACGGCATTATTTTTTGCCCTTGCAATTCCAGTCTGCTTAATCAACTGGCATGGTGCAAAAATATTTTCTCGTCCCGGATTATGGCTATGCCTTTTAATAGCCATCATTCTGATAAGCCCCATCATCTACTGGAACCATGAACATGATTGGATATCTTTTACTTACCAATTTGGACACGGTACTGGAGGCTCTTGGAAACTTAGTCGCGTATTTATTTTTTTACTGAATCAATTCGTTTGTTATGGTCTGCTGATTCTCATGGGGCTTGTATGGACCTACCGACGCCATATGGCAAGCCCATCCATCCTTCTCTATTTTTTCTTTTTACCGTTCATGATTTTTGCTTATTTTTCAGGTGGGGGATCTAGTTTGCCCCATTGGACTGCTCCTGCTTGGATGGTCCTTGCCCCTATGGCAGGAATTGGACTTGCCCAAGCTTGGGAAGCTGGTCGACGTTTTTGGATTTCACTAGTTCTTTTTCTCCAAATTGCTATTTGTGTCCTTGGCTTTACGCTACTCTTCTTTGGAGGAATCCCCGGTATAAGTATGAACGATCCTTTGGGACAAAAAAATCCCATCGCTGATCTATATGGCTGGAATACTGCTGGTCAAAAAATCAAAGCCCTCTCAGCCCAATACGGTATAAAAGCTATCGCTGTCCAAAATTGGACACTGGCTAGTCGCTTAGCATGGTACGCAAAACCTTTACCGACCTATGTTTTAGATCAAAGGGTTGACCAATTCGACCTATGGTCTGGTCCTTTAGCTATTGGAAGTGATGTCATTTTGCTAAATTGGTCAAATATGTCGTTTGATTCCCCTATTTCAGAAACCGCATTTGAATCTTGTGAAAATATCGATTCTCTTAATGTCCACCGACTTGGACGTACCATTTCTAAATTTGACTTTTTACTATGTAAAAATTGGCAAGGAAATTCGCTTCCCACTCGCACACCTTAATTTTTATGACATCACCACAATTTTCTATCGAAGAACCTAAACCCAGCTTTTGGAAACGTTATGGCTTTATCATCCGCATCCTCATCTCTGTCATTCTTTTAGGTAGAGCCATCCGCGCTATTGATTGGATACGCGTACAGGAAGCTATACCCAGTATCGATTGGAAATGGTTAATCCTTTGTTTAATCATTCTATGGATGAGTTACTCCATGTGCAGTTCACGCTGGTCCCACATCATGCAAGCTACGGGATTTAAAAAATCAGGATGGGATTATCTACGGCTTTATTTTTCTGGCGGTCTGATCAACCAAGGATTGCCCACAACCCTTGGTGGAGATAGCTACCGAGCCATTGCGGCTCACCAACAAATGCAAAACAGTGAATCCCATTCAGTATCATTACAACAGAGTTTTTTAGGTGTTTTATTGGATCGCTCCATGGGGCTTGCAGGTCTTTGCCTCTTAGGGGCCTTAGGGATTGCCGTCAGCGGCGATGTCCTTGGTGCCTGGGTACCTAACATGGGGCTATTACTTCTTTTTATCATGCTATTAGGCGCCGTTGGGATTGCGATTTTCCTTAGATGGGAACCCAGTCAAAAAATATATCTTCTATTAATGCGTCGCTTAAAAATACATCAGCCACTTCCTGCAACTTTAGCAACGTGGGGATTTAGCGTTCTCTGGTGGCAACTTCTAGTGGCCGTTTTGATTCACTGTTTTGCATTAGCCGCTTTTTGGACTTGCCTTAAAGCTTGCCATGTCGATGCTCCGATTGAAGCTTTACTCATTGGTATTCCAGCTTTAGGACTACTGATGTTATTACCCATTAGTATCTCGGGCTGGGGACTTCGTGAAACTTCTTTAGCCAGCATTTTGGGTCTGTGGGGATTAGATCCTTCTCTCGTTATTTTGAGCTCAATCCTCTATGGTCTGACAATTTTGATATCGTTTTTACCAGGTTTGCCCCGTTTAATACATAAGGGTTAACTGACCTGTCATAATATCAATTATGACTATTCGTGTTGATACGATGCGCCGCATCGACCACCTTGCAGGGGTTCCTTTGTGTGCCATTTTGACCCCTTTTGTTTATTTGTATGACTTCATTCGTGGTTTATTGAGTCAAGCACCGAGCTCCCCAAAGAAAGTTTTGTTTATTGAACTATCGGAAATGGGGAGTGCGATTCTAGTGGATCCCGCAATGCGGGAAACCATTGAACGCGGCGCACAAATCTACTTCTTGATCTTTAAAAGTAATCAAGCTAGCCTCAACTTACTCCAAACCGTTCCTAAAAATAATATCCTTACTATCGATGCGAGTGGCTTCTTTCCCCTCTTAAGAACTTCCCTTCTAACCTTGATTCAAATTCATCGCCTCAAGATAGACACCGTCATTGACTTGGAGCTTTTTTCACGATTTACCGCCTTACTAACTGGTTTTTCAGGAGCTTCGCGCCGAGTTGGTTACCATATTTTTCATGGTGAAGGATTGTGGCGTGGTGATCTTTTGACACATCGAGTTCATTACAACCCACATCTGCATATCGCGAAAAATTTTTTATCTCTTGTACACGCAGCTTTTGCAGAAGAAAAAGAACTCCCTTTTAGTAAAGTTGCTATCGCACATCAAGAAGTTCATCTCGCACAAGCAATGGTTACCGCTGAACAAAAAAATGATATTGCACTTCGGGTCCAGGATATGATCAAAGATCAATTCCCGAATGGTGCTTCAAAAATTATCCTCATGAATCCTAATGCAAGTGATTTATTACCGCAACGACGTTGGGCTCCAGAACGCTTCTCTGAATTAATTTATATCGCTGCAGAAAAGTGGCCTGATGCAGCCTTCTTAATCACCGGCTCCGCTCAAGAAAAATCGTATGCTGAACATGTTTTAGCAATGTCTAATACACCACATGCCTTTAACTTTGCAGGAATGGTTAAATTTTCTGAACTACCCGCTTTGTATCATCTTGCCAGTGTGATGGTGACCAATGATTCAGGGCCTGGGCACTTTTCTTCGGTCACACCATTACCAACAGTCGTTTTATTCGGCCCTGAAACCCCAGCTTTGTATGGCTCTTTAGGAAAATCGATTCCTATTTTTGCAGGTCTTGCCTGCTCTCCTTGCGTCTCGGCCGCAAATCATCGTAAAACTCCCTGCCGAAATAACCTTTGTATGCAAGCCATTGAGGTACCTCAAGTTATCCATGCAATGCATCAATGGCTAATGAATGACCCTCATGCCGACCAACGCTCCTAAACATGCGGTGCTCGCACCGTGGATCTGGTTCATACCACTCCTGCCTCTAAGTATCTTCGGCATAGAGTATTTAACTCTTACTGATCAATATTGGTTTTTAACCATGAATCATTTAGCAAGATACTTGCCAGATATGTTCTGGACAGGCTTATCCCTTCTTGGTAATGGGTGGTCACTCTTCGCTTTAGTTTTTCCAATGATGTTAATCACCAGAAAACCTTTTTATGCAGCAATCATTTCAGGGGTCTTTGCTGGAATTTTTTCTCACGTAGGCAAAAGTATTGCTGATACCAGTCGCCCTGCCGGCGTAATCGACCCCAGCACCTTCCATATTATTGATGCCCCGTTACTTCATTCGGCGATGCCTTCAGGCCATACGATGACAGCATTTAGTGTTGCAACAGCGATATTTTTTAGCTTACCCAAACCTCATCGGCATCGGTGGTTATTTGTTTTTGCGCTGGCCATTGGCACGGGTATTTCTCGGATTGCAGTCGGCGCTCATTGGCCACAAGATGTTTTGGTGGGCTGCTCTTTAGGGCTTATTTCGGGACTCATTGGCGCAGTTCTCATCGAGAAAATTCCAGAACGATTATTTTTATTAACCGCCTGGCCCTTTAAAATCGTATGTCTATTTAGTACCGTCAGTCTCTATTTATTAGTTGCTGATACGCTGGATTTTCAGATCAATAAAACTCTTCAACTTTTTCTTGCTGTGATGATTTTTTTCACTTGGGCAAAATTGGTTTCTGATTACTTTACAACTTCTACAAAATAATCATGTTTAGTTATCGTCACGGATTTCATGCCGGCAATCATGCCGATGTTTTAAAACACATCACATTACTTTCCTGTATCAAACTCTTACATAAAAAAGAGACTCCGCTAATGCTAGTCGATACACATGCGGGCGCTGGATTATATGATCTTCAGGATCGATTTGCAAAAATTAGTCTTGAAGCCAATGAGGGCATTTTGCAACTAGCTAAAAACCCATCACTATTTCAAACTAATCTAGACATCAACGATTACTTTCAAATGATTCTTGGACTTCAGTCCTCTCAAGATTTAAAAATCTACCCTGGGTCACCGTATCTTCTTTGGCAAAGCATGAGGGCAATGGACAAATTGCGCCTAATGGAACTTCACCCAAGCGACTTTCCTGTCTTGAAAGAAAATATGGATCTTCTCAAAATAAAAAGACAAGATATCAAATTAGATATGATTGATGGTTTTGGCATGCTCAAAGCCTATTTACCTCCTCCATCTCGCCGTGGACTTGTTTTAATCGATCCATCCTATGAGGATAAGGGAGATTATCGTGCCGTACTGAATTCCCTTGAAGAGGCTATTAAACGATTTGCTACGGGTGTTTATCTGGTTTGGTATCCCGTTCTAACACGCCTAGATGCTAAAGAATTTCCTAGTCGCCTGAAAAAACTCTGCCAAGAACTCAATTTATCTTGGTTAAACGCAGAGCTTCGTATTAAACCGGTGATAGAGGATGGACTGTCTGCCAGTGGCATGTGGATCATCAATCCACCTTGGCAATTAAAGGAGTCTTTAGAGAACTCCCTGCCACTCTTGCAAACAATCCTTCAAATCAATGATTCAGGTAGTTACACAATAGAGACTAATCCAACTACTTAAACCTTGACTTTAAAAGGATTAAAGTTGGTGTGACGGTCATAATAATCTTCAGATTCAACTCGCTTTAAAAATCGAACGATACGATACGTCAACGGAATCGCTAATACTTCCCAAACTGTTTTTAATAAATATTGTACGAAAGCTACCTCGATAACCTGAGATGTTGGCCAAATACCATAAAAAGCCAACAGATAAAATAGTGATGAGTCGACTAACTCACCAACCGCCGTTGAAGTGATGAGCCTGAACCAAAGATGCTTCCCTGAGGAGAGTATTTTTAACTTCGCTAGTACAAACGAATTGACTAGACTACCGCACCAAAAAGCGATAATCGAGCCAAAAACGATTCGCCAGGTATTGCCAAAGACTGACTCCAATCCTTCTTGCAAATGAGCGTTATAGTCACCAGGCGCTGGTTGCAAATGAATCACAATGAGTGACATCAAAGCAGCAAATAATAAAGCTCCAAAGCCACACCAAACTGCTCGGCGGTCAAAAGCATAGCCATAGACTTCTGTAAAAATATCCCCAAATGCATACGATATGGGGAAAAACAAAACACCCGCACCAAAAACGACGTGTCCAAAATATGGCACATCAATCGTAGCAGCTTTGCCAGCACCAATCAAATTAGAACAAAGTAATGCCACAACAAAACCAACGAGTAAAAAGTCGTAATACTTATATGACTTATGTGCAGGAAGTGTTTGGCTCATAGAATTCATTTAAAATAAGGTTAAATTGACAATTTAGTCTAAACTAGATTTAAATTCTTTTGTAAAAATCTAAAATAAAGATATCCACCGACAAACTATGAGCTCAAAAATTCAATTTCAATGGGATGACCCCCTTTTACTTCAATCACAATTAAGTTCAGAAGAGCGCATGGTGCAAGAAGCTGCCCAAAAATATGCTCAAGAAAAATTAGCCCCACGAGTCCTTAAAGCATTCCGTGAAGAACATACTGATATTGAAATTTTTAAAGAGATGGGTTCTTTGGGTCTCTTAGGGCTGACACTCCCTAGTGAATATGGTGGTTCTGATATGAACTACGTCTGTTATGGCCTCGTTGCGAGAGAAATTGAACGCGTTGACTCTGGTTATCGCTCCATGATGAGTGTGCAGTCTTCACTAGTCATGTTACCAATTTTTGAATTTGGCAGCGAAGCCCAAAAACAAAAATATTTACCAGGTCTTGCAACTGGCGAACTGATTGGTTGCTTTGGGCTAACCGAACCTGACTTTGGTTCAGATCCAGGCAATATGGCAACGCGTGCTAAATCTGTTCCGGGTGGATTTCAGTTAAATGGCTCTAAGATTTGGATCTCTAATTCCCCATTTGCTGATGTCTTTGTGGTGTGGGCCAAAAATGATGATGGCATCATTCGTGGCTTTATTCTCGAAAAAGGTATGAAGGGTCTATCGGCGCCAAAAATACATGGGAAAATGGGTTTAAGAGCGTCCACAACTGGCGAAATTGTCATGGATAACGTCTTTGTACCCGCGGAAAATGAATTACCCAATGTTAGCGGTCTTAAAGGGCCATTTACCTGCCTGAACTCTGCACGTTATGGTATCGCCTGGGGTGCTATGGGGGCTGCAGAATTCTGTTGGCACGCTGCTCGTCAATACACTTTAGATCGCCATCAATTCGGTCGTCCACTCGCATCAACCCAATTAATCCAGAAAAAATTGGCGGATATGCAAACCGAGATCACACTCGCCTTACAAGGTTGTTTACGTTTGGGTCGCATGAAAGATGAAGGTACCGCATCCCCCGAAATCACATCCATTATGAAGCGTAACTCCTGTGGTAAAGCCTTAGATATTGCGCGGATGGCACGTGATATGCACGGTGGTAATGGTATCTCTGATGAATACGGAGTCATTCGTCACCTACTCAACCTCGAAGTCGTTAATACCTATGAAGGTACTCATGATATTCATGCGTTGATTTTAGGTCGCGCAATCACAGGAATTTCTGCGTTTTAAATCAGACTTTTCTCACGCTGAGCTTGCATCATATTCAGTAAAGACTTGATTGTTTCAAGCATTGGTACAGGAACGTTTTCACGCTTAGCTGCAGCTATTGTGTTGTCTAAAATAGCCTCAACCTCAAGATCTTGCTTTCTTTCCCAGTCAATCGCCATACTGTTTTTATAAGCCGGAGCATCATACGTCAATCGAATATATTGATCTGGCAAATCATCTAAAATTTTATTATCGATGGCTTTAGCAATCGCCATAACCTCGGTCATGAGACTGCGTATTAATTGCTCACCTCCTGGAGCACTCAGCAAACCTAAGGTATCAATCGCCCCCCCCAACACGGAGACTGGATTAAAAGGTGCGTTCCATAAGATTTTTTGCCATCGCCCCTGACTAATCTTGGGGTGAAGAACAACTGGTACCCCTCCAATCTCAAAGAGTCTTGCTAACTCACTACATTCATTACTCACATCATTTGGGTAACTGCCCATCGTCAACTCTCTGTATGCATAATGACGAATCACTCCTGGAGAAATCCGACTAACCTGTATAAAAGCTAAGGCACTAATAATTTGATGATTGGGGTAGGCATCATAAATTTCTTTTTCAATCTCTACGCCGTTCTCTATCAAAACAATGACAGTATTGGGGCCAACCGCCGAATCTATCAACTGTACACGGTCGATATTCTTTAAGACCTTTAACGCAACGATGAGAAAGTCAGGAGGATTACCTTGGTAACCATCACAAGAAGTGATCGTATCGTGAGGAACAAAAAGTTGATCTCCAAGCTCTTCGCTCAAGACTCGAACACCCTGAGCTTTAACAACTTGATAATCCGTTCGCACCACTAAAGTCACATGCGCGTTTGCCTTCGATAAAGCAAAGCCATAAAAACAACCAATAGCACCAGAACCGAGTACTAAAACACGAGGAGTATCATCAGGACTTAACATGGTGTTAGAAAGATTTATAATTTGAACGCTGATCATTATTTGACTTAATCGGTCATCATACCTTTTTTGGAGACACTTTACATGAATGCCCCTCACGTCGTTTCTGGAATGCAAGCTAGCCAAGACAAAATTGGTACTAAAGCTGGCCCTAGCCTACCAATGCCCGAAATTTTTAAAAGTGTTACTGATGAGCGTATCCATCGCAAACAACGCTTAGCCGCAGGGTTTAGACTATTCTCTAAAATGGGTTTTGACGAAGGTATTGCTGGCCATATTACCGCCAGAGATCCTGAGTTCCCAGATACATTTTGGGTCAACCCCTTTGGTGTTCACTTTAGTCAAGTCAATGTGTCGAACCTCATCCGTGTTGACCATCATGGCAATGTAATTGATGGAAAGCACCCAGTGAACGCAGCTGCTTTTGCAATACATTCTCAAATCCATCTAGCTCGTCCTGATGTGATTGCCGCAGCACACACCCATTCACCTCAAGGTCGGGCATTCTCAACCCTTGGTCTACATCTCGAGACTTTGACGCAAGATGCCTGCGCTTTTTATCAAGATCATGCGGTTTATCCTGACTATGGCGGAGTTGTCGTAGAAATCGATGAAGGCGTTAGAGTTGCAAAAGCCCTAGGGTCTTACAAAGCTGCCATCTTACAAAACCATGGTTTACTAACGGTGGCAGAGAGTGTAGAAGCTGCCGTGTGGTGGTACATTACGATGGAACGTTGCTGTCAGGTACAAATGGTAGCGATGTCGACGGGGCAAAAACCCATTCCTATTAAAAAAGAATCCGCAGAGCAAGCCTACTCCATTGTCGGATCACCCTACGCTGGTTGGTTTTCATTTCAACCACTGTATGACAGAATTATCAAAGAACAACCAGATCTCTTAGAGTAAGACTTTATATCTCGATTTTTGCACCGAGTTCTACAACTCGGTTCGTCGGTATCTGGAAAAAGTCAGCCGGTTTTGCTGAGTTTTGAAACATCCATGCAAAAAGTTTTTCGCGCCAAATAGCCATGCCTGGCATTGCTGATGGCACGACTGTATCTCTTGCCAAGAAAAATGAAGTTTCCATCAGCTCACACTGAATGTCAAACTGCTGACTAATCAAATCCAGAATACTTAGCACATCTGGTGTTTCTTTAAAACCATAGATAGCTCTTACTAGATACATCCCAGCACCTAAATCCTTAAAGGTCAAGCGTTCACCATCCTCAACAAATGGAATATCCCAAACACTAATTTTTAAGAAAATAACACGCTCATGTAAGATGCGATTATGTTTTAAATTATGCAACATGGCCACAGGGACATAATCAACGTGAGCCGTTAGGAATACAGCCGTACCTTCGACCCGATGCGGTGGATGAGCAGTTAAAGATTGAACAAAACTCTCTAGTGGAATCCCACTCTGAATGGCTTTTTCTCGCAAGATTTTACGACCTTGATACCACGTCATCAAAAATAGAAAACAAATACTGCCCACTAAAATGGGGAACCATCCACCCTCAGCAATCTTTAACAAATTGGCCGAGAAAAAGGACAAATCAACAACAATGAATGCGCCAATCACCAGGGCAATAAAGATTGGATTCCATTTCCAAACAACACTCATAACAACCGTAGCTAATATGGTGTCAATAATCATCGTCGTGGTTACCGCAATTCCATATGCGGCAGCTAAATTTTCAGAGCTTTTGAAAGTTACAACCACAACAACCACCATAAATAATAAGAGCCAATTAATCGTTGGCATATAAATCTGCCCAATTTCGTTATCCGATGTGTAAGCAATTTTCATTTTTGGGATAAAGCCTAGCAAAATGGCTTGGCTAGTCATTGAATAGGTGCCTGAAATTACCGCCTGCGAAGCAATTACAGTCGCGAGAGTTGCCAATAAAACAAGAGCAAATGCAACAGCCTCAGGAACCATTAAAAAGAACGGGTTCGATATCGCCTCTGGATGAGAAATCAACAAAGCACCTTGTCCAAAATAATTGAGCAGTAAACAAGGTAAAGTAATAAAAAACCAAACATATCGAATTGGCTTGATTCCAAAATGCCCCATGTCCGTATATAAAGCTTCTGCACCGGTAAGCACTAAAAAAACTGCCCCTAAAACAGTAAACGCTTCTAAAGAATGCTCGTATAGGAATACATATGCAAAATAAGGATTAACAGCCGTCAGGATTTGCGGGTAATCAACAATATTAACTAAGCCCATAAGACCTAATACTAAAAACCAGACAACCATAATCGGTCCAAATAGTATCCCAACGACCGATGTTCCTCGCTTCTGAATTAAAAATAGACCAATTAAAATAATCAAGGTAATCGGAATAACATAGCGCTTAAGTTCGGGGGAAACCACCTCTAAACCCTCAACCGCGGATAGAATAGAAATAGCCGGTGTAATTACCGCGTCACCATAAAACATGGAGGCGCCAAATACACCAAGCATCATAATTGCCATGGCAGATTTTGACCCTACAGGAACAGTTCTAAGGGCTAATGCCATTAAGGCTAAAATACCACCCTCGCCATTATTACTAGCACGCATGATAAACATTACATACTTAAAAGAAACAACCACCATAAAAGCCCAAAATACCATCGAAATTACGCCAAAAACAGCCTCACTCGAAAAAGGGATGCCATGCAGTGGGTTAAAACATTCTTTCAGGGCATATAAAGGACTCGTCGCAATGTCCCCAAAGACAACTCCTATGGCACCTAACATTAAAGATCTTAAACTACCTTTATGAGCATGATCACCGTGATTCAGATTGATCGGTCTTAAAATCTTTGACTCAGAATACTCTGGATTACTTAGCGACATATATTACCTAGATGGGAAGTTTTTATGATTGTAAACCCATGCCACCATCAAGTCTGCAAGGCGTTTAACCAAACTCCCATACCCTGAGCATTTAATTCAACATCCAGTTGTAGTAATTGGTCAATTTTACTGTCAGATAACTGGCAGCCTTGATCTCTAAGCTCTTGAATATAAAGATTTAGTAATCCAATTTTCAATAATTCGTGCCGATTATCCACTTTCTTCATGGATATTCCAAGATCTTCAACATGACTCAACATCTCTGTGAGCTTCTGGTACAAACGAGGTACCTGGCCTATTTTACTAAAGTGGGTTGGATAAATCCATTCAGGTTGATACAACATAATTTTTTTCAGTGAGGCGCGCAGGGCTTTAGGGTCAAAATGAATCGGTGTCGATGAAGGGAATATAAATGCGCCTTTTTCTGTATCAAATTCTCGATAAGAAATACCAAAAGTATCCCCAGTAAAAGCTCCGCGACTCATTTGGTCCCAAATCGTAATATGGTGCTTCGCATGCCCTGGAGTATCAATACATAATAAAATACGACCGGCCAAGTTCACCATGAATTGATCTGTTGCTTCGATCACTCGATGAGCTTCAATACTCTGAAAATCCCCATACTCTTTAGTAAAGACTTCTTCGCCATACACTTTTATCGCTCCAGCCTTTAACATACTGGGGTCGATCATATGCTTTACCCCACGTGGGTGAACAACTAATTGAGCATTGAGGCAAAGTTGCATCAACTGACCAGCGCCACCAGCATGGTCTAAATGAATATGGGTCAATATGATGTAATCAACCTGATCCGGCTGACACTCCAAATCCGTTAAGGTGGTTAGAATGCGTTCGATAGAATGAGGGGTGCCACAATCAATAACTGCAATCCGCTCACTCGATGGTGCACGCTGCGTAATAATATAGCAAGCATCAAATTGAGGGCGAATATAACCAGTATCAACGGCATAAATACCATCCCCAAGATCACTGGCATAACGTAATGAAAATCTAGACATGACTCACTTACAGGATAAAATTATATTTTACTCAGCATTCATGGCAATTTATTACTGTTACCCATTTAAGCTCACATCATGAAAAATTTCATCACCCAAGTTTTAGAAAAATATGATCTCCTAGAACTGATTGGGTGGATCGATATTATCTTTATTCTCTTTGAAGTCAGTATTATTATTTTTTCATCTTGGCTAATCTCTAGAATACTTAGGCGTGTTATCACCAGTGTGGAAAGTAGACTGGCAGATCGAGCTATTGGTGATGATATTAAGCGCATACAAACTCTATCGAGAGTACTTCGCTATATAGCCACAGTCATCATCGTGATGATCACACTCATGACGGTCTTAGCTGGTTTTGGAGTTTCAGTCGCACCGTTTTTAGCAACTGCTGGTGTAGCAGGTATTGCAGTCGGATTTGGTGCTCAAAGTCTAGTGAAAGATTACTTCACAGGTTTTGTGATGCTGATTGAAGATCAAATACGTCAGGGCGATATTGTTGACATCGCAGGAAAAACTGGAACAGTTGAAGAGGTTACACTACGTTATATTCGACTTCGTGACTATGAGGGGGTTGTTCATTTTGTTCCGAATAGTGCCATCTCCGTGGTTACCAACCGAACTAGAAGCTTCGCTTACTCAGTCATCGACATCAATGTCTCTTATGATGAAAATATTGGCCGTGTCAATGAAGTTCTTCAACAGATTGCTCAAGAGATGAGAGCAGATCCAGTATATAGCGCGATGATTTTGGATGATTTAGAAATTGCAGGGATAGAAAAATTTGCTGATTCCTCTATTACCCTACGCTCCAGAATCAAGGTGGTGGCGATGTATCAAGGACCTATCCGGAGAGAATTTCAAGGACGTGTGAAAGTGGCTTTTGAGAGAGAAAACATTTCCATCCCTTACCCTCATTTAGTCATTGCTGATATGCCAAGTAGAAGTAGCTAGACTTGCGTTTATAGTGAATCCATGCTATATTTGCTCTCTTAATACCAAACAGACGCGGGGTGGAGCAGTCTGGCAGCTCGTCGGGCTCATAACCCGAAGGTCATAGGTTCAAATCCTATCCCCGCAACCAATTAAAGCCTTCTAATTTAATGAGTTAGAAGGCTTTTTGGTCTTATAAAAGTGACA
>CANJBQ010000054.1 GCA_947472645.1 Burkholderiaceae bacterium
TTTCTAATTTTTGATGATTGGAAATTGAGAAAGTTTCAACTTGACTACGAGACTGAATCACTAGAGTAGGATGTTTTTCTTGAATAGAGAAATAAGACGAATAATGACCAAAGATGTCTTGAGTCTCATAATAAATATCAGGTGTGGGTTCAATTTTAATATTCGAGTGAACAATATTTTGATAGGTGTTGGAGCGTGGCTTAAGATGAGCAAGATGACGGACAGTTTCTACATGTCCTGCATAGGTATATGTTGAGTCGTGAAGTATTTCTAGTAGCATATCAAATACGGTAGTTCGATTTATAAATGTGACTAAAATAATTAGCGTTTATATCATCGGCTAATAATAAAATCGAATTTTGAATACTTTTTATATATTGATAAAGATTTGATAATTGATTCTCATCGTTGATCTCACATAATGTTTCTATCGAAGGCATGACAGAACTAATGAATGGATGGTTAAATTGAATAGGTTGGTTAGGATTGATACGATTCAATTTTTTGATTCGATTATCTAAGTGATTAATAATCCATGAAAATGAGCGCGGATTCTCATCATCATTGATAACGAGATCAATAAAAGAGTTGAGGCTTCGGTTTTGTTGATGTTGGCTATGATAGGTAATCGTACTATCGAATAAATATAAAAGACCATCGAAGCCAGAGACATCCTTTTTAATGCCATGAAAGATGTCTAGCGAAATAGCTTCTAAAAAAACTTCGCAAAGGAACATTAATCGTTCAAGGTATCTTCCAATGCTGAGTAATTGCCAACCATCATCTCGGGTCATTCGATCTGTTTGACCACCAGTAATTGCGGCTAAAGATTTACTTGCTTCCCCCAGCGCTTCCATTGCTTGATTTGTTGAGTATTCTTGATAAATTTTCGTGTTATTGAGGTTTTTTCTAAATTGATCTACACACTCCTGAATGATTGCCCATTGTTCAGCTGCTAATCGCTCTCTAACAGAAGAAGCTGCCTGTTGCATAGCTAATAAATTAAAGCCTACACTGGGTAATGAAGATTGTTCATGTAAGGTTTCGATCAATTCTTTTTCAAATAGACGATTTCGAATTCCTTGATCATTGTAAATAGGATCGATATCTAGAGGGACTAAGGATTGCGTTTTACAAAGAATTTCTAATAAAGACCAAATTGAACTTTTCTCATGATATTCATTATTGAGACTTTTTAGATAGAGATGCGCAAGACGAATCGTGTTTTCGCTTCTCTCTGAGTAGCGTCCAAACCAAAATAAATTTTCTGCCGCTCGACTAGTCACTACTCTTTTTTTAAGAGTATTGACTTCATTAGGGTAGAGATTCGTTAAATTTGGATTGTGTATTTCTTCATTGGTCTGAACCCAAGCATCTGCGCTACTTCCACCGCGTTGCATCGATGCAATACCATCACTATTAGATGCAATTCTAACAAGTCCACCGGAAAGAATGTTCCAGGAATTAACTCCATTACTCAATGCAAATACGCGTAAAACATAAGATTTTTGAGTGATTTTGGAATTTTCCCATGTCGGCATTTGAGCTAACGGTAGGTAAGTTTGTACAGTGTACTCATGAGGTTGCTCCTTAATCCTTAAGATCCATTTTTCAAGATCTTGTGAGCTTAAATCCTTTGTTAATAGTGCTGGAAAACTTTGATGACCCTCACTATTTGGGTAGGTAGGTTTAATGGCTGTATTGTGTATATTCGTCATCGCGGCTTCAAAGGCTGCAGACTCACCGCACCACCAAGTATCCATGGCAGGCAATTCTAAATGTTGACCGAGTAATTTTTCACTAATACTGGGCAAGAACCCTAATAGGGCTGAAGATTCAAGAAAGGCTGATCCAGGGGCATTAGCAATTAACACATTTCCTAAGTGAATAGATTGTAAGATTCCTGGAATACCTAGAGTCGAGTTGGGCAATAGTTCGAGTGGATCTAAAAAAAGATCGTCTAGCCGTTTTATAATAATATGAACTTGTTCGAGGCCGCCTAGTGTTCGTAAATAGACGCGTTGGTTACGAACAGTTAAATCGGATCCTTGCACCAGAGTAAGCCCTAAAAAACGTGCTAAATAAGCATGTTCAAAATACGTCTCGTTATAAGGGCCTGGGGTAAGAAGAACAATGTTGGAATTAATTCCCGCGGGGCTGGCTAGCTTCAGCGCGCCTATCAATTCACGATAGGTATTGGCTAGAGGCTCAATATTCATTTTTTCAAAGGCAACAGGAAATTGCTGAGAAATAAGATTACGGTTTTCTAAAAGATACCCAAGTCCTGAAGGAGCTTGAGTTCTTTGGGAAATAACACTCCATTCACCAGCGGCGTTTCGTGCTAAGTCAAATGCCATAATATGCAGATGTTTGCCACCTAATAAGCTTGCTCCATGCATCATTCTCAAATAACCTGGATGACCATGGACAAGAGCTGGTGGTATAAGCCCATCTCTAATGAGATTTTGCGGACCATAGATATCCTTCATAATTAATTCTAGTAATTGTGCTCTTTGAGTTATTCCAGAAGCAATCTTTTGCCAATTAACAGGGTCAATGATGAGTGGGAAAATATCTAGTGACCAAGGTCTTTGGGGACCATTTTCATCGGCATATACGTTGTATGTAATACCGTTTTCTTTGACAGAATTTATTAGATCTTGTTCTTTTAAATTGAGATTTTCAATTCCACGAGTTCCAATAGTAGTAAAAAAAGTTTCCCAATTGGGGGTCAGAGACGACTCTTTAGATGACGGAGATGTGCAATTTTTTAACTCATCAAAATGATTCTCAGCGCCGGTTTGGATGAGAAGCTCTGCTAGTTGGAGAGAAGAGACTGAATTTTCTGTCTCAAATTTGGGTTTTAAAAATTTCACGATGTCATTATTTTATCTTCTTAAATCTAAAGTATAAGGAAATTCCTTACTTTGAGGTATGTCAAAGGTTGAGGGGAATTTTTTCAATTTTCCGGTGGTGTGTCCCATAACAAAAAATCTTGATAATCTTCGACTTTCTGCCTCATAGGAGTTAATCGGTAAGTTGTTGTAATTAACACCTCCTGGATGAATAACATGGTATTGGCAGCCGCCCAGAGATCGATGATTCCAAGTATCCACAATATCAAAAACTAGGGGAGAGTGAACGCCGATAGTTGGATGCAAGCTGGATGGAGGGTTCCATGCCTTAAACCGAATGCCTGCGACAAATTCTCCAACTTTACCCATTGTTTGAAGTGGAACTGCAACTTTGTTACAGGTAATCACATGTCTGTGAGGGTTGATTCCTGTGACAAGAAGTTCAATTCTTTCAAGTGATGAATCTACATAGCGTGCAGTGCCACCACCAGTGGTTTCTTCACCCATTACGTGCCATGGTTCAAGAGCATTACGAAGGCTTAAATGAATTCCCATAACGTCAATACTTCCTATGAGCGGAAATCTGAATTCTAAATGAGGCTCAAACCAATCTTTCTTAAACTCAAAACCCACTAAGTTCATTTCATCAATTACATCGTGAAAATCTTGGCGGATGGCATTTGATAATAGGAATCGATCATGAAGCTCTGTGCCCCATCTTGTTAAAGAAGCTTGATATGGGTCTTTCCAAAATCTGGCCACACATGCTCGTAAAAAAAGCTGCTGAGTTAGACTCATCCGCGCGTGAGGAGGCATCTCGAATGAGCGAAGCTCAAGAAGACCTAGTCTTCCTGTACTAGAGTCAGGTGAAAAGAGTTTGTCAATACAAAATTCACTTCGATGTGTATTTCCAGTTATATCTATTAAGATATTTCGTAGAGTTCGATCAACTAACCAGGGGGGCATTTTATTGCCATGTTTTTTTTGGTTGAGCTGTATTTCTTTTAAAGCGATATCTAACTCATAAATTTGATCATTTCTAGCTTCATCAATGCGTGGTGATTGACTTGTTGGCCCAATAAAAAGACCACTAAATAAATAGCTTAAGCTAGGGTGGTTATGCCAGTAGCGAAGGAGGCTGGCGAGTAGTTCGGGTTTTCTTAAAAATGGACTATCATCGACGTTTTTTCCACCTAAAACAAAGTGATTGCCTCCGCCCGTACCAGTATGTTTACCATCCATCATAAATTTTTCCGCAGATAACTTGGTCTCATGTGCGCATAGATATAAAAACTCAGTTTGAGCAACAATATCTTGCCAGTTATTTGCGGGTTGAATATTCACTTCTATGACACCAGGATCAGGTGTAACTTGCAGAACTTGAAGTCTTGAATCTCGTGGAGGGGGGTAACCCTCTAAAACAATTTTTAACTTTAATGTGGCAACGGTTTTCTCGATAACTTGAAGCAGATGAAGATAATCATCTAAATCATCTATTGGGGGCATAAAAACATAAATAAATTGATTTTTGCCTCCGCCTTGATGTTCTGCCTCAGGACCGCCAGTTCTTTTTGAATCTCGAACTTCAACACATAAGGTAGTTCTAATCATCTCAGAGGATAAATACTCTTTGGATGCTATTGCTTTAGAGTTTTGAAAGGTGATTGAACTTAATGGGAGGCGATAGCCCATTGGAGAATCGCCGGGGATTAGTGATAGAAATGAATCACGCATTTTCCATTTGCAGGTTAACCATCGCGTCGATTTTTTTGATTGCACAGGATTTGGAGTTATCGGCAAAGCGTATCCAACACTACTTTTAAGACCTTGATTAAAGGTACGGCGAATTCTATTTCTTTCCATGACATCGTCGATATCGAGGTTAGTAACATTTTGATCCGTTGTAAGTTTTGATTCCCGCCATAGGTAATACCAAGCATCTTCTTTCCCCTCATAAAAGGAATTCCCAGGGAGCACTAAATTGAGGCATAGTTGCTGGATCAGTTGCTTTGCATGTTGTTGGTCATAATGCGTTTGATCGGCTTCTTGAGAAAATAGTTTTGCATCTTGCCAAATCGGTTTTTTATCAGTTCGCCAAAATAAAGAAAATGCCCAACGTGGCAGTTGTTCTCCTGGATACCATTTTCCTTGGCCACAATGCAGAATTCCACCATGTGAATATTGAGTGCTTAACTTTTGAGTCAGTTTGCTGGCATAGTCGCGCTTTGTAGGACCCATTGCAGTTGTATTCCATTCTGGTTCATCTGCGCCCTCCATAGCGACAAAGGTTGGTTCACCACCCATCGTTAGTCTAACGTCTTGGTCGATCAGATGCTGATCAACTAGATCGCCTAATTTAAGAATATTTTTCCATTGATCATCATCGTAGGGCTTTGTTACTCGAGGGGATTCATAAATGCGCTGAATTTCCATCTTGTGTTCAAATTTGACATCACATGCTTCGATGACACCCTCAATTGGCGCTGCATTAGAAGGGGCTGGGGTGCAGGCTAGCGGTATATGTCCTTCTCCAGCTAGAAGCCCCGAGGTGGGGTCAAGACCTACCCATCCAGCACCTGGCAAGAACACTTCACACCAAGCATGTAAATCGGTAAAGTCTTTATCAGTCCCACTGGGGCCTTCAATAGCTTGAACATCTGCTTTTAATTGGATGAGATAGCCCGAAACGAATCTTGCAGCAAGACCACATAAACGAAAGAGATTCACTAGTAGCCATGCGCTATCTCGACACGAACCACACTTTTTAAGAAGGGTTTCATCCGGGCTCTGAACGCCTGGCTCCAAACGAATTAAATATTGAATGTCCTTTTGTAATTGTTGATTGATACCTACTACAAAATCAATCGTTCTTTTTTTTCTACGATCAATTTTTGTAAAATAATCTAAAAGTAACGGGTTACTTTTAGATTGAACAAGGTAAGGCGTTAATTCACTCTTTAAATTTTCTTTGTATTTGAAAGGGTAATTTTGAGCCTCTGGTTCTAAAAAGAAGTCAAACGGGTTATAGACCGCCATTTCTACGATCAAATCTACCGTGACTGTAAAGTGTTTCGTTTTCTTGGGAAAAACGAGCCTAGCTTGATAGTTAGCAAAAGGATCTTGTTGCCAATTAATAAAGTGTTCAGTAGGCTCTATCTTTAAGGAATAAGAAATAATCTTGCTTCTGCAGTGAGGCGCTGGTCGAAGTCGAACTACTTGGGGTTCAATTTGAATGAGTTTGGAGTATTGATAATCAGTCTGGTGGTGTAAGGCGATATGAATTGTCATATGTTAAGTCTATTGATTTTTCGTGAAGGAATTAAGTCTTTTGCACATTAATGGTGCTTAATTAGACGGTTGTCATCATTTTTAGAATTGGTGCATTCGATCGTGTCTTGCACATAACTTGTGCTTAAGAAAAAAAATCATGGATTGGATAGGCGTAGATTGAAATTATCTTAACTCTTGTCTGAACTGATTATAAAGATGCCTATTAAAAAAACAACTTTGACAATCAGTAGTAAAAATTATTCTTCATGGTCACTAAGAGGGTGGCTCATGGTCAAATTTTCAGGTATCGCGTTTTCAGAAGTCTTTATTGATTCAGATAGTGCTCAAAATCGTGCTGAACTATTGTTGCTCTCGCCATCTATACTCGTGCCTCGATTAGAGCATTCTGGGTCCAAAGTTTGGGATACCCTAGCAATTGGAGAGTATTTGAATGAAATAGTTCCTCATGCAAAATTATTGCCTTCAAATCCTATCCATCGGGCACATTGTCGATCGATATGTGGTGAAATGCATTCGGGCTTTGCCTCTTTACGTGGTTCATTGCCGATGAATATTAAAGCTAAGTTTAAAGACTTTAAGATTTGGTCTAAAGCGCAATTAGATATTGATCGAATTTTGATTATCTGGGAAGAGTGTTTAACAACCTATAAGGGGCCTTACCTATTTGGTAAAAGTCCGACATTAGCCGATGCCATGTTTGCACCGGTAGTGACTAGATTCCAGACCTATAACGTTCCTGTTAGTGGTCTATGTCAGCGGTATTGTGATCAAATCATGTCTTTACCGCAGATGAAGGAATGGGTGATGGGCGCCCTTCAAGAACCCGATGAAATTGAAGAACTTGACGTGGAGTTTTAATAATGAATACTATTACTGATTTTAAAATTACAACCGATTTCTCGCACATTAAACCAACTGATACTCAGTATTTAAAGGGCGGGTTGAGAGATTTCTTTTTGTATCGTGATTTAGGTGTTGCTGAGGCTACGAAAGGAAGAGTAATCGCGCATTTGGTGAAAGCGAATTTACCTCCTGAAAATGGAACTGGGTGGCACTTCCATGTGGCCGAATTTCAGATTGTCATTATGATGAAAGGGTGGGCGAGATTTATGTATGAAGATAAGCCTACGCTAGTTGCTGCTGGGGATTGTGTGCATCAGGCACCAGGAATCGTACACTATTTATTTGATTATTCTCCAGATATGGAGTATTTAGAAATTGTCGGTCCGGCAGATTTTTCAACAGTCGATGCCGTTGGCCCATGTGAAATTCCACCAGTCACCCCTTGGAAATGACTTTTTAATCAAATGATGTACTCTGCATATCAGCTAGCCAGTAATTTAATGAATCCGTTACGTTTTACGGCGGGTTCATTATTTTATTGGCATCATCAAAAAGTACCTCAGAATGGGTTTATGTATCGTCATGCTAAGGCGGTCAACGAACAATTAGCTTTATTGGGTTTTTCTCACGTTAGGCCTAAGTTTGGTATTGATGAAATTGTTGATGAGTTTGGTAATCGAATTTCAGTTGTTGAAGAAGTAATTATTCGAAAATCATTTTGTCATTTACTGCACTTCAAAAAAGTAGGCATCAGTCAGCAACCGAGAGTTTTATTAGTTGCTCCAATGTCGGGGCACTTCGCCACTTTGTTATCTGGGACAGTGAAGACCTTGCTAAAAGATCATGATGTTTATATTACTGATTGGTTAAATATCAGAGATATTCCTTTAAATAAAGGGAAGTTTGATTTTGATAGTTATGTTCGTCAGGTGATTGATTTTTTAGAAGTGCTAGGTCCTAAGTCTCACCTGATGGCAGTTTGTCAGCCAACCGTCGCTTGTTTAGTCGCAACTTCAATCATGTCAGAAGATCAACATCCTTGCGTGCCATTAAGTTTGATTTTAATGGCTGGACCGATTGATGTTCGAAATAACCCTACCAAAGTCAATGATCTTGCTAACCAAAAACCTCTATCTTGGTTCAAGAAAAAATTGATTGATACTGTCCCAAGACAATATCAAGGTGGTGGTAGAAAAGTCTACCCAGGTTTTGTTCAACTCAATGCCTTTATGAGTATGAATCTAAAAAGACACCAAGAATCTTTTAAAAAACTGTATGAATATCGAGTATCTGGTGATGATGATAAAGCGCAAAATATTCATGATTTTTATGAAGAATATTTTGCCATTATGGATTTATCTGCAGAATTTTATATTGAAACCATTCAAAAGATATTCCAAGACTGTGATTTGGCGAAGGGGTCTTTAACGTTTGAAGGACGAATTGTAAATCCTAAAAAAATTAAAAAGACTTTTTTATTAACTGTTGAAGGTGAGAGGGATGATATTTGTGGAATAGGGCAAACACTTGCCGCACAAGATCTTTGTTCATCACTACCGCCTTACATGAAATCTCATCATCTACAAATTGGTGTCGGGCATTACGGCGTTTTTAATGGTAAGCGATGGGAGACCCAAGTCTATCCAGTTGTGAGAAATTTAATCCAATCTTGTTAATAATGGGAGGAATCTTACTTTGCAGTAGATTACTCTGATGAGGTAGTATAAGCTTGCCAGGCATCATAGCCATAAACCCAATCTGAATCGGTGCGTGTACTCATCCACTGGTTTTTATGTGAGGTCAGTTGTACTTTGGAGGTGCGAGGTTTTCGGATCATTTCAAATTGGTTAAATGCTTTATGTAGATTATCTGTTTGACACAGCAGCTTTGTCAAAACAGCGGCGTCTTCTATTGCCATGGCAGCACCCTGAGCCATATAAGGGACCATAGGATGACATGCATCACCCATAAGAGCGATATGCCCTTCGCTCCAACTTTCTAAAGGGTCACGTTCATAGAGTGACCATTTATGGACGTCTGGGCAAGCGGCTAAAACATCTTGTACTTGTTGATGGAAACCTTTGAAAGCATCACGTAGTTGGTTGAGATCTCCTTTTGCCGACCATGACTCATTATTCCATTCGGGTTCAGGAACACTCGTAACGAAATAGATTTCATCTTTTTGTGGCGTGATGTAATAAATAACAATATGTCGATCGATACCCCACCATTTTGTGCAATCATCAATCGTCTTTCCATTCAATAAAGATGCGGGGAAAGTTGTTCGATAGGCGACGCGACCAGTAAAGCGAGGCTGTTCAGCACCAAGCATTTGTTCGCGTACTCGTGAATGAATTCCATCTGCACCGATTAAAGCATCTACTTCTTCAGTAGTTCCATCTTCAAACTCTACGATGACTTTTTGGTTAAAAGATTGATACCGAGTAAACTTTTTTTGTAAAACAATTGATTCTGCTTTTACCTTGGATAAAATCGCAGAATGTAAATCACCTCGATGTAATAAAAGGTAAGGAGCTCCATACTTATTTTCAAAATGAGAGCCTAATGGAAGCTCGTACTTCACTTCGCCACTATCCCACTCACGGTTATTCCAATTTTGGGGACAAAATGCCAACCCTCTTAAATGGGACTCCAATCCGAGTTCACGTAAGACTTTGATAGAATTAGCGCTTTGTTGAATCCCCGCACCTACTCGAGCAAATTGTTTTGCTTGCTCGAAGACGACAACTTCAAACCCATTTTTTTGTAGTAGCGCTGCAAGGGTAAGCCCACCAATACCAGCGCCTACTATTCCAATTTTCTTCAAAAGTATTTCCTAATCAATTTTAATTTGACCTTGTTTGACTACTTCAGCCCATTTTAATAATTCTGAATGAATAAAGGCTCCGTATTGGCTAGAGTTGCTTGGCTGAGGTTCTGCTCCAATTTGAGTAAATCGTTCTTTTGTACTTGGATCGTTCAATATTTTGACAATATCTTGATTGAGCTTTGCAACTATTTCTTTTGGGGTTCCATTCTTTACAGAAATACCACCCCAAGAATAAGCGTTGTAATTCGGTAAGCCAATTTCAGTGAAGTTAGGAATATTCGGGAGTGCGCCTAATCTTCCAGATGTGGAGATTGCTAAAGGACGGAGTTTGCCGGCCAAAATGTGTTGCATTGCTGTTGGCGCATCACTAAACATCATATCGACATGCCCACCTAAAAGGTCTGCCATAGCTGGAGCGCTTCCTTTGTATGGGATATCACGTACTTTAACTTTAGCCTGCATATTGAATAGGACACCAGCTAAATGTGTACCACCTCCATAGCCAGAGTGACCAAAAGTTAATTTATCAGGATTTGCTTGTGCATATTGAATTAATTCAGGAACAGATTTTGCGGGAAAGTTATTGTTAACCACTAAAATAATAGGATAAATAGCGACGGAGCTAATTGGAATAAAATCTTTTTCAATATCGTAACTAAGATTTGCTTTGAGGCTCGGCATTACACTATGATGAATGACAGAAAAAAGTAACGTATAGCCATCAGCGGGACTATTAAAAACATGTTCAGCAGAAATAATACCGTTGGCACCCGTCTTATTTTCAACAATAACAGATTGCCCCCACATATCGCTCATTTTTTGGGAAATAATTCTTGCGGTTTGATCGATGGGGCCACCAGGAGCAAATGGAACAATAATCTTGATGGGTTTTGATGGAAAAGACTGGGCAGTTGATGTTTGTGAAAGTGCAAGTAAAACACCAAATACACCTAGTAAAAAAAGTTGTCTCATATTAAATTTATAGATTTTCATGAAATTATTTTAACGTGATTCACAAATTAGACTTTTTAAGTAACGGACTTACTCGGTAGCGTTCCCCTCTGTAATAGTCATCTAGTTGATTCAGAATTTGAGCAACTGTAACTTTGCCTAATTGATCAAGCCATTCGAATGGACCAACAGGGTAGCTAACCCCTAGTTTCATCCCTTGGTTTGTGGCTTCTTTAGAGCAGACACCTTGAGTGACTGCATCACAAGCTTCATTTATTAACATAGCAATTGTTCTACCGACAATTAATCCAGGCGTATCTTTAATTTGTAACGGTTTTAAACCTAGATTCGCTAACCAATTAGGAGCTGATTTTTTCCACTCTTCAGATGCTTCTTCAGAAATTGCCCAGGCAATAAATGGCTGGTGATTTGGAAGTAAACAAATATCGAAGACCGCAAATGTAGAGCCTAAACTCGATGCAGTCATGCCATTCGTTTGATGTAATTGATGGCCGTTGATATCAAGACCTATCCAAGAACTATTTTCTTGACGTTGAAAGCCTAGACCTTGACTCTTAAGTTGAGTGGCGAAATGTTCAATTAAAATCCCTTTGCCATGTAAAACAAGGTTTATTGTTTTATTAACAGGTTCTATTTCTAATGTGGGCAGGATAGCTTTAGGAGAATTTTCTGAATAATCATAAAATCCTTTTCCTGTTTTCCGACCCAGCAGTCCTCCATCAACAAGTTCTTTTTGCACAATAGATGGTCGAAAACGACTATCGTAAAAAAAGGCTTCGTAGACTGAAGATGTAACAGCAAAGTTTGTGTCATGACCAATCAGATCCATTAGTTCAAACGGGCCCATCTTAAATCCGACAGATTTAATACAAGCATCTATGACTTCAATGCTAGAAGTTTGTTCTTGAAGCATAGCAAGAGCCTCTGCATAAAACGGGCGTGCAATTCGGTTGACAATAAAACCTGGTGTTGATTTAGCATGAACAGGAGTTTTGTTCCACGCCGTCGATAAGTTAAAAATAGTATCACTTGTTTCTTTAGAGGTTTGTAAGCCAGAGATCACTTCAACAAGTTTCATGAGAGGAACTGGGTTAAAGAAATGCATCCCAACGAGACGTTCTGGATGACTTAGGCCATTGGCTATCGCCGTAATGGATAATGATGAAGTATTTGAGGCGAGGATACAGCTAGATGAAACTATTGTTTCGAGTTGCGCAAAGAGAGTACGTTTGATAGCAAGATTTTCAATAATGGCTTCTAAGACTAACTTCACCTCTGTTGCTTGCTTAAGAATGGTAATCACTTGAATACGACTTAAAGTTTGATCAGCTTGTTCTTGTGTTATTTTTTCTTTTTTAATGAGACTAGTAAAAGTAAGTCTCATTTTGTCGAGAGCTTGTGAAGCAGCCCCCTCTTTTTGATCGAATAAAAAAACCTGATGCCCTGATTGAGCGGCTACTTGTGCGATACCGGCACCCATAATACCAGCACCAATCACTAGAATCGGTTGATTTTTTAATTCAGGCATAGTTCTGTCTTCCACTCAAGGGCACATTGAGAATGATCAGTGCCCATATATTTATATTAATAAGTTTCTAAATGTAATCGACCTTCATTTTTTAGGGTCTCAGACAATGATTCCCATGATAAACCAGCCTGATTAGCAATATGTTGTAAAGACTCAATAACGCCGCTTTCCATTTGTTTGAGTCCGCAGACATAAATAAAGGTGTTGTGGTCTTTTAAAAGTTCTCCGATATCTCCTGTTCGCTTTAGCATTAGGTCTTGTACATATTTTTTATCTTGATTAGGGGTTCTTGAAAATGCAAAATTAGTATCAATAAAGTCTTTTGGGAGATTTTGTAAGGGCCCGAAGTAGGGTAGTTCCTCTTGTGTTCTTGCGCCAAAGAACAGCATCAGTTTGCCACCTTCTAATTGACCTAATTTAGATTGTCTACGCCGCCATTCTGTCATTGCTCGCATTGGGGCACTCCCTGTTCCCGTACAGATCATGATGATATTACTATTGGCATGATTAGGCATTAAGAAACTTGTTCCAAATGGACCAATTACTTGTACGCTATCTCCGACCTTAAGATCGCACATAAAATTTGAGGCAACACCTTTAACGGGGAGGCCAGCTCGATTTTCTAAAACTCGTTTAATGGTGAGAGATACGTTGTTATAGCTTGGGCGTTCACCATCTCTCGGGCTTGCGATGGAATACATTCTGGCATAGTGAGCTTTGCCATATTGATCAACGCCCGGAGGAATAATGCCTAAAGATTGTCCTTCGAGAACTGGGAAGGGTGTTTTACCAAAATCCAAAACAATGTGATGAGTATCATTTTCTTTGCCGACCTCAGTGACACGAACATTCCCAGTTACAGTTGCGGTAATTGATTTATGATGTGATTTAGGGCCATAGAGATTGATATATGGATGAGCGGCTGACCAGGGAGGTATTACTGAGCCATATTGAGTCTGCTGGATGAGTGGCTGTAACTCAGTACCCACATTTTGCTCTTTAGGATTCGTACTTGCCTTGACAGGAGCTTTTACAAGAACAATAACTTGATCATCAGGTAACTCGCTTGGTAATTCGTCCCACAATAATTGCTCTTTTAAGGAATATGTTTTAGATACTGGAACTTTACGCCAATTATCTATAGAGCCTGTAGGGCAGGGTGAAATACAAGCCATACATAAATTGCAGATCGAGGCATCAACGACATAATTACGATCATCGTGTGAAATTGCGCCAATTGGGCAGGTTGCTTCGCACGTATTACAACGGATGCATACCTCTGGATCAATGAGATGTTGTTGTATGACTTCTGAAGGTGCGTTCATTTAATACACTCAAATAAAGGTGATTGATGCATTCAAAAAAAGGAGCACAATCGTGCTCTTAATCTTGCGTTTAATTAAACCTGATATATTCGAAATCCACTACTTGACGATTGATGCCAATCATCGGAGGAGCGATCCAGTTGGCAAATTTACCCGGTTCAACCACTCGGCCCATTAAACTGGCAACGTACAATCGGTCTTCTATTGTTGGTAGCCAATCATTCTTTTTTGCCAACCATTCATTGTCGCTAATAATTTGGCCTTGCGGTGAAAACTTTATACCTGATAGAGCGCCAATATTACGATTAAATGCTTTATGCGGAACTTTTAAGCGAAATGCGATACCAGCTTTCTCAATCACTTTATTCCAGCGCTCTATCCCACCAACGCTATCTTTGATGTAATCATCACGCAAAACTTCATTTAAGGCGTTGAGCATAGGCACTTCTTTTTCGACTAAATGACCGTTCGATGCATTTAATACTTTATAAGAGTCATTCTTTAATGAGTGATCATCTTGACGTTTGTTCTCCTCATAACGACCTTTAAGGCCAGTAGAGTAAAAGGTGGCAGCATTTGAAGATTCATCGGCGCCAAATAAGTCGATGGTCACTGAGAAGTGAAAATTTAAATAACGTTGTAAAGTTGGTAGATCAATCACTCCAGCGGCGCGTAATTTAACCGGGTCATCTGTCTTGAGTTCGTTCATCATTTGGCAAGTACGCAGAATAATACGTGAGACGCCGCTCTCTCCGACAAACATGTGGTGCGCTTCTTCGGTCAACATGAATTTAGTCGTACGAGCAAGCGGATCAAAACTCGATTCAGCCAGTGCGCATAATTGAAATTTACCATCGCGATCGGTAAAGTAAGTGAACATAAAAAAGCTTAACCAGTCGGGAGTTTCTTCATTAAAGGCTTGTAAGATGCGTGGATTATCTTCCTGGCCACTGCGGCGCTCGAGGAGTGCTTCACCTTCTTCACGACCGTCGCGTCCAAAGTATTTATGGAGTAGATATACCATCGCCCAGAGGTGACGACCTTCTTCGACATTCACTTGGAATAGGTTACGTAAGTCGTATTGGCTAGGTGCAGTTAGTCCCAAATGGCGTTGCTGCTCAACGGATGCGGGCTCAGTATCTCCTTGGGTAACTATAATGCGACGTAAATTCGCGCGGTATTCACCAGGAACGTCTTGCCAAACATCTTCGCCCTTATGGTCGCCAAAGTTAATCTTACGGTCTTGTTCAGCCTGATTTAAAAAGATACCCCAACGATAGTCAGGCATTTTAACGTGATCAAATTGTGCCCAACCAGAAGGGTCGACACTCACTGCGGTTCTCAGATAAACATCAAAATTATGAGAATGATCAGGCCCCATATCATTCCACCAATTAATATAATTAGGTTGCCATTGCTCGAGCGCACGCTGCAAAGTGCGGTCTTCGCTTAAGTTGACATTATTTGGTATCTTATCGCTGTAATTCATAGTAGACATGTGCATCTCCGTGGTGTATTTAAATTAAACTCTGTGCCAATCAAATTGTGCTTTATCGCCTTTTCCATAGACTTTTAAAGCTCCTTTATCGCCAACAGCATTGGGGCGTTGAAAAATCCAATTTTGCCAAGCAGTTAAACGGCCAAAAATTCTCGTAAACATATTTTCAGGGCCATTAAAGCGAAGATTAGCTTCCAAACCTGTTAAGGCATCTGGTGACATCGATATTCTTTCTTCAATTGCAATTCTTACTTCGTCGCTCCAATCAATATCATCGGGATTTGATGTGTTGAGTCCAATTGCAAATGCTTGGTCAGCGTCTAATAACTGACCTGCTTGGGACCGTACTTGATTGATGGCTTCTTCCTCGTCATAAAACCTTCTTCCAAGTCGACTTTGGCCAGTAATCATTGGATATGTACCGAAATTTACTTCGCTAACCATGACTTTAGGAGTTTTGGCTTCATCATCGGGAAGGGCTAAGTGATAAATACGATCGCAGGTGAGTGCGAATTCTAAAAAGGTACCATTAAAGCAAGAACCCTCCTCAATAAGCGCAAACAAACTTCTCGAAGAAACATCAAAACGACTTAGGGTGCGTCGCAGTAAACCAATTGTTTCGCGAACAAACCAATGTTGTTGATGAGCCATCAAGGTTTGGTCCATTGCACTCACTGCGGCGTGATCACCGCGAGTTTTAATCAGCCAAATCCCAATATCTAACTCGTTGGTACGCATGTTGAGGATAGCGTCTTCGAGTTCTCTTGCCATTGCAAATGGATACCATTTTGATCCAGTGGATTCAATTTGTTCAATAGAATCGATAGTTGTCTTGGTTGGCGATTTGATCGTAAATGTAGCAATCCGCTTAGCACGATCAATCAATACTTCAACATGTTCATAGCTCAGTGCATCATCGTTGATGGTTCGGTTGAGTGGGGTAAGGGAGACACCTTTACCGTTACTGGGGCGATCACTTTGTTGGGCAAGTATCATTGAACGGTCTAAAACCGTTTGTTTAAATACGGCTGGCTTTGCTATTTCGTCAACTAAGCGCCAATCTTTTGCTTTTTGGCCCCGGACACCCTCACTGGTTGTGCAAAAGATATCCGCAAGATCGTGACGGACGTGTCTTTTATCGGTCACTCGTGTTAAGCCACCGGTCCCGGGTAAGACCCCTAAGAGAGGAACTTCAGGAAGACTAACTGCGCTTGATCGATCATCAATCAAAACAATTTCATCACAGGCTAGAGCCAGTTCGTAGCCACCACCAGCGCAAGCACCGTTAATGGCGGCTAAAAACTTTAAGCCGTTGTATGTTGATGAGTCTTCAAGACCATTACGTGTTTCATTCGTAAATTTACAGAAATTGACTTTCCATGAATGGCTAGAGACTCCCAACATGAAGATATTAGCTCCAGAGCAGAAAACTTTATCTTTACCGCTAGTGATAACGACCGTTCTTACTTCAGGATGTTCAAAGCGAATTCGATTAACGGCATCATTAAGTTCAATATCGACGCCTAGGTCATAGCTATTGAGTTTGAGTTTATAGCCAGGACGAAGGCCACCATCCTCATCAAAATCAGCTATTAGGGTAGCGATTGGGCCCGCAAATTCGAGCTTCCAATGTCGATACTGGGACGGCTTAGTCTGATATTCGACGCGATTAGATTTATCCATAAAATAGCTATCTTTCCAAAATAAAGTTATTTAATTAGAATTATAATTCATGTTTAGGGAATGTAAAGCGATTTTATGCACTTTATATCAAACATTAATCCCTAGATAGCTAGTTTTAAAGTTTCCCTGATTTTTGTTCTGAGGAGTGAGAAGGTATTTTCAAGATCGGTATCACTTGTATTGATTTTTAAGTTGGCTTGAGAGTAGAAAGCGGCCCGACCAGACAAGATTTTTTTCAGATCTTCCATCGCTTCTTTGCTATCTGCCATAGGTCTTAAATCACCTTGATCGATAACGCGTTGCATATGATCTTCTGGTTTGGCTTGGAGCCAAACTGTCGTGCAGTGTCCAAGGACTAAATTAAAACTAGCGGGATCAGAAACAATCCCTCCAGGAGTTGCGATAACAACTTCAGGGTAGATTTGAATGGTTTCTTCAATGGCGCGTCTTTCGTATCGGCGATACGCATTCATGCCATAAAGTCCCTGTATTTCGGACACAGAGCAACCTGAGAATTTTTCAATTTCTCGACTCAATTCAATAAATTGATAGCCAAGATCTTCAGCTAACATATGGCCAAGCGTAGATTTTCCGGCGCCTCGTAAGCCAATCAATGCAATTCGAGAGTGGGTTTTTGGCGTGGTTTGTGCCTGGTTTAATTCTTCAGTAATTTTCATCCGAATCTGGCGAATAGCTTTTTCATCTAGTGGGATTAATAGCTCTCGAATCATTAACCATTCTGGAGTAGCTGTAGTAGGATCACCGATTAACTCTGCGAGGCTACACTCTAAAGCAAGGGCAATCTGGGACAAAATAAGGAAAGAAGCATTTCCTTTGCCATATTCAAGATTGGCTAAATGACGTTCAGAAACATTCGCAATTTGAGCAACTGATTTACGGGTCATACCACGCCGTGAACGAATTGAACTAACCCGTTCCCCTAAACTTTTTAAATCTGTATTTTCTACTTCAGTCATGAATAAAATTGTCCTATGTTCTGCTATCAAAGCACTAGGAATAACCCTTGAGTATGAATTATAGTGCTTGACAGCTTCATTTTATCAATTTAAAGTAAAACTTGCATAATAATTCATATTTTGGAGTTTTATTCGATGTCAGAATCACCTAAAATTGTCGAGATTTCCGCAAGTCAGACTCAGTATCGGCAATTGCTTTCTGAGCTAACTTCACAAATTCATGGTCGCGAGTTAGACGACAATTTAGATGTTTGGTTAAACCAACAATATCCGCCGGGTAGTCCTCTTTATGAAAAGTTGAAAA
>CANJBQ010000055.1 GCA_947472645.1 Burkholderiaceae bacterium
GTCTCTATCAACTATTACAGATCTTGAGCTTAACCATGTTTGAAAGAATCCCTTTAGATCAACTACTTAACGGTATCGTCACTGATCAATTTCAGTCCGACTCCGCTAACCAATTGAATTTGTTCGATTAACGTTGGGACACTAGTGATATATTAGTTAATTTAAATTCTTTACGCGGCCAAGATTACAACTTCTCACAGTTGAAAGTCAAACTCGTATAGCCTGTGTTTTGTACCAAATTTTTTCGTTGATTAAGCTCACTTTACACCCTCGATAATCCAATATTTTTGCTTTTAAAATCACTAGAAAAATACTATGATTTAATTTGAATTCAGCGACTTTATCTGCGAATTTTTATAGCCTTTTAGCAACCCCAAAGAGATACCCACTAAGCGCTTCCAATAAAGTCTACACTTAATTGGATTAAAAATATAAATTAAACAACCAATTATTGAGCGAAAAATAACGTATAGCAAATTACTCAAAATACGCCACTGACCATCGCGTAAAATTTTTCCATTAAGAAAACCAAACCCCAGACCATATTCATAATATTTCTTAATATCTTGGTGACTATAGTTGGGAACAGGGTGATAAACTTGTATTGATCCCAGATACACTACTCTAGCTCTAGATTTTAAAAGTCGATAAATGAGGTCCGTCTCCTCACCACTTCCAAGAATAGTACCAGCTCCTAGACTTTCGTCAAAATAAAAACCCGCTTTCGCAAAAGACGACTTTCGCAAAAAAATTCCAACCGAAATTGGTAATTCAAATAAATTACTGAATGTAACGCTAAGATTAACGCCAACTGGGCGTCCACCATATGATTGCCCTTTTATTGGATCATATACATTAGTACAAATAGCATCAACAGTTAAATCTTTATCAAACTCTAAACGAATTTCATTTAATACACTCTCCGAGTACCAACAGTCGTCATCTGGGAAACCTATTATTTCACCCACTGCCATTTTTAAACCAATATTTCTAGCATTAGACAAAGAAATCTTGTTTGTGTTGATTTCAATGTAATCAATCAACGATAAATAGTTAAATTTAGCTCTAGGGGTATAGTCACCTTGATTGACAAAAATTAACTGCACATTATTAAATCCACTGAAGTATACAATTTCAAGAGATGCAAAAAATCTTTCTAGATCATAATGCCGCCCACCCCCAGTCAAAATTAATGTAATCATTCTACACACCTACGACAGTCGAAATTCTAGCAATAGTTGCCCTCATTTAATTGTTAATTTTCTATCTGTAAATTTAATTATGTAATAGAAAACTCCAATTACGACGATTGTATAAATAATAGTGCCTGTTTCAGCACGTATAAAATCAAATGAGTAGGCAGCGACTACACATGTCCGGAATTTATTACTATGTTTTTTCGATAAATACCCCACATACAAAAATATAAATAAAAATATAAAAATCGATATCAGATTAAAATTAACGAACATTTCCGCATAAATTGATATTGGAAATCCTAAAGTGCTCGAAAGTGTTATCGGCTTATCGGGATAGAATACTCGTGGAATTAGAAAAAGTACTCCATCTAATAATGTAGATCCCATTTTAATTGAATTCATGTCATTTCCGATTAGTATTGATTTTATTACTCCTGAACCAATTTCATTAAATTCATTCGATAACAATGATAAACGAATAATATCATCGGCTGAAACATGATCTAAAATTAATTGATGATAGATGTATTCTCGCACTGCACCAAATAATAATCCAGCAATTAATGACAAGAAAAATATTAACAATCCAATCTTACTTCTAAATATATAGCTAATATAACCGCGCACATACAACGAAAATAAAATAATTGCGGTCGAATAACGCCTAGCTCCTAGCAATACAAACTCCACAAATAAAATTAAAAATATTAAAATCAGCAACAATGCCCTCTCAGCCTTAGACAATTGATTATAATAATATATGCCATAAAATGTTATTGCCTGCATAAATAACACATAAATAACCCACTCTTGTGTTAAAAAAATTCCAGAACTACGATTTTCTCTATTAAATAAAGTCGCATAATCCAATGATTGACTTGAAAAAATATATATCGATAGTATTAACGAAAGAATTTCATAAAAAATAAACGTCCCAATTTTTTTTTTATTAGGCAGTTTGATAATATTTGAATTATTTTTTTCTGTAATATCATATTTCGCCCCATGCAGCATTATTAATGAATTTACAATCATCAAAGCAGCAATAATTCCAAAAATATAGATAAAATAACTTAATAAATTAATGCCACTTGAAAGCTGGGCCGATACCTCATCCAATTCATAATAATAATCAACAATCGGATACAACATTAAATAAAAAAATGATATTACCGTTATCAGTATTAGCAAATCTCCTTTTTCTGGATTATTATTTAAATTCATTTAATCAAGTATTCGATTTAAATACTGTGGATGGTTTTATATTAAGATTTATAATTTGAAACAAGCTGATAGCGCGTCGGTATAGAACATTTTTACAGTATCCAATGAGTAATTATTCAAATCGTAGTTCACTAATGTGAGTTTTTTCAATATATCGTTAGTAACCGTGATCACTTGACAACCTACCTCATCAGCCTGAAAGATGTTGAGCAATTCGCGTGGGCTAGCCCAGATCAGCTCTGCTGCTGGAGTAACCTTTAGCATTTCAACTGCAGCCGCCATTATCGGAACTGGGTCCCGACCTGTATCAGCAATACGCCCAGCAAAAACCGAGACATAGCTTGGTACGTTGGGATTCAGCGCTGCAACCACATCCCTGACTTGAGCCATCGTCATGATGGCCGTTACGTTCATCTTGACCTTTTGCTGACCGAGCTTCTTCACTAGCGCATAGCAAGACTCTTGTTTTGTGTTAGTCACAGGGATTTTTACGTAGACGTTAGCGCCCCAACTGGCAATTTCCATTGCCTGACGCTCCATCTCTATGAAGTCATCCGAGAACACTTCAAAAGACAGCGGCTTATCTTTGATGTGCGTGAGAATGTCTTTGCAAAATGCGCGATAGTCGGTGATACCCGCCTTTTTCATCAAAGTTGGATTAGTGGTCAAACCCTTGATATATGGTTTGGCATACATTTCCAGCATGCCTTCCTTGTCAGCGCCATCAGCAAAAATTTGAACCTTGAGATCTTCTACCTTTTTCATTTCATCTTCCTAAAATAATGTCTGCAGCCTCGGCAAGAGAACGCACACGATGGTTAAAATTTTTTGGCTGCTTTTCGTCGTAGCCATAGTCCAAAAAAATTGTTTTGCAACCGGCACGTTCGCCAGCTTCGGTATCCCGCCAACGGTCACCGACCATATAGCTCGATGCAAGTTCAATCCCATGGATATTCGCTGCCGCAAGCAGCGCGCCAGGTAGCGGTTTACGGCAATTGCATCCGTCACTACTATCGTGATAACAGGTACGGAAATCATCAATTGGCAGACAGTGCTGCAAATATGCGTTAATGGCCTCCACATTGGCGAGCGACGTGGTTCCTCTGGCTACATCTGGCTGGTTGGTCACCACAATCAACAGCCATCCCGCTTCGTGGAGCAAGTGCATTGCATCAGTTACACCGGGCAGGATCTCTAGTGCTGCTAGATCTGCGGGCGGATAAGGCTTGCCATTACATACTATAGCGCGATTAATTACCCCATCCCTGTCCAAAAAAACTGCACGCTTCATATCTGTCATTTACCACTGCGGATTTACTTGACCGCAGATTCCCATTTGGTCTGGTTAGCTTTGAGCTTGGGATGGGAGACTAACAAGTGCCAAACCACGGCTTGGAACGCTTCAGAGTGAGGAGTGATGGTCTCGGGGTTGACCGTTGGCACAACCACGCAAGCATTCGCAGCTTGCGCTGTATAACCACCGTCACGGCCGACAACCCCAGTCACTTTTGCACCGACAGATTTTGCCAACTTAATGGCTTCCACCAAATTGGAACTGATGTTCTTTTCCAAGTTACCACCCCCTACAGAAAAGATGAATAATGCATCTTTAGGTTGCAGTTTGCTAATCTTGAGCCACTCTACAAATACAGTTGCCCAACCCTCATCATTTGTGCGCGCCGTCAACTCAGAAACATTGTCGGTAGGGGCGTAAGACTCAATACCTACAATCTTGCGGAAATCATTCACTGCATGAGAGCAATTACCAGCACTTCCACCAACGCCCAGGAAGAAAATACGTCCCCCATCTGCTTTTACCATTGCTAGCAAGTCTACCATTTTTTCGATGGCTGATACATCTATTTTCTGGATGATCTCGGCTGCTTCCTTCATGTGCTGAGCTGCGTAACTCATACTTTCTCCTTGGTAAAAAAATAATCTTCCGTTTCTTGCAAACCAGTGTGCGAACCTATTTCGTAGAATCGCTCATGTACCTCCAAGCCCGTCAATTTTCCTTTCAAAGACAAATCTCGATAAACTTCTGCGAGATCGAACGACTGGCCAACAGGGCGTTCCTTCAGTACCGACGCCGAGACAATACCTAATCCGTAGTCGATATAGACCATCTCCGCCCGCGGTGTGTGCTTGCTGTATTCAAGTAGCCGACCATCCACAAACAGCACGTTGCTCTTGTCCCACTGGTTCTGATTTTTTAGAACAGTCATTAACGCAGGCTGCCTGCTCTCCTCGTAGGCCCTTTGAGCGACCGAAAAATTCACCGGTAAGAACGAGTCACCATATAAAATAAAGAAGTCGTCACCCAAAAGGGGAATAGCCTTCACGAGTGCTCCACCCGTACCTAGCAAGTTAGGGCCGTCTTCAGAGTAGCTGACCTGGAGCCCAAAACTAACGCCACTGCCCACCACTTCTCGAACCATGTCACCGAGATGGCCTGTACACAGCACAACGTTACTTATCCCTTGCTCTCGTAGATATTGCAACTGCCGAATTATAAACGGCTTGCCTGCAACATTGACTAGAGCCTTAGGTATGGTCTCCGTAATCGGACGCAAACGTGTGGCAAGTCCACCAGCCAAGATTGCAACAGTATACATCAGGTTGCCCGCATCAAGAGGACATCACGACCTTGGTGCCTTCAAAGTCAAACTTGAAGCGTACCTCTTCCAAGCCCGCATGCGCCATGGCATGGCGTAGCTTGTTGCGGTCATCTGCCATGAACATCAAAAAGCCACCCCCACCGGCTCCCACCAGCTTGCCACCCACAGCGCCGTTTTTCATGCCAAGTTCATACCACTCATCAATTTTCGGATTGCTCATGCCTCCCGAGCGGCGCTTCTTGTGCTGCCAGTGCTCGTGCATCAGTTCACCAAACAGCTTTGTCTTGCCATCAACCAATGCATCCCGGCTTTGGTAGCCCAAATCTTTGAGGTATTGCAGGTTGTTCAGCATGTCGACATCATTTTGCTGCGACTTCACCTTCTGATCTTTCAATATGCTACTTGCACTTCGTGAGAAGCCGGTGAAGAAAAGTAGGAGGTTGTCCTCGAGGTTAAACATGGTGTGCATACTGATACCTAAAGGCGCCGCAGTGACCTTGTCATCCTTGTGGAAAGTAAAGCAGGTCACCCCGCCTACAGCGGCAATGTACTGATCTTGTTTACCGATTGGCTCGCCCAAACGATCAATCTCGATATGGCAGGCCAGTTCGGCCAGTTCCTCTTGGTGCAAATGGCGTTTACGGTGGGTATAGAGCGCCTTGAGCAAGGCGGTTGTGAAGCTACCGGATGAACCGAGCCCTGTACCCGCAGGAATGTCGGCAAGGGTTGTAATCTCAACTTGTGGCGTCTTGAACCCGAGCATCTGCAATGCTTCACGGATAATCGGGTGCTTGACATCGGCGATCTGCTCCACATGTTCAATCTGGGAGTACTTGAGGTAGATACCCTTCGTAAATGGCCGCATGACATTCACGTAAACATACTTATCAATCGCCGCCGACACCAGAAAACCCTCGTGGTCTTGGTAATAGGATGGCAAATCAGTCCCCCCTCCCCCTAATGTGATGCGTAACGGGCTACGCGCAATGATCATATCCAGACTCCAAGTAAATTGACTCAACAGCCTTCAATGCAGCTTGGGCATCTAACAAGCCAACTGAGGGCTCACGATCCAAGCGGATATCTTCAAAAAATTCAGCAATTTCAACCTCCCATGAATCATCCCCCATGGGGTACTCCCATGATGTTGTTTCCGGTGGCCCCATTTCAGGGAGCATCCGGAACCAGGTTATTTTTTCAACTCCGTAGCTACCACCTAGCCCCGATAAGTCTAACTTACCTAGCTTGCCGAAGATCTCCATGGAAAAAAGGTTTTTCCACTCAGTGCACGACGCATGCAAAAACGCCACCTGTTTCTTGGCCGTTTTAAGCAACATGAAGCAGTTGTCATCTACGGGCATATCCCAAAAATAGGTGTAAGCAAAACCTTGAACCTCGGTTATCTCGCCCAAGAACCAACGAGAGAGGTCGATCAGATGCGGACCTTGATCAATCAATTCGCCACCGCCAGATAGTGCTGGATCAGCACGCCACTCTCTGTCATAACCAACACGGGCACCATGGCCATATCTCGCGCGAACAAACATCAAATCACCAAGCACCCCAGATTCCACAAGCTCTTTAGCCTTGCGCAACGATCGGTGATAGCGATGGTTGAACCCTACATGCACTTTCACACCATGCTTGGCTACTGCTGCGATAACTGGGGCCAACTCGGCGGCGTTACGCGCAGCCGGTTTTTCCACCAACACATGTTTACCCGCCTTAGCAGCATTGATACTAATTTCGGCTAAAGAGTCATGCAGCGTAGCCACGATGACCACATCCACTAAGGGCGACCACACCAGTTCCCGCCAGTCACGGTAAACCTTGGCGTTACTCATCCGCGCCAAACTCTCCGCACGAAGGACGTCAAGGTCAGCACAAGCCACAAGTTGGCCTCCTTGACCTAATGCTTTGGCACGCTTTTGTCCTATCAAACCGCAGCCAATGATACCAACACCGAAGGGTTTGTATTTTGTATTCACTTGTCACCCCACACTAATCCACGGTCTCTTCCAGAAATACGGCGCAAGGTGTAGACATCACTTCGGGAGATTTCATCCAGATGCTTTGGCCACTCCTCCCAGTTATCCCAAACAGCGCTGATCAATCTACCGGAAATTCCTTTACTGGCATCACTGGCTAAAAAAAGTGCCAAGTCAGCGACACGATCCATTGAGGCCCCACCTTTTTCGAAAACCTCACTCGCTAAAGATACCTCCCGACCTCCTGCGGCATCGCCCTTTACCAGCAATTCTTTTAACATCGCGGTCTTCATCGCACCCGGAGCGATGCAGTTAACGCGGATACCTTCGCATTTCAACTCATCGGCAATCGTCTCGCTGAAGCGCACCAGTCCGGCTTTAGAAGTTGCATAGGAACTAAAATTTACACGAGGCCCCGTCGCACCGCCCCCCGACAAATTGATGATGGATGCTCCGTCCGGTCTCTTCATCAAAGGGATCAACCCCCGACACAAAGCGACCGGCGCAAGCAGGTTGACCTGCAGAGTCTGTTGCCAAGTAAATAGATCGTTTTCACCCAAGGGGCCGATCGGCCCCTGTATTGCAGCGTTGTTAACCAAAACATCCAAGTGAGGGATCTTTGCTTTGATGGCATCAAGCATTGTTGCAACTTTTGCGGCATCCGCTAAGTCACACCCCATAACCATAGCACTTTGATCACGAAGCTTGGGCAGCTGATCAAATATGGAGTAGATATCGACATGGTTCCTAGCGACGACAACAAGGCTGTACCCATCAAGCCAAAACCGTTGCACCAAGCGTGCCCCCAAGCCTTTCGAACCACCAGTGATCAATGCAAATTTTCTCATTGTTCACGCTCCTTAAATACCCACTCGTTGGCCAGAAGGTACTCCACCGTCTTCACCACGCCATCCCGTATGCCATACTTAGGCTTCCATCCCAAAGATTCGATCTTTTTTGTATCCAAAAAGATGAACGGGTTGTCTCCAATCCAACCGCGATCACCCCCTGAATACTCAAGAGTTGGCTCAACTCCGAGTTCTTTACAGATCCAACCGATTGAGTCGTTTACTTCGCAGTAACCGTTCACTCCTAGATTGAAGATGTTAATCTTCTCATTGGCTTTATCCATGGCCAAAAGGATGGCATCGATACAGTCTTGAACATACAGATAAGACTTGCGCTGCTTGCCATTTCCCAAAACAGATAAACGCGTCGGATCAGTCTTAAGCTTTTGATAGAAGTCAAACACATGGCCATGCGTGTACCGATCCCCCAAAATGGATACAAAGCGGAAGATCCAGGACTGGAATCCAAAGCCCTCACAATACGCAGCAATCAAACCCTCGCCGGCTGCTTTGGATGCGCCGTAAAGCGAGGTCTGAATTGGAAACGGGCCGTCTTCTGGGGTTGGGACAACAGGAGCTTCACCATACACTGCACCTGTTGAGGAGAAGGCGATCTTCTTAATGCCGTTGGCGCGCATTGCCTCAAGTACGTTGTATGTAGCTATGGTGTTTTGCTCAAGGTCTTTGCCCGGATGATTAATTCCAAATCGAACGTCTGCATTTGCAGCAAGATGAAAGATGACATCACAACCACTCATTGAAGATTGCAATGAGTCGAAGTTTAAAATATCATTGTGAACAAATTTAAAAGTATTATACTTTTTCGCATTATCAAGAAATGCAATTTGTCCAGTGGAAAGATTATCAAATACTACTACGTAGTGCCCCAGCGATAGAAGCCTATCCACTAAATTGCTTCCAACAAATCCGGCGCCACCAGTTATAAACATTCTCATAATTTCCCTCGAATCCGACTACCTTCTACAATTGTTGCAATCTCTTGAAGATTATTAATTTTTTTAAATTTGCCATCATTAACTACAGAAAAAAAAGACAGTAAATTTCTAAAAAAAAATCTATAGAAAATTCTTTTGGCATGCCGAGATAATTTAACTTTTTCCAAAAGAATGGATAATATCAATTTAGATTGCAAACCAGACAATACATTTTCAGGTAGTCTTACTAGAAATAAAAGTATGTCTGTATGTGAAATGTTCTTCTTTGGATAATCAAGATTTTCAATAAGTGACAAAAACACAAAATGCAATGGCCCCATACCTTGGGGTTTATGGCGGACAGTATGAGAATTCGGAACTCCAAAATACAATTCACTGACTGGAGTAGGCGATGATCCCAATTTTCCGACTCTCGAAAATCTAAGAACAAGATCAAAGTCTTCTGATTTCTCCATACTGTTTCTATATCCTTTGATAGCGTCAAACGCAGATTTATCAAACATTAAAGTAGAGTGAACTATTGGATTTAATCCGAGATTCAACATAGTAACCATTTCGCGATGGCTGGATGGCATTTCAAATAATTTACTTTTTGAAAAAAATAATTTTTTAAAAAAACCATTCCTATTTATATTTGCATGAAAGTCTCCACCGACGCAAATTAAATTTCGATCATTTTTAAATAAATTTACTTGATCCAATAATCGGTTTGGTAGAGCAAAGTCATCAATGTCAAGTATGGCGCATAAATGACCAGTTGAATAACTAATTGCTAAATTTCTGCCTTCACTAACGCTACAAAAATCATTTTCTTTAATAATTAATTTTGAGTGAGTTAATAATCGAAGCTTAGCCAGTGAATTGTCAGTAGACCCGCAATCAACTATGATATGTTCCCAATTGTCATAAGACTGCCCTAAAATAGATTTAATGCATCTCTCAATGAATGGTGCCCCATTATAGTTAATAGTGATTATAGATATTCGAAAATTATTTTCACTGATCATTGACTAAATTTAGAATTTTAACTTTGAAGTTGAATAACACAAAAAATCAGTTGTCAACTCTTAACCAAGACTTGGGCAAAAGTTCCCGCGTATCCATTTTTTTATTCATATACCATTTACTGGGTGCGATTACAATTTTTCCTGAGTTACCGCCTAACCAAGCAGCCCACCAACCAAATGTACTATTTGGTATTATAAAGTGTTTACAATTTGTCATTAAATTCAGGTATTGAGAAAATTTTCTTCCCGCATATTCATGTGTGACGATAGTTACATTATCTAAAAATTTAAATTTTTCAACGCACCACGCAATGTCGTCTGAAAAAATAAAGAAAGTAGGATTTTCAATTAGCGATTTAATTGTATCAATTGAGGATTTGAAGTAATTCAAATCACAAAATCCATGATGAAGATTTGCTTTATTAATGTTAACAAAGTCCGCTCTCCTCACATTTACGCATACGGCATTAGTACTTCTTATATGACTCAATAAATGGACTCCGATTTCACTGAACTCATGCAAAATTTGAAAATCAGACCGAATCTGACTTGCTATTTCTTCAAAATAACGACAACTCTGCCAATACCCCTCTAGATAACTATGATCTGGGATTTGAAAAAATGATTCATCAAACGAATAGGGACTTTCCCTAACATACTTCGGTAAATTAGAATTAATCTTAGACGCTAAGTAATATTTAATCCTCGATAGCCTTCTATATCGACCAAAATCCACATTAATATTAGTCTGATATTTTTCTTTACAAATTCCAAATATATCTAGGTCGTAGTCACGAAAAACAAAATTTTTCCTTAGAGATCGATCAAGTAAAAATTTTAAATCGAGTTTTAATTCAACGTTATGTTTTTGTGCAAGATATTTTCCTGCTGCATATTGAAACATTTGATTGCCTAAACCCCCTTGTAGTTTAACGATAATCATTTTTATTATTAAATTAAATTTCTATTAGCAATTATTATTTCTTTAATAGTTTCCTCCAATGAAAATGTAACATCCCAATTGGGATAATGAGCTTTCATTTTTGTGAGATTGCTGTAATAGCAAATATGATCACCAATACGGTTAATATCAGTGTAGTCATAATTCATTTTAATGCCTGACATTTTTTCTACAATTTTAAATGCCTCAATAATAGAGCAAGAATTATCTTTACCTCCTCCAATATTATATACCTCTCCACTTCGAGGAGCCTGATAAAAATTCCAGATAAAGTTAGCAACATCATATGAATGTATGTTATCCCTAACTTGTTTCCCTTTGTATCCAAAAATAATATATTTTTTCTTTTCAAGGTTGCATTTAACTAGATAATTTATAAATCCATGCAACTCAACTCCAGAGTGGTTTGGACCTGTCAAGCATCCACCTCTAAGACAACATGTCGGCATATTAAAATATCTCCCATATTCTTGTACCATTACATCAGCTGCTACCTTCGAAGCTCCAAACAGTGAATGTTTTGATTGATCAATAGTAAAATTCTCAGCAATTCCTAAAGAGTAATTTGCATCAGAATACTCCCATCTTGTTTCAAGTTCATTCATTTTGATTTTATTAGGCGCGTCTCCATATACTTTGTTTGTAGACATATGAATGAATGGTGATTCTGGACAAGCACGTCGAACACTTTCGAGTATGTTCAATGTGCCGACTGCGTTTGTATCAAAATCATCAAACGGTATCTCTGCAGCCTTATCATGTGAAGGTTGCGCCGCTGAATGAACTATCAAATTAGGTTTAATTTTTTGTATTAATTCTAAAATTAAATTTCTATTTCTAATATCAACTTCATGATGAGTGAAATTTTTTATTTCTTTCTCAAGTCTTAACTGATTCCATCTTGTATCTCCTTTCGGTCCAAAAAAGTTTGCTCTTTGGTTATTATCTATTCCGTGAACGAAAAATCCCTTTTCAGAAAAAAATTTTACTACTTCAGAGCCAATCAGGCCCGATGATCCGGTAACAAGAATTTTCTTAGATTGCATCGTGTTCAATAGCCTCTGTTAGTTTTGAGAAAAGTAAGTTTAAAGTATTTGATGGTTTCTTTGAGGTCATCCTCAAGCGAAACTGTGGGTTACCAAGCCAATTTCTCTTTGGCAAGAAAGATGTCAGGTTGCCTTTGTTTTGGTCGTCTACTGGCAGCGGCATAAAGAGCAGTTTCGACTTCGAGTCCACCAGTTTGGTGACCTTTTCGGCAAGTTCGAGCATAGTGAATTACAAGGATTAACCATATTGATCGGGCTCGTAAAGTCGCGCTATGTGTGCAACATCCAAACAAATCTCTCGTTCATTTCATCTACATAGCAGAATAATCGGGTCTGCTGGCCAGTGCCGTAAATAGTGCTGTCTTCGCCCTTAAGTGCTTGCACTATGAAATTACTCACGACCCGCCCGTCGTTGGGGTGCATGCGCGGGCCATAGGTGTTAAAGATACGCAAGACCTTAATGTCCAGATTACATTGACGGTAATAGTCAAAAAATAATGTCTCCGCACAACGCTTACCCTCGTCGCAACACGACTGCGGTCCGATAGGGTTGACTTTGCCCCAATAGGCCTCAGTCTACGGATGCACTAAAGGGTCTCCATACACTTCGCTGGTAGATGCCTGCATAATGCGAATATTAACTTGTTTGGCAAGGCCGAGCATGTTGAGGGCGCCATGCACGCTGGTTTTAATTGTTTGCACAGGGTCGTGTTGGTTGAGGATGGGGCTGGCAGGGCAGGCTAAGTTGTAGATTTAGCCCACTTCCACAGAAAGCGAGAGGTTACATCGTGACGAATCAGCTCAAAATAGTTGTGGCTCAGCAGGTGTGCAATATTCTGCTTCGAGCCGGTTAAGAAGTTATCAACACATAACACGTCAGCGCCGTCTTTGATAAGTCGATCCCAAAAATCTGGCGCTGCGTGTTACTAAAATTTTATGCATGTTCAATTCACTAGTCATAGTTTAGATTAGTTGAAACTTACTATCCTGTAATTTCCTAAGGGGAGGAGATGAAGACAGGAGCTCACAGATTCAGGTATTATTTACTGCTATAAAGTTGGTGGTTAAGAAATGCTCATCACTTTCTCTATATGTTTCGATAGTTTCAATTCCAAAAGGTGTGATTCTGTAAATTTTAAAGTTATGTTCTTTAAAAAAATACCAGAAGTCTTGGAAATATGTTCTTGTATCAATATTACAACCGCCAAACTCAAACTGAATTACATTTGTATTAAATATTGCCTTCCCAAATCCTTTTAACGCAGATAGTTCGTGTCCTTCAATATCTATTTTTACAATATCCAAGCTTCGCTTGTTCAGATGTTCGATCCAATAGTCTTCAAAACGTATAGTGTTGATACTTTCTTTAACGTCAAAGTCAATATTGAAGTGTTCAAGTTTTCTGTGCGATAGACTACTCAAGCCAGAGCCAGGTTTATCTGAGAATAATACGGCTGATCCGGGGTTTTCTGAAATGGCGAAAGGTAATATTTTTATATTATCGTCATTCTTAAAACGCATCTTCAGTTTTTCAATATTTAGCAGGGACGGCTCAAACGTATGTATTTCTAAATTTGGGTTGCGAAATCGTAGCTCAGCTGTATATTCGCCTATATTCCCACCTATATCTACTGCGAGATTTGCTGTTTTATTTAATAATTCGTGACAGAGACTGTTTTCCTGTCTTATAGTTGCTGCGCCGTAGCCTTTGCCTTGCGCATAAGCTGCTAACCTTTGAGCAAAACGCGCTAACTTGAATATTAATTTGGTTTTATTTGAGTGTGAATTATTCATTATTAGTCTAATGTAGTGCTTCATTCTTTTGGAACTTAAGCAGTTGTTGGCACAAATGAGCTTTTGTAGGATGTCGCCCGTGCTGTTGGAACAGATGATCGGTTTGGGTTTGTGGTTTTAGTGAGCGATATATTCGTCGATGTCTGTCACGAACGGGGACCCTGGTGAACACACCACGACGCAGGCGTTTCATGGGTATGTCGCCAGAAGAAGCGTCCGACCATGTTCAGCTAAGACTCCTTGGTGGGTGTGAAGTAGATATGAAAGCATGTATGTTTCGCCAACCACGCCTGAACGTCCGGATGTTTTTGCGTGGCGTAGTTTTCTACGATCAAGTGTAGCTCCAGGTCCTTAAGTAACTTACAGTCGATCTGTTTAAGAAATTTTAGCCCCTCAGTAGGTGGTGAAGCTACTGAAGATGACATGGGCATCCAACACGTTGAGTGCTGAGAATAGCGGAGTGCCGTTGCTCTTGGAGTCGTGCGGCTTGGGGCCGCACAGCCCTTCTTCATGGCTAACTAGGCTGCGTAAGTTCCAGCGCCTGTACCTAGATCTCAGTCCATCACCATTGCAAGCTCGTGTGGCGACATGTTCTGGCCCACTATGTCTTCGAGCTCTCCAATGGACTTCGAGTTACGCACGAACTGAATGCTCGCTGTGTAACTCGAATGTTAGCAATGGTGATGCTCTCATACCAGTCATGGGTCCGCTGCATAATCTCATAAGGCCGGCAAACTGAACGATAACTATCTTCGACTGCCCCAGATTCAACAGCTCTATTCGTTGATTACCGTTCGATTTTATCGCACTATTTAGGAGCATCGCCATCTACTTAGAAAAAAATTCTCACCAAACTCAAATCTATCTATTGAAATTATGCACTTACAATGCATAGAGAACATAATCAGAAAGTGCGCCAGACTATTTAGTCTTGGATTTGGATATCCAAATCACTTTTTACATGATTTATGGTTTTTGACTTTGCCTGATGAGAATTTCTTCTTTTACCATTCGCATTGCAAGACTTGCCATATCCACCTCTGGTATCCATCCGAGTGATTGAATCCTAGATGGATCACTTACTAGAAATTGATACTCGGCCTCATATCCTGATATCTCCACCAAATAATCATCTATGCAGAGATTAACTACTTCACAGCATGCAGCTGCATACTCACGTATTGACCTGCCAATACCGTCACCAATACAGGCTTCGAATATGTCGTTTTGATTTACAAGGCAAAACATTGCTTTAACTGCGTCGCCAGCCCACATCCACTCTTTAATAACATTGGCATTACCAATGATCAGCGAGTTTTGTATCCCAAGGTAAATTTCAGCTACATTACCAGCAATCTTGCGAGCTACAGAATTTGGTGGGCGTAATGGGCTTTCATGATTAAATAAAAAGCCTACGAAAACTTTGCGCCCTCTTTGGCGATAATACCTTGCAATCTGTAGCGCTTCTAGCCTTGCCATTGCGTAGGATGTGTCGGTTATAAACTCATCATTTTCATTCAATGGACGTCCACAATTTCTAAAAATTAGCCCACTTGAGGCTAAAAAAACTTTGGCATCTGGAGCATACCTGTCCACAGACTCCATAATTGTAAGGGCTCCATCCACAATTGCCCGATGATTTTCAAGAATAAAATCATGCCGGGTAGAGGATCGCGCAGCAAGATGAAAGACAAAATTTGGTTTTATTTCTTTAATTACTCTACTGACATTATTAAAATCAGCCACATCTACAGCGGGACTAATTTTTCCCCTTTGATAAATAAAAGGGGAAATTTGATAACCCAAAGACAACAAATATTCTCCTATAAAATACCCGTCTTGTCCCCCGGCACCAAATATGATTGCGCGTCCGCTCCTTTTCAATTGTAGTAGCCCCGGTCAAATGGACGTTTTAACAGTGTTGTTTTTGCCTGCTTTCGATACTCTCTCTGCGGTATTCTGCCAAGTGCCCGATGTGGGCGATCTTCGTTATAAGTCGTTATCCAAGTTTCTGTAATTTCTCGCTCCTCTCTGAGGTTATCAAATAAATAAGCATCTAAAACTTCATATCGGTAAGTTTTGTTAAAACGCTCTACAAAAGCATTTTGTAGAGGTTTTCCTGGTTGGATAAACTTCAGTTCAATCCCTTTTTCCATGCACCACTCCATAAAGATGGCAGACCTTAGTTCGCTGCCATTATCTAGGCGTATGGCTTCTGGCAAGCCATAGATCTCTTCTAATTGCTCCAAAGTTCGAACGACTCTAGCTGCGGGTAGACTAATATCAACTTCAATCGCTAAGATCTCGCGGTTCGATTCATCAATCACATTTAATGTCCTAAATGGCCGGCCATA
>CANJBQ010000056.1 GCA_947472645.1 Burkholderiaceae bacterium
TATTGTGGACAATCAGTTCACTTTAAGCGTTTCGCACCAGAGCCAAAAGAGTATGCGGTCAATCGTTTTGATTTTGAGGCATGGCGTCATTGGAACATCATTGAAGAACATTTAGCGAGTCGAAAGTGGATGGTTGCCGGAAAGTACAGTATTGTCGATATGGCGGTATGGGGTTGGGCGCGAATGATTCCTTTTGTTTTGGGAGATGATGCTTGGACGAAACTACCTAATATTAAATGTTGGATCGATGTGATCAATGCACGACCTGCTGCGAAAAAAGCGGAAGGTTTAAAGGCAAATTTTGAATTTAAAACGACGGTAGATGCCGATGCGCTCCGCCACTTATTTCCAGCGAATGCAAAGCTAGGCCTGTAGCAGTAAGATAAATTGATCAATGAAAGAGACGGAGAATAAATTGACAACGAAAAAGAATGCTGCACCGGCAATACAGGTATATTCTTGGGCAACCCCAAACGGCCATAAAGTTCACATCATGTTGGAAGAGTGTGGTTATCGACTCGGACTTGATTGGGAAGCGCATCCGATTGATATTGGTAAGGGCGACCAATTTAAACCTGAGTTTTTGAGCATTAGTCCCAATAATCGCATCCCTGCTTTAGTCGATATGAATGGCCCAGATGGCAAGCCCATCAGCGTTTTTGAGTCTGGCGCTATTCTTCTATATCTCGCATCCAAGACGGGTAAGTTCTTACCAAAGAGTACAACGGATAAATTTAAGGTGATGGAATGGTTGATGTTTCAAATGGGCGGAGTAGGTCCAATGTTAGGTCAGACGCATCACTTCCGTATTTATGCGCCAGAGAAGGTCGAGTATGCGATTAATCGCTATACCAAAGAAGCGAATCGTTTGTATGGAGTGATGGACCGCCAATTAGCGAAAAATAAGTTCATCGCAGGTAAAACCTATTCCATTGCAGATATCGCGATTTATCCATGGTTACGCAACTGGAAAAATCAAGGTGTTGAATTGTCAGAGTATCCGCATGTGCAGACCTGGTTCAATGAGATTGATCAGCGCCCAGCAGTTAAACGTGGGGTGGAAGTGTTGACTGCGCTGCGTCAGCCGCTTCATGATGACAAAGCTAAAGAAATATTGTTTGGTATTAAAACAGGTAATAAGAAATAAGTACCGCCCCAACAAATTTAGGTCATTGTTGGGGGATTCTTTATGTCCATTATCCAATTTGATCAGCACGTAGATCGCTCTCATACACAATCCATTCGTTGGGATAAGTATGGCCCTGACGTGATTCCCTTGTGGGTTGCTGATATGGATTTTCGACCACCTGAAGCGGTTATACAAGCGCTTACCAAAAGAGTCGAGCATGGCGTCTTTGGCTATACCTATGCTAGTCAACAGCTCAAAGAGGTCATTGTCGATTACATTCACAGAACCTATCACTGGAAAATTGCTGCAGAATGGATTTCCTTTTTACCGAGTGTTGTCACGGGCTTACACTTGTCCGTCAGAATGCTCACTGAGGTAGGCGATCATATTTTAATTCCGCATCCTGCTTATCACCATTTCAAAGATGCTGTGCTGGGAGCGAAGCGGGATTATTCTGAGTATGAGATGACGCTTCATAATGGTAGGTATATCTTGGATGTAGCGCAATTGGAGCGTTTGGTAAGACCTCAGACCAAGTTACTCATGCTGTGTAATCCGCATAATCCTGGGGGAACTGTTTTTACTAAAGAAGAGCTTCTGGCTATTGGGGAGTTTGCGAAAGTGCATCAACTCATCATGTGTTCTGATGAGATTCATGCGGACCTGATCTTAGATGCAGGTCTTCAACACCACCCAATTGGAAGTATTGGGAGTGATGTTCACGAGTACAGCTTTTCTCTCATGTCGCCCAATAAAACCTATAACTTTCCAGGTTTAGGTTTGTCATGGGTGATTTGTCCAAACCCTGAAATTCAGAAAAAGCTGATGCAAGATGTGCATACCCTGATTCCAAATCCGAACTTATTTGCTTATGAGGTCACTCAAGCGGCTTTAGAGCACGGAACAGATTGGCATGCATCCTTGATAGATTATTTACGCAAAAATCGTGATATGGTACATGCGCGAATCAATGCCATTCCAGGCTTATCTATGGAGCATCTTCAGGCTACTTACTTGGCCTGGATCAATTGTTCTGCTAAAGGATGGGTCGACCCATTTGAGAACTTTTTAAAAGCTGGCGTTGCATTATCTCCAGGCTCTCAGTTTGGGGATCAGCAATTTGTGAGGTTGAATTTTGGTACAACGTCTAGAATGTTGCACCTTGCACTAGAAAGAATTGAAAATTTTGTCAACCATAAGTTAGGATAACTATTATGCAAAGTACACTATCTCTTCATTATTACGAATTAGTCAAACAACAATTGTTGGTTTGGAATGCAATGACCTTAGAAGAGAGAAGAAGCTCTTATGAAGAAGTTTCGATTCAGCGGGGTAATTTTTCCAAAAGTGTTGATGTTGTTCCGGCGCAATTCAGGGCTGTCAGTGGTGATTGGTTAATTCCCCATCATCAGACTACAGATGGCATCATTATTCATATGCATGGGGGTGCTTTTGCGGTTGGAAATGCATTATCCCATCGTGCGATTGGTTCTCATATTGCTGAGTATTCTGGAGCAAGAGTGATTTTGCTCACCTACAGCCTATCTCCGGAGCATCTATTTCCGGCAGCGATGATGGATGTGGTTCATACGTTCCGATCGTTAAAAAAACAACACCCCGGCCAGAAGATAGCACTATCTGGGGATTCCGCTGGAGCTAATTTGGCTTTAGTCGCATCCTTTTATTTACGCGGAGAAGGAGAGGAGCTACCGAATGCGCTTGGTTTAATTTGTCCATGGACAGATTTGACAATGTCCAATCCAACTCATCAGAAAAATGCTTTATTAGACCCTTATTTCCCAAATAGTGATCGTTTACATATAGCCGCTAAAGGATATGCTGGTGAGGCTTCTTTAAAGGACCCGCTGATTTCTCCACAGTTTGGCAGTTATGAAAAGTTACCTCCAATGCTTACTCATACTGGCGAGTATGAGGCCTTATTAGATGATGCAAAAATAATTCATCAGTTAGCAACTAAAGCTGGTGTAGATTCGCAAATAGAAGTTTATCCGGCAATGTGGCATGTATGGCAGCATTTTGTTGAGCTGATGCCTGAGTCGACTGATTCTCTTCAAAAAATGGGTGTATTTTTAGCAAAACATTTGTAATGGATGTTTTGAGTTTGAACTTGAAATCTTGAAATAGGAAAAATAATGGCAATTCAATCTGTTGGAGTTATTGGTGCAGGAATTATGGGGAGTGGCATTGCACAAACTTGTGCGGGCTCTGGTTTAGATGTCGTGATGATAGATATTAGTCAGGCTGCGGTCGATAAAGGGATGGAAACGATTAGTTCCAGTCTTGAGCGCCTGGTGAAGAAAGAAAAAATGACTGCTGAGCAAAAGGCAGCAACTCTTTCAAAAATTAAGCCTTCGATTGATTATGCAGACTTAAAGGGATTGCATTTAGTGATTGAGGCGGCGACGGAAAATCAACCGATTAAAGAGAAAATTCTTAAAAAACTCGACGAAATGATTGATGCAAACACGATTATCGCCACTAATACATCTTCATTATCTGTGACTCAACTAGCCGCGAATGACTCCAATCCATCGCGGGTCATTGGTATGCACTTTTTTAATCCAGTACCGATGATGGCGTTGGTAGAAATTATTCGTGGCTTGCAAACGAGTGATGCTACGCATCAAGCGATTTATGAGATGTCTAAACGTTTAGGTAAAGAACCTATTACCGTCAAAAATTCACCAGGCTTTGTGGTGAATCGTATTTTGGTACCGATGATTAACGAAGCCTTCTTTGTGCTTGCAGAAGGACTTGCTACCGCTGAAGATATTGATGCGGGTATGAAGCTGGGTTGTAATCAGCCTATTGGACCTCTAGCACTTGCCGATTTAATTGGACTTGATACTTGTCTGGCGGTGATGGAAGTTTATTTTAATAACTTTAGCGACTCTAAATATCGCCCATGCCCCCTGTTGCGAGAGATGGTTGCTGCCGGTCACTTGGGTCGCAAGACCGGTAAGGGTGTTTATCGGTATTAATTTTTTGAGCTCATCATACAATTGGGCGTAAACTAGTTGTTTTGATGAGCGAGATTTTTTATGTCAGTCTCCAGGATTGGTTTTTGGAGCGTAGTTTTCAGTTATGTCTGTTGGGGCTTTATGCCCTTATACACAAGACAGTTCACCGACGTTTCTTTACTTGAATTTTTTGCCCACCGCATTATTTGGTCTGCGGCACTTCTTATTCTTCTGATGTTATTTCAAGGGAAGTTTTGGGATTTATTTAAGGATCTTCAACTTAAACGTATTGCCCTTTATTTTTTCACTGGTTTTTTGGTAGCCTCAAATTGGTATTTGTTTGTATGGGGTATTTTGCGTGGTGATATTACCGAAGCCAGTCTGGGATATTTTATTAATCCATTAGTCAGTGTCGTGCTTGGATTGGTTATTCTACGTGAGAAATTACGGATTCCGCAAATTATTTCCATTGCCATCGTCGCTTCTGGAGTTGCAATATTAGGCTTTGCTTATGGGAAATTCCCTTGGTTAGCTATCAGCTTGGGAACCACCTTCGGCTTATATGGTCTTTTTCGGAAGATGGGCGATTTGAGCGCTGTTGAGGCCTTGACTTTAGAGATGGTTCTTTTATTGCCATTTATGTTAGCTCTGGCTACTTACTTATACTTTCATCAGCAATTAATTTTTGGTACACAAGGCTTTTTGATTAATTTAAAGCTCATGAGTATTGGTGCGATAACGGCAATCCCTTTATTATTTTTTATCTACGGGGTACAACGAATTTCCATGACAACCTTAGGGATTGTTCAATATTTGGGACCTGCTTTACAGTTCATGAGTGGGGTTATTTTTTTCCATGAAGTCATTGATCAACATCGTGCTATTGGGTATTCAACCGTATGGTTTGGTTTAGTTATTTTTGCTCTAGAGGGAGTGATTCATTCGCGGAAGAATCATCAAGATCCGAGCCGAGTCGTGATGATGGACTAAATGTCCCATTAGTTATTTCACGCATTTTTACTAAGCTATAGATCATCGAATTGATCGGTGTTAGGATGTGATGTTTTTTACCTAATCCAACAATAGTGCCATTGAGATAGTCGATTTCGGTGGGTTTCATTTTGGCAATATCTTGTGCTGTTGATGATTTTTGTTTGGGTAAATTGACGGGAATACTTTCAATCATCGCGTCAATGATCTCTAGATTGAGGTCTACGCCTTCAGCTTTTCCAACGGCTATACATTCATATTTAATAGCATTCATCACTTGGACAATGCCAGGGCTGATGACTAAGTCTTCATAGCTGATTTGACCAATGGCAGAAATGCCATTGTAAGCACAGTTCACAATGAATTTATTCCACAAGTCGACGATCATCGTATTAGATATTTTGGTGGGGATCTTTGCTAAATTCAGCATCATTGAGATGATCTCTAAACCTGATAGATCTTGATCAGCGACAGTATTGCCGATGACTAAGCTGCCACCACCAAAATGTGTGACTTGATGAATCCCAGTCATTGCCATGGCTGCATAGACCATGCCTGCAAAACAGTTTTGTGAAATATGCTGTTTTAAAAGGTGAACATTATCGATACCATTTTGTAAGCTAATGATGACGGCATTGGATTTTAAATAGGGGGAGATTTCTTGAGCAGTAAGCAGTGTGGATTGTGTTTTGACAGAGATAAAAACATAGGAGCAATCTTTGAGCGTTTCGTAATTTGTCGTCGCTTCTATATAAACTGTTTCTCGCCGATCTGCCCAGACGATTTCAAGTCCTTCATGTTTAAATTTTTCCAATTGATTTTCACGGGCGATAAAGGTGACTGGAAAACCACCTTTGGCCATCATGCCACCAAAATAGCAGCCTACCGCACCAGCACCAATCACAACTATTTTTGGTAAAGAGTCACTCATATTAAAGGTCAGTCACAACGGGTAAAAAGAGTTCTTGAAGATCATTTAAAAATTGTAATCCGAAAGGTGTTGCTTGCAAATTGAGTGGATTTTTTTCGAGCAGCCCTTTTTCGATGGCTTCATTGATTTCGGTTTGGATTTCGAGTAACAGCAATCCCGTTCGTTCCTCAAAATATTGTGTAGGGATACCATCTTTTAGCCTAAGAGCTCCTAACATAAACTCAAAGGCAAGCTCATCTCTAGCAATCTTGCGCTCTTCGATGACCACTTTTGAGCTCGTCATTACAGCTTGCATATATTTTTCAGGGTGTCGTTCTTTGATGGTTCTTTTGATATGGTCTGGAAAAGAAATTTTGCCATGGGCTCCAGCGCCAATTCCTAAGTAGTCACCAAAAGTCCAATAGTTGAGATTATGGAAGCATTGTGATTTAGGCTTGGCATAGGCAGAGATCTCGTACCTTTGATAACCTTTATCTTCTAGAGTTTTAAGGAGTTGTTCTTGAATTTCAAAGGCCAGATCTTCATCTGGTATTGGCGGTGGGAACTTCGCAAACAGCGTATTAGGCTCCAACGTTAAGTGATACAAAGATAAGTGGTCAGTATCAAAGCTTAAGGCTTTAGCTAAATCATCTTTTGCTTCTTCTAAAGATTGATTAGGTAGACCGTACATCATATCTAGATTGACACGCGCAAAGTATTTTTTAGCGATGCCAATTGCTTGAACGGCTTCAGCGCTTGAATGAACTCTACCAAGATCTTTTAGATGACGATCATTAAAGCTTTGGATACCGAGGGAGATACGATTCACACCGCTTTTGGCATACGCGGAAAACTTTTCAGCCTCCACCGATCCAGGATTCGCTTCCATTGTGATTTCAATATCACTATCCATGCCTATGCGTGCTCGCACGTCAGCCAAAAGTCGGTCTAAACCTGCAGGAGAAAGTAGACTAGGGGTACCGCCACCAATAAAGATCGAGTGAATTCTACGCCCCCAGACTAGCGGTAGGGATTCTTCGAGATCTTTACAAAGTGCATTCAGGTATTGTTCTTCGTCAAAAGCTGGCCCATCCTGGTTGATCGCATGCGAATTGAAATCACAATAAGGGCATTTTTTCTCACACCATGGGAAATGGATATACAGAGATAAGGGTGGTAATGATTTTAGTGAGACTCCAGTCGTCGTATTGGTCGTACTCATGACCTGTATTGGGATAATTGTTTTAGGATTCATGCGACATCTTTAAGAGAAGTTCTTGCATTGCTAAGGCGCGATGGCTGACTTGATTTTTAATATTGGGATTTAGTTCTGCTGCGGTTTTTCCTAGCGTTGGTAGGTAGAAATAGGGGTCGTAACCAAAGCCATGAATACCTTTTGGGGTATCAACGATTTGACCCATCCAACTGGCATGGGCAATGATGGGTTCTGGGTCTTTTGGATAGCGAATCAGGACTAGGGCACAAACATATTTGGCCGCCCGATTAGGCTCATTTTTTAATTGTTCTAGCAAGTATTGATTATTTTTTTTATCGGTAGCATCTTTTCCTGAAAACCGCGCAGAATGAATACCTGGTCTGCCTTGAAGGGCATTAACACAGATTCCTGAGTCGTCAGCTAGACTCGGCAGTCCGCTAAGATGACTCGCTTGGCGCGCCTTTGCAAGAGCGTTCTCGACGAAGGTATCAAATGGTTCTTCTGCGGCAGGTATCTTCAGATCTTGTTGGGCAATCACTTCAATTTGCAAGGGCCCAAGTAGTGCTCTAAATTCAGTCAATTTCCCAGGATTGTTAGAAGCAAGAACAACTTGTTTAAAGCGCTGGTTCATTTTGCCAAAGCTTCTTTTTGTAGCGTAACAAGTTGTTGGATTGCCGTTTGTCCAAGATCGAGGAGTTGCACAAGTTCTGTACGACTAAAACTAGCTCCTTCAGCAGTTCCTTGAACTTCTACAATGCCACCTTTACCGGTCATAACAATATTCATATCAGTATCACAGTTAGAATCTTCTGCATAGTCAAGGTCAGTTACTGGAACTCCTTTGTAGATTCCTACAGAAATGGCTGCAACATGATCGATGATAGGGTCTTTTGTTAGGGTGCCAGCAGCAATTAAGGTATTTATTGCGTCGCGTGCCGCGATGAAGGCTCCAGTGATTGCTGCAGTTCGAGTACCGCCATCTGCTTGGATCACATCGCAGTCGAGATGAATGGTCCGCTCACCTAAGAGTTTGAGGTCAAAGACACTGCGTAGAGATCTCCCGATGAGGCGCTGGATTTCTTGGGTGCGACCAGATTGCTTACCTTTGGCGGCTTCACGATCACTTCGGGTGTGAGTGGAGCGTGGGAGCATGCCATATTCAGCAGTCACCCAGCCTTCACCAGTTCCTTTTTGGTGCGGTGGGACGCGTTCTAAGATGCTCGCGTTACATAGGACCTGGGTATCTCCAAAGGCAATCAAGACAGACCCTTCAGCATGTTTGGTAAAGTGCCTAGTCATTTTTACCGCTCTTAACTCTGAGGGCTGGCGTTGGCTTGGGCGGATGGAATTTTGCATGGGAGGGAAAACCTTTCTGATTATTTTGTTCTATTTTGCCTTTTTTTGGCAAAGACATACCAACACTTTACAATGTAATCATGATATATAGCATGACGGGATTTGGGGCAAGTCGTCAGGCCCTTAAAGTAAATGATCAAACGATTGCCTTAATTTATTTAGAATTACGGTCGATTAACTCACGTTTTGTGGATTTGATTTTTAAATGTCCAGATGAAACCAAGTTGGCCGAGCCACAAATTCGTGAACAAATTTCCAAGCGGATTAGTCGTGGCAAGATAGAGTGTCGTATTCATATCCAAAGGGATATAGAAGCCGATAGTCAGGCAGAAATCGCTGAAGGGCAGGCGACACAAAAATTCTACTTACCAGCGATTCAAGAGCTGAAGACTTATCAAGCGCTCGTCAAACAACATTTCCCCTTAGCTCAAGAAATGAGCGTTAAAGATGTATTAGTTTGGCCAGGAGTGATTCGTCAAGAAGAGATTGCCGCAGAGCAACTTCAAGAGATCGTTTTACAAACTCTGGAGCAAGCTTTAGATTCTTTGGTGCAGAGCCGTCAAACCGAGGGTAATGCGTTAAAGGGTGTCATATTCAAATGTATTGAAAAGATGGAAGCGATTGTTACTCACATCGAATTAAAGTTACCGAGCATTATTCAATCTTATCAAGATAAGTTAATTGAAAAGTTATTGACTGTTTTAAATGGAGTGGATCAGCAAGGACGCAACATTTCTAAGGAGGAAGTTGTTGAGCGGATCAAACAAGAAGTGGTGATGTACGGCGTTCGGATTGATGTTGCAGAGGAAATTGCAAGGTTAAAAACTCATTTTCAGGCAGTCAGGACAGCACTTGAAAAGGGTGGTCCCGTCGGTAAACGACTAGATTTTTTAATGCAAGAGTTACAGCGAGAAAGTAATACTTTGGGCGCTAAATCCGTTTCTCAAGAGACTAGTGATGCATCGATGGAGCTAAAACTCCTTGTGGAACAAATTCGTGAACAAGTACAAAATTTAGAATAATTAAGACAAAAGGATCCTTCAAATGGTTTATACCGGCAGTATGATTTTGGTAGTTGCTCCATCTGGGGCTGGAAAATCATCCTTAGTCAAGGCATTGCTGGAGACGGATCCAACCTTGTCTTTATCTGTTTCTTACACGACGCGGCAACCACGTCCTGGAGACGTTGAAGGCGTCAATTACCATTTTATTGCTGAGGCTGAGTTTATACAGCGTAAAGAGCAGGATGATTTTTTAGAGTGGGCGCAGGTTCATGGTAATTATTATGGAACTTCTCGTTCTTGGATCTTAGAGAGAATGAAAGCTGGTCAGGATGTGATTTTAGAAATTGACTGGCAAGGAGCTCGGCAAATACAGGCCTTAGTTCCTCATGCGATTTGGATTTTTATACTGCCACCATCAATACGTATTTTAGAAGAGCGCTTGCGTCTTCGAGGCCAAGACGATGAAGCAACGATCCAAAAACGGATTGCCGCTGCTCATGAAGAGCTGACGCATTTATCAGAAGCTAACTATTTAGTGATCAATGATTTATTTCAAGCGGCCTTATTCGAGCTCCGGCAGATCATTTCGGCGAGTCGCTTAAGGACTCTCCCGCAGTTAGCTCGGTACACTGAATTAGTCGATAATTTGAGCAAACCCTCAAAATGAGTCGTATTTTGAGGTAGAATAGAGTCATTAAGTGATTGCAGTCTTGTAATCCATCCTCATTTGAAAGTAAACGCCATGGCCCGTATCACCGTTGAAGATTGTTTAAAAACTATTCCGAACCGTTTCGAGATGGTATTAGCTGCTACTTACCGTGCTCGTCAATTGGTCCAGGGACATACTCCTCGTGTCGAGTCTAAAGATAAGCCTACAGTCACCGCATTACGCGAAATCGCTGCAGGAATGACTGACAAGGATATGTTAACTAAAGTACCTTTGTAAGGTAACTTATGGTGGCACGTTCACCATCAACCATTAGCGCAGACGCATCAACGCATGTGCCTGACGCTAATGCCATCATTGCGGCAATGTTGGAAAAATCGAGTAGGCACTTATTTGGGCCTACTTCTGCGCCTGCATCCCCGCCGAAGCAACAGGTTGTCAGTCTATCAAATCTCACCGATAAACTATCCTATTTAAAATCCTCAGAAATGAAGTTGGTTCGTAAAGCATTTCATTTTGCAGATGAAGCGCACCTTGGACAATATCGTCAAAGTGGTGAACCTTACATTACCCATCCTCTAGCAGTTGCTGAGTTATGTGCTGATTGGCGTTTAGATGTTAACTCCATCATGTCTGCGCTTTTACATGATGTGATTGAAGATACTGGCCATACTCATGCGGAGTTGATAGAAACTTTTGGGCTAAAAGTAGGTGAGTTAGTTGATGGACTGACTAAGCTCGATAAATTAGAGTTTCAGAGTCACGCGCAGGCTCAAGCGGAAAGTTTTCGGAAAATGTTTATGGCGATGGCCAAAGATATTCGGGTGATTCTCGTCAAACTTGCCGACCGAACCCATAATATGCGCACTCTTGATGGTGTTCGAGAAGATAAGCGCCGACGGATTGCGATTGAAACGAGTGAGATCTATGCTCCGATTGCTCATCGTTTAGGCCTAAATATGATTTATCGAGAGTTAGAAGATTTAAGTTTTAAAAATACCTGGCCGATGCGTTATCGAGCGCTCGATCATTCTGTAAAAAAAGTACGGGGTAATCGGAAAGAAATCGTTCAAAAAATTTTGGATGATGTTCGGCGTGCTTTTGCCAAAGTGAATTTAGAGATTGATATTCGTGGGCGCGAAAAAAGTTTAGCCAGTATTTATCACAAGATGCGCATCAAGCATTTAAGTTTTAATGAAGTGCTCGATGTGTACGGATTTAGAGTTTTAGTGAAAACGAACGATGAGTGTTACCGTGCGTTGGGCGTGCTTCACTCCATGTATAAGCCTATGCCTGGGAAATTCAAAGACTACATATCGATTCCTAAATTGAACGGTTATCAATCACTGCATACGACTATGGTTGGGCCTGTTGGCATGCCGATTGAATTTCAAATACGTACGACTTTAATGAATCAGGTGGCGGATGCTGGCGTAGCTGCGCATTGGGTTTATAAGGATGGTAAAGATGAGATGAGTGAAGTACAAAAACGCGCTCATCAATGGTTACAGTCTTTGATTGATTTAGAAGATGCTAGTTATGATCCCCAAGAATTTTTAGAGCACGTCAAAATTGACCTTTTTCCAGACTCGGTTTATGTCTTTACACCAAAGGGACATATTCGGGCATTGCCACGGGGTGCTACGGCACTTGATTTTGCTTATTCCGTGCATAGCGATTTAGGGAATAGTTGTGTAGCTGTTCGGGTTAATGGCAATCAACTCCCATTGCGCACAGAAATCAAGAATGGTGACATTGTCGAAGTGATTACCGCCCCATTTTCAAATCCCAATCCAGCTTGGTTAACATTTATTCGAACAGGGCGTGCTCGAGCTGCCATACGTCACGCACTAAAGACCAAGGGTTTAAATGAGTCGATGCAATTAGGTGAGCGATTATTATTGCAGGCCTTACGCCAAAATGAGGTTGATGTAGCGTTGGTAACAACTCAGGTTTGGGAAAAGGTGCTCCACTGGACTGGAGCAAAATCTCGTCAAGAAGTTATCACCGATATAGCTCTGGGAAGAAGATCTGCGGCAGTTTTAGCGAAAAGAATTGAGCTCTTTATTCATGAAGAGGGTGGTCATGCCCAGTTACGTTTTGATCATCAGGAGTGGCAGTCTAAATCTGAGAAAGAAATTCATTCAAAATCTTCTACTCAGGCGCTTATAGTGGATGGCTCCGAAGGCATGTCAGTGATCTACTCTACTTGTTGTCACCCGATACCTGGTGATGCCATTGTTGGTTATTTAGGTAAAGGTGAAGGTTTGCAAATTCACATCAATGACTGTGCTCATGTCCAAAGAATTCATCATAAAGATCCAGATAATTGGATAGAGGTTAATTGGGCAGAGGATATTGATCGCGCCTTTGAGATTCCGCTACGCGTTGATGTCAAAAACTCTAAAGGCGTTTTAGCCAAGGTGGCTAGTAGTATTACGTCTTCTGATGCCAACATTACGCACGTCGGTATGGATGATTCAACTTCGGAGTTAGCTGCATCCATTCGTTTTGGGGTTCAGGTGAATGATCGCGATCATTTAGCCAATGTGATTAGAAGTTTAAGGGCTAATCACGATGTGGTGCGAGTGACACGAACGAAAACACATCAGTAATTAATACTCAATTGCCTTATATTGAATATCGAGGATTTCTAGAACTTCGATTCCGTTTGGCGTTTGTAATTCAATTTCATCACCGATACATTTTTTGATCATTGCTGTTGCGATTGGTGATATCCAACTGACATTACCATTATCGAGGCCGATTTCATCGACGCCGACGATGCGAAGCATTTTCTCTGCACCTTGCCCATCGAGATAGGTAACTGTAGCCCCAAAAAATATTTGATCTGTACTTTCTCGAGTCGCAGGGTCAACGACCACCGCAAATTCCAGACGTTTATTGAGGAAACGTATCCGTCGATCAATTTCTCGAAGCCTTTTTTTCCCATATATATAATCACCATTTTCAGAACGATCGCCATTACTTGCCGCCCAATGCACGATTTTGACGACCTCTGGGCGATCTACATTTAAAAGATGTAACAATTCTTCCCTTAATCTTTGATGTCCGGTTGGGGTTATGTAGTTTTTGGCGTCGGTTTGTGGCATAATATTAGGCTGTGCGGCTGTAGCTCAGTTGGATAGAGTACTTGGCTACGAACCAAGGGGTCGTGGGTTCAATTCCTGCCAGCCGCACCATCGATTATAAAGGGTCTAGTGAAAACTAGGCCCTTTTCATTTACCCCATTCTTCAGACTCTAAAAGATTCAAAAGCTTCTGACAAGCTCATCAGTATTGATTATCGACTCGCTTATTCATAATGACCGGTATTTAAGGGAAATGATGAAAAGACCCCCCCTATCTCAAGTAAAGCTCAACACCGTCGAGTCCGACTTGTCTGACTTACGTCTCTTGCAATTGAAGTTGAAAAACCACCGTTTGCGTCGTCAATTATTGCGTCAACATGAGCGTGTTCAACTTCAAACATTACGCCAATGTTATAAAACTAGCTTAAGACGAGATTGGATGATTTTCTTTACCGTATTGCTATTGATATATCTATTCTGGCAGTGGATGAGTCTTGATATCAAGGTTGTGGACCTTGTCATGCAACATCCATCATCATTTTTATCACATCATTAGGGATATTTCCTATCCGTTGGGCATCGCTAGATGAGGAGTTGGGGCAGATGGGGGTTTTAATTTCCACAGCAAATATAGAACGATGGATACATTCATGGCATTCCATAGTAATCCATTGATAAAGGCAGCGTGATATGAGCCTGTGAGATCAAAAACTTTGCCAGTAAGCCAACCGCCAAGTGCCATCCCTAGCATCGTCGACATAATACAAAGTCCTACCCGTTTACTCAGTTCATGTATCGGAAAATGCTCCCGAACAATAATGGCATATGCTGGAATAATACCTCCTTGAAAGAGTCCAAACAAGGCGGCGATGATATACAAAGACATTAAGCTATTAAATGGCAGAAATAAAAATAGAGCGACGGCTTGTAGGAGGGATCCTAATAGGAGTGTTTTTAGCCCACCGATGCGATCACAAACGAAGCCAGATAATAAGCGACTCACAACCCCAAAAGCCAGCATCACGGAGAGCATTTCAGCACCACGGGCAGGGTTAAAGCCTAGGTCGCTGCAATAGGCCACGATATGAACTTGTGGCATTGACATTGCTACGCAGCAGCCAACACCTGCGATACATAAAAGGAATTGTGCAAAATTGATCGGCAGGCCAAAAGGTTGCTCGCGATTAGTTGCTTTATCAGTCGTTAAGGAAGGTGGTAAGCTCAGTGGAGGGCGTTGAAGCATCATCAAAGCGAGTAAAAACATACTGATGCCACTAACGATCCCCATCCCAATATACGTGGTACGCCAGCCATATTGTTCAATACCCCACTGCACGATAGGTGGCCAGATTGTTCCAGCAATATAGTTTCCGCTTGAACAAATACCAACAGCGATACCGCGGTGTTTATTCCACCACATTGAGGTGTCTGCCATGAGTGGGGCAAAGATCGCGGAGGCGCCAAAAAATCCGAGCAAAAGCCCGTGAGAGATACCAAAGATGATGATATTAGGGGCAAGTCCGGAGATGATATAACCAAGACTCACACTCATTGCCCCTAACATGAGGGCCTTGGCCACGCCAAAACGATCAGCTACCTTACCCATCAAGATGCTACCTAAGCCTAGTCCTACCATCATAAATGTATAAGGTAGCGACACGATTGAACGACTAACACCAAATTCCGCCTGAACCGCTGGTAAGAACACCGCAACAGCGTACATGGAGCTTGTCCCCATCATCATGAGCATTACGGCGATTAAAAGTCGTTTAGCAGCTGTTTTTGAATCGATGGCATCTGGGCTTGCGGGAAGAGATCTCATGTATTTTCTAGAAATAGAGTTGAGTAAGGTTAGCATACTTAGAGATGAGTCTTTAAGATCGATTCAATCCAAGGTATCCTAGAGCTTACTTCAACCCTTTTGCCAATAA
>CANJBQ010000057.1 GCA_947472645.1 Burkholderiaceae bacterium
CACGTCATCTAATGAGTCATTTGACCTTCTTTGTGCCAAGGGTAGCGAGGTATTAAAGGTTGAGGTAAAGGGCACAGCCAGTCTTGGTAAGCAGGTACTGGTAACTGCCAACGAAGTTAAAGAGGCAAGAATGTCAGGAGTAAAAACAGATTTGTTTATCCTCCACTCAATAAAAGTTGTTGACTCCAAGGCTACTGGTGGGACCATCAATCGGATTGAATGCTGGAATCCTTCAGATGATAGCTTGGTGCCAACGATGTTTAAGCATTCAATCGCCTAGAAATTTTCAAAAAAAATTATCTGGACTCGTGTTCTTATAGGGACCACTGGGACTCCTACCTTCTTAATTAAAAATGGGTAGTCCGTTTTAGAAAAGCCCCGGGGTGCCTATTGAGCTAAAAACATATCCAAATGATGGGTAGTAGTTGCACTTAATCTCGATATCAGGATTACACGTCACTATGTTAGCTACTTTAGGTGTATCTCTTGGTTGCTGGATCTGGAAAATGAGCCGATGGATTTATTGGGTTCCTGCTCAATTAGCTTCATCTGTGATTGGATTTTTAGTGGCATTGATGTATAGCTGCTTAGCGGGGTTTCAGATTCCTGCGCAAAGAACAACATTTATGGTTGGAGCAAAAACACTAGGACTATGGAGCGGTCGCAAACTTCATCCATTTGATGTTTGGTTTTGGGCATTATTATTAGTCATGTTCATCAATCCTTGGGCCATTTTTTCTCCCGGATTTTGGTTATCATTTGGTGCAGTAAGTGCCATTTTATATGCTATGTCAAATGAACAAATCACTGCACACGATGTTGATTTGTTATTTATTCAAAAACTGCAAATATCGATTCAAGATGCCGTTCGAGTTCAGGCTGTTGTTACTATTTCCTTAATACCATTTACGCTGTATTGGTTTTATCAAATTTCCTTGGTATCACCCCTGGCCAACGCGATTGCTATACCCGTAGTGAGTTTTTTAGTAACCCCTTGCGCGATGTTGGGAGCTTTTTTACCTTTTTTCTTGGGTGATCTGTTTTTATGGATATCTCATTTTATATTTCAGGGATTGGTGCTTGTGTTAGATCCGATGGCTAAATTGGAATGGGCTGTGATTGATGGTGCTATGCCCCTCGGGCTTCATTTATGGGTGGCTTTAGTGGGTGTAGTAATCTGCATTCGGCCGGGAAATATCTATTCATCCTGGAAGTCACGGGTATGTGGCCTGATGCTTTGTTTGAGTCTTTTTATTCCTGTGAATCATATACCTGGCAGAAAAATCCAACATGGAGAATTTGAAATGACCATCTGGGATATTGGACAGGGGAATGCTGTCTTGATTCAAACGCAGTCTCATCAATTGTTATTTGATACTGGGCCGCTGAGCTTTGGAAAGTTTGATCCTGCTGAAAAAGTGATCATCCCTCATTTGCGTGCCAAGGGTATTAGGCATATTGATCGATTAGTAATTAGCCATCAAGATTCAGACCATATCGGCGGTGTTCATTATTTACTCGCCAATTATCGTGTGAATCAGTTGTATGGATCGATTCCGGGCAAACATCCTTTGCAATATCTCTTTCAAAAATATCAAGTCCCTTTTGAGTATTGTCGCGAAGGGGATTCTTGGGAGTGGGATGGGATTGAGTTGAGAGTTTGGCATCCTCATTTAGAAGAGGATTTACATCGACAATTTGCAATGATCAAGCCTAATGAGATGAGTTGCGTATTAGAGATCAGAAATCAACATCATTCAATATGGTTAACTGGGGATATTGAGAAGCGGGGGGAGGCGTTGATTGTGCAGCGATTAAAAGACGACACTCATCAACATCACGACATCTTAGGCCATCAGCTGGTATTAATGGCCCCGCATCACGGAAGTAGAACTTCTTCAACCCGGGAGTTTATTGAGGCCTTAGATCCTCAATATGTTTTTTCACAAACAGGATTTAAAAATCGCTATCAACATCCACATACCGAGGTAGTCGATCGGTATCTACAAAAAAATATTACATTTTTAGATACCGTCAATACTGGTGCTCAGATATGGCGCTCACAGGGCCAACAACTTCATCGCACAACATGGCGTTAATTACCCTGCAGTGACTGGATCGTTTTGCACTGCATCAGCGTTAGTCACATAACCAAGTCCAAGCGCTTCATTGACCCGAGGCATTACTTCATGTGCCATTAATTCCATGGATCGTCTACCTAGCGCTGGGTCTACGAGGTCCATACCCGCATAAACAAGTTCGCCAAAGCTACCAACTTCTTCTTGCATCGCAAGAATTTGGTCAACGACTTCGTTCACTGTTCCAGCAATGACTAAATCATCCAAAATGCCATCAAGGCTAATCGTGCTGTCATCTGCTTCTTGGGACTTTTTAAAGATGACATGACGATTTGATATTTTCATTTTCGTCAACATTTGTTGGTAATAGTAACGATAAGGACTATCTGTATTTGCTTTACCATATTCATGTGCAATCTTCGAGGTGTCACCGACAAATACTGTTCTTGCAACACGCCAGTCTTTAATTTGTGCGACTTCACCTACCTCAGATTTACCTTGCGCATAATTATTCCAGTGTGAAGGTAGCCAGTTTTTTAATAAGAAATTGGCTGACATTGGATGAAAATCCCTCTTGCCCATCGCAATGACACCTTTGGAGAAGGGCGCAACAACTGTCCCAACGATTTCTGGTCTTGGTTTTTGGAATGGTTTCATAATATAGCCACGACCAATTTCTAGGACCTGTGTATTTTGAACGCTCACTTTAAAACGGTTATCAGGCAAGTTGATGTTATAGGGTGGTTCACCTTCCCATATTTTCAAAATGACATCAATTGCTTCCGCAAAGAGTTTGTTACGATCTTCATTCAACATTCCTAGGGCTTCTGCATCGGAGGCTAATGCTCCTGGACTGATACCGAAAATGAAGCGACCTTTAGCTAGACGATCAAACATGGCTGCTTGAGCGGCAATGAGTGTTGGGTGTGCATGAGACAGGTTTGAGGTACCAGTACCTAGTTTGATATTTTTTGTTTCAAAAATGAGAGTTGCTAAAAAAATCATACTATTGGTCACATTTTCTGCTTGATCGGTTAAATGTTCTCCGACGAAAGCATCATAAAAACCTAATTGATCTGCAAAGATAATCGTTTGACGGTCTTCATGCAAAGTTTCAGTACCATCGCGGTGAAGTGGATGGAGGGGCATGGTGAAATATCCGAGGCGCATGTTTAATCTCTTGTGTTATTTGATACTAAATTGTAAGGTTAAAACATTATTCTGGTTGGATACCTGCTTCAGGCACTATTTTCGCCCATCGCTCTTTTTCACTTCTGACAAATTTTTGATATTGATCCCGATTGAGTTTTCCTGGATCTAGTTCTAAGTTATTCACCTTAGCAATAAACGTAGGATCTTTCAGAGCTGTTTCTAATTGGGATGTGATTATTTGTAAGACATCAGCGGGTACTCCTGCAGGTGCGCCTAGCCCTAAGTAAAAGCTGAGTTCGTAACCTGGATAGGTTTCGTTAATCGCCGGGACATTGAGCCACTCTCTAAATCGAACTGGGCCCGTTACTCCAAGCGCTTTGACTTTACCGCCAGCGATTTGCGCTTTTGCAGGTGGATATTCGATAAATAGTACTTGAGTTTGATTGCCGTAAAAATCTTGCAAGGCCGATCCAACAGCTTTATAGGGGATTCCGGTGATTTTGGCTCCAGTTCGTGTTTTAAGCATTTCTACGGTCATCCGTGATGCGGAGTTATAGTGGCCGTAAAAATATTTATCAGGATTAGCTTTGGTTATAGCAACAAGATCAGCAATCGTGTTTAGAGGGGAGTCTTTTGGCACAAGAGCTACCGATGCCGCTGTACCAAATAATCCAATATGCTCAAAATCTTTTAGGGGGTCATAAGATATCTTTTTATAAAAGACGGCGTTTGCGGCCATTGTCGTATTTGTGGTGAGCAAAAGCGTATAACCATCCGGAGTGGCGTTTTTGACAAACTCTGTACCTACCATGCCGTCAGCACCAGGTTTGTTATCAACAATCACCGTTTGTTTTAGGTTGGCTTCTAAATATTGAGCGAAAGTTCTTGCCATGAGATCACCTGAACCCCCAGGTCCAAAGGGGACAACAAATACAATCGTTTTTTTAGGGTAGTTCTGAGCAATTGTTTGTGAAGTAATACAGCTTAGCAATACAAAACAGGCTAATTTAAAACAAATCAATAAATGAGACGCTGGAAGTCGCATGATCATCCTTCAGAATTTATAGGAGTTATCAGAAAAATTCCATTATATTAGTCATCATGTTCAAAACCAATAAAATAATCCAATATGACAGATATAACTAATCCATCCATTAATGAAGAAGCTACTGCGATGAAGCCGCATGAACGATTGGCTTATAGTGCCATTATTCAAAGACCACCTTTGAAGTTGCCTGGTGATGCAAGAGTTGTGATTTGGCCGGTGGTTAATATTGAGGAGTGGGATATTACTAGGTCGATGCCTAGATCGGCTTCGCCGCCTCCTGGTGGGATACCACCAGTGCCAGATATGCCTAATTGGACTTGGCATGAATACGGCATGCGGGTAGGTATTTGGCGCATTTTTGATGCGTTTAAAAAATACGGTATTAGCGCAACGATGTCTCTGAATGCTAAAGTATGTGAGACAAGACCTTTAGTACCTGAAACAGCGCTCAAGAATGGCTGGGAAATCATGGCGCATTGCTATGAACAGATTCCGATTCAGAAGATTGGGGATCAGCGCGCAATGATTGCACAAACGGTTGAGGTTATCCAAAAATTTTCTGGCATGAAGCCTCAGGGATGGTTGGGTCCTGGAAGAAGTCAAACCTTTGCCACACTGGACTACGTCAAAGAAGCTGGCTTTCGTTGGTTTGGCGATTGGGTATTAGATGATCAGCCACAATTGGTTAAAACGAATGGTGGCCCTTTGGTATCAATCCCTTATACGGTTGAGCTCAATGATATTGCCATTATGCTCACGAATGCTCAGGAGTCGGATGCGATGCTCGTCCGTATGAAAGACTCTTTGGAAAGAGTCTATGCGGAGTCCGCCAATGGCGCGAGAATCTTGGCTTTTGGCGTTCATCCTTATATTTCAGGAGCGACCCATCGGATTAAATATTTTGAGATGATGCTCGAATTTTTGAGTAATCATCCTGGGGTTGTTTTTTGGAATGGTTCACAGATTTGCGACTGGTTCGAAACCACTTTCAATCGATCATAAAGTGATGAATACCCCACCCGCCACTTTAGAAGAGGCTTTAACGTTGCTCAAACAAGGGCGGGTTAGTGCAACTGAATTAGTTGAGTATTCTTTGCGCCGGATTCATCAAAAAGATGTTGATTTTCATGCATTTATTACGGTCACAAAAGATGAGGCGATGGAACACGCTGATCTTATTGATCAGCAAAGAAAAAATGGTGAAGATTTAGGTATGCTTGCCGGCATTCCGATTGCCCATAAGGATATATTTTTTACTAATAATATTCGAACAACGGCTGGATCAAAAGCTTTTAGCGAGTTCAAGCCTGATGTTGATGCAATTGCTGTGCAGATTTTGAAAGAGTCTGGAGCGATTAGTTTAGGCAAGACCAATTGTCATGAGTTTTCATTTGGATCGCCTAGCGCTGAAGACTTCTTTCCTGCTGCACGCAACCCCTGGAATCCAGAGCATATGCCCGGTAGTTCCAGTAGTGGTTCAGCTACGGCGGTAGGTATTGGCTTTTGCTATGCTGCAACAGGATCAGATACAGGGGGGTCGATTCGTCATCCAGCTGCAGCCTCAGGTCTAGTCGGCATGAAGCCTACCCAAAATGTGATTCCTGTGGAAGGTCTGATTCCATTAGCGCCTAGTTTGGATACGGTTGGCGTTTTGACGCGTAACGTCAGGGATAACTTGATCGTTTTATGCGCCATGACGGGTGCAGATGACTATCAGCCTTTTTTAGATGGTCTTCAACTGCAATTAAATGATCTTAAAATTGGTGTTGATGTTGATCACTGGCAAGATAGTAGTGTGACTATGGAAGTTCGCACTGCATTTATTGAAGCCTTAGAAATATTAAAAGCATTGGGTGCTTTGATTGTCCCTATAAACTTACCGGACATAAAAAATATTGCAGAGGTTGCTAGCAAAATTATAAATTTTGAAGCTTACAAACAGCTTGACCCCTTTTATACACATCAGCGAGACTTGATGGGATCTGGGCTGATTCAAAAGCTAAAGACAGCTAGTGGAGTGAAGGAAGTGGACTATACGGCAGCTCTTCTTCAGTCAGAAGACTTTACGCAAGGTCTGAACCATCTATTTGACCTAAGTAATTTAGAGCGTGTCGATGTCATTGTTTCGATTGGAAGAGAGGCGCCTGCGGAAACGATGGCCTCTTTAATGGCTAACCCGTTAGGCGCAAGAAGTAGCTGTAATCGTTTATATAGTTTGACGGGTCATCCTGCGATGACTATTCCAATGGGGTTTGCGAGCAATGGAATGCCTCTAGCCATTCAATTTGCTGGTAATTTTCATGATGAGTATCTGTTGTATCAAGTAGCACATGCCTTTGAGACGAAGATTCATTGCCTGAAAGATCGATTGGACATTCCTTGGATGTCGGTTTGAGATCAGTCATTCTCGTTTTTTCGGATGTCGTAACAAGTCTTGTATATAATTCAGTATTACCAACAGAGTGAATGCGATGACCAAATTTGTCTTCGTTACTGGCGGTGTAGTTTCTTCCCTCGGGAAAGGAATTGCAGCCGCTTCCCTGGCTGCGATTCTTGAATCCCGCGGCCTAAAAGTCACCCTCCTAAAATTAGATCCCTATATCAACGTAGATCCTGGCACAATGAGTCCGTTTCAGCATGGTGAGGTATTTGTGACTGAAGACGGGGCTGAAACAGACCTCGATTTGGGGCATTACGAACGCTTTGTTTCTGCCAAAATGCGTAAAAGTAATAATTTTACGACTGGCCAAATCTATGATTCAGTGATTCGTAAAGAGCGCCGCGGAGAATATCTAGGTAAAACTGTACAGGTGATTCCTCATATCACCAATGAAATTATCACCTTTGTTGAGCGGGGAGCTGCAGCGAGTCATGATGGGCATGCGGATGTTGCCATTTGTGAGATTGGCGGCACGGTCGGAGATATTGAGTCACTCCCTTTCTTAGAAGCAGCAAGACAAATGAATTTGCGAAAAGAGCGCGGTGAAACAGCATTTATTCACCTAACTTTAGTGCCATTTATTGCTAGCGCAGGTGAGCTTAAAACCAAGCCAACACAGCACTCCGTACAAAAGTTACGTGAAATCGGTATTATTCCAACGGCTCTTCTTTGTCGGGCCGATCGTCCGATCCCCGAAGAAGAGACCGCAAAAATTTCTTTATTTGCCAATGTCCGTGAGGAAGCGGTTATTTCTGTTTGGGATGTTGATACGATTTATAAGATCCCGCAAATGCTCCATGAGCAAGGACTTGATGACCTGATTTGTAAAGAACTGAATATTCAAGCTCCACCTGCAGATTTATCGGTGTGGAGTAATTTGGTTTCTCGGATGGAAAATCCAAAACACCAGATTTTGATTGGAATGGTTGGTAAGTACGTTGATTTAACGGAGTCTTATAAATCACTGATTGAAGCTTTGCGACATGCGGGCATTCATCACCAAACGCAAGTGAATATTCGCTATATTGATTCAGAAGTATTGGAACAAGAGGGCTTAGATAATCTAGAGGGTCTTGACGCTATATTGGTCCCTGGAGGATTTGGCAAGCGTGGAACTGAAGGGAAAATTAAAGCCATTGCTTACGCGCGTGAGAAGAAGATTCCTTACTTAGGAATCTGTTTAGGTATGCAACTTGCTGTGATTGAGTTTGCCAGAAATGTTGCAGGTTTAAAGGACGCAAATAGTACGGAATTTGATCAGCATGTTCAATATCCAGTGGTAGCGTTGATTACGGAGTGGAAGAATCGTGATGGGTCTGTTGAGACTAGAACTGACGATTCAGATCTAGGTGGAACGATGCGTTTGGGCTCGCAACGTTGCCCCGTGAAACCGAATACGATGGCTTCATCGATTTATGGCGTAGAAGTGAATGAGCGTCACCGTCACCGTTATGAAGTCAATAATGGATATGTTGGGCAATTAGAGGCGGCAGGGATGGTTATTTCCGCTAGAACTCCAACGGAAGATTTACCTGAGATGATGGAATTACCTAAGAGTATGCATCCATGGTTCTTTGGGGTTCAGTTCCACCCAGAATTTACTTCTACACCACGAGATGGTCATCCTTTATTTAATGCCTTTGTGGGTGCAGCACTGGTTCATTCTGGAGTTGAGTTTCCTGCTAAGGAAACCGTATGAAACTCTGCGGCTATGAAGTCGGTTTACATCAACCCTTTTTTTTGATTGCTGGACCTTGCGTCATAGAATCAGAGCAAATGGCAATGGATACCGCTGGAGCTCTCAAAGAAATGACTTCTAAATTAGGTATTCCATTTATTTATAAATCTTCTTTCGATAAAGCTAATCGTTCATCAGGAACTTCTTATCGTGGACTAGGAATGGAAAAGGGATTAGAAATATTAGCTGCCGTCAAACAGCGAATTGGCGTTCATGTTTTGACGGATGTCCATGCGATTGACGAGATCAAAGCTGTATGTGAAGTGGTTGATGTGATTCAGACTCCGGCATTTTTGTGTCGCCAAACAGATTTCATTCATGCTTGTGCGCAAAGTGGCAAACCAGTCAATATTAAAAAAGGACAGTTTTTAGCTCCTGGCGATATGGTAAATGTGATTAACAAAGCTAGAGCCGCAGCGAAGACTGCAGGGCTGCTTGAAGATAATTTTATGGCGTGTGAACGCGGCGTTAGCTTTGGGTATAACAACTTAGTTTCTGATATGAGAAGCTTAGTCATCATGCGGGAAACAGTGGCGCCGGTGGTTTTTGACGCAACGCACTCTGTTCAGTTACCCGGCGGCCAAGGAACAACGAGTGGTGGGCAACGAGAGTTTGTGCCGGTTCTGGCTAGAGCCGCCATTGCTGTAGGTATCAGTGGTATTTTTATGGAGACGCATCCAGATCCAGCAAATGCCATGTCAGATGGACCGAATGCTGTCCCGTTGCATAAAATGGCAGAGTTGCTCGAGTCCTTAAAGGGAATTGATCTATTGGTTAAATCTTCTGGACGATTTTTAGAAAATCATTTTGATTTACATTAAACAGAATTCGTACATTTTTTGAGAGAAATACATGAGTGCAATTGTCGATATTATTGGCCGTGAAATTTTAGACTCTCGTGGCAACCCCACAGTAGAGTGTGATGTTTTATTAGAGTCGGGTGTGATGGGCAGAGCTGCAGTTCCTTCAGGCGCATCCACCGGCACAAGAGAAGCTGTTGAGCTGCGTGATGGTGAGCCTGGCCGTTATTTGGGTAAGGGTGTGCGACGTGCTGTCGATAATATCAATACTGAAATTGCTGAATCAATTATGGGCCTTGATGCTGCAGAGCAAGCCTTTTTGGATCGTACCTTGATTGATCTGGATGGAACTGATAATAAATCAAGGCTGGGTGCTAATGCGACGCTTGCTGTCTCCATCGCAGTAGCTAGGGCTGCAGCAGAAGAAGCTGGATTGCCTTTATACCGTTATTTTGGTGGTTCTGGTGCGATGCAAATGCCAGTACCTATGATGAATATTGTGAATGGTGGCGCACACGCTAACAATAGTTTAGATATTCAAGAATTCATGATCATGCCAGTTAGTATGACGAGCTTTAGAGAAGCGCTGCGTTGCGGGGCAGAAGTTTTTCAGTGCCTGAAGAAAATTATTCATGATCATAATATGCCAACACAAGTGGGTGACGAAGGCGGGTTTGCGCCTAATTTCAAGAGTAATGAAGAATGCTTGAATACGATTTTACAAGCGATTGAAAAAGCGGGGTATCGTCCTGGAGAAGATATTTTATTAGCTCTAGATTGTGCTGCTAGCGAGTTTTACAAAGATGGTAAATACCATCTAGCTGGTGAAGGTCTAGAACTCACATCTAGTGAGTTTACAGACTACTTGAGTACATTAGCGGACAAGTATCCGATTGTTTCCATCGAGGACGGAATGCATGAAGGTGACTGGGATGGATGGGCTACCTTAACGCAAAGATTGGGAAGTAAGATCCAGTTGGTAGGTGACGATCTTTTTGTCACCAACACCAAGATCTTAAAAGAAGGTATCCAAAAAGGAATTGCGAATTCTATTTTGATCAAAATTAATCAAATTGGAACTCTGACAGAAACTTTTGCTGCTATTGAGATGGCTAAGCGTGCTAATTACACGAATGTTATTTCACATCGAAGTGGCGAAACGGAAGATACGACGATTGCTGATATTGCTGTTGGACTTAATGCTGGTCAAATTAAAACAGGCTCGCTCTCGCGTTCAGACCGAATTGCTAAATATAATCAACTCTTAAGAATTGAAGAAGATTTAGGTGATATTGCTTCATACCCCGGTAAAAGTGCTTTTTATAACTTAGGATATTAATTGCGTTATATCGTCTACGGATTCTTAGCATTGATTGTGGCTATCCAATATCCACTTTGGATTGGCAAGGGGGGATGGTTACACGTATATCAGTTAGATAAAGAAGTGAAAGCACAGCAAGCTAAAAACGAAGAATTAGAAAAACACAATAATAAAATTACAGGTGATGTGAATGACCTCCGAGATGGTACTAGGGCGGTAGAAGAGAGAGCGCGGATTGAACATGGAATGGTTAAAGAGAATGAAACGATGATTCAGATTGTCCAAAACGACGATCAGTTACCTAAGCCAACCACGAAAAACAAAGTTGAAAAAAAAGATGATGTAGTAAAAGACGGACTGCCTAAAGAGAGCTCTAAGACAAAATCAACATCCAAAGATGTTGTGGTTGAAAAAGGTTCTTCGACGGAAAAAGTGACGCAATAACTTAATGTTTGCCTTGCGCAGGGCGCATGCCATCAAGGAGATTTTGTGCTGTAAAGAGCTGTTGACAATCAACGGCGTCGAACTCATAGATCTCCCCGCAAAAATCACAACTTGTTTCCACACGGTTTTGTTCCTCTAGGATACTCAGTACTTCCGCATGACCCAACATGATGAGCATGTTGCCAACACGTTGGCGAGAGCATTGGCACTCGAAATGCACCAAACGAGGTTCAAACGTTAACACTTTTTGGTGTTCAGACTCTTCGGAAAATAAGCGTTGCATCAACACTGCCGGAGGCGTGCTCAATATTTCTTCTGCACTCACCGTATTCGATAACAGATACAGTCGTTGCCAATCATCGAGTAACTCTTCAGAAGAAATTTCCTCACGTTTTTTTCCGCCCATTTCAGGGAGTCTTTGGATGAGGATGCCGCTTGCAAATTCATCATTACAAGATAACCAGATATGGGTCTCTAACTGCTCTGATTGGTGCATATAGGCCATCATGGCTTGCGCAATAGTCTCTACAGGATTACCGTTATGAATCAAGGGTACGATACCCTGATAGGCTTGTTGACCCTCATTACGATTTTTGGGATCAAGGGTGATAGCAAGTTTACCTTTACCATCGGGGTTGATGAGCTCAGCCAAGGTGGTGTTTTCATCGATCAGACTACCGTCTAAATGAGGTGCTAATTTAATTGTAGCTCGTAAACCGAGCTCAGCATTGCACTCCACCACTAGCAAACGCACAATACCTGTACCTTGAGCTTGGATGATAAGGGTGCCATTAAATTTGAGAGTGGCACTTAATAAAGCCCCGGCAGCAACCATTTCGCCAAGGTGCCGTTTGATAGCCGCAGGGTATTTTCGGCGAGATTGTATGGTCTGCCATGTTGGGCCTAGCCGAACAATTTCTCCCCTTACCTGACTTTTATCGAATAAAAAGGTTTGTAAAACATCAACTTCGGAAGAAATGCTCGATTTTTCTGAGATGCTCATGTATGAAAAGATAGTGATGATTCAATTATTTGTTATTGTATTGGTTAATGCGCGATTCAGTTGATTTTCCTCAAAAGTACCCCATCATCTGTGCCATAGCTCTGGCATTTGGTTCTGCGATTGCATTGGGTATTTCTCGCTTTTCATACACATTGTTTTTACCATTGATGAGAGATGATCTGCACTGGAGTTACTTTACTTCAGGCAATATGAACACAGGAAATGCTCTCGGATATTTTTTGGGTGCCTTGACCTGTAATACTTTATTTAAAAAGTTCAAGCTGACCCATGTCTTTTTCGTCTCGATTGTGCTTTCCATCTTATTAATTATTGCTTCAGGATTATTTACGACCGTCTCCTTGATTTTTATTTGTCGGTTTTTAGTGGGGACCACCTGTACTTGGGTGTTTGTGAGCGGTGGAGCACTTGCGGCTCAGTTAGGCGCAAGACATTCAGAGCAATCAGGTTGGATTTTAGGTATTTATTATGGCGGGGTAGGCTTTGGTATTTTGCTCTCCAGTATTTTTGTCAATACTTTTCATCAGATGGCTCAAGCATATGGCTTTGAACACCCATGGCAAGAAGCTTGGTGGGGTATGGCTTTAGTAGCTTCTGTTTTAGCGATATTGATGTATATCCCCCTAAGATCCTTAACTACCCCCATTGCGATTCCAAAAATCGGACAATCGATACCTTTGCGAAAAATGCAGCCGATGATTATCTCTTATTTTTGGTATGGTTTAGGCCATATTGGCTATATGACATTTGTGATCGCTTTGATTCGTGAGATTGGTTTTACGGGAAATAGTATTGATTATTTTTATGGTTTGGTTGGCGCATTTATGATGCTCTCTTCCAAAATTTGGTCGAAGCTGTTGGACCAGAGAAAAGATGGGTTTGTTCTTGGTTCAGTGGCATTGGTTTTAACGATCGCTTGTTTTATACCTGCCATGATTTCAGTATTTGGAGATACTAAACATTTAGCTAGTTGGCAAATCGTCGCCATCTTTATTTCTCCCATGCTATTTGGCTCGAGTATGGTAAGTGCTGTATCAGCAACGACGGCTTTTGTGAAACATAATTTACCACCAGAGGATTGGGTTTACGGTATTCGGGTTTTTACGATTTCTTTTTCAGTCGGACAAATTTTAGGACCATTTCTGGTGGGCTTGATTTCTGACCTTACTGGTAGTTTGGGGATTGGACTTTTATTTTCATGCTTGATTATGTTTATTTCTAGCTGGACTGGATATCGTCAAAAAGCATTAGCAAGCGTGGGATAATATTATTTATGGAAAATTTATCTACACGTATTCGGACACGTTTTGCGCCAAGTCCCACTGGTTTTATTCATTTAGGTAATCTACGCAGCGCTCTATATCCCTGGGCTTTTGCCCGTTCAAAGGGCGGCGATTTTATTTTACGCATTGAGGATACTGATCAAGAGAGATCATCACAAGAAGCGGTTGACGTCATTATTGAAGGGTTGCACTGGTTAGGCCTTGATATTGATGAGGGCCCTTTTTATCAGATGCAGCGTCTTGAAAGATATCAAGCAACACTCAAGATTTTGTTAGAAAGTGGTCTTGCTTACCCTTGTTACATGAGTGAAGATGAACTTAATGCATTACGTGAAAAGCAAATTGCTAATAAAGAAAAACCTCGCTACAACGGTACTTGGAGACCTGAGCCAGGTAAGTCATTACCAAAGATTCCTGAAGGGGTAAAGCCGGTCATTCGCTTTAAAAATCCCCAAGAAGGTATTGTTGTTTGGAAGGACGCTGTTAAGGGAGTTATTTCGATATCGAATGAAGAGCTCGATGATTTAGTGATTGCTAGACCTGATGGAACGCCGACGTATAACTTTTGTGTTGTGGTTGATGACTTAGATATGCAGATTACCCACGTCATACGAGGTGATGATCATATTAATAATACTCCAAGACAAATCAATATTATTCATGCTCTTGGCGGGCAAGTTCCTGTTTATGGGCACTTACCGACCGTGCTCAATGAGCAGGGTGAAAAGATGAGTAAGCGCAATGGCGCTATGAGTGTGCGCGACTATCAACATGCCGGCTATTTGCCTGAAGCTATTTTGAACTATTTGGCGCGTTTAGGTTGGTCCCATGGTGATGCTGAGGTATTCACTAAAGAACAGTTTGTTCAGTGGTTTGATTTAGATAGTTTAGGAAAATCACCGGCACAATTTAGTCCAGAAAAGCTAATATGGTTGAATCACCATTATATCCAGCACGCCGATAGTGAGCATTTAGCAGAGCAAACAATTCCATTTGCAAAAAAAGAAGGCATTATCTTCTTGGGAAATCAAGTTCAAGCAGGACCTGAATTTGTGAAGGTGGTTGATTTATTAAAGGCGCGCGCCAATACACTCATTGAAATTGCGCAAGGTGCAAAACTCTTTTATATGTCAGCTCCACAGCATGATTTGCAATCACCCGAGTTTAAAACTAATGTTTCAGAAACGATCATTCCGGCAATCAAAGAGTTTACTGAAAGTTTAAAAAACACGGATGGTACTAAAGAATCGATTGCTGCTGCTATGAAAGAGATACTTACCAAACATGGCATCAAGATGCCGGCTTTGGCGATGCCGATTCGATACCTTATGTTTGCGACGACTCAAACTCCAGCGATTGATGCCATGATCTCCATCATTGGTATTGAAGAGGTCATTAAGAGGCTCTCTAAAGTTTGATGAAAATCTTAGAGTTTATTGGGTTCATCGTAAGAGGTAAGAGTGAATCGTCAAAACGTATTAAGGGTCGTATATGTATTTATGAGATATGAAAATGGCTAATAAATCCATGCGAAGCCTTAATTGTAAGTTTGATCATCTTAGTGTGGTATCAAAATTTTTAAAGCAGACCTAGTCTGTATAAGCCTCTAAAGGTGAGAGCAGAGTGATACTTGCCAATAGTTTGAAAAATAGGCTAAAATGCTAGATTGTTTTGATTGCTAATAAACGATCGTTAATGTGTGTGTTGGAATTCGATCGGGGCTATAGCTCAGCTGGGAGAGCGCTTGCATGGCATGCAAGAGGTCAGCGGTTCGATCCCGCTTAGCTCCACCAGTATGTGATTAAAGCAGCAGTAAATAGTTTGTTCAGGTGACAGTGAATAAATGGCAGTATACGTATCACTAGGTCCCCATCGTCTAGAGGCCTAGGACATCACCCTTTCACGGTGAGTACGGGGGTTCGA
>CANJBQ010000058.1 GCA_947472645.1 Burkholderiaceae bacterium
ACTATTAATGAAAACGCCATTCGGGTTCAGAATCCAAACCTGACCATTGGCTAATAATTGACCACTAATTTGTGAAGGTAAATTACCCGTGATACGGTTCAGCGCAATCGATGAAGCATTCGGCTGCACGAAAGTAACTTTGGAGCCTTGATCAATCGAAAAACTATTCCAATTGATCGCCATCCTAGCACTGTTCTGTGTAATCGTCGTTTGATTACCGCTCTGAACAATACTACCACTACCGCTCGTTACTGAACCGCCCGATGGACCTGCAGCATGAGCCGAAGAGATCGATAATAAAATCGCACTTATCCAAAGTATCTTTTTTGAAGAAAGTTCGTATTGAAGAAAAGTTCTTCGATGAAGATGGGCACATCGCAAAGAATGCATGAATCTCCATACTTTTAAGTTGGAAGTAGTGTCACCATTTTGATAAGGTTTAATTAAGCAAACACTCATACATTTATAACGGAGATTGTTCCTCAAACTTGATGATATGAATACATAGCCTAGTAAATAAAAACCCAATAAACCCTTAAAGGGTTTATTGATTCTCAACATTATTTTACTGGCGGCGCCGTCACTTGAACAGCAATGTTTTGCGTAATTAAGGCCTCAATTTGATTACCGACTTTGATACCTTTAATCACCTCAGGTCCAACTACAACTTGAACCGTTTTATATGGCCCCTTTAAGGTAACGATATTCGTCTTGGCATCAATAGCGATAACATCTGAAACTATGCGGACTTGATTCTCGATAATGCCCGCGGGCTTTGCTCCAAGAGGAGCCCGAGAATATGTTTGCTTCTCTTCTCGTTCTTTAATACCATTATTCACAACCTTTACATCAGATACAATCACTTTCGTTATAGATAAAATAACAATATCGCCAACTTTAATTTGGTTAAAGTTTTTCCATTCATCACCCAAAACATACTCAAATTCACGACCCTCAGGCCCAACTACAACTACCTTGCGCGTTTTTGCATCAACTGACTTAAATTTTCCTTGAAACTGAACCCCTTCAAGCGCTTTGACTGTTCCAGGCCCTGCTTCAATAGCAATAATCCCTTGTGGCTGATTTTGCGCCATGACTGAAGTTAAGCCAGTCAATATTGAAAGAATTGTGACAAATAATACTTTTTTCATATTCAATTTCCTTTGTTTAATTTTTTTATTTTAAGGGATAAGAGACTTTGAATCATGACAATTAGTAATGAAATCTATAAATATCAATAAGTTATTTTATTTTTGTTGGTGGGAAATGCAAGTCAAAAGACTCCATCACAAGTATTTGTTGATACTTAGTAGGCTTTATTTCCAGATGTGTTGCCAACCATACACGTTGACGTAATAACGAAGTGCTTTACCCTGTCCACGACTCAATAACATTCCACCTTCGAGTAAATCGGATAAATCACATGTAGCCGTCGCATTTGATATGCCAGTCATCTTAATATATTTATTCACATTAAGACCACCCAAAATTCCTTCATCACCATCATCTAATAACCGTTGAATGACTAATTTTTGATGCAGATGTAAGTCTTTATTTATATGCTCAGCCCAATACTTTGATTTAAAAATGGCATCATCAATGAAAAAAGATCTGTAATAAATGGAAGTAATCGCATTTAATAAACTCCTATAAAAATCAATTTTTGTAAAGTTGAATGAAAATCAGTCTAAATGAAGCTTAAACGATTACTTGTGTCATCCAAATTTATCTGTTTGGTTTGATTCTTTCATCTCATGCATAATGATTCAATATAATAAAAACTCACCAGGAGAATGAATGATGTCAGTCACTTTATACGGATTTTGGCGTTCCTTAGCAGCCTTTCGAGTTAGAGCATTACTGCACTATAAAGAAATACCTTTCAACGAAAAAATCATTAATTTGTTAGAGGGTGATCAATTTTCAGCGGACTATCATGAACGTAATCCACAACACGTGATTCCCCTCCTAGAGCATGATGGGCACCGCGTAACTCAGTCTTTAGCGATTATGGAATATATCGATCAAGTATGGCCGGAGCGCCCCATCCTCCCAACATCCGCCATTGAAAGAGCCTATGTTCGGTCAATCTCACAAATTACGATTGCTGATACACATCCGCTGGTTGTCCCTCGTATACGAAACTATCTCAATAAAACCTATGGACAAGATGAAGCCGGTCAGGCATCTTGGGCGCAGCATTGGTTCAATGAGGGTAGTTTAGCTATTGAGCAACGGCTAAAAAGTGATGGTCTGTGCGGGCAATTTACTCTTGGAGATCAGATCACCTTAGGAGATTTTGCTCTTTGTTCGCATATCGTGGGTGCACGCCTCTTTGGCGCAGATGTATCAATTGCACCAACGCTCGTGGCAATTGCTGATCGTTGTTTAGCAACCGAGGCATTTATGCTCTCACACCCGATGAAACAGTCCGGAGCCCCTATCAAGAAATAATCAGGTACATCAATGCCGATCAAAGAATTTAAAAGTGGCTTTATTCGTGAAGCGGATTATGATCCCGCAGAACAACAATTAGATCTGAGCTTTGATAACAAAAAGGTACTCGCTTATCAGGGAGTACCAAATTGGGTCTTTGAAAAACTCTCTAAAGACCCTAGTCCTAAGTCATTTTGGGAAGATAATATTCGTGATGAATATTCTCCGGCACAGCCTCGTAGAAAAAATAATTCCTCAAGTACCAAACAACAACTCAACGATTTATTTGGTGGTAATTAGACAAGTATTGCTGTTGATTGGTTCGATGAATTACAAAACCTGCTTTGGAGAAACATGATGACTAGCAATCAACCACTTTTTATTGCGCTCAACAAAGACTTGAGTGATACGTACCTCAAGAGGATCCTGCCCTTGGCGAAAAAAAGATGCGCTACCCGCCATACTAATCACATCAGAAGTCAAACTAACTATGTATGCAGGAGCAAACTTCACTCCGATATACAGGCCCTCAGGCAACATTTCAAAATATTTCTGTACACCTTCTCTTCCAGAAAATAGTGCGATAGCACTACCATATAAAATAGCGTCTTCACTGTAATGAGACGCCATCCCAACAGGATCTATAGGATGAAAAGTTTTCGCCCATGCTTGATGAATTTGGGTAACGATATGAGTAACTTCAGATTGGTTCAAAAAAGTCTCCATTGAGTGTCCGATGTAATTCACCCATCCTAGCACCAAACTTCCTCTGGTAGATGAAAATTTCCATTCGTCATGATTTAGGCATATTTTTAAAATTAGGTAATGTTTGCGACAATAGTAAGTATTGATCACCCAAACAGAAACTATGGAAAATCTTATCAACGGCTTTAGCTCAGGAAATTGGACGTATCAACACCCTACAGATGGGGAAATTACCATTGCTTACCAAGCAGCAGGGAATGGTCCTGCACTTCTTCTATTACATGGATTTCCGCAAAGTAAAATCATTTGGTACCTCATCGCACCAACATTAGCCCAGCATTACACCGTGATCGCCAGCGATCTTCGTGGTTATGGGCAGTCGTCTAAACCAGTTGGGACAATTGATCACGCCAACTATTCAAAACGCTCGATGGCTAAAGATCAAGTAGAACTGATGAAGCATTTAGGATTTGATCAATTTTATCTACTAGGTCATGACCGAGGTGGCAGAGTCTCACATCGCTTGGCCGTTGACCATCCATCCTCAGTGAAAAAATTGATGGTCTTGGATATATCACCTACTTTAGCCATGTATGAGCAAACCGATATGACCTTTGCAAGTGGGTATTGGCATTGGTTTTTCTTAATCCAAAAATATCCTATACCAGAGACAATGATTGGTGCTGATGTCGAGTTTTTTATGAAACAGTTTATGGGAGGTCGTCACGCAGGTCTGAGTATTTTTGAGCAGTCTTGTTGGGTTGAGTATGTCAAGGCAATGAAAAACCCAGCAGGTTTACACGCGATGTGTGAGGACTACCGAGCTGCTGCGAGCATTGATCTCGAACACGATAGAGCTGATATCGCTGAAGGTAAAAAAATCAGTATGCCGCTGCGTGTTCTTTGGGGCGAGTACGGCCTGGTCAATCAGTGCTTTGACCCCATTGCAGACTGGTCAAAAGTTGCATTGAACGTTAACGGTAAGACAGTCCCTAGTGGTCACTATATCCCAGAAGAAGCTCCAGCAATTTTGATCGATGAAGCTTTGGCATACTTCAGATAATCGATATGTGTATTAGCTTTGCAACCACACAAAATGCCGTATGGGTCAAAAAACATTTGGGCGTTGATTTACCATCAGGCTATCCTTCGGAAGCTTTTCCTGGATACTTAGCGCCATTGGTCGTAAAAAGCCACCTTAGTGGACGTATCGCAATCGGTCTTGCCGAATTTGGTCTCATCCCCCACTGGTCAAAAGATCGGAAGATTCAAAAACATACCTACAATGCGCGCTATGAAACTATAGCGCAAAAACCCTCCTATCGGACCCCATGGAAATCTAGGCGCTATGGCATTGCTTTGGTTGATCATTTTTATGAACCTAGCTACACTACCGGCAAAACAATTCGTACAGCAATTCAATCTCAAAATGCTGAGCCCCTCGGAATTGCTAGCATATGGGATACCTGGACCGATCCGCAGTCAGGTGAAGTCGTTACAAGCTTTTCTCTCATTACAATCAATGCAGATGATCATCCACTCATGAATACGTTGCACAGAACCGATGAAGAAAAAAGAACGCCCGTCTTGCTTGGTGGTAATCAATTATTACAATGGTTAGACGCAAGTCCCGACGATGCCAGCAATTGGATGACCCATCATCAATTTCCTGAGCTAGTGCAAGCTAGATAAAATTCCAGACTTCGCAATCAGCATCAGCGCCGGTGAACCTAACCGCAAAATAACGCCTTGTAACTCCACAATTCCTAAAGCAGCCAATTTCTGTTCAAATTGGCCATATTTCATGGCCTCTATACCTATAGGAACACTAATCTGTTCAGCATATCCATTCTCGTGAATCGATTGAATTAATAAGCTAGCACGTAAAATACTCATACGCTCAATGGCACGATTAGAAAATTTAGCAGGCTTTAATAAAACAAAACCATCAATTAATAAAGAATTCATTTTCATATCTTTAAATGAGTCTTTTGTCAGTGGATGTTTCGACTCTTTATAAATACTATCGAGAAACTTAGCATGTTTAGCTACTAATCTTTCAAGAGCTTCATCTACTCGCATTCTCAAAAAGAAAAAACTAGCTAGAAAACTAAAGAGTACTAATACCCCAGAAATCACTACCGTTTGATAATCAGAGGACTCCCCTCCTGTAAATTCAATATAGACAATAGTAGATACTGCATAAAATAAATTAATTAAAGCATTTTCGACACCAGCTTGTAATAAAGGGGAATGCGGCTCAAGGATTAATATGCTATCTAAATGCTTATCAACATATTCTGGAGTGTAAGTTTTTACCGTCAAACGAATTGTGGCAAGGACTCTAGACCAAATAACTGCAAGCATTAACCACTCGATGATCCAAATTGGTCCAACCATAACCCAATTCGAATTTCCCATGGTCGAAAATTGATCTTGAATCATCGAATAACCTTCCATGAGATCTTCAATCATAAATGGAGTTACTAACAGTAAAGAAACAATCACCGCACGATAATTTTTATTAAAATCGCTCACAATGGACTTAATGCTAATATCTTTATAGTGCGTTCCAAAGGCAGCTTTTTTATAGACCAAAATAGAAAAATACGCTAAAAGGATATGAAATGGGAACCAAAATATTTGGTATAAGAAAGAATGGTTCCGCATAAAGAAGGTTTTATCAATTGCTATATAAAAACCCAATAGCCAAAATAGGCCGGATAGGATGACCGATATAAAGAGAATTTTAGAAAAATGGTTCTTCGTCGGAAGCATCAAATCTACTTACTTTAGGGATATAAAATTGTTCATGAGCTTCATTATGACAAACTTAGAGGCAATACCGAATAAGTCTCTCAAAATAAACGTGGAATGGCAACAATGACAGTTCGTAACATTCTAAAAATGGGAGAACCCCTTTTATGGGAAATCGCACAACGAGTTCCTCAAGAAGATATTCTTTCCCTTGCCACACAATCGCTTATTCAGGATCTTCTCGATACCATGCGCGCTGCCAATGGCGCAGGTTTAGCCGCGCCTCAGATTGGGATCTCACAACAAATTGTAGTGTTTGGATTTGAAAAAAATCAACGCTATCCCGATGAACTCCCTATTCCACAAACGATATTAATTAATCCCGTTATCACGCCGATGGAAGATATTAAAGAAAGTAGCTGGGAAGGATGCTTATCCGTGCCAGGTCTGAGAGGTAAAGTTCCCCGATACAGAAAGATTCGCTACCACGGTCTGAATCAAAATGGAGAATCTATTGATCGCATCGTTGAAGGATTTCATGCTCGAGTTGTTCAACATGAATGTGATCATCTGATCGGTAAACTCTACCCCATGCGTATTGAGGACCTTACTCAATTTGGTTTTACTGAAGTTCTTTTTCCAGAACTCAATCCATCTGATGTGGATGAGTAAATACTAGAACCGTTAATGAATCCCTAAATACCTTTGCATGACTTCTTGATTGGAAAGTAATTCATCGGGCAATCCCTCCCAAACAATTTGACCAGTCTCGATAATATAAACACGATTAGCAACGGCCATCGCACTATATAGATTTTGCTCTACCAACAAAATACCTAAGCCTTGTTCTCGTAATTTTTCAAGTATCGACTCAACTAATTCAACCGTAACTGGTGCCAATCCTTCAGTAGGTTCATCCATCAATAAAATCTCAGGGCCTGTCATGAGAGCTCGACCAATCGCTAGCATTTGACGTTCGCCCCCCGACAACTGATTACCACGATGATAAATTCTTTCAGCAAGCCTTGGAAAGGCTTGAAAGACTTGGTCAATACTCCATGATCTTTTAGATTTATTTTCTAAAATTTGTAAATGCTCGAGCACCGTTAAAGAGGCAAAGAGTCTTCTGCCTTGTGGAACATAACCTATACCCGCATTAGAAATCAAATGTGAAGGTAAGGCTTCTAGATGCTGGCCCTTCATCAGCACACTTCCACTGGTGAGCATGGGTGATCCTACCCCCATGATTGTTCGCACTAAAGAAGTTTTACCCATTCCATTACGACCAAGTAAGGCAACGATTTCACCTGGCTTAACATGTGCGCAGATGTTATGCAACACCTGTGCTTGTCCATAGGAGGAGCAGACATTAATGACTTCGAGCATGCCGTGGCTTTCCTAAATAAATTTCCTGAACTTGTTGGTTACCACGTATCTCATCAGGTTTTCCTTCTACCAAAATACTGCCTTGATACATACAAATAACTCTATCTACTAAACCTAAAGCGAGTTCTATATCATGCTCAATTAAAATCATCGCCAAATCTTGGGGTAAATCTTGAATCACTTCTGCCATAACAACCCGCTCTGCTGGCGAAAGACCAGCAGCAGGCTCATCGAGTAATAAAACTTTAGGAGAACTAGTAAGAGACATAGCAAGCTCTAACTGTCGCTGCTCACCGTAAGAAATATCTTTCACAAGAATTTTTCGTTGTTGATTAAGTCGACAGCGTGTTAAGGCAGATTGAATAATCGACTCTTCAACCGAAATGGGTTGATTCGATCGCCAAAAAGAAAACTTACTCTTTTGTAACCCACGAATCGCTAAGAGTAAATTATCTTCTACGGATAATCCAAAAAATAAATTGGTAATCTGAAAAGTCCTGGCAATCCCTAATTGCGCTCGGTAATTAGGGGACGCCTTAGTAATACTCTTGTTAGCAAAATAAATTTCACCTTGAGTGGCTAAATTCATTCCCGTAATCGCATTAAATAGCGTTGTCTTACCTGCCCCATTAGGACCCAAAATGGCAACACGTTCACCTTGGTGTAAATCAAAAGACACTTGATCAACTGCCTTTAGTGCTCCGAAATGAACGCCAACGCTCTCAAGATGTAATAAAACAGCTGACATCAAGCTCCCTTGATTCCTTGGTATGTTCTGGAATAAGCTGGTTGCTTCATATATTCTTCTGGCTTATATTTCCAAAACTGAGAAACACTTGGATAACTATCAATCGGAACATTCCAATATTTACCGTCTGGGCGTTTAACCACCTGACGAATAAAAACATCATAGACGGGATTACCATAATCATCTAACTTGACAGGTCTTCCAATCGGAGACGATTCTAATGTAATGCTCTTGACAGCAGCTAGAAGTTTGGCGCGATCTTGCACGTTGCCATTAACTTTTTTTAATGCTTCGTATAGCCACATACAAGCGGTATAGTGCGAAAAACCATAAATGGAAGGAAACTGTTTATAAGCAATGTTGTATTCCGCAACAAATTTTTGCGTATCAACATTTGGACTACCTTCAGCAAAGTGCGCCGCCGAGATCATTCCTTCTGCATCAGCACCTACTGTGCGAATGACCGACTGATCCGTCGCGTTTTGGGCGCCTAGAATTGGAATCTTTCCCTTCATCCCAAAGCTATTCCACTGCTGTATAAATCGATTAGCATCAGCCCCAGTTTCCATTACAAATAAAGCATCAGGCTTTGCTGCCTGAATCTGAGCAATGTAAGGACTAAAATCTTGAGTGTTCAAAGGATTCCACAACTGCCCCACCACCTTTCCACCTAATTCGGTAAAAACCTGACAGAAACCACCGCACTGCTCATGACCAAAGGTGTAATCTTGAGAAATCGTCATGATTTTTTTAAAGCCCATCTTTTTAAAGGCGTAATCTCCCATTGGGTGACTTGTTTGACTCGCGGTATAGCCAGCGATACGAACCACATTGGGTATGCGCTTACGCTGTGTTAAATCATCAGCAGCGATGACTGGAATAAAGTATGGAATACCATTGGTCTTCGCATATTCTGCAACAGCAAGACCTGTATTGGCTAACAGATTACCCATTAAAAAATCTACTTTAGTTTGCTCTGTCAGTTTTCTCGCTTTTTGCAGTGCTATATCTGGATTGGAGCCATCATCTTCAATAAAAATCTGGACCTCACGCCCTGCAACAGTTTTACCAACCTTTTCCCAAAAAAGGTTAAATCCTTCAACGATTTCTTTTCCACCAGCAGCAATCACGCCAGTCAGTGGCGCCATCAAACCAATCTTAATGGGTTCATTTGATTGAGCTAATACACCACCCAAACTACCTGCAATAGTCAGCCCAGTTAGTGCTGAACTTGATTTTATAAATTCGCGACGATCCATCATAATCTCCTCATTGTGTTCAAAATTTAGTTCGGTAAAACAGGTAATTCACTCTTTTTAAAATAGCTACGACGCATTTTCAGTACCTTACCTAAAATGCCCTCTGGTGCAAAAATCATGGTTAATATAAAAATGAAGCCTAAGACCATCGACCATCGTTCTGTAAAGGAACTCACTACATTCTCTAAAGTCATCATCAAGGCCGCACCCACAAAACCTCCAAATAAAGTTCCGGCTCCACCAATAATTGCCATCAATAAGCCTTTGACAGATTGTGTGAGCGCCACAGTAGATGGACTCACAAAACTATTAAATAGCGCATATAAAATTCCTGCCAAACCCGCCATAAAACCAGAAACTAAAAACGCAAAAATTAAATGTAAGGTGGTGTTGTAGCCAAGGCTACGCATCCGGGTTTCGCTCTCACGAATACCTTTTAAAGTGAGTCCAAATGGAGACTTTACAAATCGCCATAAAATCCAGCTCGACAGCCCAACAACAATTAGTACCAGGTAATAGAAGTGAAAAGGATCAGTCAACCACTCAGGACGAATATTTCCGCGAATCCCATTCTCACCACCAGATACCGAAGTCCAGCGTTGACAAACACCCCAAACAATCATCCCCAGCGCAAGAGTTAAGAGTAAAAAATAAACACCACTAGTACGGACCGCCAAGATAGCAAAAATAAAAGCAACAAATATGGCCATGAGTAATGCCACAAAAACACCTGTCAGAGCACTGCCACCAAGTGTAGAAACGTAATACATCATGGCATAGGTTGCCGTTCCAAATATCGCTCCATGACATAAGGGTGTTCGCCCAGCATAGCCAGCTAAAATATCTACAGACATCGCCAGCAAAGCGTAAATCAAAATAAGAGTTAATAAAGTAGTCTGATATCCGCCAATCATCAAAGGTAAAACGATAAGTCCCACCATTACCAGCAACCATATGAAAAGAACCTTGAAATTTAGCATTTATGTTACCCTTCCAAAAAGACCTGTGGGTTTAAACGCGAGTAACAATGCCATTGGGCCAAAAATAACAAAATACGCAAGTTCAGGAAACCAGACTTGTCCAAACGTCGATAACATGGCCACAGTGATACTTCCAATCGCAGCACCTAATAGACTGCCTCGACCACCAATAATGACTACCGCTAAACTAAAGACTAAAATTTCAGAATCCGCCGTCGGATAAAGAGATAGAAACGCGCCGCCTAATGCTCCAGCAATTGCGGCTAAAGTCATACCCAACATAAAAGTAACAATAAATATTTTTCGAATAGGTATTCCCAACGCCTGAACCGTCTCTGCATCATCAACCCCAGCTCGAATTAAAGCCCCTAGCCTAGTTTTATTCATGAGTAACCATAAAAATATAAATATTAAAATCCCAACCAGTAACACAAATAGTCGATATTTTGGATACATGATCTCGCCAAATTGAAATGGACCTTTTAGAAATTCTGGTAGTGGAACACTGTATGTATCTCCGCCAAAAATAACTAAGGATATGTCATTTAAAATTAAAGCAAGGCCTAGTGACATTAAGACCTGATGTAGTTCAACATGTTTGACCAAACTTAGTATTTTTTGTTCTACAAACCCTAGCATTGCGATGACTACAACCGCGCATACAATCCCTAGAAAAAAATTCTCATATTGCGAAGTCACAAAATAGGCGACATAACCACCGAGCAAGTACATTGCTCCATGGGCAAGATTAACGATTCTCATCAATCCAAATATGAGCGTGAAACCACTCGCCACGATAAATAGTAACGCGGCAAAAGTTAACCCATTGAGTATCTGAAAAAAAGTAAAACTCATCGTTTTAAATGGTTGTGTATATCCTGAATTGACATAAATGGCTTAATAAATTGGTTAAGGAATCCAACACCAAGCTGAATGTTTGAAAGCATTAGACTTGAAGCTTAATACTCTATTAGGGTTTACTCTAGCAGATAAATAAAAATATGCACCCCGTTATTAGAGTATAAGCTATCCAAGCACCATCGTGGTGCGCGAATAAAGATACGATAAAACCTTTCAACAGTTTAGAATTCATTGATAAATATCGATTAAAGAAACTTTATGGAACTGATTATCGCTGGATTAATTGGGGGTTTGCGGACCGTTTTTGGTATTGCTGCACTGGCATTATTAATCTTGCCGAGTAGCCTAAATGATCATGGACACTTATTATTTTCCCTGATGATCGGCGCAATGATTTCTGGAATCATCGTTACCAAGTGGAGTGATTTCAAAAATATTATTTCTCAACCACAAGATGGCCCTGCGGTATTAATCAGCGTCTTTGCTCTTGTCGTTTTAGCGAAAAACCCCTCTCAAGAATTAATGATTGAAATTATTCTTGCGGCTGTTGCTGTAGCGAGTATCTTTACTGGTATGATTTTTTATATATTAGGTCATTGGAAATTAGGTCGTATTGTCCGTTTTATTCCTTTTCCAGTCATTGGTGGTTTTCTTGCAGGATCAGGTCTTCTGATTACACTTTCGGGATTATCTATTTTATCTAACCATAAAATATCGATCCTTCATTTAGAAGCTCTATTAGAGAGCTTTAACCGCGTTGGAGGACCTCTACTATTAACTGGTATTGTCATCACCATCCTGCTTTTAAAAATCCCCCCTCTTTTCAAAAGTAAACTTATTTTCCCGCTCATCCTCTTAGCAAGTGCGGTTCTACTCAATCTCATTTTTATCTGGCAACAAATTCCGATTCAAGAATTGCAACGAGATGGCTGGCTCTTAACGCCCAAAGTTGGTGAGTCTGGGTCAAGCGCTATTTATTTATGGTTCGATATACCTGCAAAAGCTTGGTTGTTTATCTTACAGAATGCTCTAACATTTTTTGCCATTACCATTGTGAGTATCGTGGCTTTTTTATTAAATCTTTCAGGATTAGAGGTGGCTTCCAATTCTGAATTTGACTTTAATAAAGAACTCAAGGTCGTTGGTATCGCCAATATAGTTGGAGGTGCGCTTGGTGGTGGTGTAAATTTTCCAGCACTGTCAGCATCGCTGCTTGGAAAACAAATGAAAGTCCATAGTCGTTGGATTGGCTATATTTCTTACAGTTTGATTTTTATTTTTCTAATTGTTGGACCAGTTGTTTTAGAGTATGTGCCAAAGCCCATTCTTGGAGCACTTTTATTAGGTATGGGATTTAGCCTTTTAGATGAATGGTTGATTCAAGGATTTAAAAAATTCTCGAGAATTGACTATCTTATTATTCTTTCAATTACGTTAATCATGTCACTCATTGGCTACCTTTCTGGGGTCGCCGTTGGACTCATGCTCTGTCTAACATTTTTTGTGTGGAACTATAGTCAATTAAAAATTATCTCCTTAGAGCTTAATGATGTTGATTTTAGAAGTAATGTAGACCGAACAAAGTCGATAGTTGATTTGCTCGATAAACATGGTCATCAAATTAAATACTTAAAAATCGAAGGCTTTTTATTTTTTGGGTCAGTTTATTCAATTTATGAAAGGATTCAGCTCCTGAAAAAATCTGGTGTTAATACTTTTATTTTAGATATGTCTAAAGTTAAAGCCATTGATTCCTCAGCACTTTCAGTCATCAATAAAATTGATCTATTTTGCAAAGAAAATTCCTGTGAAATTCTTATTTCTCGTCTGAAATCGTCACTAAAAGACCAGATAACGCTAAAAAATGCTACGCCACTAAACTTTCAATTTTTTAGTGATCGTGATCTTTGTATTGAGTCTGCTGAAAACTTACTTATTGGAAAATACTTAGAATCGCCCCAAGAAAAAACTGAGCTTGACTGGGAAAGTATCGTTAAACCATCTGAAAGTGAAGGTTCTATCGAGCAATTCAAATCTTTTTTTACGAAAAAGACATGTTCAAAAGGCGATTATTTAATTCGTCAAGGTGATGACGGTGATGAGCTATTTATTATCGGGGAAGGTAAGTTTGATGTATTTATTCTCATCAATGACGATGAAAGTTCATCCATGCGAATGAGATCGATGACAACTGGCTCTATTTTTGGAGAAGCTGTTCTTTATAGCAACATTCACCGTATTGCATCAGTTCGCGCCGAAGAAGACTCGGTAGTTTTTGCATTATCCAAGGCTAGGCTCACAGACATGGAAAATGAATTTCCCTATCTAGCTAATCAACTCCATCGCAAAATAGTGGGCATCATGTCTCAACGATTAAACACACTTCTCCAATTATTAAGTCACCTAGACCCTTAACGAAAAAAGCATCAACCCGCAGCTGAGTTTGGCATTTTTTCTATCAGTTTAAAGCGCATAATCTTACCTGAACCAGTCCTAGGAATCACTTCTACAAAATAGACATGCTTAGGAATTTTATAGTCGGATAAGTATTTTTTACAGTCCCGAATAATGGTTTCTTGAGTTGGGTGATTCCCTTCTCGAGCAACAACAAAAATGACGGGTACTTCACCTAAATATTTGTCTGGTAAACCAACCGCAGCACAATCTAATACCTCAGGATTAAGCTTAATAGCCTCCTCGATCTCTATAGGCGCAATATTTTGCCCACCACGAATAATAAGCTCTTTTAAACGACCAGTGATAGTGATGAAACCATTCATATCAAAGATGGCTAAATCACCTGTGTGATACCAACCGTTTTTAAGCGCTGCTGCAGTTTCGGCAGGTTTATTGTGATATCCCAGCATCAAGTTAGGGCCACGTACAATAAGCTCACCCTCTTTACAAGCAGGAGTATCCAAAAATGTTACGGGGTCAATAATACGAACGGCTTGACCAGGAATTGGAACACCGCAAGAGCCAAAGATACGCGTGCTAACTGGGGAGTTTAATGTCACAAATGTGGCAGTTTCGGTAATACCATAACCATCTAATAACTTCACATGAAAATACTCTTCAAACTCTTGGTTTAATTTTGCAGGCAATATCGCCCCAGCAGAAAGACCTAAACGAATATTCTTTAACGAACTCAAAGATTCCTTTTTTGCACCCTCTAACAAATAGTGAAACATCGTTGGAACGCCAGGTAAAACGGTAAAGTTATTATCTTTAATTAAACTCAATAATTCTGAGCTGGAGTATCGCTCCATAATATATTCAGACGATCCCGTAGCTAAGATACCCAATACCGAAAATGCTAATGCATATGAGTGAAATAGAGGTAGCGGTGATATGACATCATCCTCATGGGTAAGCCCAAAAACTGGAATCAAGCAAGATCCGACTACCCATAATAAAGATCGAACATTTAACATGACGCCTTTAGCTTTACCCGTTGTACCAGAGGTATAAACAATAAATGCTAAACAATCAATATCCGTTTGGTCTTGCGCATTTTTGTCTGGTTGGGTGATTATCAACTCGTCAAAAGAAATAACCCGGGGATTATTTTTTAAATTACTACCTACCAAGATATTTTTAAAAGAAAGAGATTCTTGTTGCGCCAGTTCTTGCAAAAATAAAAACCGCTCTTCAAGAGTAATTACTGCGATGCAATTGGCATCACTGATCCGATAAGCAACTTCGGCAGGGCTTGCATCATAAAATATAGGCACGCAAACAAAACCAGCGCGAGCTATAGCTAATGCACTAATAATCCAAGGAACAGAATTAGGTA
>CANJBQ010000059.1 GCA_947472645.1 Burkholderiaceae bacterium
AACAGCTAAAGAACTTGAAAACTTCATTTGGGAGGAACAGGTTGGTAACTCAAAAGTAGTACGTGAGCCTTCTGGCGTTGTTGCTGCTATTACGCCGTGGAATTACCCCTTACATCAAATTGCCGCTAAAGTAGCGCCGGCAATAGCTAGTGGTTGCACAGTGATACTAAAACCTTCAGAAGTTACACCACTGAATGCAATTTTATTAGCCAAAGCATTTGAATTGGCTGGGGCGCCTGCAGGTATATTTAATGTCGTGTTTGGTGATGGCGCTTCTGTTGCTGATACCTTGTTGACGGCACCTGAGGTTGATTTAATTTCATTTACAGGATCAACGAGAGCTGGCAAATCCATTATGGCTGTTGCTGCGCAGCAAATTAAACGCGTTAGGTTGGAATTAGGTGGAAAATCTGCAGCAATTATTTTACCGGGGGCCGATTTGCAAAAAGCCACAAAAGCCACTGTCAATTCTTGCTTTATGAATTCTGGTCAAACATGTTCGGCACTAACAAGATTACTGGTTCATGAAAAAGATTATGAAGCGGTTGCTGAAATGGCGGTTACTCATGCTAAGTCATTTACATTAGGTGACCCCATGAATGAAACAACTCGGCTAGGTCCTTTAGTCTCGAAAGTGCAACAAGAACGAGTTAAAGGATTTATTGGGCAGGGAATTGCCGAAGGAGCTAAATTATTACTTGGTGGGCAGACTATGCCGGAAGGGTTAACGAAGGGATTTTTTGTATCTCCAACGATATTAGGAGATGTTCTTCCGAGGAATACGATTGCTAAAGAAGAGGTTTTTGGACCTGTACTTTCTTTAATTAAATACAGTGATGTTAATCATGCTATAGAAATTGCCAATGATACAAATTATGGATTGGCAGGTGCAGTTTGGGGGGCTAGTAGTGATGACGCATTTTTGGTCGCTCAAAAAATTCGAACTGGTCAGGTGGATATCAACGGGGCTAATTTTAATATGCTGGCTCCATTTGGCGGCTTTAAACAATCAGGATTTGGTCGTGAATTAGGTAAGTTTGGAATTGAAGAATTTTTAGAGTTGAAGTCTTATCAGATGCCAGCCTGAAGTAAATTCATTAGCAACACATTCAACGCAGAATAGGTCCCAATGAAAAAAGCAATCATATTATTATTTAGTTTTGGAACTTGGTTAATCAGTACTGCAGTTTTAGCGCAAAGCTATCCGACGCATCCTGTAAAAATAGTCGTACCTTATCCACCGGGTGGCGCGACGGATATCGCGGCTCGTTTGATGGCCAATTCTCTGACGGAGGCGTTTGGTCAGGCATTTACTGTTGAAAATAAGCCTGGCGCTGGAGGGATGTTAGCTCTTGAGCAAGTCACATCATCGACACCAGATGGGTATACTCTATTAGTAGCCAGTACGGGCCCTATAGCAATAAGTCCCATCTTATATAAAGAACGTAACTTTGATCCGATGATAAAGGTGGATGGAGTTGTTCTATTTGCTTCAGCACCTGGAATTATTGTTGTGCGTAATGAATTAAAAGTAAAGAGTATTAAGGAACTCATTACATTATCTACTATCAAACCGGATGGTTTATCTATGGCTTCTGCGGGTAATGGCAGCTTTCAACATTTGTTGGGCGTTTACTTCCAGAACTCGGTTGGCATTAAGTGGACACATATTCCATTTAAAGGAAGTTCTCCAGCATTAAATGAAATGGTGGGGGAACGAGTGGATGTCATGATTGATGTGATTCCTTCGGCAGCGCCAATGGTTAAAGCAGGGCGTTTAAGAGCTCTGGCAGTAACTACGCCAGTAAGATCAACACAATTACCTAATGTTCCTACATTAGAAGAATTAGGGTACAAGGGATTTGATAAAAGTGGTTGGCATGCACTTTTTGCTCCTAAAGGAACCCCTCCAGAAATTATTATTAAGATAAATACAGTACTCAATAAGTCGCTGAATTCTACTGATATGAAGATCAAACTAGGTGCTATAGGAGCTGAAGCAGAGGGCGGGAGCCCTGAAAAACTAAATGAACGTCTTAGGATGGAATTAAAAGAATGGGCGCAGGTAATAAAAAGTTCAGGAGCTGTGGTGGAATAATTTAAATCAATTAAATTGGGGCGGATATGGCAAGCGAGTTTAGAAAATTTTTAGATATATTAGAAAAAAAAGGTGAACTTCTTCGAATTAACGAAGAGGTTGACTTACGAGAAATTTCTGCTCGGACTGCGGCATCCTCAACAGCTTTATGGTTTGAGCGTGTTAAAGGATATGACATGGGGGTAGTTAGCGGGATCCTTGGATCACGAATTCGAGTTGCTGCCAGTTTGGATTGTGATCATCGTGAAATGGGTAAAGAATTTCATCGACGCCTTTATCATCATATTGCTCCAGTTATGGTTAAAACAGGTCCAGTGAAAGAAGTTATTAAGATTGGGGATGATATTGATTTAAGTGCTCTACCCGTACCATTAGTGAGTATGTTAGATGGTGGTCCTTATATAACTTCCGCTGTTGGTATATCTCGTGATCCTGATTACGGGCGCAACGTCGGTTGTTATCGTTTTATGATTCGCAGCGAAAAAGAAACTGGCGTAGATCTGGTTGGAGCATCAGATTTGAAATTATTTTATGATCGCGCTTTTAAACAAGGTAAGCCATTACCATTAGCCATTGCGATTGGAGTACATCCCTCAATTTTAATGGCTGCGGCTCATATGGTTGCATCTGGTCAAGACGAATTTGAATTAGCGGGAGCACTAGCGGGTGAACCAGTTAAGCTTGTGAAATGCGAGACAATTGATTTAGAGGTTCCTGCAGATGCTGAAATTGTTATTGAAGGGGAATTGCTGCCGATTGGCTGGACTGAAGATGAGGGTCGATTTGGGGACTTCACAGGGTTTGTTGGACCGATCAAGTTCAATCCAGTATTTAGAGTTACTGCAATTACGCATCGTAAAGATGCGGTTTTTTATGCGCTACATATGCCTGAAGAGGTGGACTATCTCATTGCGCCACCGCTTGAGGGATCAGGTTGGCTTGCACTTGCCACCGCTGGGGTCAAAGCAACTGCGGTATACGCCCCAGCTGCAGCGGGGTGTAATCTACATTTGTACGCATCTATTCGTAAACGACCTGGGGAAGGTAAAAATGCTTTAATGGCCTTAATGTCTTTAAAGCGTGTCAAACATGTGGTTGTTACAGATGATGATGTTGATATATTTAATCCGCAAGAGTTAGAAAAAGCTTTAGCTTATCGCGTAAGGCCCACTAAAGATATTGTCATTATTGATGGCGCACGTGGATCGCATTTAGATCCTAGCACCCAATTGCTCGTAACGAAAGGTGCTTTAGCACCACTCACTGCAAAGTGGGGAGTGGATGCCACGATTCCAGAGGGATCTGATATTTCAGAATACGATGAGATTGAGTATCCGTTTATTGATGGAGTACAAGGTTCATCTTACAATCAATCAGTAGTTAATACGACGGACTTAGTAGAGGCTATTGAAAAATTACTCATAACGCCTCAACATTTTTATGACGTTTTAGCCTATTTCCCTGACTTATCTCAACGTCAGATTGTGCAAGCTTGGGGAAAGTTACGTGAGGCCAAAAAACTTGATCGTGAAATATCCACAGGTCGTTACATAATGAAGAAAACATCATGAACTATCAGTGTAGTTGGTAATTGATTTATTTGGTAGGACGGGCGAGATTCGAACTCGCGACCAATGGATTAAAAGAAGTTGCGCCACTTGAAAGTAGTATATAAATCAGTAGTATGTATTTTTAATTTAACGGTGTGCGATTGGTTTTTTGGTTGGAGAGGATCTAAGCGTTACTTTAATTAATGTTTGTGATAGTTAGTCTCCTAGTAGAAGCGGTTGAAGTCCATGACGGCGAACCAATAAGAAACCTCATCAGCGATGGTAAGGGTTTGGGCTTATGAGCGTTTCAAGTTGTCACGCTTGTATAGCATATTGCTTATTAATTATGTTTTTAGGGTATTACCTTATATATAAATTGATGCGGGAGTCTAAGATTAAGTGATATTTTAAATTCAGTAATAACCTATAAAAAATAACACTACGCTAGAATTAATAATTAAAATTTGGAGATGACTGCATGAAAACTAGTAATGTTTTAGTTCAAGGTCAGGAACATTGGACAACAAAAGATGGCGTTAAGCTTTTTTTATGGAATAAAAAGCGCGCATTAAATACAACGTACCAAGGTACTATTCTTTTTATTCATGGCTCCTCCTGGTGTTCACAACCCACTTTCGATTTTCATTTAGAGGGTCGACCATGGTCATCGGTGATGGACTTTTTTGCTGCAAAGGGTTACGACACCTGGTGTTTAGATAACGAAGGTTATGGCAGATCTGATAAATCTCGTAACATCAATTGTGGTGTTGAAAATGGTGCTCAAGACATTGTGGCAGCAACGGATTATATTTTGCAGCAAGATCAATTAGAAAAAGTACTACTATACGGAATATCATCAGGGGCTTTGAAATCGGCTTTATTCACACAATGGCATCCTGAAAGGGTATCTCGATTAGCGCTGGATGCTTTTGTATGGACGGGTGAAGGAAGCCCTACTTTAGTAGAGCGCAGGAAGATGCTTCCCAATCTTGTTGGTGTCAATCGTCGACCATATAACCGTGAAATGATTCAAAGCGTATTTGATCGAGATCGCCCTGGAACGGCTGATCAAAAAATGCTCGATGCTTTTATAATCGCGGCTTTAGCTTTTGATGATTCTGTGCCAACTGGCACGTACATTGATATGTGTACCAAGTTGCCGCTTATTGACCCTTTAAAAGTTGTGGTACCAACCATCATCATGAGAAGTGAGTTTGATGGTATTGCAGGTGTAGATGACTTAATTGAATTTTTTAGACGATTACCGAATCCTGATAAGCACTTTGCCATGATGCCTGGAGCTGCGCATGCCAGTTTTCAGACGACCAACTATCTTTTGGTTTATGACGTTTTAAACAGCTTTTTTGGGCAAACTCCGGCAGAATTTTTAGCGCAATGAAAATAACTCAACGTATTTTTCTGCAGTTGGTATTGATGGTTTTTATAGTTAATTCGCTGCTCGCAGTTTCTGAGTCGTCTGCACAGCCAGCTTTTCCAACCAAGCCGATCAAGATCGTTGTGGGTTTTGCTCCAGGAAGCTCTTCTGATGTTGCCGCACGTGTTGTTGGAGATAAATTAGGGCAAATTTTAGGTCAATCCGTCATCGTCGAAAACAAGCCTGGAGGTAGTTCGAATGTTGCCGCAAAGCAAGTCTCTTTGTCACCACCTGACGGCTACACCTTATACTTAGGTACCATTGCAAATGTAATTAATACAGTTGCAAAAGGATCTTCAGAAGTTGATTTATCCAAAGATTTATCGGCTGTGAGTATGATTGGTAGCGTTCCTAATATATTGGTTGTTCATCCTTCGCTTGGGATCAATACCGTCAATGAGTTAATACAGTTATTAAAAGCCAAACCTGGTGAGATTGCCTACGCCAGTGCCGGTAATGGAACTGCACTGCATATGGCCGCGATGTTATTTTCGATGATGGCCGATGTCAAGATGATTCATGTTCCTTATCAGGGAAGTAATGCCGCCATGTCAGACTTGCTTGCCGGAAGAACAACCGTGATGTTTGTACCTGCATCTACAGTGATGCAATATGTGAATACAGGAAAACTAAAAGCTTTAGCATCTACGGGTTTAAAGAGAACTTTTGTTGCCCCAGATATTCAAACACTCAATGAGCAAGGTTTAGTAGGTTTTGAATCAACGGTTTGGTTTGGATTAATGAGCCCTTTGGGAACGCCCGAAACCATTGAGAAGATGTTAAATAAAGCGATTGATCTTGCAATTCAATCACCTGAAGTACAGGCTCAGTTTAAAACGCTGGGAATCGAAAGTGCCTATTTAAACAATAAAGACTTTTTAGCCTATATTAAAAATGAAAATGATAAGTGGGCTAAAGTGATTAAAAGTTCAAATATCAAATTGTATTGATATAGTTAACGGGTTATGACTCAGATATTGAGACTAATAAATCAATCATACATAGGACCGATTCGCACCAGTTGAAGAAAGTCGCTGTATGAATAGTGCCAAATTCTCTTAAACCAAAGTGAAGAAATTCATAAGGTATTACCGAAGGTTTCCCATACTAAAATGGAAATGATTTCTAGAAGAGCTTTTGGTTTTAGAAATTTCTAAAACTACCGATTCCAAGTCTTGGTTCTATGTGGATGGAATGGGTAATTAATGGTGATTGATAAATTCTCATCCGTCGATTATGTTGAAGAGCCCATTGTTTCTAAATACAAAATTTGGTAGGACGGGCGAGATTCGAACTCGCGACCAACGGATTAAAAGAAGTTGCGCCTCTTGAAAAGTTAATATAAATCAATGGTTTGTAATGCTATTTTAGCGGTGTGCGATTGAATGTGCGATTGGTTTTGTAGTTGGATGAGGCGTAAGCGTTACTTTAAGTAACGCTTGTATTCAAGTAAGAGTTAAAGCATCTTCATAGTTATAATTCCTTTAGGCCTTTATTACTCCTCTTAGAGATAGATTGTCAAAAAATCATCTCTTTCGAAGTGGTACTAAAAATTAGGTCAGATCACAAATATCCAGTTAAAGACAGAGTCAGTCAATCCGGTTGGTATGAACTAGGGAAGATACCTAGATTGAGAGATGTTAATCTTTAGAAATGTAATGCAAACTGACAGTAACAATAAATAAAATTTAAGGGACTAACAAAATGATAAAAAAATCGAATATTTTTATTTTTCTGATGATTGTTTTTCAATCGCTAGGCTTACTTTCCTTTGTAATTGCCTCGAATGCTGTAGCGCAGCCCATCGCCATTAAAAAAACACCTCTAAAAGTAGGTTACGTTCCAACCACCTCTTGGTTGCCCTTATTAGTTGCAAAGGAAAAAGGGTATTTTGATGAAAATGGTCTAGATGTTACATTAATTCCAACACAGAACGTCAGTATTTTACCCCCGGCTGTAGGAAGACAACTTGATTTTGCACCTTCTACTCCTACAGATTTTATTAAGGCATCTAATAGCGGTTTAGATCTAGTGATCTCTTCAGGAATGACCATTGAATCAAGTGCAAATCATTATGTGGAATTGATTGTTAGAAAAGATTCAGGCATTCAATCGATTAACGATTTGAAAAATAAAGTAGTGGCAACACCTGCGCTGGGTGCTATATCGCATTCTGCATTGTTACTTTGGTTAAAAAGATCTGGAATTGAGGCAGACTCTATTCGAGCAGTCGAAATACCATACCCTAATATGCCTGATCAGTTAAAGTCGAAGAGTGTGGATGCCATTGAGTCTATCCAGCCATTTGTAGGGCAACTCTTGGCGAGTGGTGACTTTATTAGTTTGGGTGATCCAATTCTTAAGGCAGCTGACCCCAGTCTTTTTACACATTTAATTGCACAAGGTACCTGGGTAAAAGCTAATCGACCAACTGTGATTGCATTTAATAAATCTTTATCACAAGCGGTCAGTTTTATTGAATCCAATCCTACTGAAACAAGAGTAATTTTAGGAAAGTTTACGAATTTACCGGAGGCTGTTCGTCAAAAAATGCCTATGCCACAATTTTCTTTAAGCGTTACTCCTGCTCAGTTAGATGTATGGGTCAAAGTGCTTAGGGAATTAAATCAATTATCTAAAAATCTTGAAAGTGCACCATTAATTTTTAGCCAGTAAGTCGAATATATAAAATTTATTTTTTGACCGCCGTTAATCTTTTCATGTTTTTTTATTAATACAGTTCATTAGCAAATACTCATAGTAAAAGTTCAGGAATATGGCTTTTACTATGGACTTGTTTTTACTACAATTTACGATATTTATATACTCAATCTAAATTAATCAAAAAGTCTAAAACAGCATGAGCAGTTTCACTTGGTTTTTGGATAAATGGAATATGTCCACCACCAATAATCTCGATATATTTTGCACCCGGAATATGTTGCGCAATTCGCTGACTATGAGATGCTGGAATAAAGTGGTCATCATCTCCTGTGAGCACTAGTGTATTTGCTTTTATATTTTTTAATCTAGTTGTAAATAACGCATCATTTTCTTGGCCTGGTAATTTTTTGCCAAACTCTAAAATTGAAGTAATAAGAGACTTATACATTTCAGGGCTATTTTTATTAATGTTTTGCTTATTTAATTTAAAGACTTCTTGACCTCTAGGTGTTTCAAAAAAAGCTCTACTGAGAGTCCATAAACCCATATGAGTAGCGATATCTTCGCCCATGCCTAACTGATTAATCATACTAATGCGCAGGCGAAAGTTAGCTTCTATACCTAAATCTAATTCGGAGAAAGAACCAATAGGAATTAGTGACTTCACTTTGTCAGGATATTTTTCTGCTAAGGCCATCGCCATACACCCGCCTAAAGAAGAGCCAACAACATGAACAGGACCTAAGGCTAATTGATCAATAAACTCTGCAAAATCATCAGCCCATTGGCCTACAGTAAAGACTTGAAGGGTTTTATCAGAAAGTCCAACGCCGCGGGGGTCGATCGCAATAGTTTTTACAAATCTTGAAAGGTGCGGTATACCCAATCGATAATATGTTTTATCTAACCCTAAGCCTGGGATTAATAATACTGGTTCACCTTGCCCTAGAATTTCATAATCAATACTAGTGCCATTTACATTTGCTATAGTCATACGTTCTCCTAATTGCCTTTAAATTGAGGTACTCTATTTTGTGAATGCGCTTTCATTCCTTCTGCCACATCCTCACTCCATTCTAAAGAATGACGTAAGGCTTTTGATAATTCTGATGCTTCATGAAATCCTTGGATTAATCGTTGTCGAATAATATGTTTTGCTCCTTTGGTAGCTAATGGTCCATTAGAGTTGATTTTATGAGCGACAGATAGTACTTGATTCATAAAATCATTTTGAGGAAAAACTGCCTGAACAATTCCCCATCTTTCCATATCAATAGCTGAAACCTCTTTTCCGGTACAAATTAATTCTAATGCGCGCGCTGCTCCAACAATCATGGGCAGACGAACTGGTGCACCCGCTCCAGGGAAGCCACCCCATGCTGCTTCGGGCATACACATATTGACATGATCTGCTGCGTATCGAATATCACATGCAAGAGCTAACTCAAAACCACCTGCTATCACCTTACCATTGATTGCAGCAATAATAATTTGAGGTAGGGACTCAATCGTATTAAATACCTCATTCGCAAAACGAACTAATTGAACAACTTCGTCCTTAGACATACTTGCTCTGAGCGCAGGATTTAAAAGACCAAAAGAAAAGGAATTATGACCTTTCCCAGTGATGACACATACATTTGCTGTCGAATCTTCTTTTAACGAATTAGCAATCTCAAGGAAACGATGAAGGACTTGTAAATTCATACGGTTCATATCATCTTCCCTAGCAATCATGATTTGAATTATTCCGCCATCCCTAGATATTTCAAAACCTTCGTCAAATGAACTATTACCTTGTGGAATGAGCATATTTAATCCTCTTTAAAAAGACTTCTTAGGCGGCCAATTTTTTAGCACTCGATTTTCTATGAATTGACTGAATAGATTAATCCCTAAACCAACTAATCCAACAATCACGAGAACTCCAAATACTTGAGCAGAATTATAGTTTCTTTGACCGGCAATCATGATGCCTCCTAGACCAACCATACCAGTTAACATTTCTATTAAAAGAGTGATCACAATCGCCAATGGTATTGCTACACGAATACCTAAAATAAAGAATGGCAATACTGCAGGAAATACAATTTTAATCAACATATCTTTACGTGATAGTTGTAAAGATTTACTCGCGTCGATGACGCTGAGACTAATTTGAGAAACACCCGCAATCACATTTAATAAGATAGGCCATAGAGTCGCGATTGCAATGACTGCAATTTTCATGGAAGAGCTATATCCCATCAATAAAACGGCAATTGGAATAATCACGGGTGGGGGTAATGATCGAAAAGCCTCAAGTAGATATGAAGTCCAATTTTTTACTGAGGTATTCATGCCAATAAGAATGCCTAAAACAAAACCACAGGATGCTGCAATTAGTAATCCAACCAAAAAAGTCCAGATAGTATTCCAAATGGAGTCTAACAACTGCCCATGGATAAAGATTTGATGAATAGCTACGAACCAATATGATGGAGCAGGGAAATGTGGTGAAGGTTTATCAGAAAATATTTGCCATAAACCCAAAAGGAGTACTAAAGGAACCAATCCAACACATAAAGAAAAGTAATGTGATATTTTTTTCATTTTCAGATTGTTTGAGCAATATCTTTTCTTAAGAATTGCCCCGGCAATATATAAATGGCTAATTGGCTTAATAAATAATTAATGCAAATGCCAATACAACCAACCGTAAAGATATAAGCAAACATATCATTGGGATTCATAGCTTGTTGTTCTCTAACGATGGCATAACCTAATCCTTCAGGATTGCCGATCATTTCGGCAACAACTGCCATGACTACAGCTAAAGACAAGCTTATTCGTAAACCAACTAATACGGATGTTGCCGCTGCGGGAAAATAAATTTTACGGATTGCCTCGGTTGGAGTTAGATGAAGAATATTGACAACTTCCTCTAGTTTTTTTGATAAATTCAATATTCCTGCCATTGTATTCATTAAGATTGGCCATAAAGTTGGTAAACAAATGACCGTTAATTCCATATTTAATGAAAACCCAAATAAGAGAAGACCAACAGGGGCAAAGGCAACACCAGGCAGGGGTCTTAAAACCTCAATCGTAGTCAAACTAAATTGGCGAAAACGTTTTGATATAGCCAAAGCTGCTCCCAATACGATGCCAATAAAAGAGGCGATGAGCCAGCCTAAAACAGCTGCAAAGAGAGTATGGCTAATTTCAAGCCAATATTTTTGTTGTTGAACTAAAGATAGCCAAGCTATACATATTTTGCTTGGCGGAGGTAAGTATTCAAAATGAATCACTGCAGAATAAATGAATAACTCCCATGCCAATAAAAAAAAGACTACTCCCCCCAAACCTTTTAGAGCGGATGAAGTCATTTTCGATCCTCAATGGCGTCATAAATATGTTTTCTATAGGCTAAAAATTGGGGTAATGATCGAGTATCAAGTTGATTTTTATTCGAGGGTAAATCAATTGTGATACGTTCAATGATTGCGCCAGGAGGTCCTTGCATTAAGGAAACTTCATCGCCGAGATAGATCGCCTCTTCTATATCATGCGTAATAAAAACAATGCTAGCACCGGTTTGATCTCGTAATTTAAGCAATTCATCTTGTAAGCCTGTTTTTGTCATCGCATCAAGTGCGGCAAAAGGTTCATCCATCAAAAGTACTGTCGGTTGAGTAGCTAAGGCTCTAGCTATTTGTACTCTTTGTTGCATACCACCTGAAAGTTGCCACGGATAATCGGACTCTCTTCCAGTAAGCTTTACCAAAGCAAGAGCATCTTTAACGCGCTTTGCACATTCTACTTGAGAAAGCTTACTTTCAATCCCTAAGGAAACATTTTTATCTACGGTTCTCCATGGTAAAAGAACACTTGCATAGTCTTGAAAAACAAATGCCACACCTGGAGGAGGGGATTTAACCGATTGAGATAGGTAAGATACACTACCAGAAGAGGCTAATGTTAAACCTCCCATCACTCTTAATAGTGATGTTTTACCGCACCCTGAGGAACCAATAATTGTATAGATTTTTCCAGCAGATATATCTAGGTTAATATTCTGTATGATCTTGCGATACTTTTTTCCAAACGGAAGTTCAAGAGAAACATCTCTTAATGAATATATCGAGTCCACAGAATTAATTAGTTAAAACAATATTTTTAGCATCTACAGGAAGTGTTAGTAGATTTAGATCTCTTAATACTTTTATCCAAACATCAATTTGACTAGGTTTTAAGGATGCGTCGTAGAAAGGTAAAGGAATTTTTTCTGTCACTAGTGGGGGCAAGTTGGTATATTTACCCAAAATTTGGCGAGCCTCGGCAGGATTTTTTTCAATAAACTCTCTAGCATCTGCAATGGATTGATTCCATTTTTTTACAGTATCACGATTTGCTTTTGCCCAAGTACCATTAGCAATCCAAAAAACAAACAATACAGGGTCATCAACTGATAGCATCGAGTTACCAATTCCGATAAATTCTGGCTGCGCTAAACTTTGACCTACAAAAGGTTGCAAAAGTTCAAGAGCTTCTACGCGAGAAGCTTTTAATTGATCGACCATGTTCGGAAAAGGAACTTCCACTGCACGGATGGAGTTTGGATCAACGCCGTTTTTCTTTAACCAAGCCAGAGTAGCCACATGCATAATGGCTCCAGTACTGGGAGTAGCAATTATTTTTCCTTTAAGATCTTTTGCGCTAGTGATTCCAGAATCTTTTCTTACGATCACTTGCATGGATTGATGGGATGATGACTCAAGCACTCCACCAGTTACTGCCATCACATCAATACCATTTGCTGCAGCCTTGATTAAATCTGGCGCCGTAGAAGCAGCAAAATCAAACTGTTTTCCCATCGTTGAAGGTAAAAGGGATAAATTTTGGATTGAGGTAAGGGTAGCACTTAGTCCGTTTTTCTCATAAAAACCTTTTTCTTTGGCAACCCATGAAGGCAACCAAGTCGCTACTGGAACGTAAGCAACTCGAATAGGCGTTAAGTTTTGTGCATTTGTATGAAAAGAAAATAGAACAATGCTTATGACAAGAGCAGAAAATTTTTTACCAGTTTTTATAAACTTCATAGTTTGCCTCGGTGTAAATTTTATAGTAGTAAAACTATCATAGCAGACATAAATCTGAATATTAAGTGACTTAGCTTAGGGTTTACCATAATTAATTCATATTATTAAAGTTTTTTTAATATTTTTTTTTACGTTATGATTAAAAAAACACTAATTAATTGGAGACATTGAAATGCCGCATATTGCAGTCAATAACACAGAAATATATTACGAAATTCATGGACAAGGTCCAGCACTTCTTTTAATTCCTGGATTAGGTTTAGATAACACCTATTACCGATTAGGAGAACCTTTGCTACGTGAACACTTCCAAACAATCTTAGTTGATCCACGTGGGATCGGTAAATCTCGGAAGGACGATGTTGATTATTCTGCTGATTTATGGGCGGATGACTACGCCGCGCTCTTAGATGCTATTAATATTCCCAAAGCTCATGTCCTTGGTTCTTCTTTAGGCGGAACAGTTGCTTTAACGATGGGGGTAAGACATCCGAATAAAGTGGCTTCTCTGATAATCGCAGGAGGCTTTTCTGAGCTAACTAAGTCTGTGGAAATGAATTATGCCCTTCGTAAAAAAATTATTCCAAAGTTAGGTATGGGGGAAGAAATGGCTGAATTTATGGTCCTTTGGATTATGACTAGAGAGTTTTTAGAAACAGAAGCCGGACAAAAGATTTTAGAGGCTAGTAAAAAGAACGTTCAACAAAACTCTAGTGATTTATATATGCGCTTTTTAGATGCGATTCTCCGTTTAGGTAGACGACCTGCATCAGGGGAGCTTCCAGTCCTAACTAGACAACTGTGCAGTATTCATTGCCCGACTTTAGTGATGTGTGCAGATAATGATCACTTCATACCCTCAAGTTTGAGTCATGTCATTGCTGAAAATATTTCAGGGTCAATTTATGAAGAAATTCCAAATGGTGGACATATTCCATTTATAGAAAAGCCGCTGGAAAGTGCGCAATGCGTTATTAAATTTTTACAATCAATCTAAATAGCTTTTTGAATTAGGACAAATAATGGACTTAACAATTAGCGAACTCTCGCAATACGATCGCTATAAATTTTTATCAGCGCTCGTCATTCCAAGGCCAGTCGCATTTATCACCACTAGAAATAAAGAGGGCTTACATAACGCTGCTCCATTTAGTTTTTTTAATTTATTTTCAGAAGATCCTGCAGTGGTAGTCCTTGGGTTTAGTCACAAACCAACTGGTCAAAGTAAAGATACGATTAATAATATTCGTAGTACTGGAAAGTTTGTCGTCAACATGGTTGATAAAAATATTATTGGTGCAATGCATATTGCATCTGCAAACTTCCCGGATGATGTGAGTGAAATCGATTTTGCTGGGATTGATTTAAGTCCATCGCAACATATTGATGTGAAAAGAATTACGCAATCACCAGTGAGTTTAGAGTGCAAGGTATTTGAAATCAAAGATTTATCAGAACGGCGTGCCTTAGTGTTAGGAGAGGTATTAGGTATACATATTGATGACCGTATTTTTGATCCTGCCACTCGTCGGATTATTCCGGAAGAATACTCACCAATTGCTAGATTATTTGGTAATGAATATGCCTGGTTAGGTAAGAGATATACAAAGAAAATTCCTACTTTAGATGAAATCAAGGAGTGTGGATTAAAGGCTGGTGATGTTCCCAGTGATTGACTAAAAATTAAAGTTGGTAATATCAAGGTCAAGAGATCCCTTGATTTTTTTGGTGAGCCGTCAGGGACTTGAACCTATCTCTAACAAAAAAGATTACTCTAGATTAATACGTTGACCTTTAGGCATTTTTTACTCCTTTTAGAGATAGATTATCAAAAATTTCTCTCTTTCGAAGTGGTACTAAAAATTAGGTCAGATCAAGAAGTTGCGTGAAACCATGCAGATAGAATTAAAAATGTTTCAACGACAATTTGGTATCACAACTATTTTAGTTACTCACGATCAAGAGGAAGCTTTGATGATGTCTGATCGTATTGCTGTTATGAACAAAGGAAAGCTTGAGCAAGTAGGAAGTCCACAAGAGATATATGAGCATCCT
>CANJBQ010000060.1 GCA_947472645.1 Burkholderiaceae bacterium
GAAATTTTTTCTCAATATTGCCCCACGTCTCAATGGCATCAAGCGGTTTTTGCTTAGCTATAGCTAACTCACCACGCAAAATAGTTGCTCGAATATGATGAGGTACGGCATATAAGGCCTGATCAATTGCCTCTTTGGCAGCACTTAAGTCTTTTGCACGCATCGATTCAATAGCAATCTCACAATAAAAGTGTGCAATTTGATCTTGGTAATTTTTATTCTCTAAAGTACCTAACTCATTCGCTGCAATAATCGCTTTACGCCAATCTTTTTCAATTTGATACATCTCTAGTAATGCCGCCTTTGCCGGCGTATGATAACGCCCTTCGATCACTAAATTTAGACTGGCCTCAGCCCGATCTAGCATTCCAGCACGCAGAAAATCGCGCCCCAATTCATAGGCTGCATGTGAACGATCCCGCGGAAGTATGTCTTGACGATTACTTAAATGCTGATGCACACGAATAGCACGTTCGGTTTCACCTCTGCGCCGAAATAAACTCCCTAAAGCAAAGTGAAGTTCCGTCGTTTCTGGGTCCAATTTAGCAACCTCAACCAATGCATCAATGGCTTTATCGTGTTGTTCACTGAGTAGTAAATTAATCCCACGAAATGTAGATCGTTCTTTTTTGGTTTTTTCAACGTCATCTTCAAACTCTTGCAAACGCATTTCCCAACGAGCAGCTAACCATCCCAAACCAAATAAGATAGGAATTAACGCTAACCAGTATGTTTGAATCTGCAATTTAACCTCTGCGCTTTCGTGGAAACAACACAAATGCTGCAATCATCAAGCCCAATAAAAATGCTACTAATAAAAGGATATTTAAGGGAAGTGTGAGCGATTGATTGACAAACCAGTGGAATTCTACGGTGTCCGTATTTGAAATGGCAATCAGAAATAAAATTAAAAATAAGACGAGACGAGAACCCATTAAACACACTCGCCAGATAGCTTGTAAAAGCGGGACCATCAATTACCCGATTTTAGCGATATCAACACTTGCCTTGTAATCGACCCGTTCTCTTAACTCTTTACCAGGTTTAAAATGAGGAACTTTTTTCTCGGGAATCATTACCTGCTCACCCGACTTTGGATTGCGACCTACTCGTGCAGGACGATGATGTAACACAAAACTACCTACTCCCCTAAGCTCAATCCGCTTACCATCCGCTAAAGCTTGGGTCATGGTGTCTAACAATGTCTTCACAGCTAATTCAACATCTCTGGGCATTAACTGAGGAAATTGCTCAGACAATAAACTCACTAACTCGGAACGCGTAATTGAAGCATCAATTACTTTATCGACTTCTGTTGGTTGTTCACTCGTTATCATCTTTACGCATCCTTTAACAAAAAAATGCCGCTATGGTTTGATGCATAGCGGCATGTTACCGATTAGCCTTGGTTATCTAACTTTGCCTTTAATAAGGCTCCAAGGTTCGTTGTTCCAGTACTTGCTTCATTTTGCATTTTAGACATGACTTCTTGTTGATCAGCATTGTCCTTGGCTTTAATCGACAGATTAATGCTTCTAGACTTACGATCCACATTGATAATCATTGCTGATACCGTATCACCTTCTTTGAGAGCAATCCGGGCATCTTCAACGCGATCCGTTGAAATCTCAGAAGCACGCAAATAGGCCTCTACTTCTGGAGCTAATTCAACAACAGCACCTTTAGCATCTACCGTTTTTACGACACCAGAAACTAACGCACCTTTGTCATTCGCTGAAGTGTAGTTATTGAAAGGATCACCAGAGAGTTGCTTAATACCTAATGAAATTCTTTCTTTCTCAACATCAATTGCTAATACAACAGTATCGATCTCATCACCCTTCTTAAATTTCTTCACGGCTTCTTCGCCAGCTTCAATCCAAGAAATATCAGATAAGTGAACTAATCCATCAATACCGCCATCTAACCCGATGAATACACCAAAGTCAGTGATCGATTTAATGGCGCCAGAAATCTTGTCGCCTTTGTTATGATTGCGCGCAAACTCATCCCATGGATTTGTTTTACATTGCTTCATCCCCAAGCTGATACGACGCTTATCTTCATCAATGTCAAGAACCATTACTTCAACATCTAGGCCTAATTGCACCGCTTTACCTGGGGCAATGTTTTTGTTTGTCCAGTCCATCTCAGAAACGTGAACCAATCCCTCAATACCGGATTCGATTTCAACAAACGCACCGTAATCCGTGAGGTTAGTAACCTTACCAAATAAACGTGTACTTGGTGGGTATCTTCTAGCAATACCAACCCATGGATCATCACCTAACTGTTTGATACCCAATGAAACACGATTCTTGTCTTGGTCGTAACGCAAAATCTTGGCGGTAACTTCTTGACCAACTGTCAACACTTCACTTGGGTGACGCACACGACGCCATGCCAAATCAGTAATGTGTAACAAGCCATCAATACCACCTAAGTCGACAAATGCTCCGTAATCAGTAATATTCTTAATCACGCCTTGAACAATGGTTCCCTCTTTGAGGTTGTCCATGAGTTTTTGACGCTCTTCACCTTGGCTAGCCTCAACAACGGCGCGGCGAGATAAAACAACGTTATTTCTTTTACGATCAAGTTTGATGACCTTAAAGTCCATCGTCTTACCTTCAAACGGCGAAGTATCCTTGATTGGACGTGTATCTAACAATGAACCCGGTAAGAAGGCACGAATACCATTCACCATGACGGTGAGTCCACCTTTAACTTTACCAGTCACTGCACCTGTAACGATCTCACCTTGCTCTAAGGCTTTTTCAAGATTCATCCAAGAAGCTAAACGCTTGGCTTTGTCACGCGATAAAATCGTGTCTCCATAACCGTTTTCCAATGCGTCAATCGCAACGGAAACGAAATCACCAGGCTGGACATCAATCTCACCTTGGTCATTATGGAATTCTTCAACGGGAATAAATGCTTCAGACTTCAGTCCAGCATTTACCACCACAAAATTATGATCAATACGAACTACTTCAGCAGAAATGACCTGCCCAGATTTCATATTAGAACGAGCTAATGATTCTTCAAATAGTGCTGCAAAGGATTCAGACATGTTTACTTATCTGTTGGCTTAATGCCAACGGGTTAGGTTGAAAACCCTTCTTGAGACGCTTTTAAGAACCTCATCGGCGCGCCGGGAGTCAAGATGGGACATTATTACTACAAAAAACGACTTACTGATTTACTTACTGTTGAACAACAGATGCATACCATCTCAAGATCTTTTGAACTGCTTGATCAATCGATAAATCACTGGTGTCGAGCAAATAAGCATCTTCACTTTGAATTAATGGGGCCGTTGATCTTTGTGTATCTCTTTGATCACGATCCAGTAAATCTTGGGTCAGAATGTCTATATTAGCAGAAATTCCTTTGGCAATCAATTGTTTATATCTTCTTTGCGCCCTAATTTGGGCACTTGCCGTCAAAAATACCTTTAATTGAGCCTGCGGGAAGATCACGGTGCCCATATCTCGGCCATCGGCGACAAGCCCAGGCGGGACTAAAAAGCTTTTTTGTAGCTCTACTAAAGCCTCTCTCACTTGTGGTATTGCTCCCACAGCGGAGGCCCTTTGACCCATTTCTTCGGTCCGAATGGCCTCTGAAACGTCATTTCCATCCAAAAAGACACACTGTTGATCAAAGCGAATCTTTAAGCTTCGAGTCATTTGACCTAACTGATCATGTTGGGATAAATCAATACGCTGGTTCAAACTCGCTAAACCAACGATTCGGTACAAAGCTCCACTATCGAGATAATGAAAGCCAAGCTCTTTTGCAACGAGCTGCGCGACAGTGCCTTTACCCGAAGCAGTTGGACCATCAATGGCGATGACAGATGTCATTTTTTAGACGCTCGCGGAACTAACAAGGAATGCCAAACCTCAAAATACTGAGGAAAGGTTTTAGAAACACAAGCTGGATCATTGATATAAAAAGGATGAGGGCCAAACGCTGCTAAAGAAAAACACATGGCCATGCGGTGATCATCGTAGGTATCAACGCCACCTTTTGGGAAGAGCCAATGCTGCGGAGGTGTGACCGATAAATAATCCTCACCTGCTTGAACGACAGCACCAAATTTACTTAACTCACAAACCATGGCGGCAATGCGATCAGTTTCTTTAACGCGCCAACTGCCAATCCCAGTGAGCTTTGTAGTACCTGTTGCAAATAAACCTAATACCGCGAGTGTCATCGCAGCGTCAGGGATTGCCGTACAGTCCATCTCAATTGCACGCAAACGACCATTCTCCGTATCAACGCCACGCACTTCAATCCAATCAGCACCTTGAGTAACATTGGCACCCATCATGGATAAGACATTGGCAAATGCGACGTCCCCCTGAATACTCTCTCGACCTACACCCATCACTTTGACAGGGCCATGCCCCAATGCTCCAAGCGCTAAAAAATAGGAGGCTGAAGAAGCGTCACCTTCGACAAGAAGATGTCCCGGCGACATATAGGGTCCATGGTCCCCCCGTTGATGCGCTGGAATCATAAACGCTTGCCAATCATGGTTCTCAACCTGCACGCCAAACTTAGTCATGAGATTCATGGTGATTTCAATATACGGCTTAGAAATCAGCTCACCAATCACCTCAATCCGTATAGGTTTGGATGGTCTGAGTAAAGGTAATGCCATCAATAAGGCGGTGAGGTATTGACTCGAGACATCACCGCGTACACGCACTGTTTGTTCTTGATCAATATAACCTGAGTGAAGCCTGATCGGCGGGTATCCATCTTGCCCTAGGTAATCGACTTTGGCGCCAATCCCTTGTAAGCCTTCCACTAAATCCCGAATCGGACGTTCATGCATTCTCGCTACACCATGTAACTCATACTCACCACCTAAGATAGCGAGCGCCGCTGTCAATGGTCGTATTGCTGTACCCGCATTACCCATAAAAAGACTCGCTTGAGCATTAGGAAAACGCCCGTCTTGACCCGTGACATCGACAAGGAGTTTATGCTGTTCAATACGCTCAACAATCGGCACGCCCAACTGTATTAATGCCGAGCGCATGACTTGCGTATCATCTGCATCGAGTAAACCCTGAAGGCTTGTTCTACCAGTCGCTAATGAGCTGAGTAATAAAACTCGATTAGAAATACTCTTTGAACCAGGTAGACGAACTTCACCAGTGGCATTGATAATGGGGTCAACCAATAAAGCCTCAGATGCCATCACTAACCTTGCCAATCTTTACGAGAATCGCTAGCGATTTGAAACATCTTTTGCAGTAATTTGGCATCGCCGCTTTGTATCGCTTTTTTCATTTGCTCAACAATCAGTAAATAACCATCAAGCTCTTTTAATAAAGCATCACGATTGGCAAGACTGATATCGGTCCACATCTCGGGACTAGAAGCAGCAATCCTGGTAAAGTCTCTAAAGCCTGCGCCCGCATGCACAAACTTCTTATCTGCGTCTTGGGCATTGGCGACTTGTAACATCAAGGCATAAGAAAGTAAATGCGGTAAATGGGATACGGCAGCAAAGATATGATCATGCTCTAATGCGGAAATTTTATAAACACGTGCGCCAAGATCTTTCCATAAGTGCTCAATACGAGTAACGTCGCTCATCAAGTTTTCAAACAAGGGACACATGATGACCTGTTTGTTCTCTAGCAAATCATCGCGGGCTGCACTAGCACCATGCTGAGCCCCGCCAGCAATTGGATGACAAGCAATAAATTGATGCATATGATCACCCAAAACTTCTTTGGCAACTTGAATCACATCCATCTTGGTACTACCAACATCAATGATGATGGCATCTTTTTTTAAATACGGAACAATTCCTTTTAAGACATCCTTCGACTGAGCCACAGGTACGCAAATAATAATGAGGTCTGCTACTTTGGCCATTTGCTCAAGGTCAGTGATGACATCAATCAAACCATTTGTTTTGGCAATTTCTAAATTGGCTAAAGAACGCCCTACCCCAAGAACCCGCTCAGCCAGTTTCTGTTTTTTTAAGGCGATGCCAATCGAACCACCAATCAATCCCACTCCAACAATACCGACGGTTTGAAATGATGTTGTTTGAGCTTGATCCACAAAGGGGCTTTCAGAAATGATTAAACTGCAAGCGCTTGCTGTAAGGCTTGGATAAAAGCTGCGTTCTCTGCGGGTAAACCGATCGAGATGCGTAACCATTGTGGTAATCCATAATTACCGACAGGTCGCACAATGACGCCGCGCTTGAGCAACTCTAAATTAATTCGCGCACCAGCACCATCATCCTCACCCACTTTAACTAAAACAAAATTTCCAGCAGAAGGTAAAAAATGTAATTTCATTTGCGTAAAGGCCTGCGTCAATTGCGTGTAACCTAACTCATTGATACGAGCACCCTCGGCCAAAAATGCTTGATCTTGTAAAGCGGCAATCGCAGCCGCTTGCGCTAAAGAATTCACATTAAAGGGTTGTCGAATCCGGTTCATCAAGTCTGTAATCACTGCTTGAGAAACTGCGTAGCCCAAACGGAGTCCAGCCAAGCCGTACGCCTTCGAAAAACTTCTTGATACGATTAAATTCGGATACTGACGCGCCATAGCAATCGCATCATATTGTTGATGAGGCTTTAAATATTCGTTATAGGCTTCATCAAGCACCACCACAATGTGCTCAGGCACTTTTGCTAAAAAAGCCGCAATCTGCGAACCGGTTAAAAAACTACCCGTTGGATTATTTGGATTTGCCACAAAAATTAATTTTGTTTTATCCGTAATCGCCTTGAGCATGGCGTCTAAATCATGACCTAAATCACCTGGCACGGCATCGACCTCAATCGCCTTTGCGCCAACCGCTTGCGTGGCTAATGGATAAACTGCAAAAGCATGTTTGGAGAAGATGATTTCATCGCCAGGTTGAGCAACGGATCTTGTTGCCAATTCTAAAATATCATTACTACCATTACCCAAGGTAATCCAATCTTCAGGAACATTATTTTTTTTAGACAAGGCTAACTTGAGCTCATAGCCGTTGGAATCGGGATAACGCCCTAAATCATGCAAAATAGCCAACATGGCATCTTTCGCCGATTGCGGAATACCTAGTGGGTTTTCATTGGAAGCCAGCTTCACAATTTTGCTTTCATCTAATCCAAATTGGCGTGCTACTTCACTAATTGGCCGACCACCAACGTAAGGAGCAATTTGCCTGACTTGTTCTAAACCGATGTCATGTTTTTTATTAGTTGTCATGAGATTAACGTTCACTTTTTGGATAGGACCCCAGGCACTTATAAAAGGCTGTCATATTTTTAAGCTCTTCTAAGGCTTTGGCTACCGATGTATCATCTTGATGACCATCGATATCAATGTAAAAATGATATTCCCAAGTACCTTTTCTCGCTGGGCGAGACTCAAAGCGTGTCATGGAAACACCATGCTTGGCAAACGGCTCTAACAAACGGTAGACGGCACCGGCCTCATTTTTTACCGACAAAATCAGTGAGGTTTGATCTTTGCCGGTAACGCTTGCGGCATGATGACCAATCACCACAAAACGGGTGCGATTATGCGCATCGTCTTGAATACTGTCTTTCACCGTTTTTAAGCCATATGTCTTTACTGCTGAATGACTAGCAATAGCAGCATATTGGGGATTTTTAGAAGCCTCAAGCGCAGCTTGAGCGTTACTACTGATTGCTTCACGGTGCAACTTCGGCGCGTGAATATTGAGCCATTGTTGACATTGCGCCAAGGCCTGCGGGTGAGCTAACACATGACTAACACCATCCAAATTGCCTGACAAGCTCATGAGGGTGTGACGCACGGGTATCGAGATTTCACCCGTCACTAATAATGATGACTCTAATAACAAATCGAGCGTGCGAGAAATGGCTCCCTCTGAGGAGTTCTCAATCGGCACAACTCCATACTGAGTTTGGCTAGACTCTACTTGACGAAAAATTTCATCAAGACTTTGACAAGGTGATAACTCAACAGAGCTTCCAAAGAATGCCAATGTAGCTTCTTCAGAGAATGTTCCCGCCGGGCCTAAATAGGAAATGGTTGTGGTCGCTTCAATCGCTCGACAAGCGGACATAATTTCCCGCCAGATGGCTTGAATACCATCTTTTTTTAAGGGCCCTAGATTTTTATTGGCGACCTTATCAAGCACCTGCTGCTCTCGCTCGGGGCGATAAACAACCGACCCAAACTCTTCTTTGACATGACCCACCTCAACAGCTACAGCAGCTCGCTTGGAAATCAACTCTAAAAGAGCTTGATCGAGCTCATCAATTTTTTGACGTAAAGGATCTAAGCGCTGCGCTTCCGTTTTTTGAGAATCTCGACTCATTAAGCACGCCTTTCGAATTCACGCATAAACTCCGCTAAACATTGTGCTCCGGCAAAGGGCATGGCATTGTATAAACTAGCACGCATTCCACCGACACTTTTATGACCTTTTAATCCAATCATACCCGCCTGAGTAGCTTGCGTTAAAAATGCTTCATTTAAAGTTTCATCACGTAAATAAAACGTCACATTCATCCGCGAACGAGAATCACGGTGTACTCTACCCTCATACAAGGAACTTTGATCTAAAACACCATACATTAAATCGGATTTTTGTTGATTAATTTCTTCGATAGCGCTGATACCGCCCTGCTTTTTTAACCACTTAAATACTTCTCCTGCCATGTAAATAGCAAAGGTGGTCGGCGTATTAATCATGGAGTCATTTGACGCTTGTATTTTCCAGTCCCAAATGGTTGGAGTAATCGATGCGGCGTGCCCTATCAAATCTTCACGAACAATCACTATCGTTAAACCTGCTGGAGCAATATTTTTTTGCGCACCTGCAAATAAAACACCATAGCGACTAATATCGATTTCACGAGACATGATATTGCTCGAAATATCCGCTACCAAAGGAATCTCACCGACGTCAGGTGTATGCGCAAATTCAACACCCCCAACAGTCTCGTTGGAACAAATATGGACATACGCGGAGTCCTTGGATAAATCCCAAGTAGAACGATCCGGTACGCAATGAAATAGCTGCTCTTTACTGGTAGCAGCTATCCTAGCAACACCATACTTACTAGCTTCAGTCACCGATTTTTGGGTCCAAACACCAGAGACAATAAAGTCGGCTTGAGGACCAGACTTTGCCAGTCCCATTAAGTTCATTGGTATTGCTGCGTTTTGTCCAATGCCTCCGCCTTGCAAAAATAAGACTTTATAATTCGACGGAATCTTCATCAGATCAATGATGTTTTGCAGGGCATCTTGATAACAGTTCATGAAGGCACTGCTACGGTGACTTACTTCCATCACCCCAGCACCAAGGCCCTGCCATAAAAGAATGTCTTGACCCGCAGCTTTTAACACTTCCTCAGGAAGTGTTGCTGGGCCAGGGGCAAAGTTATAAATACGTTTATCAAAAGACATAGGATTACCCGACCCCGACCAGATCTAAAATTTACTCGCTGACACTTTCTTCGTCATCAACACCATCGTCATCTTCATCGCTTTCAGCAATGCGTTGTAAGCCAGATAAGACAGTACCAGAGTCCACGCTAATTAAGGTAACACCTTGCGTTGAGCGCCCCATTTCACGAATTTCTGAAACGCGGGTTCTCACCAAAATACCACCAGTTGTAATCAACATGATTTGATCTTCCTCAGAGACCAATGAAGCGGCAACTAGCTTACCATTTCTCTGCGTCGTCTGGATGGCGATCATACCTTTTGTACCACGTCCATGTCGAGTATATTCAGCAAGTTGAGTCCGTTTACCATAGCCATTTTCTGTTGCCGTTAACACACTCGGAATCACACCAGGAACAACGCCATCTGCGGCAATACTAGTGGTGTCTAATTCACTCGGCGCGACCAACATAGCAATAACCTGATGACCTTCACCAAGATTCATTCCGCGCACACCTCGTGCAGTTCGTCCCATAGGCCTGACATCATTTTCATCAAAGCGTACTGCTTTACCCGCATCCGAAAAGAGCATGACATCTTCAGCCCCAGTGGTAATCGCAGCGCCAATCAAGATATCGCCATCATCGAGATCGACGGCAATAATGCCACCTTTACGAGGATTTGAGAAATCACTTAAACGCGATTTTTTGACAACACCAAAACGCGTTGCCATAAAGACGTATTGATTCTCTGCATAACCTTTAATCGGCAAAATCGTGGTTATTTTTTCGCCGTCAATGAGTGGGAACATATTAATAATCGGCTTGCCTCGAGAAGTCCGGCTTCCTTGAGGAACTTCCCATACTTTTAACCAATACAAGCGTCCGCGATCTGAAAAGCACAAAATCGTGTCATGGGTATTGGCCACAAATAAGGTCGAGATCCAATCTTCATCCTTCGTTGTCGTGGCAGATTTACCTCTGCCGCCACGCTTTTGCGCACGGTATTCTGTGAGCGGCTGACTCTTCATATAACCCGTATTTGATAAAGTCACTACCAAGTCTTGAGGCGTAATCAAGTCTTCGGTAAATAACTCAGTAGCATTCATCTCAATTTGTGAACGACGACCATTATCAGAACCTTCTTGACCAAACTCTTTTTTCGATTCTAGTAGTTCAGAGCGAATGACTTCAGTCACCCGATCAGGGCGTGACAACAAATCTAATAAGTCAGATATCTGCTCCATCACTTCTTTGTACTCTTCAACAATCTTGTCTTGCTCAAGACCAGTCAAACGCTGCAGGCGCATTTGTAAAATCTCTTGCGCTTGATCCTCTGACAAACGGTATAGACCATCTTCTTGCAAACCTAAATCTGCAGGTAAGCGGTCAGGACGATAAGAGGACTTTCCACCCTGGGTTTCCATCGAAGCCCGAGTCAACATCTCACGCACCACACTGGAATCCCACGCCTGTGCAACTAAATCTTTTTTAGCCTCTGGAGGAGTCGGCGCCGCTTTAATTAAGGCGATGAACTGATCGATATTGGCGAGTGCAACAGCCAAACCTTCTAAAACGTGGCCACGATCGCGCGCTTTTCTTAATTCGAATAAAGTCCTTCTTGTCACTACCTCACGGCGGTGACGCAAGAAACATTCAAGCATCTGCTTTAAATTGAGCAACCTTGGTTGGTTATCCACCAAGGCCACCATATTCATACCAAAATTATCTTGAAGCTGTGTATTTTTGTAGAGATTATTGAGAACTACCTCTGGGACTTCACCACGTTTGAGCTCAATCACGACGCGCATACCAGACTTATCTGATTCGTCACGAATATCAGAAATACCTTCAACTTTTTTCTCAATCACTAACTCAGCAATGCGCTCAAGTAAGTTCTTTTTATTGACTTGGTACGGGAGCTCATCAACAATAATGGATTGTCGCTGCTGCCCTTTTTCCATATCCTCGAAGTGCGTCTTGGCACGCATAATGACACGCCCGCGACCTGTTCGATATCCTTCTCGTACCCCATGAATTCCGTATATCGTTCCGCCGGTTGGAAAATCCGGGGCTGGAACAAAATTAATGAGGTCGTCAATCGTGCACTCAGGATTCTCTAATAAGTGAATGCAAGCGCTAATAATTTCATCAATATTATGGGGCGGAATATTGGTAGCCATACCCACCGCAATTCCAGATGAACCATTAATCAATAAATTGGGTATTTTGGCAGGCAAAATGAGCGGTTCATGCTCGCTACCATCATAGTTTGGGCCAAAATCAACCGTTTCTTTATCTATATCCGATAAAAGCTCATGGGCAATCTTCGCTAAGCGAATCTCGGTATATCGCATTGCCGCGGCATTATCACCGTCGACTGAACCAAAATTTCCTTGACCATCCACCAGCATATAACGAAGAGAGAAATCTTGCGCCATACGCACAATCGTGTCGTAGACCGCAGAATCCCCGTGTGGATGGTATTTACCAATCACATCTCCGACAATACGTGCAGACTTTTTATAGGCGCGATTCCAGTCATTATTGAGCTCATGCATAGCAAATAAAACTCGCCGATGGACGGGTTTTAGTCCGTCCCTAGCATCTGGGAGGGCTCGACCAACAATGACACTCATTGCGTAGTCCAAATAGGACCGCCGCATTTCATCTTCTAGTGATACGGGTAGTGTTTCTTTAGCGACTTGTTCCATCTAAATATTTTATCATGTGAGAAAGCCTTGTACCTAAATCCAGTAATTCATCAAATAACAACACTTTTACAACTTATTTTGGTCGCTAATATTTAGTGTTATATAATTAATTGAGTAATATAAATAGTAATATATTTGCCTAGACACGCTTAATTCACTGATTTAAAGAGGAAAAAAATGAATACACTAAACCGTTCAATGTTAACTGGTTTTACTTTTGCCATAATGGCCTTCACTGGTATTGCACAAGCACAATCAAACGATAACTGGAGCTCAGCAACTGGCTCGGTACGTTCAGGTGCTGATGCATCATTATGCTGGAGAGACAGCGCTTGGACTCCTGCTACTGCAAACCCTGCATGTGATGGCGCCTTGAAGCCAGCGCCAAGAGCAGCTGCTCCAGCGCCAAGAGCAGCCGCTCCTGCTCCAGCTGCTGCCCCAGTTGCATCAAGCTCTAAAGTAACTTTACTGGCTGATGCCTTATTTGATTTCGATAAAGCAACATTGAAGCCAGAAGGTGTTCAAAAGTTAAATGGTTTAGTTGCTAAATTGAGAAATGTAACTGTTGAAGTCATCATCGTTGTTGGATTTACTGATAACGTCGGTACTTTAGCCTACAACAAAGGTTTATCACTTCGTCGTGCTGAAGCTGTTAAAGCATACTTAGTGAAGAATGGCGTAGAAGCTAGCCGTGTTTATACAGAAGGTAAAGCGTTTGCTGAGCCAGTTGGTGACAACAAAACTGCTGTAGGACGTGCTCTTAACCGTCGCTCTGTAATCGAAGTAGTTGGTACAGCTAAAAAGTAATTCGTCTTCATGACTAGAAAAGCCCGGGCAACCGGGCTTTTTTTATTGGATAATAGAAAGATTGCCGACTATCCATTTATATGAATCATGACAACTGAGAATTTAGATCAAGCTGAAATCGATAAATTTAGCGAGCTGGCTAGCAGATGGTGGGATAAAACGAGCGAGTTTAAGCCACTGCATGCCATCAACCCTCTTCGGCTAGATTGGATTAACCAACACTGCTCCATCAGTCAACAACAAACCCTCGATGTCGGTTGCGGTGGAGGTATTTTGACAGAGTCACTCGCAACTAGTGGCGCGATTGCAAAAGGTATTGACCTATCCAAAAAAGCACTTCAAGTGGCAAAATTACATAGCCTAGAGACAGGCGTTGGCGTGAGCTACGATCTTATTAGTGCAGAAGATTTAGCCGTCAAAGAACCTAGTCAATACGACCTTATTACCTGTATGGAAATGCTAGAACATGTTCCTGATCCAAAATCAATTGTGCAAGCCTGTGCCACTCTAGCAAAACCCGGAGCCTATCTCTACTTCAGTACACTCAATCGCAATCTGAAGTCCTATGCGATGGCGATTATTGGCGCAGAATACATCCTGAATATATTACCCAAGGGTACCCATGATTACGCTAAATTCATTAAACCTTCTGAATTATCGGGATATATTCGTGAGGCTGGATTAGAAGTCATCGATATGATTGGACTTCACTACAACCCTCTGACTGATAAGTACTGGCTAGGTCCCAATGTGGACGTGAACTATATGTTTGCCGTCAGAAAGCCCCTTTAATCATGTCAACGAGCTGTCGCTTTGACAGTGTTTTCTTTGATTTAGACGGAACCCTGGCCGATACAGCTAGTGATCTGGCTGCGGCTGCGAATAAAATGCTCTTGGATCGACAAATGCCACAAATTCCAAATCAACAAATGCGCCACCTTGCATCATCTGGTGCCCGTGGCATGATCCACGCTGCCTTTGGCCTTACCCCAGAAGATTCCTCATTTGAAGCTTTTAAAGAAGAGTTTCTCTGTAATTATGAACAGGCTATCCATGTCCATACGGCATTATTTCCGGGGATGGACGATCTTCTCAATACCCTGGATGCCCATCAAATCCCTTGGGGGATTGTGACGAACAAGCATCAACGTTTCACCACGCCACTCGTGAAAAGTTTAGGCCTTGATTTACGCACCAATGCGATTGTCAGTGGGGACACCACCGCGCACGCAAAGCCTCACCCAGCTCCAATCCTTCATGCGGTTTCTCAAAAAGGACTTTCCATATCTAACGGTGTCTATATCGGTGACGATCTTCGAGATATTCAGGCAGGTAAAGCTGCCGGAATGCGCACCATTGCAGCTGCCTATGGCTATTGCGGCAGCGATGAACCACCTGAGTTGTGGCAGGCTGATTTTATCGTCTATGACCCTAAAGACCTTATTAGTATCATTTTTACCCAATAAAAGTTAGAATAGAATTCTTTTCTGCAACAGCTTTAACATGGGACCGACTTGGTTTCGACGTGGATTGCGAAGCATGAAGGGCATACCGAGGACCCGTTATCTCGTAAATCAATGGGAATGTAATAACTGCTAACGACGAACGTTACGCACTAGCCGCTTAAATGCGGTTGCCCCTGAACTGATTCTCTCTTGGGTCA
>CANJBQ010000061.1 GCA_947472645.1 Burkholderiaceae bacterium
AATGTTTTCAAATAATGGCTTTTGGCCGAACTGCATGGTGATATTGGAGGTTGCTAGCACGTTTTAACTCTGAAAAGTATAGATAAGAAATTCTTGAGGATTCCTATTTTATCATTTACTTGAAGAATGAATGGAGTGTATTAGAGTGTTTCTAAAGAAAACGTCTGATTTTGATAGCTGATTTGGCAATTAACCCCAACGGGCATTGTTAATTTGTCGCGACAATGCCCAAAGGGAAGATTCGTAAAGATGGTCGTGGATGAACCAATGGACTTTAACTCATCTTGGATTCGAGCTATGCAAGCATTCAGATCAAAGCCATTGTCTAAAGAACTTAGTTGGAAGGAGGAAAAGTCCCCAAATAGAATGGCCTGTTGGCTTCCTAGAATCCCAGACTGCAATAGTTGAAAAAGCATCCTCTCTACGCGATAAGGGTGTTCATTGACATCTTCAATAAATAATATTCCATTTCTAATCAAAGAATTATCAGGGAAATATGATGTTCCAAGTAAGCTATTTAATATACTTAAATTACCACCCCAAAGCACACCTTGAGCTTTAAAGTCTTCTGGAATTTGGAAAGGAGAAACCTGGTCATGTGAAAAATTGAGAGAGCTTTGATCGACAGCTTTTAAAAAATACTGGGTGGTAAAAGCGGATCTATCACTAATAACACAACCAAAGTCATAACTTAGCATGGGTCCTGAAAAGCTTTTTCTTCCTGTTTTAGCAAATAGGCCTATTTCAAGAGCCGTCAAATCACTATGTCCAACAATTTGTAATCCTTGATCAACAGCTATCGCTAAGGAATCCCAATCAATCATACGAAGTAAACGGGTTAACCCATAGCCCCCCCGCACTGCAAGCGCAACAAAAGGCCCTAAAGTGGAAACCAACTTTGGCAAATCATTGATTTCCATGATCCGCTCAGCATCTAAACCAGCAAACCGTTCATGAGTACGATTGATACAGTGCGTGTTGTGAACCTCAAAACCCAGCTCTTGAAGGTACTCTACTCCACGATGTGTTGACTGAGTATCCATCACCCGCCCCGAGGGAGCAAAAAGAGAAACAGGTAATCGAGAAGGTTTCATGTAAACATTCTACCCTTTTGGGGATCTTTTCAGCTTAAAAAAATCCTGCAAGACTTTAGCGCAATCATGTTCCAAAATACCTCCCGCAATTTCACAATGATGATTTAGTTGTTCGTTATCAAAAACATTGATAACGCTGCCAACACAGCCTGTTTTGGGATCTTTTGCCCCAAAATAAACTCGTTCAATTCGCGCATTCATGATGGCCCCTGCACACATTAAGCAGGGCTCTAAAGTAACGTATAAGGAGGTATTAGGTAATCGATAGTTCTGTAAATGGTGAGCTGCCCTCCTTAACACCACAATCTCTGCATGCGCTGAAGGGTCATGAAGCCCAATCGGCTGATTATGGCCACGAGCCACTTCTTGATGTTGATAAACAAGAACTGCGCCTACAGGAACTTCATCCGATGCTGCGGCTTTTTGGGCTTCCTCTAAAGCAATGCCCATCCAAAACGCATGATCAGGATTATTCTTCAAAAACATCTGCCCAGCAATTAGGTGTTTCATATAAGCGTAGTTTTTTCAGTTTTACTTGCCCTAGGTAAAACTGATTGAACTTTGGAGATAAGATGTCAAAGGCAATCTTGGCAAGATTTTCAGCTGTTGGAACTCCATCCACAAGAGTCGTTTTATGACCTGGAATGCCTGCTAAAAATTCGACCATGGCCTGATCACTTTTGGCAACAAAAAATGAATGATCCCATAAGTCAACTAAGAACTCTTGCATGATCGATTTTATATGGCCAAAATCCATCAACATGCCCTCATCGGCTTCACCTACTAATTCGACGATGGGGCCTCCTAAAGTAACCTCGATTTGATAGCGATGTCCATGTAGGTGACGACACTGACCATCATGATTGGGAATGCGATGACCAGCATCAAATTCTAAATGGCGGGTAATATGGAATTGGCGCATGAGGTTTCTTAAGGGAGATTTAATAATTTGTGCTGTTGGGTACTTAAGCGCCATAAAGGACGCTCTTTACAAAGTTGTACTGCCAAACTGAGATGACTTGCTAAAGCAGGACTATCCATCGCCTGTAAATAAAAATGCTCAAAATTCATTTGTTCAAACCGCTTCATTTGCTGAATGATCAGGCTTTTGTTGGGAAGTGAGTGATGCTGTGGAACAATATATTTAATTTCATTTGCCTGCAATAAGGCAAGCTCACTTCCATCCTTAGGGCTCATACATATCCAATCAATGCCTTTTGGAGGCTTAATTGTTCCATTTGTCTCAATAGCCACTTGAAAATGTAACTTTTTCATTGCTTGAATCAAGCCAACATCGAGTTGCAATAAGGGTTCACCGCCTGTAAAAACAACATATCGCTGGCTCATGGAAGGGTTCATGGATTGCCACTCATCTTGAATGACCTCGGCCAATGCATCTGCTGAAGGAAATTTACCCCCTTTGGTACCATTTGTTCCAACAAAGTCGGTGTCACAAAATTGACAGATGGCTTGTGATCGATCTTCTTCCCTTCCGCTCCAAAGATTACAACCCGAAAATCGACAAAATACGGCGACTCTACCTGCGTGAGTGCCCTCGCCCTGAAGCGTACTAAAGATTTCTTTTACGGTATACATATACTTGTATTTTAAACTTGATCACCGCAATGACTTTTAATTCATAATAGAAACACTAAAGAGATCGCTTTTAAGGACAAAATGACGAATTTTGAACCATCTAACAATATTAATCAGAACATTAAAGATCATATTCTAGAGCTCGAAATTGATCGAAGAGATAAGAAAAATGCATTAACAGATGCGATGTATCAGACCTTATCAAGGGCTTTATCTGATGCAAAGAGTAATTCCGACATTCGCGTCATCTTTATCCATGGGCAATCTGATCTGTTTACTTCAGGAAATGATTTAAAAGACTTTATGGAACTCGATTTAAGTAAAGGGTCTGCAGTAGTCGATTTTTTACACATGATTTCGCGTTACTCAAAACCTATGATTGCAGCAGTAGGTGGTCCTGCAATTGGTATTGGCACAACATTACTCTTACACTGCGACATGGTGCTAGCTTCGGAGGATGCAATTTTTCAAATGCCATTTGTCAATTTAGGTGTTTGTCCTGAAGGTGCTTCAAGTTTTCTTTTGCAACAAAGTGCTGGTCAAAAATTAAGTAATGAACTATTACTTTTAGGGGAGGCCTTTAATAGCCATATCGCTAAGCAAGCAGGTTTAATTAATCACATCTATCCCCCTTCGGAAATCATCAGCCAAGGTTGGGAATTATGTAAAAAAATCGCATCCAAGCCACAAGACTCTATTAAAACGACAAAGAGACTCATTAAAGCCAACCAGTCTGACCAAATCCAACGAGTGATTGAAAACGAATTTGAACAATTTGCGCGATTACTGCAAACTCCTGCAGCAAAAGAAATCATGACGGCAATTTTAGAAAAAAGAGCCCCTAATATGTCAACCTATCACTCAACCTAAAATATTGATCATGTCAAACTTTGTCATTCCTGAAGGATTTAGCCACCACCCCATGTCTGCAGAGGCTGAAAAGTTCTTAACAAGTTTAGGCCCTTGGTATTTCAAGGATCAAGTTCATGATAATGGTAAAGTAGAAAAAATATTTGGTATATGTATTGAAGATCGTCATACCAATATTTGGGGATCAGCGCACGGTGGGATGTTAATCTCTATGGCGGATTCAGCCCTAGGTTATAACTTATCAAGAGCCACTAGTCCTCCCCAAAAGCTGGTAACGGTCCATTTGAATGCAGACTTCATTGCCAGTCCAAAACCAGGCGATTGGGTTCATACAGAGATGAAAATACATAAAATTGGAGCAAAAATGAGTTTCGCTGATTGTTATTTAAAAGTTGGTGAAAAATTAATTCTAAGGACAAGTGGAGTGTTCACTGTTCTTCAACGTTTACAAAAAGTGAGTACTTAAATATCTATGACGACTGAAAATCAATCAAAAAAATTTTATTACTGGGAAGATTTTTATCATGGGCAAATCATTGAATGTGGCCCTTATAAAGTTAGCGAAGAAGAGATTTTAGAATTTGCTCAGAAGTATGATCCACAAAGATTTCATGTCAGTAAAGACTCTGCTGAATTGACTATTTTCAAAGGCCTTATTGCCAGCGGTTGGCAAACTGCTGGCCTCATGATGCGGATGGTGTGTGATGGTTTCATGTTAAATTCTTCGAGTACTGGATCTCCGGGTATTGACAGCCTTAAATGGATTAAGCCCGTTCGACCTGGAGACTCACTTAATACAATCGTTGAAATATTAGAAACGCGCGCCTTAAATAGTAAACCTACCATTGGGATGGTTAAAACAAGGTGGAGTTGCTATAACCAACACCAAGAATTAACCACAACGATTGAAGCTTGGAACATGTTCGAAAAACGACCATTGAGCGTCTAACTGATGATTAAACTTCATGTTTTAACCAATAAAGCAGAACTAAAAAAAGAGCAGCTAGATAATAAAATAGTCATTGTTCTTGATATATTAATTGCAACAACATCGATTGTCACGGCCCTTGCCAACGGCTGCCTTAGAGTAGTTCCAGTCAGAAATTATCTTGAGGCACTTAGTTACAAGGATATTCCTGAGTATTCAGGATATAAATTTTCTGGGGAGCTCAATGCAGATACCTTGGCTGGATTTATTCAACCTACTCCATTAGCACTTTTAGAGTCAGGAATGTCAGGGCAGAATTTAGTCTATTGCACAACCAATGGAACAGTAGCTCTTACCGATTGTAAAAGTGCAAAAGAAGTTTATGTGGGAAGCTTGTTAAATACCCAAGCAATTATTGATCGGATGAAATTAGATGATTCTGAAAATAGTATTCTAGTTGTGTGCTCTGGATCGAGTGATCAATTCAATATTGAGGATTTTTATGGGGCAGGTTTTTTTGTTCAAAGCATAGTCGATTCATATCCAAGTAATACGTTTGATCTTTCAGATAGTGCTCAAGCATCAAAGATCTTTCATGCTGGAGGTTCAGCGCTAGAACTATTAAATCTTTCTCGAGTCGGTAAACTACTCAACGATCGTGCTTGGAATCAAGAGGTGGAATTTGCGGCACAAAAAAATATTTATCCCGTAGTACCTAAATTGACCACTCAAGGTTATGTTGAGTTATCCATAGCATGAATCAATCTATAACCCAACTGCAAAATGGAACTGCGGTCATTACTGGCGCTGCTAACGGTATAGGCCTTGAATTAGCCAAGCAGGCTCATCAGCTGAATATGAATCTAGTACTTGCCGATATTAACTTCGACCAATTATTAAGGGTTAAAGAAGAACTTCATCTAACGGAGGCCAAAACACTTTTACTGAAAATAGATGTTAGTGAAGAAACCGAAATCGCACATCTTTGCATAAAGGCATACGAGAAATTTGGCAGTGTCGAGTTACTTTGTAATAATGCTGGCGTTAGTTTAAATCGATTAAGTTGGAAACATTCTCATCAAGATTGGGAATGGTTAATGAATGTGAATCTATTTAGCGTCGCTCACGCAATTCGATATTTTGTGCCACGTATGCTAGAGCAAGGAACCCCAGCACATATTGTCAATACCGCGTCAGCGGCAGGCTTGCTAAGTACCTCAGGTATGGCCGCATATAATGCATCTAAACATGCTGTAGTTACCTTAAGTGAAACACTCTACCAAGAACTTCAATCCATCCAATCGAAAATTGATGTTTCTGTACTTTGCCCAGCGTGGGTCCCTACCCAAATTCACCTTGCTCAAAGAAATCGCCCTGATCGTTTTGGCACTCATCAAGATCCTAGTGACTCAATGTCACTTAAATTTGAAGATCGGATGTCGCATGCGGTTCAAGCTGGAAAAATGACAGCTACTGAGATTGCCACTGAAGTTTTTAAAGCTGTTGAGAAACAGCAGTTTTATATAATCCCTCATAGAAAAATCAATTCTTTGATTGAACAACGCCTGCAAGACATTGTTCTCCTACGAAATCCAAAGGTATCTGAATCATGAAAGCACTTTTATGCGAATCGTTTGGTCCTATTAGTCAATTAAAAATTAAAGATATAACAGATCCGATTCCAACAGTGCATCAAGTAGTCATTGACGTTGCTTATTCAGCGGTTAATTTTCCAGATGCGTTGATGGTTCAAGGTCTATATCAAACCAAGCCCCCCTTCCCCTTTTCTCCTGGTCACGAAATCTCTGGGATTATCAGCGCAGTTGGTTCAGAAGTAACTCATCTAAAAATAGGTGATCGTGTCTTTTGTGCACCAAGTTATGGGGGGTTTGCTCAGAAAATTGCTGTTCATGCGCAATTAGTGATTCCACTTCCTAATGAAATCCCTCTAGAAATTGGCGCTGCAGTAACCTTGACCTATGGAACATCACTACATGCTTTAAAGAATATTGCTAAATTAAAAGCTGGCGAAACAGTCCTTATATTGGGTGCTTCAGGTGGTGTTGGTACCGCAGCAATAGAATTGGCAAAAGTATTAGGAGCTAGAGTCATCGCATGCGCATCCTCAAAAGAGAAACTTGAACTTTGTCGACAGCTTGGTGCTGATGAATTGATTGACTACGAGACAGATGACCTACGATTTAAAATAAAAGAGCTTACAAAGCAACAGGGGTGTGATGTTGTTTATGATCCCGTGGGTGGAAAATATGCTGAAATTGCTTTACGCGGTCTTGGTTGGAGAGGTCGATACTTAGTCGTTGGGTTTGCTGCCGGAGAGATTCCTAAAATTCCACTCAATCTTGCACTACTATCTGAGAGAAATATTATGGGTGTCTTTTGGGGAGATTGGGTTAGAAGAAATCCTCAAGAGCATATTCAGAGCATGCAATATATCACTGAATTAATTGGCTCAAAAGCTATCAAACCCTTAATTACAAAAACCTTTGCTTTTGAAGATGCTGCAAATGCTATAGAGCATTTAGCATCCCGAAAAGCAACGGGAAAGGTTGTTGTAAAAGTAAACTAATTTTTAAATAGAAATAAGAAAGTCGAAAGTGAAAAAAGAATATTTTGGTATCCATGTCCCATTTATCGCTCATCTTGGAGTTGAAGCTAAAGAAATTGCTGAAGGTGAAGTTGAAGCAGTATTAGAGCTACAACCTCATCATTGCAATCCATTGGGGTATTCTCACGGCGGCGTTATGATGACGCTTCTCGATTTTACGATGGCAATGTCTGCAAAAACCAAGGCAAAGCATCAAGGAGTTGGTTTGACAGTTGATATGTCGATTGCTTTTATGAAAGGTGGACAAGATAAATTAATCGTTCGAGGTAAAGTTCTTCGAAGTGGTAAATCGATCCATTTTTGTGAAGCAGTTGCCTATGATATTACTGGTGAAATGGTCGCGAAAGCAATGGGGACTTTTAAATTGGTTGATTTTAAAAAATAATGGATAGCTCAGCGATGAAGCATGTAAGCTCGGATCAGCAATTCTCGCAAGATAAATTTTTAGAATGGGCGAGACAACATGCCCCTGAAATTAATCCTCTATTACCCGTGAGCATTCAACAATTTCAAGGCGGGCAATCTAACCCTACATATTTATTAAAACAAAAAAATCTTTCCTTAGTTTTGCGCCGCAAACCTTCTGGCAATCTATTACCTAGTGCTCATGCGATTGATCGTGAATATAAAGTGATACAGAGTTTATTTCAAAACGATTTTCCTGTGGCAAGACCAGTCGCTTATTGCGCGGATAAAGATGTCATAGGCTCAGAATTTTACTTAATGAGTTATGTAGAAGGTCGAGTATTTTGGGATCCAAGATTGCCAGAACTCAGCGATCATGATCGAACTCAAGTCTTTACTCAAATGAATCAAGTGATGGCGCACATGCACTCATTAGATCCTGTGGCAATTGGTCTTTCAGACTACGGTCGTTTTGGAGGTTATGTACAAAGGCAAATCGATCGTTGGACAAAACAGTATCGAGCCTCTGAAACAGAAAAAATACCTGCCATGGATCATTTAATCGATTGGCTACCTCAGCATATCCCGACATTTGATACTACCCGACTTGTTCACGGTGATTTTCGATTAGATAATCTTATTTTTGATCCCAAAGAACCTAAAATATTAGCTGTTCTAGATTGGGAACTTTCTACTTTAGGTAATCCATTATCAGATTTTGCCTATCATGTAATGGTTTGGCGTTTATCTCCACAATTATTTAGAGGTTTACGCGGTGAAGATTTACAAAATTTAAAAATTCCTAATGAACAATCATATGTGGATACCTATTTGAAAAAAACAGGTTTAACAGTCGCTAGTCAAAAAGACTGGGAATTTTATATTATTTTTAATATGTTCCGACTAGCTGCAATTCTGCAAGGAATCATGGCTCGCGCGCTTCAAGGAAATGCCTCAAGTGATAAAGCAATTGATTCTGGAAAAAGAGCAAAGCCACTCGCCGAACTAGCCTGGGAGCAAGTTTTAAAAATATAAACGAATCAGCATGTCTGCAACACAGGCTGGCTTTTCTATTCCTTGAATGTCAATAGTCATTAACCATTCAATTTGAATACCACCTTCAATATCTTGAATTGCTTGTATTTGAAAGCGCCCTCTTACTAGACTATCTACACGAACTGGACTTGGGAAACGTACTTTATTGAGCCCATAATTAATCGATGTTTTAGCAAATGGATACTGAATACAGGACTCTAAAAAGCTGGGGATTAACGATAAAGTTAAAAATCCATGAGCAATTGTTGATCCATAAGGAGATTCCTTATTCGCTCTTGTTACATCCGAATGAATCCATTGATGATCATTCGTACTATCTGCAAAAGCGTTGATTTGTGACTGTTGAATTTTTTTCCAGTCGCTAAAAGCGACCTCTTCCCCTATATGGGATTTGACATCGGAGAGTGATTCAAAAATAACTGCTTTCATTTAATCTTTCTGATGAATAAGTAAGTCAAGCTCTAAGTCAGTAAATCCAGCTAATTTACGTGCTGGTAAGTTAAATGGCCCTCGTAAAGTTGGTGCTTGATATTGAATGGATAGTCTTTCAAAAATTTCAATACTATCAAGCTGATTGATATCACATAGATAATGGAACCAGCGGTTACCAATCTCCACGTGACCAATTTCATCATGAAGAATGATGTCCAAAATATCGACCATTATCTTGTCTTTGATTTGTTCGAATCGATTTCGAATCATGGGAACAGCATCAAGTCCTCGAGCCTCCATGGTTCTGGGTACTAATGCCATACGTGCTATCACATCAACCTTTGTTTTTTCTACCATTTCCCACAAACTATCGTGGGCCGGAAAATCGCCATAATCAAAGCCAAGGTCTATTAAATGATTTTTTAAGAGTAAAAAATGCTTAGCTTCCTCAGATGCAACCTTAAACCATTCTAAATAATACTCCTTAGGCATATTGGTGAACCGCCAAACAGCATCGAGCGCTAAATTAATGGCATTGAATTCAATATGAGCCAAAGCATGAATCGCAATTGCTCGACCTTCGTTGGTATGCATCGCTCTGCGCTTAACTGACAAAGGATTAACAAGGTCTGGTTTGCAAGGTCTTCCTGGTATGAGATGTTCTTGTTCTGGAATGATCTCTTGAGGATCTAATAAAAAGGTTTGGTTCTTAATGGACTCCTTAAGATGGTGCACTGCATAGACTTTCTGAGCTGGGTCCTGAATACAAAGGCAGTTATAAGCCTGCTTTCGAAGGTCAACAAGCGATGAATTTGGTTGGTTTGATTGCACGTTTTTCTAAGGAATACTGTATATTGGAGTCTTAATAAATGATAAAGCAATCTGTAAGATACTCTATTAGGAAACTCATGAATATTCTCAAACGATTATTGTTAGCGACCGTAATTTTGCCATTTTTATCTATGGCGCAGTCTTACCCCACTAAACCTGTCAAAATCATCGTTCCCTTTGCTGCTGGTGGTCCAGCTGATAATTATGCTAGATTTATGGCCCAACGCTTACAAGATGAATTAAAGCAGTCCTTTATTGTTGAAGACAAGCCTGGAGCGGGATCGATTATAGGGACTGATTTTGCTGCGAAATCCCCGGCTGATGGCTACACCCTCTTAATGATGTCCAACACCCAAACGGTCAATGAATCTCTAGTACCCAATAAGCCTTTTCAGTTGATGAAAGACTTCGTTGCAGTTGCACCAATCAATTATTCGGATCTTGTACTTGTGATTAACCCTAAGGTTTCGGCAAAAAGTCTCGCTGAACTTCTTGCTTTAGCAAAAGCTTCGCCGGGAAAAATGAATTATGCATCATCTGGCAATGGAACTCCATATCACATGGCTGGAGAATTATTTAAATCGATGGCAGGGGTTGATATCACTCATATTCCTTACAAGGGAAGTTCTGGAGCAAGAACTGACGTGATTGGTGGTCAGGTTGATATGATGTTTGACGCAGTGACTACGATGAGTGAATTTGTGAAAGAAAATAAAGTCATTGCCTTAGCAACAAGTGGTAAAGCAAGGTCATCCATCATGCCTAATATCCCTACCGTTAATGAAGCAGGTGTTCCAAAATATGAAACAACTATTTGGTTAGGGATCATGGCTCCAAAAGGAACCCCCAATGAAGTTGTTACGATTTTGAATACAGCTATCAGAAAAATCATTGCACAGCCAGAAGTAAAAGATCTTTGGGCCAAGCAAGGCGCTTTACCTTTAACAATGAATCCCTCTGAGTTTAATAAATATTTAGAGGCAGACATCACAAAATGGGCAGGAATTGTTAAGTCAGCTGGAATAAAGCCGGATTAAAATACTGTTGATAAGGGTTTGATGTGAAAATTATTGTTCTTAGTGGTGGTGCAGCTGCAGGAGTCGTACGAGGGATACAAGATGATTTTGAAACAAAATATAATTGTCAGATCGATGGTACGTTTAGTGCGGTAGGCGCCATGCGTGATTTGGTTTTAAATGGAAATCCTTGTGACTTGGTGATTCTTTCTAAGACTTTGGTGCAAGAATTAGTTAGTTCTGGGCATGTTATCGAAAACTCAGTAAGGTCATTAGGAATAGTTCCAACCGGAATTGCAGTTCCAAGATCGAGAAAAATACCATTCCCTAAAATTGAATCTGCTGAAGATCTAAAAACTGCTTTTCGATCTGCTCCAGCTTTATATTTTCCCGATATGGAAAAATCAACGGCGGGGATTCATTTTATGAAGGTCTTGCAACAACTTGGTTTAGATCAAGAGTTAGCGAATCGTTTTAAGACTTTCCCGAATGGTGCAACGGCAATGTCAGAAATGTCTAATAACCCAGATTCCAATGTCATGGGAGGAACTCAAACCACTGAGATCAACATTTGCCCTGGAGTGCAACTCATTGGATTACTACCAAAAGCTTTAGAGTTAAATACTGATTACACATTAGCTATCTGCAGAAATTCACAAAATCCTGAGTTAACTTTAAAGCTCGCCAATATTTTAATTGGCCAAGAGTCTTTAGCCATCAGACAAAAGATTGGTTATTTAATAAAAAATTAACATGAAACAGATAAAAAAAAATATAATCGTTGTCGGCGCAGGCCCGGTTGGTTTGCTTTGCGCCCTTCAATTAGCCAAAAATGGCATTCCGGTAACAGTGATTGAGGCTGAGCCTGAATTAACGATTGATTTACGAGCGGGTACATTTCATCCTCCTACATTAGAAATGTTGGATTCAATTGGAGTTACCGAGGCTATGATGGAGATTGGTATTCAAGTTCCTCGATGGCAAAGTCGAGATCTCGAAGAAGGTTTAATCGTAGAGTGGGATATGAGTGTTTTAGCGAATGACACAAAATATCCATTTCGCCTCCACCTAGAGCAACATCGATTGACACCAATTCTTTTTAAGATGCTTCAAAGATATCCTCATGCAGAGGTATTGTTCTCACATCCCTTATTAGAGTTAAACCAAAGTGACGATGAAGTTTCTCTTATTATTGGTAACAAAGCAGAGAATCTCCTTTTTACTGGAAAATGGGTAATCGGTGCAGATGGTGGAAAAAGCGTCGTCAGAAAAGCCTGCGATATTGAGTTTGATGGTTACACTTGGCCAGAACGCTATAGCGTAATGAGTACAACCTTTGATCTTTATCCATTAGGCTACGCAGATAATGCTTATATGAGCGATCCTATTCAATGGGTAGCCTTTTTTAGAATGCCTGATATTGGGCCGCCAGGATTATGGCGTATGACTGTACCAGTTGATTCCTCCATCAGTGATGAGGAAGTTTTAACCCCACATTATGCCAATCAAGTCTTTAAAAGAGCCTTAAATGGACAGTTGCAGCAAGACATTCCAATAGTTCACCAAAGCGTTTATCGAGTCCATCAAAGAGTGGCTAAGCAATTTAGAAAACATCGGGTTTTATTAGCGGGCGATTCAGCTCATGTCAATAACCCTCTTGGCGGCTTTGGACTTAATAGTGGTATCCATGACGCGATGAATCTCACTGAAAAGCTCACTCGCATTATCAATGAAGATGCTAACACCGAACTGCTTGACCTCTATGAGCGGCAAAGAAAATCAGTCAACTTAAAATATGTTCAAGAATTTTCTATTAATAATAAAAAGCAATTAGAAGAAAAAGACCCCAGCATTCGCCAAGATCGATTTGCCTATTTGAGAAAAATGAACTCAAATAATGTCTTACGAAGAGAATACTTACTCAATTCTTCGATGATCAACAGTATTCAAACAGCTAACCTTATCTCTTAAATATATCGCTATGACAAATAAACGCATTTTAAAACGTAATACGATCAAGACTCTTTCAAAAGGTCTTGCCCTCATGGCTTTAACACCGCTATCACACAAAGCTTTTTCTCAATCTGAGCCCTGGCCTTCTCGCCCGATTAAATTAATTGTTCCATTTGCTCCAGGAGGAAATACCGATTCAATCGCACGTATTACCGCTGAAAAATTATCAAAGCTGATTGATCAACCTTTTGTTGTTGAAAACAAGGCAGGAGCTAATGGTGTCATTGCAGCGAATTACGTCGCCAAGGCGAATCCAGATGGTTATACCTTCTTAATGGCTGCGATGCCTATTTTAGCGATATTACCAGTTATTACTAAAACCGGATATGAGCCGATAAAAGACTTTTCTCCAGTAAGTATCGTTGGAACAAACCCTTTTGTTTTAGGGATCGGTAAACATGTCCCCGCCAATAATTTAAAGGAGTTTGTACAATATGTGAAGAACAATCCAGGTAAGCTCAACTATGCCTCTGGAGGTTCAGGAAGCGTTTCTCATTTATCGGCAGTCTTATTTGTCAATCGAGCAGGACTTGATATGACCCATGTTAGTTACAAAGGAGGTGCACCAGCAGTTGCAGATCTTCTTGGGGGGCAAGTTGAAATGTACTTTGGAAACATTTCTGAATTAACATCTCACGCTACCGCGGGTAATATCAAAATCATTGGCGTGTCGAGTGAATCAAGATCATCATTAATTCCAAATGTTCCAACTATCGCTGAATCTGGGTATCCCGGATTTAAAACGATTACTTGGAATGGTTTAGTTGCTCCTGCTGGAACACCTTTGTCTATTATTAATAAAGTATCAACAGCGATTCAAGAGATTGTTGCTACATCAGATATGCAAACAAGACTTTTGCAAATTGGTGTTGATCATCTTGGGAATACGCCCGCTCAATTTAAACAACTTTTAGCTAACGACGTAAGAACCTGGGCAGACGCTGCTAAATCTAGTAATTTAAAAGTTGAATAACTAAGGAATACAACATGATTGATCAAAGTAAACCTATACGATTTGCACCATCGACAGATACCTTAGCATCTCGCGCTAAAGTAGCTATTGTTGTACCAGCAACAAATACAGTTGTTCAGCCCGAGATGGAATTAATGAGACCTCCTGGTGTTACAAACCATGTAACTCGCATGCTCCTTCCTCCTCGACCTTATGATGATCAAGCAGCTTATAAATTAGCTTTAGAGACAGAAAAAGGTAACCTAGAAGTTGCCTTAGAGTCTGTTTTAGTATGTGAGCCTCATGTGGTTGCTCATGGACATTCTATACACTCATTTCGAGGGGATGCAAAACGTGCCCTCGATGAAGAAAAACGTTTGGAAGATTTATGTGGGATACCTTTTATTACTCCATCGAGAGCAGTTCTTGCCGGATTAGAAGCCATTGGCAATCCATCTAAAATTGCGATACTCACACCCTACTGGCCGCCTGCTGATGAAATGATTACGCATTTTTTTGAGGCTTGTGGATATGAAGTCACAAAAACTTATGGAATGAAGTCTGTTGGTCCAACGGCTGTAGCGCGTTTTACTGCAGATGAAATTATTGCGGCCTTTGAACAAGTTGATCATCCTCAGGCACAAACGCTTATTCATGTGGGTACAAATTTGCCTGTTTCGGCTTTAACAACTATTAT
>CANJBQ010000062.1 GCA_947472645.1 Burkholderiaceae bacterium
ATAACAAAATCGCATTACTGTCAAAAACAGGAATATCACCATCAAGAATAGCGGGAGTTTTAGCATTAGGATTAATTTTGACAAACTCAGGATCGTGTTGCTGACCTTTGCGCGTATCTACAGGAATTAATTCATAGGGAATCTTTGCTTCCTCTAAAAATAAAGCTACCTTTAAAGGATTTGGTGAAGGGTGGAAAAAAAACTTAATCATGAAATGCTCCTAATAGAAAAAATTAAATATGTTGGGTTAGTTTTGTAAGACTCGGTCCTTGGAAGGTGGGAGGTAAGCCAATTTTTTCAAAAGGTAAATGAAAACGATTTACCCAGTATGTCGGCAATCCAAACCAACCAGCCCCCACAATGTCCCAAGCATTACATGATACAAACAATACATCTTGTTGTTGACAAGAAAATTTATCTAATAATAACCGATAGGCTTGTGGCATCACTTTAAAGTGTTTGACGTCATCTACGGAAACCAAACGATCGAAGTAGGCTGTCAATGCGTTCTTCTCCACAACGTCCTGCAACATCTTTTGGCTGCCGTTAGAGAGTATTGCTGTATGTATACCCTTATTTTTTAGAAGGGTTAAGGTATTTATCACATCTGGAAATATTTCTAACCGGGAATATTGATGCATCAATGCACTCTCAGAAGATTCACTTAAAGGCAATCCTAAGCGCTCACACGTATATCTCAGTGACTGAATCGTGAGATCCCAAAACGAGGTATAAAACCGACTTCCCAACTCGGCAGGATCGGCCATGCTCACTAAACGGGTGTACTCGATTTGTCGATCTCGCCACATTAAGGATAAGGCTTGCCCCTGCCCAGGAAATAACTCTTCACCTAACTTGGATATCGAATAAACGTCAAAAATAGTTCCATAAGCATCAAAAGCAACCAACTTGTACATCATCACTCCTTCAGTTCCAACAAAAAGTTATTGACACAAGATTTCATCAATAATAAGTTTAAGACCTACAACCCTAGTTACACTTTAGAAAATAGGCCTAACTGATGACTCAGGTCAATGGATATGCAATCCTCCATTGACATCAATTGAGGAGCCAGTAATATAAGCTGAAAGTGATGACGCCAAAAACAAGCATGCTCCAGCAACATCTTTTGCAAAACCGACCCGACCCAGAGGAATCTGCTCTTTAAATTGATTACACATTTCATCATCAAAAACATCCATATTTAAAGGCGTTATAATTAAACCTGGATTAATGGCATTGACACGAATCCCTAAAGGCCCTAATTCTCGAGCCATTGCCTTCATTAAACCAAGAATACCTCCCTTAGAAGCCGCATAGTGTGCTCCACCTAGAAGTCCACCTCCCCGTTGAGCCGCTATCGAAGCAATACAGACAATCGCCGCTTCATTTTTCAAAAAGGGTATACAAGCTTGTGACATTTGCATTGTTCCCCGCAGATTAACATCTAAAACCGCATCATAATCTGCGCGAGTTATTTGGGTAATTCGCTGCGCTCCAATAACTCCAGCATTGTTTAATAGGACATCTAATACTCCCCAGTGTTCAACAACTTGAGCAACCGCCTTTTGACACTCCTCAGCAGAACGCACATCGGCCGCAATCCCAATTGCTCGATCTCCAAGCAACTTCGCCATAGCCGTCACTGCAGCCTCATGCAAATCAATCAGGGCAACTTTTGCCCCATGAGCAATAAAAAGCTCAGCGGCAGCAAATCCTATACCTAGTTGATGACCAGCTCCAGTAACGATGATAACTTTGTCTTTTAATAGCATGTTTAAAACCCTCTTAAATTGTAAAAAACGAATATATCTTATTTGTTAGGGGAGAATTTTTTGGGCACGATAAGTTTCTACACTCGAAACAAGTTCTTCTTGTGTATCGAGAAACTGATCAAATCCAAATTTACGTGCTTTTAACATTGAAGACATATCGTCCCATTCACCCCGAAAAAAGAAATCAGCCCAAGTCCAGCTCACTAGACGATCTAATGACGTTGGTTTTAATTTAAATTCAGTAACAATACGATTCCAATTCTCCGATTGAAGAGGCATATATTCTGAAAGCTTCGTGGGTACTACTTTACCGCAGGGCATCTTAAATGCTTCAGCTAAAAGAGGCCAAACATTTTTCCATCGAAAATAGTCTCCATTATGGATATTAAAATCTTGATTTGCACACTGGGGAGAAGTTGCCGACCATAACATCGACGAATTAACAATTGATACATCTGAGACCATCGTCAAGGACTCATAAGCAGCAGGGGTGCCTGGAAAATCTAACGGCTTTCCCTGGCTACGTTGCACAGCGGCATAAGCACCAATTGCTGCCATCATATTATTAGAATTTCCCACATTAAAGCCATTGATAAAATGAGGTCTAATGGTGGAATAGCCCCATGATTGCCCTTGTTGCGCAGCACTTAACCAGTCATGTTGGTCATAATAAAAGTTAGCTCCCTGATGCCTCGAATCACTTTCTCGCGCAGGAGTTCGGTAGGGTCCCAAATGACTTCCGTACCATTTCGTACCATGAACCATACATACATGGCGAAGCTTTTTTACTGGGTTAAGAAATGGTGTCACTGCGTTTCGAAGCATGGTTAAGTTAGGTTCAACTTGTTCATCATTTGTCTTACGAACCGCTAATGCTGTGAAGAAAATATAGTCGATACGACCCAAGCTCTCCAGAACAGGAAGGCAAGTGGCGGTATCTAGCAAATCCGTGCCAACCCAACTTGCTCGAGAGCCGCTTCCCATAGGAGCTCTTGAGACTCCGAATAGATTCCAATTGGTCTTTTCGCTAAGGTGGTTGAGCATGTTGCTTCCCACAATTCCATTGGCACCAACCACTAAAGCGACACGAGACTTATCCTGTAAATCAATAGTATTCATTGATCTTTATTTTTTTGCCAGCTAGGATGGCATACAGTAAAAATTAAAATACTTTCATTAATCAAGTTGAATTCCTGCTTGTTTAATAATCTTACCAAGTCGATTTGCCTCAGATTTGATATAGGCATCCATATCTTTTGATGAACTTTGTACAGGTTCAATACCAGACTCAATTAAACGTTTACGTGTTTCCGGATCGTTAATAGCTGCGCTATAAGCATCTCTAATCTTATCGATAATTGCGGTGGGCGTTCCTTTAGGTGCTGCTAACGCAGTCCAAAACCAAGCTTCATAACCAGGATAAATAGAGGCAATTGGTGGCAAACCAGGAAGCGCTGGGCTAGTATCAATAGAAGTGACCGCAAGAGCGCGTAACTTGCCACCATCTAATTGTGCTTTTGCTGGCGCATAATCCATGAACATCATACCAATTTGGCCACTCAACAAATCTGGCAGTGCTGGTCCAGAACCACGATAGGCAATATGGATTAAATTCACTCCAGCTGCTCTAGTAAACATTTCTGCAGCGAGATGAGACGGGCCGCCATTACCTGCACTTCCATAGCTAATTGTGCCAGGAGGTGATTTCTGGATGGCTGCAACAAACTCTCCAACCGTGTTTTGTGGATGTACTTTTGGATTCACTAATAGCAAATAAGGTGAGCGTCCCGCTAAGGTAATCGAAGTCAAATCACGAGGGTCATAACTCAGTCTCTGATAAAGGTATGGATTAGTAGAGAATGTTGAGACATCGCCTAAGATAATTCGATAACCATCCGGCTTAGCACGGGCAACGTCAGAAGCAGCAATAGCTGTTCCACCACCCGCTTTATTTTCAACAATAATTGGCTGACCAAGCTTTTCACTCATCTTAGGTCCGATGGTTCTAGCAAAAAAATCTGCGCCGCCTCCTGGACCATACGGCACAACGATAGTTATTGGATTTTGAGGAAATGCCATTTGTGAATAAGCGGGCAAAGTATAACTTGCTAACAAAAATACAAGTGTTAAATAACGTTTCAAAATACTCATGGCTTGTCTCCCTTTAAATGTGCAACAGTTTTATTTTTTCTTCTAACATCTTACTATAGGTGATTTTGATGAATTCGAAAAAAAGCCCCATCGTCAAGATGAGGCTTAGCACAACAATCTCTACGAATTATTCATTTGTGATTGGATTTGTCAAAATACCAATTTTTTCAATTTCAATTTCACAGATATCGCCAGCTTTCATAAATATCGGCGGAGTTCTAGCGTAACCAACACCTGCTGGAGTACCAGTAATAATGACGTCGCCTGGCTCTAAAGTCATACACTCAGAAACAATTTTTAAGATTGTCTTTACATCAAACAAGAAGTTCGAAGTATTGCCATCTTGTAAAACTTGACCATTTAAACGAGCCTGTATTTTTAATCCGTCACCACCAGCTGGTAATTCGTCAGAAGTTACTAACCAAGGACCAAAACTTCCAGTACCGTCAAAATTCTTACCTAAAGTCCACTGCGTTCCCTTGCGCTGATAATCACGAACTGAACCATCGTTATAACAAGAGTATCCAGCAACACAGTCAAGCGCATTATCGAGCGTTAAATGACGGGCTGTTTTACCAACAATGACGGCCAACTCTGCCTCATAATCAAGCTTAGCGGAGGCCTTTGGTACAACCATCGCCTGTTGGTGAGCTACTTGCGAAGAATTCACTCGCAAGAAAAAGCTTGGGTGATCAGGGATCGCATGACCGCCTTCTTTAGCGTGGTCAGCATAATTCAGACCTACACAAATAATTTTTCCCGGCTGACCAATGAGCGTTGCAAACTTCACGCCTGCCATCGGTTTGATCGCTGCAGCAGGAGCCTCTTTTTGAATCTTGTCCAACTGACTCTGCCACTGTGGTTGATTGAGCAGCGCGACCATGTCATGGCAGTGCGCATAGCCAGCAACTTCTAAATCAATAAACTCCTGTGCTGCAGAAGACTTTAGCAAGCCAATTGTTGGTTGACCGTTTTTTTCAAATGTAAATATTCTCATGACTTTTCAATAAAAAATAAGGCCCCCTAAGGGGCCTTGGTGTTCAAATTAAGCTTCGTTAATGACAGGGTTCGATAAAATTCCAAGCCCCTCAACTTCAACTTCACAAACATCGCCTGCTTTCATATAGACAGGTGGCTTACGCGCAAAACCTACACCAGCTGGTGTACCGGTAATGATCATATCGCCAGGATGCAACTCCATACCTTCGGAGCAAGCAACAACTAGTGTTGCGACATCAAAAATCATGTCTTTGGTATTAGCCTTTTGCATCACTTGACCATTTAAGCGCGTCTCAAGATTCATACCATCCATACCTGGAGGAACTTCATCTGCAGAAACAAACTCAGGACCAAAACCCCCGCTACGGTCAAAGTTCTTACCCCACAACCATTGGCTAGAGCGGAATTGAAAATCTCGCAACGATCCATCATTAAAAATACTGTAGCCAGCTACGTGCTCGAGTGCTTTTTCTTTGGTGATGTACTTACCACCCTTTCCAATAATCGCGACAATCTCACCTTCATAATCAAACTCGTGAGATGCCTTTGGTGCCTCAATCGCAACACCATGGGCAACCCATGAACTTGGGTAACGATGGAATAAAACAGGCTGTGTCGGTGGTTTGAAGTTACCCTCATGCGCATGGTCGACATAATTAAGTCCAATCGCGAATGCCTTATGCGGATGATGTAATGGCGGTAATAGCTGAACACTGGATAAAGGAATACGCTTCGTCGCTTTTTCAATCGCCGCTTTTGCAGAAGCCATGCCAGCTGCGCCATGACGTAATAACTCGTCAAGGGTACCAGGACAACCGAGTTCCGTTAAGTTAATGATTTCGTTGCCTATACGAGCGCCAAGGGCTGGATGTCCATCAGGGGTTTTAAAGCGTAAAAGTCTCATAGGTATTCCTTTAAGTAAAGTAAATTGATTCGGGTTAATTCTTAGACTTCGATAATAATGCTTGCGCATTGCGGAATTCAATTCGCTCTACCAAGCTAGAGCTAAATCCTTGATTCTCAATGTTTTTTAATTGCGTATCCATCGGTACGTAGGGGAAGTCACTGCCATAAGTCACTTGTGTTTCTGGGACAAGCTTGAGCAAACCAGCCATTGTCGAAGGATGTGTTGCATTGGCGGTATCAAAATATAAGCGCTTAAATTCAGCTTCGATACCATCCGGAGCAAAGGATGCAGTTTTTGCATTACGTCCATGGAAATAGTCAATTCTTCCGGCTAGCATTGGTAATGTTCCACCAGCATGAGAGAACAACCAACGAATATTTCGATACTTCAAGAGTGATCCTGTGAGTAATAAATTCGTAATGGCACGCGTCGTATCAAAGGGTACTTCAAGTACAGCTGGGAAAGTACCTGTGTTTAAACGGTTACAACAACTCGCCACTAATGGATGGAAATAGACGATGGCATTACGACGATTGAGCTCATCAAAAATGGGCGCAAACGACGGGTGACCAGGCCATTTATCACCATAGTTTGTCTGAAGCCCTACCCCGTCTGCACCTAATACATCAAATGCGTAGGCAATCTCTTTTAATGAACTCTCTACATCCAGCATATTAATAGCAGCAAACAAACCAAAACGACCTGGATATTTCTTCATGACCATCGCACCATAGTCATTAAACTCTTTAACTATCTGTTGAACTCGAGGCAATTCAAAATCAAACCACAAGCCTGGAGTCGATGCCGCAGAAATAATCGATTTACTAACACCCGCTTTATCCATGGCCTCTACCGCACCTTCAATGGTCCAGGCAACTTGTGTCGGAAAGTGAGGTAGCCCTTTAGCAACTTCATAATCTAACCAAGCCTTCATATAGCTTGGTGGATAGACGTGATGATGCGTATCAATCACATTCGTTTCTCTAGCCGTAGCTTCAAGAATAGAAGAGGCGCTAGCCAGCCCGATCACACCAGCCCCTGCGGCAGTCTTCAGAAATTGCCGGCGCGAAGTATCTTCTTGATCAACCTTTAATTCGAAAGTGCCACATTCACAACCTTGTTTGATACACCCCATTTTGTGATAACTCATTGCGTGTCTCCTCTATGTTGAATGTCATAATTATTTTAATATCGATGATCAAACTGACTCATCAATCACTTGCCTGGAAAACCTTTTTTCTGCTCCCATAAATTTTCAAATGGGTAAATATGCAAGCTGGCATAAACCCCATTTTTCGTAAATGGCTCTTCTTTAATCCATGCAGCAGCCGCTTCACGATTAGGAAAATCAATTCCTAATAAAGTACCAACCATCTTCGTATTATCATCACTCTTCAGCGGACCCGCAAAAGCCATATCATTGGCTTTCGTGGCTAAATACGCTTTGTGGATCGGGCGAAGTTCATCGCGTAATGCAAAAGCATCTGGTTTATCCATCATGTAGAACATAAATATCATTACAGTCTCCTCATCAATCTGTTTTTAAAAATTATTCATGAATGCCTAAATAGGCCTTCTGTATTTGTGGACTATTTAATAGGTTACTAGCCAGCCCTTCGAAAGCTACTCGGCCTTCCTCTAGAACATAACCTCTACTAGCAACTTCCAAAGCCATCGTGACATTTTGCTCCACCAACAACACAGAAATTCCTTCCTGATTCACTTTTTTGATAATAGCAAACATATCATTCACAATCGTTGGTGCAAGACCTAAAGAAGGCTCATCGAGCAATAGCAACTGTGGCTTTGCCATTAACGCACGACCAATGGCGACCATTTGCTGCTGCCCTCCAGAAAGCGAGCCTGCCATCTGATGAATTTTTTCTTTCAAAATTGGAAATAACTCTAAAACCATCTCGAGTGTCTGTGCACGGTGTATTTTCGCTTTAGGAATAAAGCTCCCCAATTCAAGATTTTCCATCACACTCATCGCCACAAAAAGCCGACGGCTTTCTGGAACCAAAGCGATTCCTGCATCACAAAATTTGTGCGCCTCAAGCCTTGTTAGATCTTTTCCATCAAAGGTCATCACTCCAGACTGTATAGGGTTTAAACCAGCAATCGCATTAATCAAGGTCGTTTTACCAGCCGCATTAGGACCGACGACACAAACTAACTCACCTGTATTGACCTTTAGGCTAACATCCCATAAGGCTGTTGCAGGTCCATAAGCTACTTTAATGTTTTTTAATTCAAGCATGCTCAGCCTTTTTACCCAAATACGCTGTAATAACTTCAGGATGGCGCATGACCTCTGAAGGCAATCCTTTGGCAATCAGTTGGCCATGATTTAAAACAGCAATGCGGTCAGCGAGCGCCATCACTGCAGACATAACGTGTTCAACAAATAAAATGGTTGTACCTTGACTGCGAATTTTTTGAATCAAGGCGACTGCACTCTGAATTTCACTCGGAGTTAAACCCGAGAGAACCTCATCTAGCATCAATAACTTTGGTTTAGCCGCCAAGGCCCTAGCGAATTCTAAGAATTTTCGTTGATGTAAATTCAGGTCAGATGGCAAAAGATCAGCCTTATCTTCTAAACCTACTTGGCAAAGTGCTTCATAAGCTGCAACATTAGCATCATCGAGAGAAACATTACCTGCATAAGCTGCAACAAGCCTTGTATTATCTAAAACCGTTAACTCATTAAATGGTCTTGGAGTTTGATAAGTTCTCGTAATTCCCTTGTTCGCAATCGCGTGCGCACTGAGTTGAGTAATGTCTTGACCAGCAAAAACTTTGGTGCCACTCGTTGCCGCGTAATGTCCACTGATAACATTAATAAATGTCGATTTACCGGAACCGTTCGGGCCAAGCAGTCCCAAAATTTCACCTTCATAAATTTCTAAATCCAAATCCTGTAAAGCTTTGATCCCACTAAACGACTTACTCAAACCATGGGTTTGTAATAGGATTGCTTTTTGATCCTGCCGGGTAATCACAGCGGGTACTGTCCTTTTCAGATCCTTTAAAGAATCAACAATTCTTCGAGCATTACTTTTAGCCTGTGATCTTGCCCAATTGCCAAGTAAACCATTGGGAATAAATAAAATCACCATAATTAATATGGCACCTAAAATCATTTTTCCAAATAAGGCGCTGTCGCCCACTGTGAAAACATACTGAATACTAGTAATCACAATGGCGCCAAGAAGAGGTCCCGCCCAGTGGCGAGCTCCTCCTAACACACTCATTAAAACGACAAAGAGTGGAACAGCTACTGAAAAAGTTTCGCTTGCAGTGACATAAGACACAAATAAAGCATGAATCGCACCAGCCATACCCGCTAAATAGGTCGATAAAAAGAGTCCAACTAATTTGGATTGATAAGTAGGTACCCCCATGACTTCAGCAGCATCTTCATCATCATGTATGGCACTCAAACCAAGTCCGAGTTTTGAAGAATAAATCCACTTCGCAGCAATCAGCGAAAGGGTGAGTAAAGCCAGCATCATAAGATAAAACGCAGCAGCTGCATTAGGCCCTATTTTTGGTATCGCTACAGAATTTAAATAGACACCTGGTCCACCATCAATAGGTGTATTGAGAACGACTGTTGCGATTACAAATTGAACCGCTAAAGTCAGTAAGGCAAAAAGCTCACCGCGTACATTGTGCACCCGAAAAACTAAGGCCCCAATCCCCAAACCAAATAGCCCAGCGAGAAATCCTGCCAGAATTAATACCGGTAAAAACTCCATGTCCAAATGCCCACAGAAGTGCGCTACAGCGTACATCCCCACTCCAACAAAAGCACCATGACCAAAGGAGAAGTATCCTGAAACTCCTGAGAATAAATTCCATGAAACGGCCAATACACCCCAATAAAACAGAATATATAAAAAGGATTGCCAAAATGCCGGAACAGCTAACCAAGGCAACATGGCGAACAGAATACCTGCTAAGAGAAGAAGTCCATAAGAAGATCGTCTCATTTAAATCTTTCCAGGTCTAAATAACAGTAATGCAATGAGTAGTGAGAACGATACAATAGGCGCCCAAGAAGGATTGATAAACACCATCGTTATCGCCTCAGAGACGCCAATAACGATTCCGGCAATCAGCGGTCCAAATGGATTACCTAAACCTCCCAACATGACCACGGCAAAGATGACACCTATCCAGGTATACATCTGTGAAGGGTTTAAGGTGTAAATTAAGGCAACACATACCCCGCCAACGGCCGCCAGAGCCATACAAAGGCCTGCAATACCTAAACTGATATTTTTTTGTGGAATCCCAAAAGCGGTTGCCATTTTCGGATCTTGTGAAATAGCTCTAATCGCTTTACCAAGATCGGTATGCTTCATCACAACATGAGTCAACAACGCCACCAAAAACGCAATAAAAAATCCCAAGGATTCGGCGAAGGGAAAATAGATACCACCAATTTCGAGTTTTTTATCCCCGTAGACGGTTTGTAGTTTTTGAAAATCCGCAGTCCACAACCACTGAATGATAGACTCAATAATGACTGTAAGCCCAAAGGTCAACAGTAAAGAATTGAATGGAGTAATCCGAAAGCGACGAGTCAACCAGTAAAGACCTACGCCAAGAAAGAAAAAGATGGGTGGAAAAATCAAAAAGCAAATTAAGGGATCAATACCCAACTTGGTGACTATTTCGAAACTGAGGTAGGCTGATAAGAATACAAAAGCAAAATGAGATAAATTAATTTGCCCCAAGAAACCCCATGATAAGCCTAAACCTAGGCCTATCAATCCATATAAACCACCCAGTAAAATGCCAGATACTGCTGATTGAATCAATAAATTTAAACTTGGCAAAACTTCTTCCTAATCACTTAACTTCGAGCTTTACCCCAGGCGCTGCAACGTTCTTCGGGTAAACCATGACCCATTTACGATTTTGCAGCTGAGCAACTCTCATCAAGTCGTCGCCCTGATTAAACTCACCATCCCAACGCAACTTACCAGAAACGGTGTCTACCTTATTTGCCTTAATCCACTTTGCAATGACGGCATCATCAAAGCTCTTTGTTGCAACAACCGATGCTTCTAATACTTGCCAAGCACTATACGAAGTCGCCGCTTGAACATCCACTAGTGGATAAGGCAAACCAGCAGCTTGCGCTTTTTCATGGAATTTTCTGACAAATTCAGCCGCGCCTTTGTTGGCAGTAAATGGTGGATGCTCTTGGAATAAAGAAATCGCAATCGCTCCATCGGCTTCAGGCGATTGAGCCATCAATCCCGGAGATGGGTAAATGTGAGTATGGATCCGTGGGGAATAATCAATTTTCTTCATCGCCTCTAGCAACTGTATACCTTCAGCCCCAATATCGCCAATCCAAACCATGTCAGGTTTAGCATCTTTAATGCGAGCGGCAATGGTTCCAAAATCTTTATTACCAAAATCCCACTCTAAATAAAGAACTTCTTTTAAACCTTTTGTCTTTGCGACATCCCGAGCACCAACCGTCATAAAGTAAATTGATGGGAATTTTGAAGTGACAATGGCAATCGTTTTCGGCGGATTAGGCACTGTCGCCACTGCATCAAAAACGATAGAGGGAGAACTTTTTTCCGGATACGGCCCTAAAGCCCAAGTCGGAAATTGCTTGTCATATTTCCCTTGATTAGGAATACCAAAGGTGTGATGAATCAACACTTTATCGTATCGCTGCGCAACGCCCATGGCCGACAAAATAGCGCCTGTTGCATAAGGCCCCATCAGTAAATCGACTTTATCGCTCGTCAATAGTTGCTCATAAAGAGTTCTTGCAACATCAGGCTTAGATTGATCATCTTTGAGTATCCACTCAATTTTTCTGCCCAATAATCCGCCACGACTATTTATATCCTCAATCGCGATTTCACCAACGATCTTATGCACAATACCGGTTGCCGCTAGCGGCCCAGTCAATGCTAGTGTGCTACCAATTTTGACAGGCGCTTTAGCATCTGCAGCAATGGCTGAAAAGCCAAAACCGATGGTACTGAGTAATGCTAGTGCTATCGAACTTGTTAATAATTTTCTTTTCGTATTTCTCATTTTTATCGTCTCTTTTTTCTCTGAAAATGGTAATAATTAATTAAGGTTTTTTTCTTGTTGAAACAAATTTCTCACCTTCAACTTCAAAGTTATGTCCAAAGTCATGCGTCACATCTGGACCCCATGCATATAAAGAATCATCAGGTGGATGGTTTTTTGCCGGCCATTCAATATCATGCGGAATAAAATCAATATCAAACGAATACTCCAAGAAACTACCCCATGGATCTTGCACATATCGGAAATAGTTCGAACCCAATACATGTCGACCAACTCCCCAACCCTCTGTAAAGCCGGCATCACGCATCTGCATCGAGCCAAATCCAACGTCGTCGATGGATTCAACAGCCCAGCTCGTATGGTGATAACCGTAATCTTTCGATTTCAACATCGCTAATAGATGATGGTCACTGCCGTGCGGACTGTGCACAAACGCAATCAAATCCTCACCAGCGGAATCAGATAATTTTAAACCAAGCACTTTTTCATAAAAAGCTAAAGAGTCATCCACGTTTTTAGTAAAGATGAGTACGTGCGATAAATGCTTCGGATAAACTTTATGAACCTTCGATTTGTTCGGTGAGCGACCAGCGCCATTGGACTCTGGTGTAAATTTTCTAATAGGCGGAGATGACGGGGAAGTTTTTTCAGCCACCCGTATTTGTAAGGGAAAACCATCTGGAGTCAAAATCCAAACACCATCACCCTGAGGATCTGGTGATGGGATCAACGGAATGCCCAAAGTTTTCAAATGGGCTTTAAAAGGCTCAAAATCTTCTGGATAAACGCCAAAGGTTAACCACTGTAAGCGCTTTTTAGGTCCTTTGATAATTCGTCCAAAGCGGTGTGGATGACCTACTGCATAAATTTCTAATTCTTCGCCAACACGGACAACCTTCAAACCAAAAAGAGTGTAAAACTCTTCAGCAACATCCAAATCAGGTACAGCAAAAACAAATTCATTGATCGAATGCGCTGCCAAAACTCCTTGGCGACGAGTTTGAGCGACATGCGCCGCTGATAAAGGTTTATTCATGAGGTCTCCCGATTCAATTTCAACGAGGTTTTTTATAAAGACTTTTATAAAAACGTCACTTAATTCAACATATTTTAAATACTCTAATAACCTCTTACTTTACCTTAAATCAGGGGTTTTCGACAAGATTTCCTGTGAAAGAAACTCATGCGAATAATTCTATTAGGGTAAATACTAACAAGGGTTTGAGGACTCACCGCACTGAAAAAACCTCAGGAGTGAGGTGGGTCTGTTTTTACGATTGGCTAAAAATATCGGGAACGTACATTTCTGGTGGCACAGGCCCACGAATGTAATCAGGGTTATGCACACGCTCAGGCAAAACCACATGAGGATGCTCAACCTCGCCATAAGGAATTTGTGACAACAAATGCGCGATGCAGTTAATACGCGCTTTTTTCTTGTCATTCCCATCAATAATCCACCAAGGGGATGTCTTCGTGCTGGTCATCTCTAACATATGTTCCTTCGCTTTTGTATAAAGCTCCCAACGAGCCCTTGCTTGCAAATCCATCGGCGAGAGCTTCCACTGCTTCAAAGGATCGTTGATGCGCATCATGAAACGTAAATGCTGTTCATCATCAGTAATAGAAAACCAATACTTAATTAAGATAATCCCGGAACGCATCAACATGTTTTCAAATTCAGGAACGTCTTGGAAGAACTGTTCATATTGGTCATCGGTGCAAAAGCCCATCACTCGCTCAACACCAGCACGGTTGTACCAGCTACGGTCAAACAAAACGATCTCTCCACCTGCGGGAAGATGTGGGGTATATCTTTGAAAATACCACTGCGTTCTTTCACGCTCATTGGGTGCTGGAAGTGCAACTGTGCGACATACCCGCGGATTTAAGCGCTGCGTAATCCGCTTAATAGCACCGCCCTTCCCTGCTGAATCACGCCCTTCAAAAATCACGAGGACTTTAAGCTTTTTATCCAATACCCAATCTTGCAATTTGACTAATTCTCCTTGCAAACGTAGGAGTTCTCTGAAGTACTTTTGACGCGCGGCACGATGCTCCTCAGAATCAGCCCCATCACCTAAACGATCATCGTCTAACTCGAGCTCTAACTCTTCATCAAAACTATCCAACATCTCTTGGTGGATACGACTTCTGAAATCTGAATTATTCATAAAAACTGCCTCATAAAGTAAGTTTAAGTAGTTTATCAATTATTTGTTACATTTAAGTGAATATTCATTTATTGTCTTATTAGCAGTTTTCATCTGCTTTTCTTAATAAAAGGATAAAATTAATTGGTTATTTACTTAGGGGATCAAAATGTCATCAAAAAAAGTCGCGCTCGTTACCGGCTCAACTAGCGGTATCGGTCTTGGA
>CANJBQ010000063.1 GCA_947472645.1 Burkholderiaceae bacterium
CGATAGACCGCCTAGTGCAATTATGTGAATTTATAGCTAGAAATCTTTTATTTGTAGATCATGTTGCTCTTATGGGGCTGGAGATGATAGGGTTCACTAGAGCAAATATTGATGACCTATGGATAGATCCTAATGACTATAAGGATGTTTTGAGTTCAGCAACCTTGCTTTTAAAAAGTTATGGTATGAATGTATCAATATATAACCATCAAAGATGCCTCCTAAATGAGGATGTTGTTTTTGCGAATAGAAAGTCTATTTCTGATTGGAAGAACGAGTACGTAGAGGAATGTGCTGGGTGCTCTAAGACTTCTGAATGCGGTGGGTTTTTTACATCAGGTATGTTATATAAGTATAGCTCCCACATAACGCCTTTCTGCTAATTTTTTAAAATGAAAAGAGTAACGTTTTATCTCATTACATTTATGATTCTTATCATATCCGTAGTTTTCATGGATTATGGTGTGGGTCTACTCCAGGATACAGCTATTTATCGCAACTCGATGATGGTATTTCAGTCTGAAGTAGCACCGCTGCAGACTACTACAAATCATCTTTTGCCCAATTTGAATGACCAATTACCAGATGAGCGACACTTTTCAAAAAAAAGACAAGTACGCACCGATGAATATGGAATCCTAAAGGGAGTTGATCAAAACTTTACAGAGCTCACGGAAAATATTTTATTTTTGGGCGGATCCACCACAGAAAATAACGAGGTAAGAGAGGAGTTTAGATTTCCATTTCTGGCTATTTCTCAATTAAGCAAAATATCTGGAACTGATTACATTGGAATTAATGGGGGAGTTAGGGCTCATACGACCCAAAATAGCATTAATTTATATATAAATCATCCCTCACCGCAAATAGAAAAGGCGCGTTATGTTGTGATGATGCATAACATCAATGATCGCCTAAAGCTCGCTATAGATGGTAGCTACAAGACAAAACTTAACCATAACTCAGAGAGTTCTCTGGGTGGAGTAAGGGATAGCCTAATATCATTTTTAGGATCGCTTAAGCAATGGCTTAAAAGTAAGAGTAATATTATTTTTATAGTAGACATTCAAATATCACGGTTTTTTGAAAATACTGATCGTATTCTTATAAACGAGAGAATTTTAGATCAGGTAAGTAAATTTTCCGAGAGCGATATTGAAAAATTTGAAGATAATTTAAGACTATTTGCAAGCATAATTAGGTCGAAGCAGAAGACTCCAATATTAATGACTCAGCCTATTGGAAAGGACTCTGCTGGTCAGGATACTTTCAACGATTCTATAAGAAAAATTGCCATTCAAAATAAAATTGACTTAATAGATCTAGACCTAGAATCAAAACAAATCCCAGAAAGAGAGATTTTATTCTTTTCTGATGGAATTCATTTTAATGACAATGGTTCTAAATGGGCTGCTGATATTATTGCCCAAAAACTCATCAAAGTTCTTAAAATTAAATTACAAAATGAAATCTCTGAAAAAAAATGTAACCCTATCTACAGTGGTAAGTACAATATTGTTAATCAACCTCTGAATCGAAACCTTCTTTCTGGTAGATATCCATCTCTGAGTTTTGATGGCAAAAAATTACTTTATCAGGTTTATCAGGATGATAAAACTGCAATTTCAGTTCTTGATATTAAGAGTGGTGTCTCTGTTAAATTATTAGAGCGAAGTGGGATTAATACAATAGAGCATCCCACTTGGCTTGATAGTAAAAATATCATTTACGGAGAAAAGGTGGGGGATATAAGCAACTTATTTTTGTTGGATCTCATTTCTAAAAATACTCGCCCTCTTTACGCTAATTCAAATTTATTGGGTGCTATAGCGAATGTGTCAAAAAAAGGTGAAATTGCTTTTGCAGGTTATGAAGCGAAAGGAGGTAGTTTTTCCTACCCTGAAATTTATTACATGAAAAATTTATTTTCTGAGCCAATAAAACTCACCTCAAGTGGGTTTGAAAAATGGAGGCCTTACTTTAATGACTTTGAAAATACTATTTACTATATTGGCTCACCACTAGAAAAAAATTTCAATTTATATAAAGTAAATTTATATGACAAATCTCAGACTTTAATTTCTGCCCTTTTTAATGTTACACATTGGGATCCAGCTATATCTGCCAATGGAAAAAAAGTTGCTTATGCACAAAAATCTCAAGATGAATTCGATATTTTTTTAAATGACCTACCATTTCAATTGAATAAATCAGTTCGATACTTTTCTACATCTGAGGATGAGTGGGATCCTAGGTTTAGTGCTGATGGCAATTATCTTTTTTATGCGGGTTCCTCCATTTTTGGATCTCAAATACGAGCTATCTGTTTAAATAATTGATTAATTTTGTTTTGGTGCTGTTAGCCTTCATTCTTTATAAAATACCTAACTTGCTATCTCATTAGACCTCCAGACATAAGTAAAAATCGTGTTCAGGTAAGTATAGGGGAAACGATAGGATATATTTCTAGTCCCTAAATCTCTCTCAACTACTTGCTTGATTACTGCTAACTCAAATTCCTCTGTAAAACGCTTACCTTCGCCCACAATACCTCTTAATAAATAAATTTTTATGCTAAAAAAGGGTCTAAAATAATAAAAGCTGTTCAATAAGAAACTATGCAGCATAAAAAATGACCAAGACTAACAATAAAATGCCTACGGATAAAAAGTTCGGATATTTTTTTTCCGTTGTGTTTACCCTAATTGCCCTTTACAGCTATTGGCAAGATCTTAAAAACTTTGCCTTTCTTGCTCTTATAGTATCTTTTCTATTTGCGGCTGTTACTCTTTTTGCTCCAAAAGTGCTCAGCCCCCTAAATCGTATTTGGTATGAATTGGGAATGCTATTAGGTAAAATTTTTAGTCCAATCATATTGGGCGTCATTTTCTTTTTGATGATCACCCCGATATCTTTGCTAACTCGTCTATTCGGCCGTGATGAATTGAAGATAAACAAATTATCCTTAAAGAGCTATTGGGTTGATCGCTCACCGCCAGGGCCTTCATCGGACTCTTTTAAGAATCAATTTTAGGAATAAACTATGGGGTTTATTAAGGAGCTTTGGGTTTTTCTTAGAGCACGAAAAAAGCTTTGGCTTGCTCCCATTATTATCGTGATGGTCATGCTTGGTGGTTTGCTAATTCTTGCACAAGGTTCAGTTCTAGCGCCCTTTATCTACACTTTATTCTAATAAGCCATGAAGATTCTTGGAATATCTGCTTATTATCACGATGCTGCAGCATGTTTAGTCATTGATGGTGAGATCATTGCCGCTGCCCAAGAAGAGAGATTCACTCGTAAAAAACATGACTCTAATTTCCCCGTCAATGCTATGTCTTATTGCCTTTTGGAAGGAAAAATAAACTCAAATGATATTGACTATATTGTTTTTTACGATAAACCTTTTTTAAAGTTTGAGCGTTTGCTTGAGACCTACCTTGCCTTTGCGCCAAGAGGTTTTAAAAGCTTTGTAACCTCTTTGCCGATTTGGTTAAAAGATAAATTATTTCAAAAGACGGCTATTGCAAATGCTTTGAAAGATCTATGGGGTAAAGATGTTATATGGGAGGAAAAGTTGTTGTTCTCTGAGCACCACCTAAGCCATGCTGCTAGCGCCTTTTTCCCAAGTCCATTTGAGCGTGCTGCAGTATTGACGATGGATGGTGTTGGGGAGTGGACAACAACATCACTTGCTTTAGGGAATGGGAACAAACTTTCTGTTATTAAGGAAATACACTTTCCACATTCAATAGGTTTGTTGTACTCAGCGATAACTTATTACACAGGTTTTAAAGTTAATAGTGGCGAATATAAGGTGATGGGTCTTGCGCCATTTGGTGAACCCAAGTATACAAATTTGATCAAGGATCACCTTATTGATATCAAAGAAGATGGATCATTTGCTCTAGACATGAGTTACTTTAATTACTGTACTGGTCTTACCATGACCAATGACAAGTTCGATGCTCTCTTTGGAGGTCCACCTCGTAAACAAGAATCGATGCTCACACAACGCGAAATGGACTTGGCTGCGTCAATTCAAGCTGTTGTAGAAGAGGTTGTCATAAAACTTGCAAAAGATGTAGCAAAGACAACAGGTGAAAAAAATCTTTGCCTTGCTGGAGGTGTAGCGCTGAATTGCGTTGCAAACGGCAAATTATTGAAAGAGAAAGTTTTTGAGCACCTTTGGATACAACCTGCTGCTGGTGATGCTGGAGGAGCATTAGGAGCGGCACTAGGGGTTTACCACATTATGCTAAATCAAGCTAGAAAGGTTAGTGATGGTATTGATGCGATGAAAGGCTCTTATCTCGGCCCAGAGTTTAGTCAAGAAGAAATATCCGAAAGATTGACAAGTTGCAATGCAGTATTTGAAACTCTCAAAGAAGATGAGTTAGTAGAGCAAACAGCACAAGCACTGGCTAATGGTAATGCCGTGGGATGGATGAACGGAAGGATGGAGTTTGGACCTCGGGCATTAGGTGGTCGCAGTATTATTGCTGATCCAAGATCACCCACTATGCAAAAGCTGCTAAATCTAAAAGTCAAGTATCGTGAATCATTCAGACCCTTTGCACCCAGTATATTAAGAGAGGATGTGGCACAGTGGTTTGAGATGGACGATGACAGTCCTTATATGCTACTTGTTGCTGATGTTGTAAAAAATAAGCGTAGGCAGATGACAGCTGAAGAACAAGCTTTATTTGGAATAGATAAACTCAATGTTCCTCGTTCAGATATTCCCTCAGTAACGCATGTGGATTATTCTGCAAGGGTTCAAACTGTTCATAAAGAAACAAATCCTAGGTACTACGCGTTGATCAAAAGATTTAAAGAACTAACTGGTTGCCCCGTAATCGTTAATACATCATTCAACGTACGTGGTGAGCCCATCATTTGCACACCAGAGGATGCATTCAGATGTTTTATGGGAATAGGACTAGATGTTTTAGTGATAGGTGGCTCTCTACTTTGGAAGCACCAGCAAGATGAAGGCTTAAAGGAAAATTATAAAGAACAATATGAATTGGATTAACAAAGTTTAAAAGTATTTTTTATTGTTATTTTCTAAATCCTTATATAACCCATTCAAGAAGCCTACCAACCGCTCCAATTAATCCCCAAAATAATGCAATTAAAATTTCGCTTCCTATTTCAAAATAAATGGACATTTAGCAGTTAGCGTAAAAATCTCGTAACCTGTTACTTTTCTATCTAACCCTAAACTCTCATTTTTAACGACTCTATTCATTTCATGATTTTTAAGATTGATGCTAACCACTTCAGATCTTGAGCTTATCCATGGCTGATTAGTCGTAGGATCAACAACTTGCTCCTCTTTTAATGGAGATTTAGCAACAAGTTTTTCACCTTCTAAAGTGTAAGGAATTGGCATAGATGATTGATTCAAGCCGTTCACTTTGACGTCCAATGCAAGACTTGTATTCGTTATTTGAATGCTGGTCACAATTCCACTATTAACGACATCATTTAAAGAGCCACTCCGACTTTTTGCAGAATGAACGATTTTAGGTTGAATACAAGAATAAGTTCCTGTGAGTGGGAGTTCTTTATTTCCAAGAATATGAGTAGGCAAGTCATTTTGCATTAATCTTCCCATCATCGCCATCACTATAAGGAATAGGAAAAAATAGCCTATGATTTTTAAACATCCGCCGTTACTTTCGAGTTTGAATCCACAATTCGGGCAAGAAGAGGCATTGGAACTAATTTCTTTGCTACATTCTTGGCATTTAATTAAAGCCATTCGTATTTGCCTTGTATTTAACTCACTATTACATAGTATAGAAGTATTTGATCTACGCCTATTTTTGGGCGGTACTGAAAATTAAATCAGATTAGTTTTAATTGCTAATAGTTTAAGATTATCTTAGTGGACTAATCCTGTTGGATAAATATGTAAATAATAAAATAGATGGCATACGCCAAAACTGCAATCCAAAACCCGAAGTAGAGACAAATAAACGCCAAGGTTATGGGTGCTATGATGGTGGCGATTAGAGTCCTGCCGTTACTAAGCCAGAAAATGTAATAAGCGATCAATCCTACAATCGCCCATCCACTACCATCAATGGCAAATAATAAAACCCATACATGGACCAAAACCTCAAGGCTACCGAGAACAAATAATAAAAAATACATTAGCTTACCCTGTTTATGAATCTGTACAAATACAAATATGGGATTTAGGCTTAAAGATGAGTAATATAAATTTTGTATCTCAAACCCATACTCATACAACATCCCTACAATTAAAATTTTCTAAGGTTGTGGAATCTTTACAGGGAGGCAATTAACCAAAATATGTAGTGAATCATCTATTAATTTCATCTTCTAGATCTGATGTTTTTTGCCTTACTTCTCCAGCTAAATCTTTAATTTTTTCATATTTTTCACGATTAGTACTTGATGATGTACTTCTCGCTAATTTCCTATATTTTGTTTCTATATCTAATAACAGTATCTCTACCTCACTTAATAAAGCTAATTCACAGTCTTTGCCTGAACCAAGATTACATGAGGTTTTTCGTACTTCTTTAAGTTGAATAATTGATTTTCGAAGTTTATCCACAACCTCATTCATTGATTGATCTAATCTACTTTCAAAGTTTTGTGCGTTAGCATTATTGATTGAAAGCGCAAAGATAATCCATATGACGATTTGATTTTTATTTATTTTTATCATGATACTTTTGTATTTGTAAAATTAAAGATGATGTGACTATTTGGATTCATGTAATTCATCTTAGCACCATAAGGTGCCTAATTACGCACATGAGAGGGCTAAACCTCTTTGCTAGCCACATCGATAACATCCTTGGCTTTGACTCTTGGTAGTTCATCTAGCCGCGTCTCCGCCATCAATAACGCTTCTGTAATACTGATTCGGTTATCCGTTACCGACATCTCGATACGATCACCCCAAGTGCGTGGTTTCAGCTTACTTGCAGTCCACTTAAGAACGTCTATCTTGATCCTAAGGTGTTGCACCCATGCGCTCATGCCTCTGCCATCTAATCCCTCAGGTGGTGGAGTCCATGCAAGTGCGATGAGTTCGTCTGCTAAACGATCTGCTCTATCCTCAATCGCTTGGTCGTAACGCCTACGAAGTTCGTGGTCTTCTCGGAGTTTTTCTTTGCAATACGAGTAGGAGGGCATTCCCTCTTGGCGAAGAATTGCTGAGAGAGAATGACCCTCCGCCATCTGGGTAAGGATGGACTCCCAAATAGTTTTGGGGTCATAAAGTTTAGGTTGTGCCATTAGCTATCTCCTGTTTAGCGAAAGGCCCTACAAACTCTAATTGTCTAAGTTGATTTGCCATCCAACTGAGTGGGATTTCATGGTGCTTTCTTGGTAAGGCAATAAGTCTGGGGTGCCTGTTCTCATAGAGGCTCATCTTTTGATTTAGTGAAACCGTGTGCGTAGGAATCATCGCAAGGTGTTGCTCATCTCGCATTGGGTGGTCTAGTATCACATGACCGCATCCAACGATAAAGATAATAGGATCGGTTAGCAGACTTGCTTGAAAAGGTAACGCCATATATCCGTACTCTGCATGATCTAAATGTCCAATAATGCACTTACCAAAGATTTTGGCGTAAATAGCTCGATTTATCTCGCCAGACGAATTAGATAACTTATCAGGCATTCGGTTAATTGAGTCGGTAATTTTTGTCAGGATTTCGATAACTTCATTATTCATAATTTTTACTTTCTAAAATTAAATTGATGTTTTGAATCATTTCTAATATTCCCTTTTTATGGGAAATATTAGAAAACGGGCAGGTGAAAAAGCCGCCCCCTGAAAACAGGTATATAAGTAATATAGGGAATATAGGGAATATTGGGAAAGTTCAATAGATATAAGCCTCCCCAGTTGCCCGTAACCCCTTAAAAGGTAAAAAGTAGGTTTTAAAATTTCCAAAATTCCTATTTTTAGGGGGCGGCTTTTTTTCATGGTTTTTTTACCGTATTTAGGCATGAAAACGCACTTTCTAGGTTAGGAGCAGTCGAATAGATTAGTGCATTTTTTTCGCTAGATTTTGTAACAATTACATCTGGTGGAGTATTTTGCGAGAGCTTAATTAAGGTCTGTCGTATCTTTTTGGGAGAGTGTGCCGTTAGCGACTCGACATAGCTAATAATTTCTTTTTGAGTATGCGAGCCGTTAGCAATTGCACCATTTATTAAATCGAGCATTGCTCGATCTTCCTTAGCCAAAATATTGATTGCTGTTGCAAGTTCGATGACTGTTCTGTCAGGTAATTGAATAAGGAATGATTTAGGACTAAATTCAGCCCTTACTTTGTCTGGGCGTGTAGTCACTTCTAGGGTATTTGCGTTGTCATTCTTGCATGAGTCCAAATAAATCAGTTCATCTAAATCGTTTCTTAGGTCGGCAGTACCCTCGAAGATAGGTTTGCCATCTTCACCAACATATTTATTTGTATGTCCTAGCAGACAGATAGTCGCACCTTTAACTGTAATCGCCCGTAGCATTTTGTAAAACTTCTTACTCTGAAGTTTGTTAATGACATCTAAAAATTTCTTAAGCGTGTCGATAATAATGACTACATCTTCACAAGAAGCCTCTCCACTTGCTATAGATTCCAGAATGGCTATTACATCATCCGTTGATTTTCCCGCTTTGGCATCTGGAGCGATAACAGCATAACCATATTCACTTGCGTGTTCGTGATGTCTTTTGAGATCTGAAGGTGAACCATCAACGTTTATATAAATTACCTTCAACCCTTGCGCTGCTAATTTTTCGCATTGTTTTACAAAAATTGCAGTTTTACCACCATTGGCGGGAGAAACGAAAGCCATTAGATGTCCCCTAACAATTAGGTTGGGAATTAAGAACTCTGCTTCAGCCATATTTTTTACATCCTCATCATTGAGTTTTAGTGAATTAAATAGTCCAACAACTAAATCGCCTATTTTTGTTGGAGCTAGTTTTTTGGTTTGTGGTTCAGTAAGCGCTTCACTTGTAAGTGGGTTAATCCATCCTTGCCGTTGAGCTTCCGCAAAGACTACTTGGTAACTCGTTTGTTGCGGATTAAAACTTTCCCAACATCTTTGAGCATCGAGTGGGTCAAACTTACTTGACTTGAATGACCACTCCATCCAAAGCTCTTTACCCGCCTCGCCAATGGTCTTCAGAGCGTGACCTATTTGAATCCAAATAACACGATCATCGGATGGTATTGTCTCTAAGGCGCTTTTTAAATCTGCGATTAATGTTGGTGCTAAAAATAGCTCTGAGCTAACTGATGAAGTTTCTAGTTCGGTTTTTTTTACTTTTTTAGGAACTTGCTCATCCACCAGTTCTAGTTGGTCAATGTATTTCGTACCTTTAGTCTTGATGACCTTGTATTCATTCGTACCGACATCGCCGAAATAATAGGACTGAGATAAGGTATATGATTCTTTAGCCAATACACCACCTAAAACACGATTTAAACATTCTGTAAGTCGTTTGTGTTCTGTTGTTGGATAAGTCTTAGATGTTGGTGCAACAACTCGCCATCGAGGCTTATTTAGCGAGTGGGATGGTGTTGGGTAAAGTACGGCAATTATGTCATTGGCTTCTAGCATTTCTAGCGCATCTTCCAAATGAACTAAACCGTCATCGTAATCACCGATGACCCCATCAACGGCTATTGCATTGGCATCGTGCCTATATGAGCCACTTTTGGATTTATTCTCACCAAAATCGACTAGCGAGATGAGCGGGCATTTCTCTTTCGAAGGGGCTTTTGCTTTTGCTAAATGGGCACCAAAGTTATCGATATTATCCGAATAGAACTCAATATTTTTAGCATGAACATTTGGGAACTCTGACCACGACACAATAGGTGCGGATACTACACTTTCATTTTGCATAATAAAAACTTTCTAAAATTGTTAGAAAGCCAGACTTGCAAGCCCAACTGCAAAGCATTAAAATCAACTCTGCCGAGAAGATTTTAGAAGCCAAGACTAGCCTACAAGCTATCTTGGCTTTTACTTTTGTGGGTTAAGAAAATCTCTTACAGAGCCGACGTTAAATACTGTCATTCGATTCGTCAGTCTTACTGCTTTAATTTTCCCCGCTTTGGCTAATCGCCAGACGGTAGGGACGCTACACCCCATAACGGCGGCTACGGTTGTGACACGGGCGCCCGCCTCATTTGGTAGGTATTGAAATTGTGCTACTAAGTTTTTTTCCATGGTTAGGGCTCTCGTTATTAATTTGTTTAATGTGGGGAGCCGTTAACTTTCATGTGAATATCTAAAAGAGCGCTTAGCACGGGACCACCAAGCAGATTCTTAAAGATCGTCCCGAATGCTTTATAACGAGGGAACCTGTATCATCCGCAGCCACCAAAACTCGTTAACAGAATTAGTAGATTTATACGGGCATGTAGAAATATTATCCGATATGATTAGAAGCGTCAAGAGTCTGTTGAATAATATCTGCAATGGCTTGCCCGAGCACCCGCCACGCTTCACCCATGGGCATTTCTTTTTTATCTTGTTGATAGATGCGCTTCATTCGGTTCGGTTCGACATGGTTCAAGCAACGCTCGATGACATCGCTGTCCATGCCTAATTTACTCATGAGGGTAGCACCTGAGCGTCTCAGATCGTGTGGTGTCCATGCGCCACCACTCAGCAACAATGCCGACGATGCCTTTGTGCGACCTTTCAACGGCTTGATGCGTTGACGGTCTCGTATTTGTTTAGTGATTGCTTTCGTATCAATGTGTCTTGGCTCTTGGTTTATGTCTAGGCTACTAGCTGGACAGACAAACACGACGCAAGTCTGGTTCACTTTCAAGATTTTGAACTGTCGTACCGCAAAGTCAGACAGGTCAACTGTGTGAGCAATACCATTTTTAGCGTTTTCGGCGGGGATACGCCACTTCTTATTTATCAAGTCAACATCTGTCCATTTTGCCTTAGATATCTCCCCCACTCGTGCGAGCGTGGCGAGCATAATCCACAGACACGCCGTCGTTGCATCGGATAGTTTAGCGCTAGGGAGTTTAGCAACCAATTCGGCAATCTCATCCACGCTAAGGACACGGTTACGCTCGGTCTCTTTACCACCGAAGTTTTTCTTACGGAGCGTGTCTGTGGGGTCTACCTCAACCCAAGCTCGTGACTTGGCAAACAGAAACATCTGACGTACTTGGGAGAGGAGTAGGTTAGTCATACGTTTAACGCCACGCTTTAACACCTTATCGAGCATCGATGCTATATGAACCTGACGCACATCATTTACGCCTAGCGCACCAATCTCTGGCAACACATCCTTGTTGAACATACGACGAATCTCAGCGCCCTTGTCCTTACGTTTGATGAGTTCCATCTGCGCCCAATGTTCGAAAAGATCGTTGACCCGCATCTTGCTTTGTATCTCTTCAATTCGATTGATTGCACTTTCTTGCTCCGTCAGGATATCCGCTTGTTTGCTAAGTTTGATGGCGGTCTTCATTTCTAGTGGATCAACCCCTTGCTCTACATCGGCTCGGTAGCGATTACGGGTGCTACGAATTTCTTTGAGCGTGTTAGTCGGCCATGTGCCAACTTTGATGGCTCTAATTTTCCCTGTGCTTGGACACCTGTATCGATATTCAAAAAACACAATCACGCCTGTGCGGTTCTTGCGTACTTTGCCGAACATACCATCTTCGGTGAGGCGTTTATTTGCGTCAGCATCCGACGATTTCAACGCCTTTAATTCAAGTTCAGTAATTGCCATTGTGCATTCTCCAGTTTGTGTGGGCAGATGAGATTTGCCAACACTCTGCCCACACAAGATTATGCTCTTATGTGATACTATCTGCAATAACTAGATAACAACAATCAGATTAAACCTTTATATTATTTGGGTTTCAAAGGGTTTTTCAGCTATCATAAGTTCTACCTGAACTTATTTAGTACTTGCATGGGGTGCAAGGGGTCGTGTGTTCGAATCACACCGTCCCGACCAATCAACTAAAGGCTCTGGTGGTTGTTGGCTAAATCCAATAAATCAAAAAATCTTCAACCGTGACACTTGCCGTGACACTTTTGCATCTGGGTAATTGCACCCCTCTACTTTGTTTGTCTCTGTTATCTGTTTGTGATTCTGCTGACAAACACGAACTTCGTGGTTATTTAGCCCCCGTTTTAGACTATCGTTTTTGGATTTCTTACCCCTATTGTGGGGTCGAGGGGGTGGGGTATGGGACAACAGGGGTGGGGATACACCCTTACAATACCTGGTGCGCATAGTTAATACCTATTTTTTACAACGTGTGTATGTTTTACTAATGCTTAATGCATTGAAATTAAACTCATTTATAAGAACAGCACGATCAAGATTTGAGCGAGTCATTTTTTACAATAGAGTTTTAGAAAGGACAGCAAGATGCGTAATTACACTTATTTAGAAGCAGGGCGTTTTTGGATCATTAATATTTTTCGCACCAAACGTTTTGATATTGATCGTCTCGATTTGAACTGGTCCACTACTACGGAAAAGACAGACTTTGTGAGAGGGTTTCGTATGGTTGATCATGATGACAATAGCAATACGGTTTTATTGCATGGCGCTGATGCGGACAATCTCATCTTTAGTTTGGCGCATATCCATGGCTTAGATAATTCCACAGAAAAGGATTTTGAAGAATATATTCAAAAAGCCATGACCACTAAAGAGTATCGGGTCACTGAACAAAAAAAGTCAGAGATTGAGCTACGAGAAGATGTTTTACATTAGTTTAGTTTTTTTAGGGGACTTTAACGACTTGATAGCGCCATTGATGGGGGCTATATAGATGAGGGCGGCTATCTTTTTTCTGTTTGGATTTTACAAACAATCTAAAAACTGTACCAACAGGATAGTTTTCTCGCATCTTGTTGCTGCATTCCACCAGGAGGCTTGAGGAATAAATTTGCCCATTAAGTGGCCTTATTTCTTTTGTTGAATGATGGCCGCCTTTCAAAATATTTTCATTTCGGTCGAAAGATTCGACTAATATTTCAATGTAACCATCAGGTGCTTGCCCTAAGTCGGATTTTTTATATTTTTTCATAATCTAGCTTGAATAATTAGTTGTATAGAGCCATATTCTTTTTAATCTCTTCAGCGACCTTCTTGCGAAGAGCTGCGGGCTCAAGCACCTCCACGTCCGAGCCATATTTCAGAATATCCATAATCAGTTCAGGATCCTGGTTAAACGGAAACTCCAAAACATACGAGCCATCCGCTTGGCTGATACCCACTTGATCCGGATGCCAGTTTTCTGTAGAAACCCAGCGGGCACTCTTTGCGGTAAATTGAAGTTTGGCCTTTTGACTCGGCTTACCCGAGAAGATCCCATAGCTCTGGGTAAAGTAGTCTTGCAGTTCTTTAGGATCGACTTCAATCGCTTTAGATTTATCCACAATATC
>CANJBQ010000064.1 GCA_947472645.1 Burkholderiaceae bacterium
AATATTTATCAAAAGAAGGGATGTATCCATGTTTCATGAAATTGCCGTCTTGGGATGTGGCGCTATTGGCAGTAGTGTTGGAGCGGATTTAACAGATGCTGGACACAAGGTCACGCTCATTGACCAATGGCCGGATCATGTAGATGTCATGAAAAGACAAGGGTTGTACATTAAGATGCCAGATTTGGATTTTAAAATCACTGTTAACGCGCGTCACCTTCATGAAATTTACTCTATTCAACCCCAGTTTGATTTAGTCTTGTTAGCTGCCAAATCTTACGACAGCGAGTGGCTTACCCATTTTATTAAGCCCTATTTAAAACCTAATGGAATATTAGTTGGATTACAAAATAGTATGAATGATGAAGTCATTGCGCCGATTATCGGCTATCAAAATGAAATTGGTTGTGTTATTGAGTTGTCCGCAGAATTAATTGAGCCTGGTTATGTCGTGCGCAATACGACAAGAACGACAACTTGGTTTAGTCCTGGGGAGTTACACGGTTTAATGACTCCCAGATTAAAAGCATTAGAAAATTTATTTCAATGTTGTGCCACTACCAAGATGACATCAAATATCTGGGGGGCTAAGTGGTCAAAGTTAATTTCCAATACGATGACACAAGGATCCATTGGGATGCTGGGAGTTCGCTCCTTTGAAGCCGGTCAACTCCCAGGCTTTTATGAACTTGCATTCGAATTAGGTAAGGAAACTTATGACGTTGGTAGAGCTTTAGGGATGGAGATTGAGCCTATTTTTGGTTTGACGCAAGACGATTTTTTGGGTACGAGCTCTGATGTCATTAACAAACTATTACACACATTATTAAAACATTTGGGTAAGAATTCGAGAAATGCTGTTGTTCAAGATCATGCTAAAGGTAGAAAAACAGAAGTGGCATATTTAAATGGACTCGTTGTTCAAAAAGGGGCGTTAGTTAGTATTCCAACACCGTTTAACAAAGCCGTGACAATGATAAATGAATTAATAGAGCAGGGGCAATTAAAAACAAGCCCATCTAATTTGCTACGAGTGAGAGATTATCTATAAATTTAAATTATATTAATTGACTTCCATTAATTGATATAAATATTGGGTCGCTGCAGTACAGTCACCAAAATTTTCATTGATCCAAACTGGATTGTGATAAGTATTGAGATAGCGATCACCGCTATCGCACAGCAAGCTAAGGATAGATCCACGGATATTTTTTTGTTTTAGATCATTTGCAAGTTCTAACATAGCAATAAAATTAGTTCCTGTTGAAGGACCCACTTTTCGCCCCAGGAGATCTGACAAGATTCTCATCGCCGAGATAGAGTCTACATCCTTGACCCGAATCATGTGGTCGATGAGGGATGGAATAAAACTAGCCTCTGGACGAGGTCTGCCTATCCCTTCGATTCGTGAACCATTTGAGGTTAAATCAGGATTTTTAGTTTTAAAGTAGTCTAGAAAAACAGAGCCTTCAGGGTCGGCAACACAGATTTGAGATGTATGACGTTGATACCTTATAAAGCGACCAATAGTGGCACAGGTTCCACCTGTACCGGCGCCCATCACAATCCATTGGGGAATGGCATTTCTTTCCAAAGACATTTGGGCAAAGATACTTTGGGCAATATTATTATTACCTCTCCAGTCGGTAGCTCTTTCAGCATAGGTAAATTGATCCATATAGTGCCCATCCATTTGAATCGCTAATTCTTTAGCTCGGGGATACATTTCAATCGATGAATCGACTAAATGACAGGCTCCACCGTAGAATTTCACACGTTCAATTTTTTCTAATGAAGTTGACTTAGGCATGACAGCAATAAAAGGTAAGCCGATTAAATTGGCAAAGTAGGCCTCACTAATCGCTGTTGAGCCACTAGAAGCTTCGATAACTGTTTTTCCCTCACACAGCCAATTGTTGCATAGAGCATATAAAAATAATGATCGTGCGAGGCGGTGTTTTAGACTGCCTGTTGGGTGAGTAGATTCATCTTTTAAATAGAGGTCGATCCCATGAACAGAGAAGGAGGGAATATTAAGAGGAATTAAATGTGTATCAACACTCCTACAGAAATCTGCTTCGATACGAAGTACCGCTTCATAAAGCCAGCCTTTATGGCTTGAGGACTGAGTCATTATTTTCTGTAGAGTTAATTTGTTGAATTGCCTTTATTTTTAGTAAGGGGCGATCAACTTTGTTTGTGCTTGCTAGAGGAAGTTCGTCAAGAAACCATATCCACCTTGGATGTTGATATGCTGGAGCATTTGATAAGCAATAGGTTTTAAGTTCACTGGCACTTATTTGTGTATTTGGCCTTTTAACGACGAAAGCGACGGGCTTTTGTCCTTTAATATCATCATCCACTGCAATCACAGCAGCTTGAGCGACATGAGGATGAGATTCAATTAAACGTTCAACTTCAGCCGGGTAAATATTTTCACCGCCACATACAAACATATCATCAGCACGACCAATAAAAAAATAAAAGCCATTTGTGTCACGCTTAAAGATATCGCCGGTGCTATAAAACCCATCATCTGTAAAAGGATTCTTAATGGGTGGGTTGCGCCCTTCTGGTTTATGGTATCCCAGCATAATACCTGGCGATTTGATTTGTAAAACTCCTTGATCAGACTCTTGGCCATTATCGTTAACTAGTCGAATGCTTACCTCAGGGTGAGCACAGCCAGCACAGAGTAAGGGCAAAGTAAGGCCATCCGAATGCGGACCAAACATCACTGGACTACCTTCTGTTGTTCCAAACGCATTGATTACTTGTGTTTTTGGAAACACAAGATGTATCGCCTCTAATAAACTAGGAGAAACTGGCGCAGAGCCCATTCTTAAAAATTCGACAGAAGATAAGTCAGTCTGTTCGATCAGACCTTTTTCTTGTAACATCATTGCAATCATTGGCGGAACCGCGGTCAGCCAGGTGCATTGAAAAGTTTCGATAGCTTTGATATATTGACGAGCATTAAATTGGGGCATGAGAACTGTAGTTGCATGAGCCAAAATATTAAGCATCGTCATTGCTTGCGCGTTCATATGGTAAAGAGGTGCAGCAACCAGATAACGATGTCTTGACCAGTCATTATTCCCTAGTCGCGTTTTGGCAACCCAAATATGGCTGGCGTGAGAAAGTCGGACACCTTTTGGTTTTCCAGTAGAGCCCGAGGTATAAAGAAGCATTGCTAATTCATCTTTTTCGGGACGAATGATTTCAAATGGACCGTGGTCTAAGAATTGATAAAACGAGGAAGACGCCGTTTTATCCGCATGATTAAAAACTACTCTAGGTAAAGACGATGGAATGAGGGGCTCATTGAGAGAGTCGCAAAAAACGAATTGAGCGTCTGAGTCCTGTAATACAAAATCAACCATTGCTGGAGGGAATTTTGAATTGACTGGAACAACTACTAATCCAGCCCGCATAATTCCCAAAAAGGTAGCAACGTATTCAGCGCTATTGAGGGCAATGATGGCAACACGACTACCCCGTTCTAAAGCAAAGCGCCCCAAGCCTCTAGCAACTGCGTTGGCTAATGCATCTAAATCAGCAAAAGAAAACTCTCGTGGTTGATTATTTGCATCGAGATCGATTAAAGCAATTTTTTGGAGATCTAAATCACGCCGAAATAGATTTCCAAGATTATTGAAATTCAATGTTTCAGAAGAATGATCAACATTACTCATAGTTTTTTACAAGGTGGTGGTCATTACCATCATGATGGGTATTTTCAATTAAGCTTTTGGGGGAGGTGGTGGCGCTGTTGAATAAACACCTCTGCCACTAGCGCATAAATTACCATCCATATCAAATACCATTGCTTCAGCAACACTGATTTGACTTCCAAATTTAATCACTTTACCTTTAGCAATTAAGTTACCAGGCATTGCGGCACGGTGGTAGTCAACGCGTATATCAATAGTAGGAACACCGCGACCAGTTTTAGATACTAAGGCCCAGTCAGCAGTTAAATCGACGAGGGCGGCCAAAATACCACCATGCGTATATTTACGATCAGGATTAACAACCCATTCTTCTCGCCAAGTTGCTTGTATTTCAATTTCGCCCTCGTTCACGGAGAGGACTTTAATACCTAACCATTGATGAAATGGACCTCTAGTTAATTTTGCTTCAACTTCTGCAGCAGTAATCATTTCATTTGACATATCAATAACCTTTGTATTTTGAGAAAGTAGGTGAAGTGTTAACTCCTTATTATTAAGGAGTAACGACAACTTTACCGATAACTTCTCGGTCCTGAATTAAACGTAAGCCTTCTTTAGCCTCTGATAACGGAAGGATTTTATCGATCATCGGTTTAATTTCACCTTTGGAGATCATATCCATCAATGCTGTGAGATTTTCAATATAAAAACTATTTGAACCGATGACTTGTAATTCAAAGCTCCAGATATAGCGTAAGTCTTCTTTAGGGTCATGACCTGCAGTAGCCCCACAAACCAGGAGTTTGCCGCCGCGCTTTAAGCAACGTAACGATGGCACCCAAGTATCCCCTCCGGTAAAGTTGATGACTACATCTACACCACCTTCATAGTTTCTACGTTGAGGTTTGCCATATTTTTCAACAGCCCACTTTGAGAAATCAACATCTTTGTAATTAATGACTTCATCAGCACCGATTTCTTTAAGCTTTGCTAATTTATCTTCACTGCTAGCACAAGCAATTACTTCTGCACCTAACTGTTTTGCTAGAATCACGCAACCCGTACCAACACCACCTGAGGCACCAAGGATTAATACACGGTCACCTTTTTTAATTGTGTTGTGAGTGATTAGCATACGGTGCGCTGTACCATAAGCAACTGGCAAGGAAGCCGCGTCTGTAAATGAGACGTTATCCGGCATTTTAATCAGTTGATCAGCGCTGACCAGACAATACTCGGCCATACCACCGTCTAGCATCTCGCCCATGAGGCCTTTGGTTTTGTTTAAAGGATTAACAAGAACACGATCTCCAACTTTCCAGCCGTTCACATTAGCGCCAATCTCAGAAATTTCCCCAGCAAAATCTAGTCCAATAACAACTGGTAGAGGTACTTTGATGCCAGGCATTCCTTTGACTGTAAATGCATCATGATAATTAAAGGATGAAGCACCAACTTTGATAACGACGTGTCCGTCAGTGACCTTTGGCATTGGGTGATCTGTGACATATTGAAGATTTTCTAGACCACCATGTTGCAATAGAACTAATGCTTTCATAACTATTTCCTCGGATTTTTAATGAGATGATTTGATAATTTATTAACTTTGAAAAAGAATTTTTAACATACTTTTGATTTATATCTATTCTATTTTCAAGCATTGAGTTGGAAAAGACTTTAGAAATTCAATTTTACAGTTATTTGAAAAGAATATATTATTAATTTTGTCAAATATATTTAATTAAAATAGAATAATATACCCTTAATATGAAGCTAGATAGAATAGATTTTCACATTTTGAATATTTTACAGCAAGATAGCACTCTTTCTGTTTCTGCCATTTCTGAAAAAGTTGGCATATCTTCTACGCCTTGTTGGCGAAGAATTCAATCGCTAGAGAAGTCAGGGTATATTAGTAAGAGGGTAGCTCTCTTAGACTCTAATATGCTAAATTTGGGTGTTACGGTTTTTGTCTCGATCAAGACGAGTGGTCATAATCCAACTTGGCTCGAAAAGTTTCGGGTTGCAGTTATGGAGATTCCTGAAGTATTAGAGTTTTATCGAATGAGTGGAGATGTTGATTATTTACTTCGCGTAGTAGTGCCTGACATAGCAGGTTATGATGCGGTGTATAAAAAACTCATTAAGATAGCTGACATATTGGATATTAGTTCAAGTTTTGCAATGGAACAAATTAAATATACGACGGCACTGCCTTTAAATCTTATTTGATGGTTCTCGCACTATATTTGGGCTTTGACAAAAAATGAATGAAAAATGAAGACTATATTGATATAGAAATCTTTTTTCATGATGAATGTACAGGGAATATGTATATGCTAAGTAAATTAAAGCAATATCTTCAATTCATTTGTTTCATATTTATGTTTGGTTTAAGTGTATATATCACTCAAGCCGCATATGCTGCAAGCTATCCGAATCGCCCGATTCGTTTCATTGTTCCATACCCTCCTGGCGGACAAGCAGATCAGATAGCTCGCTTGTTGGCAGAAAAACTTACCGAAATGACAAAGCAAGCTGTCATTGTGGAAAACAAATATGGTGCGAATGGAATCATTGGAACCAATTTCGTAGTGAACTCACCCGCAGATGGTTATACCGTCATGATATTGCCTTCAGGAGTGGTTGCCGCAAATAGTATGCTTGCGAAGGTCCCTTATGATTTTGGAAAAGATTTATATGGTGTGGCCGGATTGGCTAGTTACCCGCTGGTATTAGTCGCTCACCCAAAGACAAAATTTACACAAGTAAGCCAGCTAATCGCAAATGCAAAAGCCAATCCAGATGTGTTAAATTATGCGTCTGGCGGAGCTGGTGGTGGGGCTCACCTAGCTGCCGAAGCTTTTAAAATAGAGACTGGTACTCGAATTACCCATATCCCCTACAAAGGGACTGGACCTGCTGTCATGGATACATTAAGTGGTCAAGTTTCTATTATGTTTGCTTCATTACCATCTGTGATTCAATATATTAAAGCTGGAAAGCTAAATGCTTTAGCTGTGACAACAAAAAAACGTGCAGCGCTGTTGCCTGATGTCCCTTCCTTATCAGAGAGTGGCTTACCGAATTTTGATATAAGTTCATGGGTAGGGGTTGTTGTTCCAAGCGCAACCCCTGAGGATATAAAATCCTATTTGAGTAATACAATTTCTAAAATCATACAAACGCCCGGGTTTTTAGAGTCATTAAAACTTGAGGGTGGGACTCCGATGCCGATGAACGATAAGCAGTTTGATGAGTTTGTTAAGCAGGAGTTGGTAAGATGGGCAAAGATAGTAAAAGAATCTGGTGCAAAAATTGAATAATCAGCAAATCATTGAAGAAAGAAAATTATGAGTCAAGCAGCCTTGCCATTTACGGAGGATTTACGCCAATTTACAGAGCGTTTAAGACAGGAAGGTGAATTGATTGATCTACATCAGGCTATCGATATTCGTCACATCGCTACTTTAGTAGACCAATCCGATAAGGCTATTTTATTTCATAAAGTTATCGGTTACGATATGCCGGTTCTTTCGGGTATTGTAAGAACACAAAAAAGAGCTGTGATGTCTGTAGGCTGTGCAACATTTCGAGAAATTGAAGATAAATTACAAAAGGGTATTACGAACCCGATTGCCCCTAACCGAGTAAGTACTTCCTCAACGGAGGAAATTATTTGGACGGGTGACGAAGTTGATTTATTTAAATTACCGATTCCGATGAGTTCTGTATTCGATGGTGGCCCGATGATTACGGCTGGTGTTGTCATTGCAAAGGATCCTGAATATGGTATCAATACTGGAGTATATCGATTCATTGTCAAAGAAAAAAATCTGACAGGGATTGATATTGTGACCCCCAATAATATGCGAATGTTTGCTCAACGAGCTTATGAAGCAGGCCGTTCTTGCCCAATATCGATTTCTATAGGTACCCATCCCATGGAAGTTTTAGGCGCAGGATTTCGAGCGCCAATTGGAGTTGATGAAATGGGTATAGCCGGTGGGATACGTGGCTGCCCTGTCAATTTGGGAAGTTGTAAAACGATTGATATGCCCTATATCGCTGATAGCGAAATTGTTTTAGAGGGTGAGATTTTGCCTGTTGGTTGGACCCAACCAGAAGGCCGTTTCGGAGAATTTACAGGGCTCATGGGTGGACTGCATTGGAATCCTGTGGTGAAGATTAATGCCATCATGATGCGAAAAAATCCAATGTTTTATTTCTTGCACATGCCATGGGAAAATACATGGTTAGCTGCACCTACACGTTACCAGTCTATTCGTCAGGCTTTAAAAACTGCTGGAATTCAGGTTAAAGACATTAATGTCACTTTAGGTGGCAGAGCTTTTTGGCATGCAGTCATATCTATCAAAAAACAAGCTGGTGAAGGCAAGAATGCTTTATTAGCAGCGCTATCTGTCATGGATCTCAAGCACATCGTGATTGTGGATGATGATATTGATGTCTTTAATCCTACGGAAGTGGAGTGGGCAATTGCTACTCGTGTTCAGGGTGATCGAGATGTCATTATTATTCCTGGGGCAAGAGCCAAGCCACTCGATCCAAGTTTGTATATTACGCATGGTCAAGTGCCAACAGGAGCTAAGGTCGGAATAGATGCCACGATTGGTGAAGGAATTCCAAAAGAGAGATTTGAAAGAATCTCTTACGCCTATGCTGAGCGCGCCAAGATTGCTGACTATGCGTCAGGCAAAGCAGATCAAGTTATTATTTCTGAGCCAGAAAGTTATCAAGCTTTAGCTGAAAAAATCGTTGCTGTCATTGAGCTTACACCAACTTATTACTCTGAACTTGCCGAAAAGTTTTCTGATTATGATTTCCCAACAATTGCTCGAGCATTTGGATTTTTGCATACCAATGGAAAACTTTGGCAAGACTCTCGCGGCAGATTGTGTTTGAAAAATTCTAAATTTGCCGCCAAATTACCAACGGCATAGCGGGGTTACAAATCACTTGTGGGGGGGCACTTAAGTGTAAGTGATTTGTGATATTAATCTAACTGAGTCAGCTTGCCTTCTTTGACAAGCTTTGCCCAACGAGCTATATCCGATTGGAACCATTTGCCGAATTCAGCGCCTGGGCCCGGAAGTGGTGTAGTGCCTACAGCAGCTAGACGAGCTTTGACAGCATCACTTTTAAGCGATTGAAGAATTGCTTCCTCTAGTCTTTTAGCAATTGGTGCAGGAACATCAGCTGGCGCAAAAAATCCAAACCAAGTCCCAAATTCAAAACCCGGATATCCTTGTTCAGAAAAAGTAGGGACATCAGGTAAAAGTTTTGATCGTTGTAAAGAGGTGATTCCTATTGCTCGAACACTACCGCCCTGAACTTGAGAAAGGGACGAGCCCATAACATCAATCAATGTCGTTACTCGGCCAGCTATTAAGTCAGGATAGACAGCGCCACTTCCTTTGTAAGGAATATGCGTCATTTCAATTCCACTGATTGATTTTAGAAGCTCACCAACCAAATGACTACCGGTATTATTTCCAGAAGAGCCAAAGCTTGCTTGGATTTTATTTGCTTTGACTGCAGCAATAAACTCGGGAAGTGTTTTATAAGGTGAGTTACTCGATACTAACATCAGGCTGGGGATTGTTCCCACGCCAGCAATAGCTTGAAGATCTTTTTGGGGATCAAAACTCAACTTGGTTAAGCTTGGGCTCGTCGCCAAACTTACAGATGCAAATAAAAAAGTATATCCATCAGGTTTTGCAAGTTTAGCGACATACTCTGCGCCAATATTGCCACCTGCTCCAGGTTTGAGATTAACAATAACTCCCTGACCTAAAATCTTCCCCATCTCATCAGCAATAACTCGCCCAAGAACATCCGCAGATCCACCTGCCGCATATGGTATGACCATTTCAATGGAGTGTTTAGGATATTCAGCCGCACAAATGGTATGAGTAAAAATAATGGTCAAAACAATATTACTAAATAGTAATTTTAGGAATGTAAGAGTATTTTTCATAATTTGATTATATAGATGAAAGACCTTGTCTTATTAAACCGCCTCACAAAGATGGTGCGATAAAGTTATTTCTTTCACCAAAGGATCACACAACCCGCCGGCTAATTGACGATTGATTTTTACGGACATAATTTTTGTAAAAGACAGACTTTTATTCTCCCGAATAACTAATGTGCAATTTGGTAGCATTAAAGAGTATTCACTAGTACTTTTTGAGATATTCGCTTCAGATAAACCTAATAACTTCATCAAAGTATTGCTGGTTTCTTCTATTAGATTTGTTTCTATTCTAATTTCACTGAGGTGGTTACTTAAATTAGAATGTTTTAGAACATCTTCAAACCATAAAAAATTAGGTGTTAAATGTTCGCAAAAATAAATTCTTAGACCGGGAATGGGTTGAGAGCTAAAGCGTACGGTTTTGAATAGAGCAAGCTCTTCTTTTCCATGAACTTGAGCTGGACGAGATAAATCTTGTACGGGGTTTGGGGAAAAACCTAAACTCTTTAAACTTTCAAAGCACTCTAATGCATTGCTTGTTCTGAAAACAAGTGCATCTAATCCGATAGCTAGATCAGCAATTTCTTTACGTTGGGGAATGGTTCCTTCTTCCCAGCCGAGGACTTCAACATAAGCAGTAGAGAGCATGGCGAGTTGATTACAGGAGCCTAAATTATGTTTGGCTAAAGCAGTTAATTGAAATCCAAGGTTTTTCAGTCTTTCTGCTATTTGTGTCATTTTATCTCTAGCAATAATGACAATATGATCGAATTCGTATGGCATGTGTGATGTACCTATGGAGTAAATATTTTTTGGATTTTTGATAAATTACATAATAAATTATTAAAACTTCTAATTTGTAATTCTTATCTTATTCCAAATATACGGAGTATCTACATCATGTTGTAAAGCAGTAAATTTCAGAGATAAATAATATTATGAGAAATACCCTCCGCCTGAGAACGTCAAAGACGATGGCGCAATGATAAGATAAGGTTCAATTAAAACGGAAATTAAGAGTATTAGAGGAGATAAAGAACCGTGATCAAAAATATTGGTGTAATTGGTATCGGTAATATGGGCCATGCTTTAGCAGCCAACTTATTAAAGCATGGCTATCAAGTCAGCTTTTACTCTCCCCCACCAAGTCCATTTGAAGACAAGGTCATATCCCTAGGCGGTCAAAAGAAAGATTCCATAGCTCAATTACTACAGGGTTTAGATGCGATCATTCTTTGTATAACCGGGACGCCAGAAGTGGAGCAGGTCGTATTTAGTCCAAACGGCTTATTAGATAGTATTCAGCCGGGAACTTTTGTCATTGATTGCACGACTGCCATTCCAGAGTCGACTTTAAAAGTTGCCAGCGCTATAGAGCAAAAGGGCGCATTTTATGTTGACGCTTCAATGACGCGAACTCCAAAAGAGGCTGAAGAGGGGCGTTTAAACCTTCTCGTCGGTGGCACCAAAGAAGTATTTGAAAAATGCTTACCTATTTTTGAATGCTTTGCTGAGAATATAGAGCATGTTGGCCCGGTGAGTTATGGCAATCGCTTAAAGCTGATCCACAACTTCGTCTCCTTGGGGTTTTCCGCATTGTTAGCTGAGGCGATTTCCTGCGCAAAGGCGGCTGATATTGATATGAATGTTCTGATGGAAGTATTGTCAAAGGGTGGTGGAGGCGGAGTGATTTTGCAACGATTTTTACCATATATTCAATCGGGTGATGACGCCAATTTCCGATTTTCAATAGCTAATGCGAATAAAGATCTAGGTTATTACCTGCTGATGGCTGAGGAGTTAAAGGCCTCATCGGGGGTTGCTCTAGCTGTAAACTCAGTCTATGGTGATGCAGTCAAAAGAGGTGAATCGAATGCGCCAGTACCAAAACTCATTGAATTGTTATCAATCAAATCAGTTGGGTAGTTCATACAGCTTTTACCTCAGCTCTGTGAATAAGTATCACTTTTTTGACATAAAGTTATGTTGCGTCGCAAAATCAACCTATCTTTCAAGATTTTCAGGGCCCAAGCCCTTATTCTAGGTATAAATCTCAATATTGCTTGGCGTAATGTTGTAATAGAATTTAGGAGTTATTAATCGCAAAGTAGCTCGTTCATCTCTATAAAGGATTTTCAGCATGAGTAAAATTCAACGCCTTGCTTTCACTCTAGTTATTCTCTTACTTGCAGGAACAACATCCGCACAAACCGTTTTAAAACTTGGTCATGCTCTTGCAAAAGGGTCTCATTACGATGTAGGTGCTGTTGCATTTTGTGATGAAATTGAAAAAGGTACAAATGGGCGTTATAAATGCCAAATTTACCCTTCTAGTGCTTTAGGTGGAGAACGTGAACAAGTTGAAGCGGTGCAATTAGGAACTCAAGATTTAGTGATTACTTCCACTGGTCCAGTTGGTAACTTCGTGCCAGAAATGAAGATTGTTGATATCCCATTTTTATTTAGAGACTATGAACATGCCCGTAAGACCTTAGATGGCAAAATTGGTCAAGACATGTTGGCAAAATTTCCAAAACATGGGTTGGTTGCATTGGCATGGAGTGAGAATGGTTTTCGGCATATGACGAATAATAAGCGACCTATTGTGATGGTTACTGATGCTAACGGTTTAAAAATGCGTACCATGGAAAATAAAGTTCACATGGAAGGGTATCGATCATTTGGTATACAGCCAACTCCAATGGCATTTCCAGAAGTATTTGGGGCACTACAACAGGGTGTCGTAGATGGTCAAGAAAATCCGATACCTGTGATTTTGGCCTCTAAATTTTCACAAGTACAAAAATATTTATCTTTGACAGGTCACGTTTATTCACCTTGTCTTATTCTGACATCCCCTAAGGTATGGGATAAGTTAAGTGATACGGATAAAAAAGTATTTATGATTGCCGCTAAAAAAAGTGTCGACGCTACGCGTAAAAAAGTAGATGAAGATGAAGCAAACGGCGTAGCACAGTTAAGAAAAGAGGGTATGCAAGTGGTTACCAAGGTCGATGGTAATAGCTTCCGGGAAGCGATGAAAGGACCCTATGCAAATTATGCTAAGGAGTTTGGTGCCGATAACATTGCAGCTATTCAAGCTGTGAAGTAAACTTTTGATAATCCTCAGACGAACGATTGGTCTTGGTTGATCCAAGACCAACTTGCCTAATAGATGCTACGTAAAACTGAAGCTCTAATCACTTGGTTAACCAGATGGGCTTTAATCATCATGCTTTTTACTATGGCGTTGATTATTTTTGCCAACGTCTTTTTACGATACACAACGAATCAGTCAATTGAGTGGGCAGAGGAGGTTGCACGTTACCTCATGGTTTGGTTAACCTTTATTGGAGCCGGCCCTGTGTTACGTTATGGAGGGCATATTGCGGTAGAAAACTTGCAAGATGTTTTGCCACGAAAAATAGCTATCTTTCTTCGAATTTTAATTGCCATTGCCATATCAGCATTTTTTAT
>CANJBQ010000065.1 GCA_947472645.1 Burkholderiaceae bacterium
AAATCCTAGCTCCGGAGTGCTAATTGGGAGCATTTTAATTAATTGCTTAGTTTCCTCAAGAAGCCAACTATCATCAACATTCTTAGGAGGCTGAGAACACATCAAGCAGTAGTGATTACATTGTTCAGTTAGTAATATTGAATTCTGCTTAGACGACTGCCTATAAAGAACTCGTGTAAATTGATTCTCAGGATTAATAGAAATAAAGTCTCCAGAACCTAAGTGAAATAGTTCCTCAGGTAACATGTATTCAGTAATATCCGCCCTTGGACCAGTAGTTTTTCTAAAAACAGCCTGGTAAGACGATTGAATAGTAGAGTCATCAGATACTAATGCAAATTTTCTTGCCAAGGAAACTGGCAAATTGGGGTTAGTCGTTAATGCAATTGGACCTCTCTTAAATGGCTCTCCTCCTAGATGGATTACCTTACCATATAGACTAATCATGAGTGATTGGCCCAGTTTAAAAAAAGAGTTTTTACAAATGAGTCCTCTCTCATCCTAATTAGTAAGTACTTAAAGATACTCATATTTCTGTGGCAGAAATCTGAGGTAGGCTTTCTCCCCAAAAAATCCTTATGAATTCCATGATGATAAACTGGCTCAGCACCACAATACGGTTCATAGGCACAGTCTGAGCACATTGGAGCGCTTAATGTGAAAGACTCCTCAAGGGGCGTTAACAATGACTCAGAACCAAAGATCTCAGCATAGTTATTCTTAAGTACATTTCCTAATTTAAATGTGTCATCACCCATTTCCGCAAGCATGCGACTTTCATCTGACGCATAAACTGCGCCATCATAGTTATAAACAACTGCAGCGATACCTATTCCAGCAGGATTCATTAGATCAACAAAACCAGAATTGTTACTTGTAAGCATCTTTGTTAAAACTGTACAAGCGTGATATTCGCGAAAATCTATTCCTTTTTTGTTTAGTTCAATAATATATTCGATACCCTCCTTATAAAAATCTAGCCACCGGTCGGTTGAATAAGCCAAATAAGTTTTAGTCTTTATTGCAAATCCGTATGGGGATAAATGACGCAGAAAAATACCGCCAAAATCGAGGGCTAAATACTCGTCAATAATCTCTTTAACTCTGCCTAAGCTGGCCTCAGTTGTTGTCATCAAAGCGGACACGCTATCCCTTCCAAGAATTTCCCTAGAAAGATTTATTCCATTTACTGCTTTTTGGTGGCTATCCTTGCCGGGTCTTGGCCTATTTTTATTATGCAAATCCTCAGGTCCGTCCAAAGAGGTAGAAATATGGACGTTATTATCTTTGCAAAAATGAAGAATCTCAAGATCTACTAGTGCTAAATTGGTTGCTATTACAAAAGTAATTGTTTTATTTTTTTGTAAATTTATTTCCTTTGCTCTTTGAACAACGTACCGAATAATATCAAAATTTAGTAATGGCTCCCCCCCCTGGAATTCAATTTTAATCATGTTCGAGGGTGAAGAAAACACAAGATTCAGTGACTTATCTGCCATTTCATTAGTCATATCAAAAGAGGTTTTATCTTCCGACTGGCGAGAAACTTGGCAATAAGGGCAGCTATGTTCACACCGAAGACTAACAACAAAAATATGCAAAGCTGTAAATTGCGGAAGATTGACTAAACGAGTTCTTAGCTTTAGTGCAAGTAAATCTATAGCTACTTGATTATGGGTATCTTGCAAAAATTGCCTAGATCGAAGATTTACATACTCTTCACTACTGTCATCTAATTGATGCTCAACAAGTGGTCTAATTAAATCTTTTTTTAAAACCAAGAATTCGCCAGCTATATTTGTTAACAAATAATTATTAGGGTCAAGTTCACTAAATTTAAAAGGAAGTAGTTGGTACCCCTTTTCTTTTTTTTGCGAGTAGAATTTAATTTCTTGAAATTTAGCCATCAGATGAAACTAAAGTAGTCTTAGAAAATGTGTGGGCTAGAATCAAGTTTCTGACCCCCTCAGTTTCAGTAGCAATTGTTTTTCTTAGGTCTTGATCTAGAACTTCTCTTTTGAAGTCGTCAGCAATTAATTCTGCAGATCCAAGTGTGATTTTTGGAGAAAAATTTAATTTACAGTGAATATGACCTTCAAAAATGTTAAAGTCTACGGAAAACTTATCGATGTATCTATAGGCGGCCTTCTTTATCGAGTCTAATGAAAAAACTCGATCATCAAAGTCAAACTCTAACGAAATAGGCAAAGTATTAACGTCTTGAGTAATGGGAGCTATGTGATTGATGCGAGCTGTGAGAGCGATGAGAACTATGATAAGCATAAGTTTGCCCATCATCACTTGATTTCAATATCAAATTATGAAGCTCAGTTCCGCGAACTATCTGAATCAACCTCTCGGAGTATTCTTCAGAAGCCTTAGATGTATTTTTAGCTACAGAATCGAGCAATGAGTCTGTAAACTTATGGCTTGTAGAAAAACTATTAGAGGAAATTAAGGCTGTAATTGCAGCCACAACAGGGACTAAAAAGGACTTTTTTTTCATAAGATTGCTCCTTAAATTAAACCTAATTACTTAATTAATAGTATATCCTCATTAACATCATTCTGGCCAGGTATAAATTTATAATCGCTGAACTGATCTCAGTTTATTACCAAGGTTAAAGTGAGTATATTATATCTTATCATTGGATCATGATGGATATTGTGTGAAACGAGAAAAAAGATTCAACCGAACTTTACTAATCCCAACATATCCCACTATCTCTATACAAAATTCCCACCTTCCCACAATTTACACAAGTATGACAATCCCACTCTTGCAAGTATTCTCCAGTTTCACATTTCTTACAAACTTTATCTATACTCTTGAATTCAATATCACTAGATTTACTATAAACATAATTTCCAATATGAATATCTTTAACAATCTTACATTTTGAACAAAACATAGGTAGAACTTCAATAGTAAATCCTCTATCAACACCTCTAGAACAGGTGACTTGAAAATCACATTCCGGACATTTGAATTCGTATGTATTACCCATGAACTGATGTTAATTTAGTAGCATGATTTAAAAGAGTATTTATATCTTATTATTGGGTCAAAATTAAGTATCAATCAATTCTTTTTGTTCTCTTTATATCCTATTCATCTGCTTAATTATCAAAAATTTCTCTCTTTGGGAGTAGCACTAAAAATTACGTTAGATCAATTTAAAATCTGCTTTACTTTACATTGCCTAAATACTTTACGATGCTATATGCTTTTAACTTGTTAAGCCGCTTCATAACTTCTTCTTTTTCTTTGTAGTTAAGTTGTTCAAGCCAGTATTTTGTATATTCTTTACCATCATCAAGTAACGAATGTAATGTATTCATTTTTTCGTTACTTGCAAAAAGTGGTTTCCATTTAATTAATGCTTCAGATTTCTCACAAACACTACAAAATTTATAGATACTATTATGAGTTGTTCCCATAGGGATAAAGTATGCTTCTTGTTTAACGTATTCTTGTCTAATTTGCATTGGCTTACTATTGTTGCAATGATTGCAATTGATTACACCTGTAAATCCAATTAATTTTGAACCAAATTCTTGTCTTAGCATCTCAGCCTCCTTTAATTATTGCTTTGGCAACTTCGTTAGGAACGTCTTCGTGATTAGGGCAAATAGGGCATTTATACGCATAGAATTTTGAATATTTGTAGGTCCATATGCCGGGAAAACCAATTCCGTCACCGTCACTTACTAAAACATATTGAACAGAATTATTACAACGTGGACAAATTTGTTTTTCTTTTTTAAATCCACCTTTTACCTCTTTCCAGTTGGAGCTATATCGATATAAATTGGTAGTCATTTTTTGAACTGATGTCAGTTTAGTACCACGGTTAAAGAGAGTATTCTTATCTTATCATTGGATCATGATGATAGGTTGATGGTGGATGAGCTTTGATACTTGGGTTTGTGGTGCTTTGTAGGCAATCAACTCAAGCCAAAGTTCTAAAAAAATAAAAAATTCATGCAACCCCTCCGTAGCAGAGGTGACCATTCGCCGTGACCTACCCCCCTTCGTTTGCCAGAGTCGATTTATTTTAGGCGCCCATTGGGATATAGAAATACTTGTAGCTTATTGGTCTGTGTGGGCAATGTGTGGGCAAATTGATAGTTTAGAGATGGATGCAAGGAATTCACCTCGGACGGCAAGTGTATCTTATTGATTTTATTGGTCGGGACGGAGTGATTCGAACACTCGACCCCTTGCACCCCATGCAAGTACGCTACCAGGCTGCGCTACGCCCCGACGATTTAAGATTGTATCAGTTTGATGACTTTGATTGAGTGGCGAGTTTGTTTAAATCGCCTAAGATATTGAAAACAGCTTCTAATTCAGCCCGGATTTGACCCTGGCTATCTAACTCCTCTAAACGATTCTTAGCACCATGAATGGTAAATCCATCGTTGTAGAGTAAGTCTCTGATTCTACGAATGAGTACTACCTCATGATGTTGGTAGTACCTTCTGTTGCCTCTTCTTTTTTGTGGCTTGAGCTGATTAAACTCTTGCTCCCAATAACGCAGAACGTGTGGCTTGACTGCACATAAGTCCCCTACTTCACCAATCGTGAAGTATCTCTTGGCAGGAATCGCAGGCAAAGAAACCCGTTGAGAGTCTTTGACTTCGGTGAGAGAAAGTTCAACTGGTAAATTCATCACTCAATCCTATTTCGTATCTACTTTATTATCAATCGCATCTTTTAATTTTTGACTCGCATGAAAGGTAACGACCCTTCTCGCACTAATCGGAATCTCTTGACCCGTCTTCGGATTTCTTCCAGGACGCGCCGTTTTATTACGTAACTGAAAATTACCAAAACCAGAAATCTTGACATCCACACCACGCTCTAAATGATGCGCAATGTTTTCAAAAAAAGCATCAATCAACTCTTTCGCCTCACGCTTATTAAGGCCAACATGATCAAAGATGGCCTCTGATAATTCTATTTTTGTTATGGTTGTTGGATTATTTTCCATTTTTTATCTCATCAAATCCTATAGTTAGGAGTCTATGCTACCTTAATCTCGCTGAAAATTGAATAAGAACTTGATCTAAAAGTTGTTTAATTGCATTTTCAACGAAAGAATCCTGTAAAGTTTGCGTATCATCTTGCAAAACAACCCGAAAAGCCAAACTTTTCTCATCAATTTGCATGCCACTCAGTCTTTCCGGTGTGGGTCTAAACTCATCAAATAACGAAATTTCTTTGACTAAAGAAGGAGATGCCTTCTTGAGTGCATCTAAAATCTCTTGTGCCGGAATACTGGCTTTGAGAACAATCGCTAAATCGCGCTCTACCGCTTGGAACTTACTCGGCTCTTTGAGATGCGGCAAACCAATATCATCCACGGCATCCCACTCGAGTTCAAACAAAATCGGCGCTTGGGTAAAACCATACTCTTGTTGCCACTTGGGATGTAACTCGCCCATGAAGCCGATTGGCTGGAGAGTACCTTTGGCATTCTTATGATAAATAATGGCACTTCTTCCTGGATGAAACGCAGGATGATCAAGTCCAGCTTGCGTAATGATGTTCAGTGGATGCAGAACTGCTTGAAGATCCGCTTTGACATCAAAGAAGTCCACTTTACGATTAGGTACGCCCCACTGCTCAGGAAATACATCTCCATAAGCCAGACCACTAATACGTACTGGTTGATGAACACCAGCGACCGACAGTGGTCCATCTTTGACATCGTTATCCTTGAGGAAGATTCTGCCAAACTCAAATAAACGCACCCGTGATGCTTTGCGGTTGAGGTTGCTCTTTAAGTTTTGTAAGAGTCCACCAAGCAAACTGCTACGCATAACGGCAAACTGTTCTGCTAAAGGATTTAATACTTGAATCGGGGTTTTATTGCCAGAGATATTCTCTTCTGAAGCCTGATCAATAAATCCGTAATTAATTACTTCTTGATAATCTTGGGCAGCAAGTAAATGGCGCGTTGTATGAATCGATCTCTTTTTCTCGGGTTGGGATAGGATGACTAATTGTGCAGATGGTGCTATCTCTGGAATATTCTCAAAACCATATAAACGCGCAATCTCTTCAATGAGGTCTTCTTCGATCTCTAAATCAAATCGATACAAAGGTGTCTCAACCACAATCGTTTCTTCTGGAGTTCCCGTTTGCGATCTAGCGTAAGGGAAATCCAAACGATCAAAATAATCACAAATCTGATTGCCATCCAACGCAATGCCAAGAATCTTTTCAACGCGCGCAACGCGCAGGGTAATTTGATGACTCTTGGGTAATTGATAGATCTGATCATCGAGTGGTCCAACCTGACCACCACAAATCTCCAAGACCAACTGAGCGACGTAATCTAAATATTTGACGGTTCTCTCTGGATCGACACCGCGCTCAAACCGAAATCCAGCATCCGTGGCAAATTTCAGTTGCCGCGCTCTTCCCTGAATACGATTAGGCCACCAAAAAGCCGACTCAATATAAATGTTTTGGGTATCTAAAGTCACTGCACTATGATCACCACCCATAATGCCAGCGATACTCTCAATACCATTGTCATCAGCAATCACACCAACGGGTAAAGTAACGTCGCCTAAGCGAGGTTCTTGACCATTCAGTAAAAGTACTTTTTCATCGGGCAAGGCGAAGCGGACGTGGAGATCGCCTTTGATCTTTTGTAAATCAAAAATGTGCGTCGGCTGACCCATCTCGAGCATGACGTAGTTGGAAATATCCACGAGCGCTGAAACACTGCGCTGGCCACTGCTGGCTATACGTTGAACCATCCAGTCCGGTGTCTTGGCTTTGGCGTTAACACCTTTCATAACTCGACCAGCAAAGCGACCGCATAAGGAGGTTTCGTGAACGTGCACTTTTAACTGATCATTAATCGTTGCATTGATTTTAAAATTAGGCCGCTCCATGAGTGGCGCACCCGTTAATGCACTCACTTCTCTAGCAATCCCAAAGACGGATAAACAATCGGCTTTATTAGGGGTGAGCTTAATCGTAAAAATCGTATCGTCGAGATTTAAGTACTCACGAATATTCTGACCATTGGGCGCGTCTAAAGGCAGTTCATAAATCCCCGCATGATCATCACCCAGACCAATCTCTTTACCCGAACACAACATACCAAAACTTTCAACACCGCGCAGCTTGCCAATCTTAATCTTAAAGGCTTTACCATCTTCACCTGGAGGCAACTCAGCGCCCACCATGGCGCACGGTATTTTAATCCCTACCCTAGCATTGGGCGCACCACAAACAATTTGTAAGGGCTCAGGCGATAAGGCACCCACCGAGACTTTACAAACGCGCAGGCGATCGGCATCAGGATGTTGAGTGGCTTCTAAAATTTCTGCAACCACCACCGAATGGAACGGGGGTGCTACTTGTTTCATCTCTTCAACCTCTAATCCGGCCATGGTCATGCGATGACCTAACTCTTCCGTGGAGATCTGCGGATTGACAAAATGTCTGAGCCAGGATTCGGAAAATTGCATATATTCTCTTTTGTACTAAGCCGGAAACTGACTTAAAAAACGTGTATCGTTTTCGAAAAATAAACGTAAATCATCAACGCCGTAACGCAGCATCGTTAAGCGCTCGAGACCTGAACCAAAAGCAAATCCAATATGGTGTTCGGGATCAAGGCCCATATTACGAATAACAGTGGGATGAACTTGACCAGAACCTGAAATCTCCAGCCACCGTCCAGCTAACTTACCGGATGGAAAAGCAACATCAATTTCTGCAGATGGTTCTGTAAACGGAAAGTACGATGGTCTAAAACGTAAATGAAGATCTTTGTTCTCAAAGAATGTTTTTAAGAAATGCGTATAGACTCCTTTGAGAGCCGCAAAAGAAACTTCTTTACCAATCCACAATCCTTCTACCTGATGAAACATGGGTGAATGCGTAGCATCACTATCAACACGGTAAGTTCTACCGGGAGCAATGACGCGAATATCGGGCATGTCATCTAAATTGCCATACTGTTGCAGATGGGTCTTAACCGCATTGCTAGCAAACCGAATTTGCATCGGACTCGTGTGCGTTCTCAGCAATAAGGATTGCGCTTTTGCATCATGACCTTCTACATAGAAAGTATCTTGCATGGATCTCGCGGGATGGTTCTCTGGACTATTGAGTGCGGTAAAGTTATACCAGTCGTTCTCAATCTCAGGTCCTTGCGCCACTTCAAAACCAATGGAGTGAAAAATCTCTTCGACCCGCTCCCACGTGCGCATCACAGGATGCAATGAACCCGCGCCACGACCTCTTCCTGGTAGTGATACATCAATAGCTTCTTGGGATAGTCGAGCTTGTAATAAGTCGTCGGCAAGTTGATTACGACGCTGATTTAAGGCCCCTTCAATGGCAGTCTTCGCTGCATTGATCTTGGCGCCTTCTGATTTTCTTTGTTCAGGGTCAAGCTTGCCTAGGCCTTTGAGTATTTCTGTCAAAAGTCCAGACTTACCTAAATATTTGGCTTTGGCCTCCTCCAAAGCGACCGCGTCGCTGGTGGAGGAGAAGCTTTGTTGCGCTTCGCTAACTAGTTGATCTAAATCAACCATAAACTACCAACTTACGCAGCCGGAGCTTGAATGGATTTGATTTTTTCGACGAGTGCAGCAAAGGCTGGCTTGTCATGAATCGCCATATCGGATAAAACTTTGCGATCCAAATCAATTTCTGCCTTCTTTAAACCATTAATGAAAACACTATAGTTTAAGTCGTGCTCACGAACCGCCGCATTGATACGGGCAATCCACAATGCTCTGAACACACGCTTTTTATTACGGCGATCGCGATAAGCATATTGCCCAGCGCGCATAACAGCTTCTTTAGCGATTCTAAATACATTACTACGACGACCACGGTAGCCTTTGGCTGCGTCGGTGACTTTTTTGTGACGGGCACGTGCTGTGACTCCGCGTTTTACTCTTGGCATGAGATTCTCCTATTCAATAATTAAGCGTACGGTAACATCGCACGAACGGATTTAACATTGGTTTCATGAACCGCTGCTGAACCACGCAAGTGACGTTTGTTCTTCGTTGTCTTCTTGGTTAGGATATGGCGCTTAAATGCCTGTCCACGCTTAATGGATCCGCTTGCGCGAATCTTAAAGCGCTTGGCAGCACCGCTTTTGCTCTTCATCTTGGGCATGATTGCTCCCTTTTCACTAATTTGTATAACTCAGGTGGTTATTTGTTGCAATAACACTTCTAAAACCCAGCCATACTTCTATGAGCTTACGCTCTCACTACAAGGACTTATGTCCCTTTATTACCAGGACTTGCGTCCCAATTATTTCTTTTTAATCGGTGATAAAACCATCACCATTTGTCGGCCTTCCATTTTCGGGAATTGCTCAACAACGCCATACGGCTCTAAATCGATCTTCAAACGATCCAACATCCGCATTCCAATCTCTTGGTGAGCCATCTCTCGCCCCCTAAATCTCAGCGTAATCTTGGTTTTATCGCCTTCATCCAAAAAGCGGATCAGATTTCGCAACTTCACACCATAATCACCGTCGTCAGTTCCAGGTCTAAACTTCACTTCCTTAACCTGTATCACCTTCTGCTTTAACTTCGCTTCATGTGCTTTCTTGGCCTCTTGGTACTTGAACTTCCCGTAATCCATCAACTTACATACGGGAGGAACGGCAGTCGGAGCAATTTCAACGAGATCCGTTTCTTGCTCTTCAGCTAGCTTCATAGCATCAAATATCTTGAATACTCCTAATGCCTGTCCTTGTGAACCAATCAATCGCACTTCAGGAACCGTTATTTCCCGGTTAATACGATGCAGTTTTTCTGTAGCGATATCTTTACCTCTTCTCTAAAATCATCAAAATACTGCTCATGCCTTCGCCGGTTGCGAGACGACTTTTTCCGAATTATCTTCATGGAGTCTCTTCTCGAAAGCTTCAATAGACATTACGCCTAAATCCACCCCGCCACGTGCACGAACAGCAACTAAGTTGCCATCACGCTCTTTATCACCCACCACAATTAAGTAAGGATGTTTTTGTAAAGCATGGTCTCGTATTTTATACGTTATTTTCTCATTACGCAAATCCGCAAACACTCTAAATCCTTGTTTTTTCAGTATTTGCGCTACATGTTGCGCATATGCCGCAGAATTTTCGGAGATATTAAGCACCACCGCCTGAGTAGGAGATAACCACGCCGGCATGGCTCCAGCATGATTTTCGATCAAAATACCAATAAATCGCTCTAAAGAACCCACAATCGCTCGGTGCAACATGACCGGAATCTTACGACTGTTATCTTCCGCCACATATTCAGCACCTAAACGACCTGGCATCGAAAAATCGACCTGAACCGTGCCACACTGCCAAGAGCGACCAATGGAGTCTTTGAGGTGATATTCGAGTTTAGGGCCATAAAAGGCTCCCTCACCAGGTAATTCTTCCCATTCTTGACCGGATGCCTGTATCGCACTGCGCAGAGCTTCTTCGGCTTTATCCCAAATCGCATCTTCACCAACGCGCTTTTCGGGACGCAAAGCCAATTTAACAGCAACCTCAGTAAATCCAAAGTCCTGATAAACACTTCTGACAAGTTTGTCAAAAGCCGCGACCTCTGACTGAATCTGATCTTCGGTACAAAAAATATGGCCGTCGTCTTGCGTAAATCCTCTCACGCGCATCAGTCCATGCAATGCACCTGATGGTTCATTACGCACACACTGACCAAACTCACCAAAACGCAGTGGTAAATCACGGTAACTATGTAATCCAGAATTAAAGATTAAGACATGACCAGGACAGTTCATGGGCTTGAGCGCGTAGGTGCGATTCTCAGACTCCGTGGTGAACATATTGTCTTTGTAGTTATCCCAGTGACCGGATTTCTCCCAAAGTACGCGATCTAAAATCTGCGGCGCTTTAACTTCTTGATAACCATGGTCTTGATAAATTTGACGCATGTACTGCTCAACTTGTTGCCAAATTGCCCATCCCTTAGGATGCCAAAAAATCAGTCCTGGGGCCTCTTCTTGAAAATGGAACAAGTCGAGCTGCTTGCCGAGTTTTCGATGATCACGCTTCTCTGCTTCTTCCAGCATATGTAAATACGCTTCAAGATCTTCTTTCTTGGTCCAAGCTGTACCGTAAATACGTTGGAGCATTTCGTTTTTAGAATCCCCTCTCCAATAGGCACCAGCGACCTTCATGAGTTTGAAGACTTTGAGTTTGCCAGTACTTGGTACGTGAGGACCACGGCATAAATCGGTGAAGCCCCCTTCGGCATATAAAGACACATCTTCATGCTGTGGAATACTTTCAATGAGTTCTGCTTTGTAGTGTTCACCCAAGCTCTTGAAATAAGCAATGGCTTCATCACGAGGAACAACTGTTCTAGTAATGGGCTCATCTTTTTTCGCGAGCTCAGCCATGCGCTTTTCAATCGCTAATAAATCTTCTGGTGTGAATGGTCTTGAATACGCAAAGTCATAATAAAAACCGTTATCAACGACAGGGCCAATCGTGACCTGCGCTTCCGGATAAAGCTGCTTGACAGCATACGCTAAAAGATGTGCAGTCGAGTGACGAATCACTTCTAAACCTTCAGCATCTTTATCCGTAATAATGGCGAGCTGGATATCTTTGTCAATGAGATAAGAAAGATCGACGAGATCTTCATTCACTCTTCCAGCTAAGGCGGCTTTGGCTAAACCAGAGCCGATGCTTTGAGCAACTTGCCCAACAGTCAAAGGAGCATCATACTGGCGCTGTGAGCCATCGGGTAAGGTAACTACTGGCATATATTCCTAAAGGAAAACATCAAATTTAATAAGAAAAATGATTATAAACTACTGATTCATCGATATAAATAAGACATATCAAGGCTTTTATGCCTTTAATTCTCGTTCTTGTTTTATGCAATCGCCTTCATGGCTGACCGTGTAATCAAAGAAATGGGTACAACGGTTCAGTAAGGACTGATGTTGTTTAATTGATGAAAAAGCTGTTATCAAAAATAATTTCTGAAGTATCAATTGACAAAGGCAAAGACTTTTTACGCCAATACAACCAACTGACCTACAGCCTGTTTAGCAGGCCTGACTCTAATTTCAATATTGAATCCTAGTCGAGCTAAACAATCCATTAATTTTCTTTCCGATAGATTTGAGAAATCACCTCGAATCATTCCAGAAACCTTTGGTTGAGAAACACCCATTCTTTCTGCTGCTTGATCTTGAGTGAGGCTTAATCGCTTCATTGCTTTCATAATTTGTATCACTAAATCTGACTTAATCTTTAGTTTTGCAGCATCTTCTAAACCTAAATCAGCATAAATATTTCCTGAACTTTCTAAAATTTCTACACCATGTAAATTACTTTTTTTCATCGGACAACTCCTTTGCTTTTAATCTAGCTATTTTTAATCTAGATAATATAATATTTAAATCTTCTTTTGGTGTTGCAATGCCTTGCTTACTTTTTTTCTGAAAACAATGAAGAACAAAAATGGCTTCAGAAAACTTAACTGTATAAACCGCCCTATAGGTATCACCGAAATTATCTGCAATAACCTCCAATACACCTGCACCACCATAACCTTTTAAAACCTTTACTAAATTATATCGCTCCCCTTCTTGAGCTAAAGACAATGCGAAGCCAAACGTACGACGGACATCTTTAGGAAGTTCCAGTAAATCCAAGATATTGAGGGTCTGGAACAAAAATATCAATATCTTTGCTCAAACGATGCTGATATCGAAACATCAATACAGTTCCACCACCTAAAGTCCAAAATAACTCGTTTGTACCATGTGCTTTAATATCTTCTAAGATTCTTAACGCATGCGGTAGTAAGTGTTGCCAAACTCCATCGG
>CANJBQ010000066.1 GCA_947472645.1 Burkholderiaceae bacterium
AAAGAAGCAAGAGTTGTCGTTGGCGAGTGGGTCAAGCATTACAACCATGTTCGGCCTCACAGTGCCTTAGGTTATCGACCACCAGCACCACAAACCCAAGTGCCGAAAATCATCCACAATCAACCCATCATGATCCAATGATAAGATATGAATACTCTCTTTAATCGTGGTACTAAATTAACATCAGTTCACTAGAAAATATCTATTTCTTCTTTTTAATAGTGGTTAGTCTTGGATTCTCGATGAGTGTTATTAGTACGAAAAGAATAGCTGCAAAAGAGAGAAAAATTCGTGAGGAGCTTAGAAGAGTACAAAATATTGACTTTGAAAGCTACCCTCAATAGTTTCAGAAGTGGCTCCTAGGAATGAGTCAGCTTAATTGGGATATTAAAAGATTAGATATGGATGTATTAAGACCAAGTTCAATATAAGAAGAGATTCTAGTAGAGACATCAGAAGAAATGAAATTAATTTTTAATAGGGTTTGTAGAGAAAAATGAATCTACAGATTTACATGCCTGAGGTCTCGAAAAAAATTCCCGATGGTGCTAGGGTTGAGCCAAAGTACGTTTTTAGAATTCTAGATCGTGAATTTCAAAAACACCCAGCGGTGGCAATTTTTGGTCTAGAAAATTGGTTAACCCCATCCACTGCCCTTGCAATGCATATCGATCCTAATTTAGGGATATTTTTAAAGCCTGAGCAAATTCCGCTGAGTACACTCGCGCAAATGATTGATACCCACAAAATTATCGTACTATGTTCGGAAAATGGGAAATATCAATTTACGGCTAAAGATATCAAAATTGATTCTAATGGGATTATCTGTTGCCCCATACCAACGGATTTAATGGCGATACAACGGCGAGATGGTTTTCGGGCGCCCCTCCGGTAGATGAGTCATTTAAGCTTGTCGTTGGTCTAGGAGCCGGACAGGAGTTATTGTCCAATGTCGTGGATGTGAGTAGAAACGGTCTGCAGTTGGATATGCGTGCAGGGGCAACGGACGTTAGTGTGGGGAGTTACTGGCACACCTGTTATTTTGAAAGATTATCGTCAACCTCACCCAAATTTGATTTACAAATCATGCACTATTATCAGGGAAATGATATTGCTCGAGTGCGGGTTGGCTGCATACTTTATCAACCAAAACCTCAAACAATCAAAGATTTTGAAAATATGGTCGATACCATCGTAAAAGCTAGAGCTATGTCGAATATGAAAAAATGGTATTTAGATTTGACATGGTGGAAGGGGCAGCATTCCTAAGGATTTTCTGGTAACTCATTGAGATAGCTGAAGAGTGAGAGGCCTCTTGTTATGGGTGTAGTTATATATTCGGAATATTTGCATCGAGTTATGGCAAGGGTTTTAATTTAATATTACTAACGTATCAGTATACTTTTTGGATTATTAAGAGATCGGATATGTATGCACGAAGATAAAGTTCAATATAACTGTAGCCTTTTTTTAAAGAGGGATGGTAAGACCTTATATGCGATGCATGAAAACTCACCAATAAAACTTGCTTGGCAATGTACGGGCTATTTTAAGGAGGGCGTACATCAAGATCCTGCGTGGAAAATATTGCTGAATTTTAATGGGAAAAATAAAAGCATTGAGTTAGGTAAGCAGCATTTTAAAGACCATGGTCAGAGTGTCTCTAATCTCTTAATGAACGAAATGATGGCAATTGATTCTGAAATAATGCTTTCTCGGGGGGGAGAGCCAGTTTTTGAGGATGCGTTAACGAAGAAAAGACTGAAAGTAAATGAGGTTAATGAAATTGATATTCAAGATTTAAAAGATCATTCAAGGCATCTAACCGAAGTTTCTTTTTTAAATATTATGGATAATATTTTTTCTATTTGACCAAAAGCCACATAAATACTAGTTATATATTTGTGGTTATGAATTAAGTAAAGTTAAGTTCATCTGGGTGGGGCTGGTAAATCCTGTGGAGGATCCTGTGGGACTATGTTTGGTGTCCAAAGAATAAAATGCCTAGTCAAATAAACTTAAGATTTTGTGATCTGAAGACCTTTTCCATAAATCATGCTCGTATTACATGGGATAAAGCCTAACTTGATCAAATAATCATCAACTAATAAAGAGTCCACTTGCTCCAGAATCGCTTCTACTCTTGTCCTTAATCGATAATCATGAATTAGGACATCAGTACTCGCATGCCAAACATCCCCGCATGAGGCTAGAGTAGGATCCTGAATGGCGTAGTAATTACCATCTTTCGCAGGTGTAGGTATTTTAAAACTAGAGTTGTAAATTAAGGTTGCATAGTGATAAAGAAATACAAATCTTATGACATTCTCGCCTTTAAGATAGAAAGTTGTTTCTTCATAAGATTTAAAACAGTCAAACTTGATAAGAGATGCTGATACTGAATAGCACTTAGCCAAATTGTCATTGATACAAATACCTACGTCCATACTGAATCCAATTCTCTATTACCTAAGAATAATTATCTTTGGCATTTAAATAACTATTCTAACTTTGCTCTGTGTCGATTTAGTTACTGTAGAGTACTAAAAAAGAAACATGCTCTAATTTAGGGCAATACATTAACGAAGTTCGAACAAAACTCACAGAGTTTTATTCATCATTGAATTATTTTTCAAGGACATTAAATGACAACCTTATTAATTTCAATTATAAGTATTAGCTTCTCAGTTCTTGCTCAATTTTTATTGAAATCGGGTCTTCAAGGAGTTTCATTTGAAGGAGTTTTAAGTCTTTATTCACTAATAAAGAGTTGGAAAATCTTGGCAGGTTTTGCATGTTATTCTACTGCCGCAATTATTTGGTTAAGAGTTCTTGTAGACTGGGATGTGAGTAAGGCTTATCCAATTATGGGGTTAGGATTTGTCATTTCTTTAATTGTTGGATTCTTAAATGGAGAGTTAGTAACTATTAGCCGGATCATTGGTATTGCTACTATTTTTATCGGCGTCATCATTGTGGCTAGAAGTTAACTAAGCCCCTAAATTGATTAACGTTTGAGCATTAATTTTTTTAAGTTGATTAGCTACTAAATCAAGGATGCCTTGCCTAAAAATACTTTTAGTTTGAGGAGATTTTAGATAAGTGTATTCAAGATGAGGTATTCCACCTCTTTTTCGTTTAAAGTCACCCGCACCCGAGCTGTAATTTAGCAAGACTTGATTATGTTTTGCGTAATTGTATATAGATGCAAATAGCACTCTATAAGAACCTTCTATAGAATTGTCTGGATCGTATCCAAGAGCGGGAACGGTCAACGTTTCTCCTGAACGACATAACAATCCAAACGACAGGATTTGGCCTTGAGCATCCTTAATCAAAAGACAAGACATTAATTTTTGATTAATGACATCATCAAAAAAATTGATTGTATATTGAGGATTTAATAGAGAATGTTTCTCAAGATAAATTTTTTTGTAGAGATGGTGAATTTTCGTCAAACTCTCGATATCTAATTCGGTGCAAATATCAATCTGTACAGCTGATTTTTTTAAAAGACCAAGATCACGCTTTAAGTGTGATGGAGTGGATATTTTCCCATTGCGAAAATCAAATTCATAAATCACTCGAGATGGGATACCTTTAAACCCAAGTGTATCTAAGTGCTCAATAAGCGTTTTATGGCGATGAGGCAAGATATTTCTAATACCAGCAAAATAAGTGGGATAAGTATTCATCATTTTGCTTGCAATATTGGGGATTTCTTTTTCTTGCTCAGTGGACCAAATGGATGTGGAAATAGGGTAGTTCCCAATGAACACCGTTTTATCGATTCCTAAGAAATAAGAAAGTCTTCCCAGAAAGCTAATAGATAAGGCACTAAGAGGCATATGCCTGCATTCATGGGCAAGGTAGTCAAACCAAGCGCTTCTGGGTGAGTTTATATAGCTAGCATTCTTCTGACGCAAGGGAGAGGCAATGCTTATGGGTAATTGAGTCTCTCCCCGCCAAATAAGTGTGGCAGAGGCATTGCTAACCCAATTATTAACTTCAACACTGGGCCACGCTGAGATCATATGATTTTGTTTAATTACGCTACAAGCTCATAGAGGTGAAAACCACCATAAATGGCAGAACGATCCTCATGAATGAGTAGGTCAGACTTTATATGATTTCGCTTCCAACGCCGATTTAATTGATCTCCTATTGCTATTTCAATTGGAGATTGGGAGCCCGCAGTTCTAAAAATAATCCTTGCAGCAGGGTTGGCTGTGCGAGTGATTTCCGTCCATAGAGTAGAAATCTCTTCAGCTGTCATCCAATCTTGGGCATCTAAAAGCACTACCGCATCAACTGAATTTGCGGGCATTCTTTTGAGAGCATCTAGTACATTGTTTTGTTCTATCGATAAATTCCCAATATTATTACGAATCACCTCAAAATACTGTTCTTGAAGGTAAAGAGGCTTATTACTTGCATTAGTATGGTCGTAGCGTCTGCCAAATGCCTGATAAGCAAAATAATTGTTATTGATGTTATCAACAGTCGCCAACTTTCTTGCGCGCTCTTTGAGTACCTGCGCCATGTTTTCTGGGCGATTCTCACAAAGACTAGCATGTTGACTGGGTGGAATTCCGAGATTATAAAGGGCGAGTGGGCTACTCATTATCGCTTTTAATAATCTTGAGTCAAAAATTTTGGCAACGTTCTCATCAAACCATGTGCCTTGAGCTTCTATAGAAGTCTGTTGCAAAATTTCGTCTAATTTGACACGATACAGTTTTGCGCCAAAGTGAATAACACCAATCAGGTTGCCTAGTAGTCCATATTTGTAAAAGCCTTTTTCAAACATTCGAATGCGCTCAAATCCTTTAATTCCACCTTCCCAATAATTTCGCGTCGCTTGGTCAAGATGAGGAGACAAAACTTGATGGTAGATTCGTGGATTATTGATTGATTTTGCTTCGCCAAAGAATTTATAAAAGTCTTTGTACTCTAAACGCTTAATAGCCTCGATTTTCAGATTTCCAAGGGCAACATGTGCATGGTTTAAGTCGACAGCAGTAATTTTTTTGGGGCTTACTGTTAAGTAAGATAGAGCATTACAACCACCAGAAGCGATAGTAATCAGATGATCAGTCGGTTGAAGGTTTAGTGCTTTTAGGTCAACGACTGGATCTTCCCAGATTTGGGGGTAAACCAGCCGCTCAAACCAATAAGCAAATATTCGATCATGAAGTGAAAACTTTTTCTTTTTTGCATATACAGCATCTTTTAGTAACTGTTTAGAACGCGTTAAATTTGATTCTGGAAGTGTAGAAGTTTTGTCCATAGATTTCATTTGTAATGATTTAAGAATATGACCATTTCAATACATAGAAAAGACAAAGTAGTGACAGATTAGTTAAAGTTTTATTAAAAAAATAGATAATCATCGTGATATCTGGTAATCTAAATAAGTTTCTTGAGTATAAAAATATTTAAACGACATCAAGGAAGGAAAATTAATAATGCCATTGTATAGAGATTTAATAGAGACATCACGTCAAACTGGGTTAGTTGATCTCAGTTTATTGAATAAGTGCTCTCTTAATACTAGAGAGAAATTTTTATCTGAGATAAGTTTTTGGTGTACCTATTCAAAGGGTAATCTAGAGAATTTAGGTAAAAAAAATAGAGAAATTAAAGAGTCTAATTAGTTTTTCATTAGAATCTTAGAAGATGCTACTCCACTCTTCGGAGTATTCTTTTCGATCGCCCAAACCCCAAATAGAAATTAAACTACAAGCGTCCAGTAACAATACGCTTGTTGATGAATAACTTAAAGTTTCTTTTTCAAACCAATAGCCCACAAATACCCAAACCCCTCACGATTCTCGACAATAGAATCACCTTGTTCAAGAGATCTAATAGCAATCAATGGCAATGCCGTTTCAAATTAGACTCTGGATCGTGGCATACCGCCAGTACCCATACTGATCAAACTGCTGAAGCTACTACCAAAGCCATTGAAATCTATGAGCAGGTCAGATACCGTGTGGCCAATGACCTAGCCATCAAGAACAGGAACTTCAGATCCGTAGCAGTTGAGGAGTTGGAATCACTGAGAGGTGTCCATAGAGAACTTCGTTCTAAGCAAACCATCAATGACTACATCTTTGTATTAGAAAAGTATCTAATCCCATTCTTCGGCAGATATCCAGTTCGCGAAATAAACCAACAGTTAATCGATGATTTTGATAGTTGGCGAATTTCGGAGATGGGGCGAGTAGCCAAGTTCTCCACACAGCGTCATCATGCAAGTGCTTTTAACCGTGTGCTAAAGCGAGCTAAAAGTTCGGGATTACTCAACACCTTCGATGACGTCATATCGCTGAATGTTGACGGTGATAGAGGTGAAACTAGACCCGCTTTTAGCCGAGAGGAAATTGATCAGTTATTGGCTTTTATGCCTGAGTGGGAAATTAAGGTTAGACGTGATCGTACTGAAAGATTTCACGCGATGGCTAGGTTATGTAGGTGCTATGTAGAGTTTCTTTTATACACAGGAATTCGCACAGGTACAGAGAGCATGCCCATCCGTTGGAAGAATCTCCATTGGCACTGGATCGATCAAAAGCGATATTTGAGGGTATGGGTATCAGGCAAGACAGGACCTAGATACTTGATTGCTAGGAATGAATTGATCCCTAGTTTGGAGAGATTGGTTACTTGGCAGGCATCAGGTGAGAACTTGGACTCAGTGATCGAGAAACGAATAGACCGTAAGATCTTTGTATTCCCTAAGGGTGATCAGCCCTATAGCTTAAATGGTGTGTTTGAAAGGTTGATGGAGGAGTCTGGGTTACTGGAAGACCATACTGGCAAAAAAAGAACGCTCTATAGCCTACGGCATACCTATGCCACATTCGCCTTAGCTGATGGCATTGACATACATACATTAGCTAGGCAAATGGGTACCAGTGTGGGTATGATCGAAAAGCATTACAGTAAATTGACCCCCATGATGAGTGCGGAGAAGTTGGCTTGAACAGATAAAAATTGAACATTGTTCCATTCGGAACAACAAAACTACCCCGAAGGGCAGTTTTTCTTACACATTCTCAGCAAATCGCTCTTCGCTAGCCTGTTTGACATCATCAGTGGTCTTGTAAACAGCATTTGCTTCAACACCAAGATCCCACATGTCAGGTCTTAACGCTCCTTTTGTGTAGAAACGTTTAGCATCCTCATAACGCTGTTCCTTACGACGATCCACAATCTTCATCATGGCATCCGATAACACAAACTTAATCGGAAGCCTTGCTGATACTTCGTTTAAAGCCTTTTGTATCGCTCGCACATCAGTGTCATCAGGAATCTGAGTAAACATCATCTTGCCGAACACATAACCCACATTCTTTTTGTCATACGACAGTGGCTCGACAATCCGCTTAATCTCTTTTGTAGAGTTCAGCAAGTAGTCCAAGCGTTTGCCCTTCAGTGTTGCTAGAGACTGCCCATTTTTGACCATTTCGTCAAAATGATCAGCAGGTATCTGCGTAATCAAGTAGATGTTGGTCCACGTTGAAGGAAGCTGATCTGCGTATTGAATAAATCGAGGATACAGCTTGCCGATTGTGCAGAACTTACGAATCGAGCTACTGTAGTCAGTGAATCCAATCTCTTTGCAGAAATCTCTAAACTGAAAGCCATCGAGACTGCGACTAGCTTCATAGACAACACGACACATCTCTAACGTAGAACGAGCCGTTTTCTCTGCACTAGCCTTGAAAGCACTCACATACTCCTCCTGCGTCTTAGCAACGATGTTCTGATCATCTTCCGAAGACGCTTCAAGACTGACCTCCACCTGATAACTAAGATTTGCTTCGTCTTGATTATCTTCAAGCTGATCCGTAGCTTCATCCTCAGTGATGAAGTTGACTGGTGCCTGAATTGCTTCAAGACGAATTGAAGCTAAGTTTTGGGTCTCTGTAGAAACAACATCTTTTGTTACATTTGCGTTTTGCATCGTAATTCTCCTTTAGTAAGTCAGCCTAGATACCCTGGCAGGATTGCCTTGTTAGAAAAATATCTGTGCTGATGGAGTGAACTGTATCGCTGAGTGCATTTATTGCGCAAATGTACTTTTTTTGTGTTGTGTAAATGATTTGCGCAATAATTCCTTGGTTGCCAGTAAAGGGTTTGCGGTCGATTTGGAGTTTAAAAAGTGTGGTTTTTTGATAGGGTAAAAATAGCAGTGTGGTAAAAAAGACTTGCGCAATAATTCGATGGTCTCCTATAAAGGCTCTGCGGTCGATTTGGTCATTAGAAAATCAATCTAAAAAGGACTGATTTAAGCTCTTTGAAAAATATTTTATAAATATTTATTTTTGTGCTTTTTCTGTCAAAAAACGAAAAATTGAACATTGTTCCGATGCGGAACAAGTTAAATGAGTTCTATGGCATTACGTTTCATATCATCGTTGGTGTCGATATATTTCTGTGTAACAGCAATTGATTTATGGCCGGCTAAACTGGCTAAGACTCTGACAGAGATACCTTTATTCGCCAAGGTCGTAATGAAGTTTCTTCTTCCTGAATGACTACTGGCTCCGCTGATACCTGCACCACGATACATGGTAAAGAACCATACACATAGGCCATTCGCTGTAAATCCGCCTTTTCTATGTGTGTAAAAGAAGGGGAGTTGTGGGTAAAACGTATATCTTGTTTTGAAGTAATTGGCTAATTCGATACGAAGTTTTGTTGGTAGAAAGACCGTTCTTGGCTGACCACCTTTGGTTTGTTCTGCACTCAAGCGTATTTCTGCTTTAATCGTGCCATCTTCATTCACAACATCACCCATTTTGAGTGCGGCTATTTCGCCTACACGTAGTCCTGACCAAAAACTGGTGAGAAAGATTGCACGATTTCGCTCTGGTAACTTTCTGGTTGATACATAGCGTAATACTTGATCGAGTTCTGCTTGAGTGAGTGTTTTTGCTTGAGCCATTTGTCTTTTCCTTTATTAAGATAAAACTACTATTAGTATGTTTCCTTTTGCTGTTTTGGACGACCTGTATTTAAAAAGTAAAGATCTTCCAAGAATCAACGACTTAATACACTTGGCTAAGAAAAGTACGATTTCCTTAGCCAAAAATATCTATATGTATTTATGTTCTCTTGTCGTCTTTTGACGACGAATCTTTAACTTAAGTAGTCGTTGTTTAAAACAAGCCCTACAAGCAATTTGACGAGCATCTAAGTATTCGACACTTAGCTTTATTGAGATCTTTGCTTATAGGGCTTTTTTGAGGTGGATTTACTACTTGTGATTAAGGTCTACATTCGTCGCAATAAACACTGGTTTATTGGCACCTCCGGATTTGCAGTGATGTGCTCGTAAATCCCATTGCTCATTGGTTCCATTTTGAACATCAATAACTTCGATATGTAGTTCACCTGTGGATTGCAGATAGATACAGTAGCCATCGACAGAAGTCTTGGTTTTGGTCAGTGGTTCGTAATGGATGATCCAAGATAAAACCAATCCCTCAACAGAGCTGACATTACATTGATCGAGTTTCTTTAATACTTCGATTTGTGCATCCGATTTAGCAGTATGCTGAAACTGCTCATAATCATAAAAGTCTACGAGGTACTTCTGATTGGGATTGTGTAGTTCCACAGATCCGTTATAAATGGCTCGCCGAAATAATCCTTTGCCATAGGTGGTGTTGTACTTCTCATTGATAAAACCTCTGATTGCTATTTCTCTCATATCTTTCTCCTTGTTCAATTTGATTGAGTTCTCGTTGCTAGTCGCTGGGTTGGTTACAGAGAGATCTCAAAAAGATCAGTTGCAGTGAGTGGTGTTGCAGATCTCAAAAAAGGAGTTGCCGAGTAAGGTTGCTTGGTGAGTAACCAAGTCAGAGTTACTCATTTGCCACCCGAGTAACTACTCAAACTATACTAAGTAACAGCAACTTCTTTTTATCTTCTTGCGACCTACACTGTGTAACCAAGCAACTCGCAAAAGTATTTATGCCTCGTTAACAAAATCCACGAATTTCGTGCTCAAAATGAACAGAAAAGCAGATATTGGCAAAAAGAGGTCGACCAAATCCGAAATCAGGTAATACATTAAGTGTGCCCATCAACTAATAGGAGAATGAAATGAGCACATTAAGTACATTGAAGTTAGTGGCAGTCAAAAAACCAACCCATATGCCGGTGATAGTGATACGCAGAAACAAGTTATCTAGCAAACTCTGGGAGCAGATCCAATTAGCCAAAAGCCAATTAACTGGCACCCCATTTGTGGTGACAAAATACAAAAGCATTGTTGATCGAGAAACAGGACTTCGTAAACAGGTGGAACTGCCAAAACGCATCAAGCCATGGTGGTTTGTATCGGATTCAGGCAAAGTTTGTTTTTCGGTACGTTATGGGTCATGGACGATTGAACTAGCCAAGGGTAAGCCCAGCGTAGAAGTGGCAAGTGCTGACGACTTGGTCAAGGCATTAGAAACTGTGAAACACGCAGTCGAAGCAGGGGAGTTAGATACTGAGATTGAGAAAGCAAGTGCGAGCTTAAGGTCAGGCTTTAAGCGATAGGGTCTATATAAGCGTCCAGAAATTGGACGCTTAACTCTCACAGGGGCGCCTAGACTAAGAATTCATAAATAATTACATGAACAAATATGTAGCCAGTATTCGTATTAAAGGATCCTCAGTTCAAACTATAGTGTTTGCTGATAGTCAATTACATGCGCGACTTATCCTTCAGTATCAATTTGGCATGGATTCATTACAGTCTGTGCCTATTCAGGTTAATGAGGCCAGCACTATTAAACCTATGTCTCCAGAGCAGGCTAGGATTAATGCTTTAAAGCAATATAAAAAGAATGCCACTCAAGCTATCAAAACTGAACGTGATCGGCAAAAGATACATCACGCACAACAGCAAATTACCCAAGCGATCAATCCAAAGAACTAAGCTTCAAATACTTAGGCGCTTGAATTCAGTAAAGTTAAGCTCATCTGGCTGTTCCCCATAGTTAGTTGTAGTGTCGTGTTTAACACGATACTACAACACACTTCACCAATATCCTCAAAGCTTTCAATCCCACCCTCAAACTAGGTGTCAAGGCTAGTCGGGATCGTGTTGAGGGTTTGAGAAAGGTGATAAGACAGAATAACGTAAAGACTAGAATTTTTTGGAGAATTTAATTAAGAACAAATTACTTAATTGGGAATATACGGCAGTTGATTTCCATGTATAGCTGAAGCTTATTATGGAATTTGTCTCTGGTAATGGGATTGCATAATAAGGTGTAAAAGATAAGTAACGCATTCTGTTACCATCTGAGTTGGGTGTGTTAACAGAATAGAGGTAGCCTGATATAGACGTTGGTGTTCCAAGATAGTCATCAGTTACTTGATTAACATGGATAGTATTGATGCCGAAAATACCCACTTCAGGAACTTTTGTTAAACCACTTAGTTCAGTAATAACAACATTACCACTACTATAGGTTGAATTGGAATTTGTTGAATTGTGTTGATAAGAAATTCTCCCAGCCAATGCTAATTTGGAATCATTGTAGATTACAGCCGCAGTTGGTGTGTATGACCAATAGCCCAAACCGATATTGACTGGTGTTGTTACGTTATAATTACCTGTTGGGGCTGTAACTCCAAAACCTAAAACAAATTTAGTACGATCGATGTTTTTTGACCAGGCACCTTCGGTAACTAAATCTCCAACACCAGAATCTGAGGCGCTATTCGCAGAATTTAAATTAATAATATATTTTTGTGCTAAAGAGTTAGCGGCATTAGAGCAGTTACTCCCAGACAATGTACTACAAGTGACATTTGAAATTGAAGATAAACTAATATTTGGTGATCGCGTTAAATCTAAGATAGGAATTGAAGTAGATAAGTTAAATTCCCCTCCCAAAAATGGATCTTTAAATGAATACCCACTAACCAGATTAAATCCTGTAATTTTTTGTGAGAAATTTGCATTAATATTTAAAACACCAGAAACAGTTCCTGAAACAGGGGAGCCAATTGGAGTTTTTGAAACTATTGTTGGGTTTATGTTGGTTCCATCACCAAATGCCACCCCTGTTACTTCCCCCCTTAAAGCAGATATAGACCCAAAAAATCCATACGAAGCAGAATCTACAGAGGTAGCAATATCAGCACCGAGTTTGCCAATTTGTGAGTAATGAATTCTTTGATTTTCTAATGCAGAAACAGTGAAATTACATAATATTAGTGTGAAAAATATTAAAGACTTTATTCGACGAAAATTTATAAGCATGAAGACATCAAGAATTGCTTCTGAATTAGTTAGGCTTACAAAACTTAGATTGATGATTTTTTATACCACTAAAAACTAGATATGATGTCATCAAGATACTTAATGTAAAAAATATGAATGTTACTAATGTAAATGAATTATAAAGCAAGTAAATAGTCAAGGAGATATAAATCACACCTGTTGCAATTGAGCTATAAAGTGCCCATGATATGTCAAATAAAAGACCGATTGATTCAGATAGGCGCAATAACCCAAGAGAGAAGAAAACTAGCGCAATTTGAAAAATTACTTCACTATTTTGTGACTGAAACAAAGATAATAAGAAAGTTAAAATGACATCTTGATTTTTAAAAATAAATTTGAAGGAATTATTGAAATCCATATCACCTGAGGTTTCAGAGATATAGTAAAAAACACTCGCTAAGCCAAAAGCCATAATACTTCTAACTAGTTTCAAAATGGCTATTAACAGGACTACTTTAACCTTGGTAAGTTCTAGTTTTTTCACAAGGTTTATTAGCCACTAAGTTAAAATTTAACTTT
>CANJBQ010000067.1 GCA_947472645.1 Burkholderiaceae bacterium
AATAATCAATGGCAATCTTTGGGGCATCAATATTTTCTAACTTTCCATCATCAATTTCTTTTAGATATTCAGTATAGGAATAGACTGCTTCCTCTTCAAAATAACCTACTATTCTATGAGCTGTTCTAGGAAAAAATACATAAACGATAAAATAGAAATTCCAAAATACTGCTTGAACAATCAAGACCAACATTCGTTCCAAGACATTTGGCTGAGCAATGGCAATAAAGGTCATGAGATGCATCCTCTCATTTTCCGCTTCTGCAAGGAGTGTTCGAATTTTAGGCCCATAACCTATCTGCATCTTCCTTAGACTAGTTAGATGAGTCCACATACCCGCAACCATTCCTGGAACTCCTGCAACGGTTTCTAAAATTACAGCGCGGTGACCATATCTTTTTTGAAAAAATGTATCCGCAAAAAAACGCATACTCTTTGTGAATAGCTGTGCGACTTTATCTGAAAAGTTAATTGGTTCATAGTGTTCCATATTATTCTCAATGATGATGAAGATACTTAATTATCGTATTAATTTATCTTTATTCAACAGCAATGGTTCGCATAATTCTCAATAAATCATCGTCATGAATCGGCATTCCATCTAATACTTTTTCCATCCCCTGAAAATGTTGGGCAATTTGTTCAGCTCCATGAAAGCGCAACTTCCAATTTGGATATCTTCTATTTTCTATAGGTCTAATAGCCAATTGCCGAAGAATGATATGACGACTATCACGCTCAATTCTTTCCCAAACATTTAATATATCTTTATTTTCACCTTCTAGTAATTGACAAAAATGACCATTATCGTAGAACAAAACACCAGTGAGATGATGGCTATAGTTCCATTTAACTGCGCTATCTAAAATTTGAGTTAATGACAACATACCCATTAATTGAGTAGCTTTACTTACATAGGTTAGTTCGAATAGAGACATAAAAATAAATTATTATAATAATTCTTCTCTTATTTCATATTAAAAGTATTATGGGAAACCCTAATCAATCTCTGAATTAACTCAAGCATTCAATTAGTGCGAAAACCTAACCATAACTTCAATTGAATTGATAAGTAACTCAGGGTATGATTGATTTAATAAAGCGAATGTAAATCATTCGAATTGTTATTTTCTGTAGTAGAAGAAAAATAATGCGAAAACTTCTGGTTCTCGCTTCCCAAATAAAAACATTAAGGGGACATGATGAAAAAAGTCATTTTGGCAATTGTTTGTGGATTAATCGGTTTTTTCTTTAACGCTCAACTCAGTTATGCCCAAAATTATCCAAATCGGCCAATTAAGATGATCGTACCTTTTCCTGCGGGAGGGACTACTGATGTAGTCGCGAGATTAATAGCACAGCGCATGTCAGAATCTATGGGTCAACCAGTGATTGTGGATAACAGAGCGGGGGCGGGAGGGTCTATTGGTGCTGATCTAGTTGCTAAGTCTACTCCAGATGGGTATACCATCTTGATGCATAACATTACCTTCCCACTTTCTTCTGTTGCTCAATCCCTGGCCGGAATATCGCCATTTAATCCTGACACTGCATTTGAGGGGGTGTCTATTGCTGTATATGTACCTTTTATATTTACCGCAAACCCCAAAGTGCCCGTTAAGGACTTAAAAGAATTAGCAACTTTACTCAGTTTGAATAGAAGCTTACAATATAATTATGGATCCACAGGACCAGGTTCAGCGGTACATGTTCTTGGCGAGGCCTTCAAGCGAGCAGCTAAAGTAGATATGGAGCATATCCCCTTTAAAGGAGCCGCTCCGCTCAAGCAAGAATTATTATCCGGTCGCATACATATCGGTGGTGATCAATTATCAACATCTATCAATGAAGTAAAAGCAGGAACTCTAAAGGCAATCGCTACAACTGCCAGTAAACGTATTCCCGCTCTTCCTGATGTACCAACAGTCACTGAATTAGGTTATCCAATGCTTGAGTTAGAGGGTTGGAATGGAATCTTTGTGCCTGCAAAAACTCCAAAAGAAATTATTGATCGATTGAATAAGGAAATTGTTGCGGCCGTCAAAAATACTGAACTTGCTGCACGTTTAAACGATATAGGTGCTGAACCAGTCGGGTCAACACCAGCTGAACAGACCGCTATTTATAAAAAACAAATGGATCAATTCCGAGGCATTATCAAAGAAATGAAAATGAATTAATTTTTAAGGTGTAGGGAATAATTATGCTTTTTACCCTTACAAATAGCTTCACCAAAATTTGGCGGTATTTGTTGATGGATATAAAGCACGGCTCCCTTTCTAGATTGATATTCATTAAAAAACTGATTTATTAAAGCAAATCGAAAAAATAAGTTTAAGCAATTAATCAGATGTTGATTAATCACTAATTTACAAATTCAAACAATCCAATCACTCAGATAATTTAGTTCACATTCTATGACTAATGCATATTTGCCAACTTGAACATGGCAAATATCAACAAAACAAGAATACTCTTTTTAAAAATGATGACATTTTGACATGAGGGTTTTGAAATGACTCAATTGACATACTTAATTAGCATGGAAAAATTAAAGGTCGGTGAATCAATTAATCTTCTAGACATGAAGAGCCTATCTTTTGTAGATCTCGATAAGTTATTTGAGGATATTAAGTTTTCGAAAATTCATCGAAATCTTGAATTCAATTTAAAAAGAATCCTCTCCGAAAAGACCTTACCACACCAAAAAAGGTGTTTTTCGATGAACTTCAAAAATAATAATGGAATAACTTCTCTACCTTTATCGATGGATGAGGAATCAATGATGAACTTAACCATTAATAGCCGTGACCTTGAGGTCACCCCTGTAATACGAAAACACGTTGCAGATGGTATGCAAAAAATACGCGAGCACTTTGATCACGTTATTGATGCGACTGTTTTCTTTATGTTTGATAACGCAATAGAAAAGGCATTAAGACATACTGCTGAACTAACAATTCATTTGAAAGGTAGAGAACTTTTCGCAGAGGCACAAAACGATGATCTTTACCATGTAATTGATGCTGTTGTATCAGAACTTGAACGATAAGTCGTAAAACATAAAGAGAAAATACAAAATCATCATGAAAAATTCATTGGCTAAATGGTTTTAATGAGATGAGTACTGAGATGGCCTTTTTCACTTATGATTGCCTGGTGATTCATAGTGATGACACATACAGGAGTCATAACTACAATTACTTAGGTTTATCGAACACTTGGAAGAAATCTTCTCAATGTCACTAAAGTCAACAATACATAGTAACGCCCTCAACTTACAGTATCCCAAGCCCCTTACCTACAACGCAAGAAATATCACACAAGATGAAGTTCTCTTTTTAATGGGTCTTGCGATCTATGGCAGTACTGAAAAATGTTGGGCTTTTATAGATACTTTAGTCAAAAAAGACGTATCACGGAATTCGATATTTTTAGATCTTATCCCCCAAACAACAAGACGATTAACTAGTCTTTGGGAAGATGATGTCTGTACTTATTCTGAGCTAACGATGGCTTTATGGAGGCTACAGAATATACTTTAGTTTTCAGCCTTAAACTTATGACTAAAATTCCAATGCAAAACATCCCCTATTGCCAAATCAAACTTAGTCATTAACTTTCGGTTGTACAATCTAACATAGAAGTTTAGCGCTATTAGGGATACTGATATTAGTATGGATGAATCTAAACTTTCTGTGATCGATGACATTGATGTTTTAAAAGTGGTGGCATTCTTCAACAAAAAGTATTCTCCATGAAAGAGAACTATGACAAGATTCTATAATTTGACTCGCCGCAATTTATTGATAGGCAGTGTCAGCTCAGTGGCAATTGCAGGTCTTGCCAGCTTTCAAAAAAATATTTTTGCGCAAGCTACTGCAGAAGTCATTAAGCCCCTACCTCCCTATTTAGCTTGGAAAGATCCTAAAAGTGTGATTATTCATAGTTCAACAACTATTGAAACTAAGCGTTCAGCGTTTGGCACCAGTGTTATCACTCCCTCCGATCAACTCTACATTCGAAACAATCTTCCCGCCCCAAATCCAAGCATCGTGGCTAATCGGGATGCATGGGAAATCAGTATTCAAGGTGTGAAAGAACCTCGTGTATTTACTCTAGCTGAGTTGAAAAGTCTAGGCTTAGAAACTACTGCAGCAGTGCTTCAGTGTTCAGGTAATGGCCGTGGCTATTTCCCTAGCAAGCCTAGCGGAACTCCCTGGACTGTAGGTGCGGCAGGATGTGTTATTTGGAGTGGTGTTCCTGTCCGACATATTGCTCAAACACTCGGTGGAGTTTTGCCTAGTATGAAATTTATTACTGGTACAGGTGGTGAAAAATTACCAGAGGGTATTGACCCGAAAAGCATTATTGTCGAACGTTCAGTTCCTCTAGCTGCCATGCAAGATGCCCTTCTAGCTTGGGAAATGAATGGCACCCCCATACCTCTTGCTCATGGAGGTCCTTTAAGACTGATAGTTCCAGGTTACGCTGGTGTTAATAATATTAAGTATATTAAAGAATTAACTTTTAGCGACAAGGAAAGTGATGCCAAGATCATGTCACACGGCTATCGTATGACACCACTAGGTGGCAAAACTGATCCGTCACAACCATCCGTGCAAGAAATGAATATCAAATCTTGGATTAACTCACCATTTACGGATAGCGGTCCAGTCAAGCCAGGAAAAGTTCAAATCCAAGGTGTTGCCTTTGGTGGACTGCACGCAGTCAAAGGCGTTGAAGTGTCTATCAATGGAGGAAAAACTTGGCAACAAGCACGTTTTGTAGGGCCTGATCTTGGTAAATATGCTTGGCGACAATTTGTTCTAGAAACGCTGTTAGGTTCTGGTAGCTTCACCCTTGCATCAAGGGCTACCGATACCTCTGGAAAGACCCAGCCTGAAACTAGAGGGGAAAATCAAAGTGGCTATAACAACAATAGCTGGGCAGATCATTCATTTAATATCATAGTGGCATAAGAACATGTATTGCAGAGTTTTTCTGAAGCTACTAGTCATTACTGTGTATTGTTTTACTACAAATTTTGCGGTTGCTGATGAGGCAAGCAATTTTGCCATCGGTAAAAAACTTTTCTCTGGAGCAGTCCCTCCGTGTGGAATTTGTCACACCCTAAAAGATGCAGGATCTGAAGGAGCTATTGGACCTATTTTAGATGAATTAAAACCAAATCAACTTAGAGTGATCAACGCCCTCAACAATGGTATTGGAGCAATGCCCTCTTTTAAGGAGAAACTTTCTCCAGAAGACATAAAGGCAATTGCCATTTATGTTTCCAAAGCGAGCGCAGCTAATTAATTGATGCTTTACTTAGAACGATACAGAAGATGAATTACGTTTAACTAAGCCAAATCTTCCATCATTTTGGAAGCTATTTACTTTTGCGCACAATCAATTAAACTAAGTAAGTTAATGATGATTGTTTTGGCAAAAATTGACGAAAAACCCATCTTTACACATTGAGCCCTACGATCTAATTATTATTCATTCTCTATATTTTCACTTTAAAAATGACCAACTCTCATTTATTTTCCCCGCAACATCTTGGGCCTATTCTTTTAAAAAATAGAGCTATTGTTTCTTCCTTAACTCGTGCTAGCGCAACTGAGAATGGTCTAGTAACCCCGTTGATGAGGAATTATTATACCGAGTATGCAAGGGGCGGTTGGGGGATGATCGCTACTGAAGCAACTTATGTCGATCAAAAATACAGTCAAGGCTATTCGTATCAACCTGGCATTGCGAATCAACAGCAAGCAGATTCTTGGGCGCAGGTTGTTGAGGCTGTTCACGCTCAAGGTACACCAATTTATATGCAACTCTTTCATGCTGGTTCGGTAAATCAAGGCAACTATTGGGTGAAAGAATCCATTGCCCCATCTGCTATAAGGCCAAATGGTGTTCAAGTCAGTCGTTACCGTGGCAACAATGAACCATTTCAACTTCCCCGCGCAATGACTCAACAAGAAATAGACGAAGTTATTGTTAGTTTTGCAGAGGCCGCTCGTCGTGCAATGAGCATTGGTTTTGATGGTATTGAAATACATGGTGCAAATGGCTATCTTCTCGATCAGTTCCTAACGACCTACACTAACCAAAGAACGGATCGTTACAACGGTGATGTGATTGCACGACTTCGATTCCATCTAGAACTACTCAATGCAGTTAGAGCAGCAATACCCAATAAGCTACTTGGAGTTCGTATTTCACAAACAAAAGTGACTGATCTAGAATACAGTTGGCCTGGCCAAGTTGAGGATGCTAAAATTATTTTCTCAGAAATAGCAAAGACTAAGGTCGACTTTATTCACGTTGCTGCGCACCACGGTGTAAGTCCAGTTTTTGGAACATCTAAAAGCCTTTCCGGGCTTGCCAAAGATTTTAGTGGGCTTCCTGTTATAGCCAACGGCAAGTTACATGACCAATTGATTGCCGAGGCAGCGTTAGAAAGTGGCGAAGGTGATTTCGTGTCGATTGGTAAAGGTGCTTTAGCAGATTCTCACTGGCCTAATAAATTACTGGCTGGAAAGACTCCAATTGCATTTTTACCAGAGATGATTAGTCCTTTGGCAACACTGGAAAACTACTATGACTGGCGCGCCAAATTTTCAGATAACTCTATCTGAAAACGAATTATGTTTTTCATTGGTTAATACTTTGTTTTGGGCTCATACTCATCGGTATGCGCAGTTACAGCACGATAAAGAATCACTAAAATTCCTGCTCCAAAGATAACTGGCTTATAACCCTGAACGTAAAGCATTAAGCCGCTAAGAATTAATATCCATCCAATAAACCCCCACCCTACATTATTTGCAAGTTTGCTCACAATCATCTCCGTTAAATGTTGATATCATATATTTTGACATATTTTAAAGTAGAAGACTCAACCATTTGCACGATATTTAAGTATGATTTTTTAAAAACACTATACAGTTTTGAGTATCAAGAAGGCTAACTTACTTTATGGAATGAAAGGCTAGGAGTAAGAATCACAGGATAAATAAGAAATAGAATTTATAATCAACAAAAATAGTACCCCTTATGGAGGCAGACCATGGATTTTCAGGATAACGATGTGCGTAGCAAAGTCAGTGAGGCAGAGTGGCAAACTCGGGTTAATCTTGCAGCTTGCTATCGATTCGCGGCTCATTTTAAGATGACGGATCTGATATATACCCATATTTCTGCCAAAGTTCCAGGATCAGATAACCATTTCCTGCTAAATGCATTTGGTCTCATGTGGGATGAGGTGAAAGCTTCTAATCTAGTAAAAATTACTCTTGATGGCGAAATCGTCGATGATCCAACTGGGTTAGGTTTTAATCAAGCTGGATTTGTCATTCATAGCGCCATCCACGAAGCACGAAGCGATGTCCATTGTGTGATGCACACACATACGGCCTCCGGTGTTGCTGTATCTGCTCAAGAGCAGGGATTACTTCCCATTTCTCAACATGCCATGCGTCTCACTAATAATGTTGCCTATCATGCCTATGAAGGTGTGGCGCTAAACTTAGAGGAGCGCCAGCGTTTAGTGGCAGATATTGGGGATAAGATGACTCTGATTTTAAACAATCATGGCCTGCTAACTTGTGGCAATACTATTCGGGAAGCTTTTGATTATATGTATTACCTCGAAAGAGCTTGCCAAATTCAAGTTGCGGCCCTTGCCGGTGGGGCAAAATTGATTATTCCTACTCAAGAGGTTGCAGAAGGAGTGGCGAAAAGTTTTTCTAGGCCAGGCTATCAGGAAAAAAAAGGGGAGTGGCAAGCACTCCTTCGCATGTTGGATAAGTTAGACCCTTCCTATAAATCTTGAAAAATTAGTCAGGTTTAATTTTTCCGGCTTTAATAACAGCCCCCCACTTATCAAGCTCCAAACGAATTTTCTGAGCCGTTTGCTCCGGTGAATTGTTATAAACAAAGTAACCAGCATTGATTAACCTCGCTTGTAATTCCGGATTCGATAAAGCCTTATTAAATTCCAAATTCAGTTTCTGAATAATTACACTTGGAGTTCCAACTGGAGCAACGATAAATTGCAAGGTTTCGCCCTCCACTTCGGGAACACCTGATTCAAAGAGGGTTGGAGTGTCTGGTAAGACTGGTGATCTCGAACTACTTGTAAAAGCAATACTAACTAATTTTCCTGACTTGACCTGAGCAATTGCTGGAGGTAGTGTAGAAAAACCAATAGGAACTTGATTACCCAAAACTGCTTGAAGTGCAGGCCCACCGCCATTAAATGGGATATGTTGCATACTTAAATTCAATTTTAACTTTAATAACTCTGCACTAAGGTGCGGTCCCGAACCACCTCCAGGACTTGCAAAGTCATACTTTCCAGGATTTGCTTTGATTAAGGCTAAAAATTCTTGAATATTTTTTGCTGGGAAGCTCGGGTGAACAATAATTAAATTAGGTGAGCCCGCCGGCATAATGATTGGTGCAAAATCTTTGATAGCGTCATACCCTGGATTTGCATATAAATTAGGATTAATCACAAGATTACTACTCACCAACAAAAGTGTATAACCATCTGGAATAGATCTTGCTACAAATTGCATACCAATATTAGCGGCAGCACCTGGTTTGCTTTCTATAATCACCGGCTTACCAAGGCTTTCACTAAGTGCCTGACCTAGTAATCGTCCAACTATATCTGATGGGCCTCCAGGGGGATAGGGGATAACTATTTTGATAGGCCTATTCGGGTATTCTTGCGCTCGTAAAGATATATTCAGGCTAAAACTGAAACAAGTTATACCAAGTATGATTAAAAATCGATTAAATATTTTCATAGTTTTTCTAAATAAAGATTTATTTAACAACTAACTGAATACCACCACCCTCTTCCTGCGCCGTCTGATTCAAAACATCGACAAGCAAAGAAATCATACGTAAAGTTGGCGTTGGAATATTTAATATTTCACCCATTTCGATGACTACTTTGATGATTGCTGCACTTTCAAGAGGACGACCTGCCCTGATATCTTGAAGCATTGATGGAGTATTTCGAAAATCTCCCTTAACACTTAATAACTCATTTTCAGGGTTGATATCTAAATCAATGCCAAGTTGATGGGCAACAGCTAAGCCCTCATTCATGATGATGTGAACTATTTCAGATCCATAAGGATGAGCTTCATATCTACCTGGTGGAGTCTGACCAATCGTACAAAGCGTATTCCAAACAATGTTTCTTAATAATTTTTGCCATTTTGCTTTTCGAATATCTTGAACGACCTGAACTCCAAAACCAGTCGATGCTACTAATTTTTCAATTTCATATAACCGAGGACGAATTTGATTATCAACTTCGCCAATGGTCAACCAAGATTTTGGAACTTTTGGAAGAACGTATTCAGTAGGACCAACTTTGATCACAGGTCTAAAAATAACCCCTCCCACAATCGCCTCTAGTGGGATATTTTTTGTAAGAGACCCATCCATATCTAATGTTTCTAAACGTCTACCACTCCATGGAGAATCAATGCCACTGAAGTACCACCACGGTAGCCCATTCTGTATCATTACCAGAGAGCCGCCTGATGACAATCTAGCAACGATATCCTGAGCCGCATCAGCTATTTGCATGGATTTCAGCGTAACAAAAATGATGTCGAAGTTTTTTTCAGTGGACTCAGGTGCTATGCAACGAACGGGTACTATAAATTGCTCCCCACCCATTTCACCGTATTTCACACCATTGGCTTGCAAATTTCTGAGGTTTTCACCCCTTGCCAAAAGACAAACATCGTGATTTACCTTTGTTAACTCGGCAGTTAACCAACTCCCAATTGCCCCCGCTCCATAAACCAGAGTTTTCATATTTTGTATTTTATTTTTTTAAAACAGCTTAAGTCTATCACGGTCTCAACAGTCGCAGACTACTGCCTTAAACATGTCCGTTTAATCTAGAAAAAGATGACCTGAATATTTTCAAGATTGATAATATATATTATTACTTTACTGTAATTTATACACTTTTTATTATCCCATGTGGCTAGGATGAGTATTAGAAAAAACTCTTATCATCTGAAACCTGCTTAATTTACCCGTTAAATATTTTCACCATTCAACGAAAGTGAGATCTGCGGGATAACTTGGGCACCTAATGCAGCATGAAGATAACAGGTTTTTGCACCCATCGTCAAAAGGTTTTGCATGATCTCATCAGATTCTTCGCCATTGAGAAATAAATGCGTATCCACAGGTTCTGCAAAGGCTTGTAAATTATTTTGTACAACAGATCTACTAAGACGAAAAGGATTGACTTGAACCATCCGAATGTCACTGATTTTATATTTAAGGTATTCGGAATATCTTAATAATTGCGTCATGTAGCAAAATGCTATTCCCGCACAAAGATAAGATATTCCTGCAGGAGCAGTACTTTGAAGTGAGAACTCATCCGTTTTGAAACTAAATTTACTGCCTACTCGAAATTAAGTGGTTTTATTTTTCTTCGGCAAGACGGATGACAGGCATAGCTAAAATACTATTTAGAAGCTGAGCGTTACTTTAAGTAACGCCTGTGTCAATAGGCCTCGTCATGATCACCCACATTAAGCAGGATGATTTCATGCTCAGTCACAATCATTTCGATAGTGATTCGATATTTCATATTGATCGAAATACTATGTAAGCCTAACAACCGCCCCGACAACCCATGTAGTCTCAAACTGGGGTGATGGGGGTTAAGCTCCAATAGTTCGAGGGTCTTGGCGTACTGACTCTCTATCTCAGGGTGACGCTTTAAGAACTTGGCTGCTCGTTTGTTGTACTGCTGGGTATAAATTAACTGCCAAGTCATTTCGCGGCTTTATTAATCTGTTTTAAGCGCTTGACATGCTGAGCCACGGTTTCTTTAACAAAACGACCTTCAGCTAGATCAGCTCGAGATTCAGCTAAAGCAGCTTCTAATTCACATTCACGCAGATAGTGATAGTGCTCTTGGCTCATGACCACATACTTGACTTGCCCACGCACCGACAAGGCCACTTCAGGCTGATTCAGCAAAGCGTCTTCAATAGCCTTGATACCCTTGGTTTTTAAATCATTAGCCGCGACAGTACCCACCATAACCTCCTAAACAATACGATTAACAGTATTTTATATGACTTTATTGAACTTTGCTATAGGCTCGTAAAACATT
>CANJBQ010000068.1 GCA_947472645.1 Burkholderiaceae bacterium
GAATATCTTATGGATATCTCAATAGCAATTAAAGCAATTACACTACTAAATAAAAAACCAGGGATATATTTAATGAATTTCATGGGATCTTAATATTTTTTCAAATCACAATAACTACGCAACGATTTCACTAAAGTATTCGTGCTGATTCGTATTAAGGGTGGATATTCGCCACTCTAGGGGCTCATCTTGTATTCCTAAAGCCACTCGTCTAATTAACAGCACAGGAGACTGGGGCTTCAACCCCAACCACTCTGCATATTGCTTGCCCACGAGACCAGCTCTCAAACGCTCACTACTTCGCACCACAGTCTGACCATATTTCATTTGATACAACTGGTAAATAGAACCTATACGATTTACAAAGTCAATGCGAGTGAGATTCTTGAAGCGTATTTTATCTAAAGTAATCTGATCGATCATGACGCATTGATTCTCCAAATAAAGACGATTCACAATCCGCCACACTGCCACTCCTTCTTTAAGGTTTAGCTTACTAGCCTCTTCTTTATTTGCGCTTGCACTAGTAAGGGAAACTAACTCAACCCGAGGATTTATTTTTGTAATAGCATCGTGCTTAACAACATGAAAAAAATAATATAAAAGGCGTTTGAGATCATGCTCCGTTACATAGGTACCCCTGCCTTGACGGCGAATGACAATTCCATCTGCTACAAGCTCGTCCACTGCCTTGCGTAAGGTTCCGATAGATACATTTAACTCTTTAGACAAATCCTTTTCGGCGGGTAAAGCTTGCCCCATCGGATAGCGCCCCCTGACCAGATCTTCTGTGATCTTCTGCTTAACTTCTTCATAGGCGGTCAGGGATTTCATGAGATAAGACTTAAGCCGATTCGTATAAACGAGTTAAAACAAATTCACGGTGGCCCAAAATTTCAGCTGCTGTTAATTCGCCATCCGCGATTCGCATCAGACAATCCAATAATTTATCACCAGCCTGATCCATATTTTCCTCACGTCGCAAGAGACCTGATACATCAACATCCACATGCTCACCCATGGTTCTAACAGTCTTAGGGTTCGCACAAATCTTAATGACGGGAAGAATAGCGTTACCAATTACATTGCCCTGCCCCGTTGGGAAAAGGTGGGCAGCAAAACCAGCAGCCGCACACAAAGTCACCATCTCGGCAGCTGCCGATGAGGAATCCATGAAATGTAAACCACTTATTTTTGGCTCTTCAGCTTTATCCAAAACGCCATCAACAATACATTTTTTTCCGATTTTCTGGATATTCCCTAAAGCTTTTTCTTCGATGGTTGTTAATCCACCAGCAATATTTCCTTTAGTTGGTTGTGAGTCAGATAAGTCGCTAGTTTTGTGTCGTTCAATAACATCTTGATAACGATCAAACATTTCACGAAATTTTTTCTTCACTTCTGGAGTGCGGCAACGTGCCTCAACTAAATGCTCGCCACCCGTTAATTCCGTGGTTTCACCAAACACTAAAGTAGAGCCAATTTCATAGAGTTTGTCAAAGGCATTACCTACCGTTGGATTTGATCCGCAACCAGAAGTTGTATCGGATTCTCCGCATTTAGTTGATACCCACAACTCAGATAAAGGGGCAGATACCCGCTGTTGTTTAGAAGCATACTTCATCATCTGATAAGCAGATTTACTGGCTGAGGCAATAGTTGCGGTATCGCCATTACCTTCGATCCAAAAACCTTCAACGGGTTTACCGGATGCTTTAATACCATCAACAACAATTTTAGTCCACTGTGGCTCAATACCAATTACTACTACACCAGCCACATTTGGGTTTGTACCAGTACCGATCAGTGTTCGGAAATGTAAATCCAAATCAGCACCAAACTGCAAACGACCGTAGGAATGAGGAATTGCCATTGTGCCTTTAATATTATTTGCTACCGCTTCACAGGCAGCATTCGATAAATCATCTAAAGGTAAAATTAATACGTGATTGCGAATACCCATGCGACCATTTTCACGGCGATAACCCATAAAAGTTGCATTTTTCAAATTAGTCATTTTTTTCTTTCTCAATAAGCAGGTGAATAAAGATCTGGATTACCAGCGCTTTGTTTTTACATTTTGAACATGCAGGTGTTCACCTTTTTTAATGGGCGCTACCACCTTGCCAATATCAACGCCATACTTCATCACCGTATCGCCTGTTTTGAACTCGTTAAGTGAGATTTTATGGCCAATTGGAATATCACTTTGTGATTTCATATTTAAAGTTAAATCACCATCCATAACCCAACCAATTAAATCATCTCCGGCTTTTACATCTTCAACTACCACCACTCCTACGCCATCATTTGGCTCATGCACGACAAAATGAATCATTGTGTTCTCCTTAATCATCTCGTTAAAAAACTATTTACTCCATAACTGGCGAATCCCAGCTTGAATTTCTTCAACAACACCATCAGAAACATTAACGCCCTCATTAAAGCCCTTATTACGTTGCTTAAAGCGACGCTGACCAGGAAGACGAGTTCCAGGATCAGCCGCTAAAGTTTTTAAAAAACTCTGCATCCGACTAGCAAAAACTTTACCCCCCGCAAGACCTGGGTCAATCGTTAACAACAACTGCCCAATTCGAGGACGATTACCTTTAGCATCAAAAAAGGAGTCTGCCTCATATGAAAAACGACTACCCGAAAGACCGACAACAAGTAGTTCCACAATTAAAGCTAGCAAAGCCCCTTTATCTCCTCCTAAAGGTAGCATTAAACCCTTTAAACCTTCTTGTGGATCTGTCGTGGGTTTACCATCGGCGGTTAAAGCCCAGCCCTCTGGAATAGACTCACCTTTTTTAGCAGCAACTAGTAGCTTACCTCGCGCTACCGCAGAGAGAGACATATCAATCACTAGCGGATCACCATTGTTAATTGGAAAAGCGGCAGCTAACGGATTTGTTCCAAAGATAGCCTTAGTCCCACCTACCATCGGCATAGCTGCAGGAGTATTACCAAAGAGTAAGGAGATATAACCCGCTCGAGCGGCAGCTTCTGCAAAGTGTCCAGCAACCCCAAAGTGATGACTATTGGTAACAGCAACTAAACTTAACCCAGTTTTAGAGGCAATATTTACTGATAGATCAGTAGCAAAGCGAAGCGCTGGAAACGCAAGACCATCACCGGCATCTACCAACGCGGCCGAAGTCTTAAAATGGCGAACTTTCAATTTAGGTGCTAACTCAATACGACCGTTAATTGCGTGCCCCGCATACTGAGCGACTCTCGCTAAGCCATGCGAAGCCAACCCATCTAATTCAGCAAGCGCTAAAAATTGTGCTGTCTCGAATGAGGATTTCTCATTGATGCGCGCAGCCCTTAAACCTGAGTAAGCCAATGAAAACATATCTTGATAGGATAAATTCATCTTAACCCGCTAAAAATCGGTTAACTTCATCAGCAATCATCTGGCTGACCCGTTCATTACTTTCGTGGGTCACTCCTGCGATATGAGGGGTAAGAATCAAATTCTCAATCCCAATAAAATGATGTAGATCTTTTACTGGTTCAGAGAAAAATACATCAATTGCAGCACCACCAATTCGCCCAGATCGGACGCGTTCCGCCAACTCTAATTCATCAACGATACCACCTCGTGCCGTATTGATCAGACATGCACCAATTTTCATTTTCTCCAAAGTATTGGCACTAAAGAGATTTTTGGTATCAGGCAAGAAGGGTAAATGTAATGTCACCACATCACTTTGTGCCAATAATTCATTCAAGGCCATGAGTGGGACTGAAAAGTGCTCCAAAGAGACTGATGATCCTTGTAACATCGGATCGTATGCAAGACACCGAAAACCAAATGCGTGCGCCTTCTTTGCAACCACCCTGCCGATACTACCAAAGCCAACAATCCCTAAGGTCTTACCCAAACATTCGTTATAACTAGAAAAACGAGGGCGTGGCCACTCACCATTTAGGGTTGCATGTGTAGCGGGAACAAAACCCCTCATTAAAGTAACCGCTGCACCAACAACATATTCAGCAACTGACTCAGCATTAGCTCCAGTGGCAGGAATCACCGAAATATTTCGTGAGGAGCAAGCGGGCAGGTCTATATTTTCCAATCCAACGCCCAAGCGACCCACTACTCTTAGCTTACTCGCTCCTTCCAAAATCTCCTCATTCACTCGAGTGAGATTACGGACAATCAAGGCATCAATATTTTGCAACGCAGCAATTAATTGAGAACGGTCTTTATACAAATCCGGCTCATACACAACCTCATGCTTAGCACCTAGGGTTTCTAGGGCTTGACTTGAAATGAACTCGGTGATCAAAATAGAGGACATATCTATATCATATAGATGAATTTTAAATCTTGCAATACTCAAATTCATTATCAATGCAGTAGCAAATTATTGACATTACATTCGAGTTAGAGGAGAGTTAAGTAACAGTCAATTAATAAATATTAAATAGAAATAAAGATAAATCGCCTCATTAAATTTGGAAGTAAATCCCATAACAAGATGAATTTATTGAATTGGAATGCCACATGCTAAAGAAAAAATTACTGTTACTTACGAGTATGTTTTCATTATTCATATCCCCCTTGACATTTAGTCAATCTTGGCCAACCAAGCCGATAAAATTAATTATCCCATTCTCTGCTGGTGGCACTACAGATATTCTTGGAAGACTGTTAGCGCAACAACTGACGAAAGATTTTGGACAAAATGTCATTGTTGAAAACAAAGGTGGTGCTGGAGGAAATATTGCAGCAGAATATGTTGCTCAATCACCATCAGATGGTTACATCATCATGTTAGCTTCAGGTAGCATGCTCACTGTAAATCCAAGTCTATATAAGAAATTACCAGTCAATTACGCCAAGGATTTTGTTTACATTACGAATGTTGCCAGCGGTCCAATGCTCTTATCAGTCAGCACCAAGTTACCAGTAAAGAATTTTGCTGACTTTATAGCTTATGCCAAATCAAAAGATTTAAATTTTGGTTCAGCGGGAGTAGGTAGCCAGGTTCATATGGCAGAAGAAAATCTTACCTATACCGCAAATTTTCCTGCTACACACATACCCTACAAGGGCGAATCGGCCGCACTGAATGATTTAGTAGCAGGGCAAATTGATTTTATGGTTGGTAATTTAACGGCTGCAGCTGGGTTTGCAAAATCTGGTCAAATCAGGCCAATAGCAGTTACTAGCTTGAAACGTTCTAAGCAACTTCCTGATGTACCTACCATCGCTGAATCAGGTATGCCTGGATATGAATCTACTGGATGGTTTGGTTTGGTGGCGCCAGCGAATACACCATCCTCAATTATCGATAAGCTCTATGCTGCAACAGTAAAAGCCGTTAATTCACCCGAGCTAAGAACAAGTTTAGATCTAAATGGTCTCACTGCGGTGGTTAATAACCAGAAAGATTTTGAGAGCCAAGTTAAAGCAGAATCTACTGTCTGGGAAAATGTCATCAAGGGGCGTAATATCAGCGTTCAATAAAGTGATTTTTAAGAAGCTAACTCGTTAAAAAAAGGCTTATCGCCACAAATCGTGACCCGGTTCCCAATTCGAGTATGTGGCCAATAATCCCACATCGCTCGATGTTGCACACATCGGTTATCCCAAAAAGCTATCGAATTTTCTTCCCACCGAAACCGACATTGAAATAAAGGGTTTTCCATGTGTTCGAAAAGATAGGTCAACACCCCATCACTCTCATCGAGAGGGATTCCCATAATGCGCGTAGTAAACCCTTTATTGACATACAAAGCATTTTTCCCTGTAACCGGATGTGTCCTAATGACAGGATGTTCTGCGTGCGGATAGCTTTCTTTATCTTCAACACCGAAATTTTTATAAAGGCCACGATAGACAGGCTCTCCATCATGGAATGCGGTTAAACCTCGTAAATATGTTTTCATACGCTCTGATAAAGCATCATAAGCTGCATACATACTAGAAAATAAAGTATCGCCCCCATAAGGTGGTGATTGAATGATTTGTAAAATAGTACCCATCGGTGGCTCTACATCACAACTGACATCCGAATGCCATGCCTCGCCATTCGCTCTTGGTGAATTTTGATCAGCGTAGATTTGCATCATCTCCGGAATACCCTCTACATGTGGTGCTGCTGGATGAATATGTAAATTTCCGAATAACCTACCTAGGTCTAAATGGTTATTCTTCGTAATTATTTGATTACGAAAAAAGATGACTTGGTTCTCAGCATAAGCGCGTTGAATTTCACGTTCTTGTAATTTTGATAACGGTTGTGAAAGATCTATATCAAAAATTTCTGCGCCAATCACAGGAGTCATTTTTTTGACCAGGATAGATTCATAATCATCTTGGTTCTGAAGTTCGGACTTAATCCTAGGTCCATTATTACCTTTGAGTTGATTACTTTGCATTACATTTCCCTCGTTTGGCTTTTTAACTGCTTGACTCATTTCACCATATCAGAAATACATTCTAAATAGTGTATTAAGAATACTTATAAATTGAGTACTAATATGAAATTGTTGATTATAAAAATAAGTAAACTCTTGATGATTTAATGAGTGTACATAACTTTTCAAAAATGGAGCACAATAAGTCTAAAGTTTACATTATTGGGTAAAAGTTCTTATTAAAACCTCCAAACAAACTATAAAAATTCAAATATTTTCAGATTTTAGCCGTTAGCAGAAAAAGTTTTGCTTTTCAAGTTTAAATGATAGCCCTTGAATTCAAGTAATCGTAATGATAGTTCAATATGAACAGCGCATTCCTTTAACTGAAAGAATCTTCAAGGAAAATACATACATTTCTCTAATCTAGTTTTATATTTGTATTGTGGATAATTTTTGCCCAACGTTGAATTTCTGCAGCCGTAAATGCTGCAAACTCGTCTGGTGATGATGTTGTAGGTGGGCCACCTAATCCTTCAAATTGCTTTAATACTTGAGGATCATTACAAGCACTAATAATATCTTGATTTATTTTAGTCACAATATCTTTTGGAATTCCCTTGGGTGCATAAAAGCCCGTCCATGTCCAAATTTGAAATCCTGGCATTCCAGCCTCTATTGCTGAAGGAATTTTTGGTACTAAGTTATCTCGCGATGGCAAACTAACAACTAAACCGCGCATTTTTCCACCATCAATTTGTAATCGCCCATTTGTAGTATCGATTGTCATAAAAGTCAATTGACCTGACCATAAATCAGGGAAGGCCTGAGGATTACTCTTATAGCCAATTCCCAATGCACTCGCTCCCGCTTGCTGTAAATAGAGCTCTGAAGCGACTCTTGCTGGCAAGGACCCTGCACCAAAATTATGTTTACCTGGTTCAGCCTTCAATAAAGCGGTTAACTCTGCAAGTGTTTTAATTGGCGAATCTGCTCGAACCAAAATAACGAATGATAGCTTTCCAAATTGAGATATTGGCTCAAAATCTTCAACGGGTCTATAGGGTAATTTGGGGTACAAAGCTGGATTAACTGCATGGGTCATCGCAGAGGTAAGTAATAAAGTGTACCCGTCTGGCTTAGCTCGAGCTGCTGCTTCAGCTGCAGGAATCCCATTGCCACCACCCCGGTTATCAATCGTAACGGGTTGGCCCCATATTTGCGAAAGCTTTGCAGAAATTACCCGCCCCGTAATATCAGTTGCTGCTCCAGGAGGAAAAGGAACTATCACATTCACTCTAGCTTTTGGCCAAGTCGATTCTTGAGCAAAAGAAAGTTGCTGACTAAGTGTTAATCCATAAGCTAACGAGAAAGTAAAATTACGCCTATTCATGAAGAACCTTTCTTAATAATGCTTTATATCATCACTAAATTTAAAGCCTCCATCAATATTTCAATTTGCATTTGAGGAATATCGCACTCAATGTATAGAATACTATAATATCTATTAAGTAATAAAGATACCTCTACCCCAAAATTAGCTTACGGAACACTCAAAATACGCCCCCACCATTTCTGATGAGAGTTCTATTGGTGAACACCCGCCATCATGGACTTGAAACCCTGACCAAAGGATTCCGATTAATCAACCAATAAACACATTGAATCCGGTTCCCAACTTAGGGCAATATGAACGCCTTTATTAAGCATAAAAGTTTGAGCCGAAGTATTTTGTTGGTAGGTAATTAATTTGGTACCTTTAGCAGTTATGAAGTAATAATAAATCGATGACCCAACATACATAACCTCATCTAAAATAGCTTCTAATGTTATTTGAGCAGATGAATTTTCTTGATGTATATTAATTTTTTCAGGACGAATACTTACAGTAACTGATTGTCCTAAAGTAAAAGTTAATAAATTGTAATTATTTAATACTTTTATTCTAAGCTGGCCTTCTATTTCAACAGTAATATACCGTTCCTCAATGTCTACAATCTTAGAAGTAATGAAATTCGACACCCCAATAAATTCTGCTACAAATCTATTTAAAGGATGCTCATATATCTCTTGTGGACTTCCTACTTGCTCAAGCTTTCCTTTGTTCATAACAGCAATACGATCAGACATCATCAAAGCCTCCTCTTGATCGTGAGTAACTAGAATAGTTGTGATACCAAATTGTCGTTGAAACATTTTCAACTCTATCTGCATGGTTTCACGCAACTTCTTATCTAGCGCCCCAAGTGGTTCATCAAGAAGCATAACTTTTGGCTCTACAACAAAACATCTTGCTAATGCCACCCTCTGTTGTTGTCCGCCCGACAATTGACTTGGATATCTATCTTTAAGTTCAAAAAGCTGAACTACTTTAAGCATATCAAGACTTTTTTGAAGAACTACAGATGCCTTAAGACCTTTCATTTTAAGCCCAAATGATACATTTTCTAAAATTGTCATATGCGGAAATAAAGCGTAATTTTGTGAAACCAATCCAAGACCTCTTTTATGAACTGGAGTATCCCTTACGTCAAAGCCATCAATAAAAATATTTCCAGAGTCTTGACGAATTAGGCCAGCGATCATTTTAAGGGTAGTTGTTTTACCACACCCACTTGGCCCTAATAGTGACATTAGCTCGCCTGGGTGGATCTTTAAATTCAATGTGTCAATGGCTCTATTTTTTTCGTAATTCTTATTTAAATTATGAAGTTCAACACCAACACCTGAATGATGATTGTTTCTTACGTTCATCATGAGCCAAAGGATTTAAGCTGGTTAATCCCATAAAAACGATCGAGAATATACAAAAGAACTAATACAACTGAGACTTGTATTGCACTTATTGCGCCAATACTCGCATCGAAATTTTGTCCTACCAAATAACTCATTATTGCTACTGGCAAAGTGACATTATTTGAAGTTGTGAGGAATATCGAGACCGGTACATTATCAAACGATATCAAAAAAGCAAATAGTCCACCAGCTACAATCCCAGGCTTTAGCATTGGCAATGTAATATATAAAAAAGTTTGCCAATGATTTGCTCCTAGCACCATGCCTACTTCTTCTAATGACCTATCTGATGATCTATAGATGACCAATGTTGTTCTTAATGCATAAGGAAGAGCAATAACAATATGAGAAATTAATAAAGCCCAGGATGGCAAACCTAAGTCAAATTCACCTAAAAATATTAACATCGACATTCCATAAAGTACTCCAGGCAAACTTAATGGGGATAATAAATAAGCTTCAAGGGTCGGTTGATAGGGGAATTTATGCTTTACTAGGGCCAATGTTGCAGGAAGGCTAATAATGATTGTGGCTATTGTTGTCAAAAAGGCTAAGACCATACTATTTATTAACGCATTAATAAAAGTTGGATTATCAATCGCCAACTTAAACCACTCCAATGATAATGATCTTGGCGGAAAGCGTGCTACTTTATCGTCTCCAAATCCTACAGCAACAGAAACAAATATTGGAATGCTTAAAAAAAATAAGACAATTATCGTATAGATATTTTTTACATACACACTAATTTTAGTTGTATTTTGCAGGTTCATTTTGCCCTTTTAACCTGAAAATATTGCCCTTGTACATAAAGAATAAAGATTGAAATAATTAATAAGGCAACGCCAATAGTTGCAGCAAAATTATTATTAATTTGGAGAATCTGGCGATATATCATCAACGGTAAAATTAATGTATCACTACTTCCTAACAAAAGGACTGACACAAAACTACCAATCGCTAACATAAATACAAGTGTAAGGCCGTTACCTATACCCTCTATAGATAATGGAAGTAAGATATACCAAAATCGTTTAAACCAATTTGCCCCAAGAACATGAGCGGCATCCTCAAGATTTTCTGAAATACTCTCTATTGTGCTAGATAACGAAAGAATCATATAAGGCAGTAAAACGTGCACTAACGATAGAATTACACCGAACCAATTAAACATCAAGCTTAAAGGCTCATCAATCCATCCCCAAAGTAACAAATAATGATTAACTGTTCCATTTCTTCCTAAAATTACCATCCAACCATAAGCCCGTATAACAATACTAATTACAAGCGGAGAGATCACTAAAAAGACCATCAGCTTATTCCAGATTGTCTTATTCCTTGCTAAAACATATGAGACTGGAAAAGCTACTAAAAGACAGATCAAAGAAACGGCGACTCCCAACATTAAAGTTTGCAGTAAGATTTTTAAGTAAAATAAATCACCGAATAATTTTTGATAGTTTGAGAAGGTAAAACCTACCTCGGATGAAGTCTGTAGAGGGGAAATATAAAAACTATGATAAATGGATATTCCAAAAGGGCATATAAAAAATAAAAACAAAACCACTAAAACTGGAATTAATAAAATTATCACTATTTATTAATTTAATTTTTATCTATTAAGCGCCTATCTCTTTATTCCAAATCTCTAGCCAATTGGCCCTTACATCAGCCATCTCTTTCCAAGGAACTTGAATCCAGTTTTTAAATGATTGATCTAAGGATGATGGGTCTTGTAATTTTTTGGACTCTGGTGGATAAATAATATCCTTGCTAGTTACATAATATCCTGGGAAATATTTATTCCAAGCAGCTTGATTTTTAGCATCGGCAGCGCAATTAAGATAATCCCAAGCAGATTCAGAACTATTTTTAACTTTCATCATACATATGTTGACCATTGGACTACCTGGGAGTAAAGAAAAAAACTTAATTTCTTCATGACC
>CANJBQ010000069.1 GCA_947472645.1 Burkholderiaceae bacterium
CTCCAGCTTTATAAAGAGTCTCAATTTTACATCGATCTTCATGTGTTAACTTCCCCATCATTTTCCTTTATAATTATGAGGTAACTTTTCAATATTATAAGACTATTTTTTTAATATCGAAAGTTGCGTTAACTAGTTGGATCTACCTTTCTAAAAGACGATCAGGGCGTAACAAACTCACCAATAGTCGGTCTTGGTCGGTAACGGCTAAATCACCACCTGCAATTAACGATAAGTATTCATCTTTGGCGGCATTAGGGCGGTGGCCAAACAAGCTATTTAGCTGGATTTCATCAAGTGCTTTATTCTTTAATCGAACAATTTCGGCTTCAACAATTTCTTCTTCTTTCCATTTTGACCAAAACTTTTTGGGAGTGAGGCAAGTTGCATACAAGCCTTGATTTCCGTTAATTGATAAAAGTAGTTGGCTATAGGCAAATAAATGCGGTATCTCAAATTGGCCTTGATTTCGAATATTCTGAGATATGCCTTCATCAATAGTTGGTTTACCTTCTTTAGATGATGCCGGGCGCTTGGCTTCTATCACTACCCAAGGTAAACCATTTACAAAACACACAATGTCAGGTTTACGATGACCCGTGCCTTCACTGTTTTGAATCACCATCTCTTCGGTGAAATGAAATTGGTTATTACTAATGGTATGCCAGTCAATCAACGCAATGGTGGGGGATACTTTTTTACCATCAACAAACTCAGTGACGCTCACGCCGTACATCATGGCGTTGTAGAGTTTTTCATTGGCGTCTTTTAGCCCCTCATTCATGGCAGGGTTTAGCTCATGCATGATTTTATCGATAGAAGCTGCTGAAAGAAAATGTTGCTTACCCGCAAGAGGAAAGGTTTGTTTGGCTAAAAACGCCCGCATAATTGGCAGTAGCATCACTTGACTAGTCGTCTTATTGCCTACATTGATTGTGCCACGAAGTTGTTCACAGTCACTTGGCGGAATAAAGGTGTAGCCGAGACTTGATAACAGCGTTAGGGCAGGTATCTTGGCGCTGAATTCTTCTCTAAAATTTGCTACTTTATCAGACATTATTTCTTCCTGTAAGCATCAAGTGCTATTACGTTATTGCTACACTGCATATCGGTGGGGTCGCTAGAATAGTTTAATTCTGGATGTCTGGCAGCGAAATCAGCGCGTTCCTTAGCCCTAAGGCCGTCAATGCACGCATCCGCCTGGGCGGTGTTGTATTCGCCATAGTCTATTAACCACGCGTGCAAGAATTCATGCTGCGGGATAAAGTAGTCTTTTTCAGCCTGGCGTTTTCTTAAAATTTGATTGACAAATATATCAAAGCCAATCAAATCAACCTCTGTGGGGACATCCCCTCCGTCATAGGCACAGCGCCTAAAATGCCATACCACATCATTGATATGAGCCTGTACACTACGATCGCCGCGCGAATAAAAGGCACAGCGATTATGTTGATGCCTATAGCGTTCAAGGCTTGCATCGATTGTCTGTGAATCGACATTAACGGCAGTCATCATTTCATGAATGTGAACCGTTAGGTGGTGTTCAAAACTATTCATAAAAGAGCCGTCATCACCTTTTTTTAAAGCTGACAAAGTAATACTAAAACGGGTCTGGTAATCCATCGCTACCAGCACATTTTTACCTTTTACTTTTATGGCGTGCACCAACCACTGCCATTGTGCTGGGTCATTTGATTCGGCAATGGTTTGTTTGGGGGCCGGCTCAAGAACAGAGATTTTTTTACCTTTTTTTGTTGTGCTAAAAAAATCAGCTGCGGCTTTGGTGCAGTTAAGTATCAGCATGACTTGTCCTTGAGGTGTAGTGGCCTCGGTTTTCGGTGAAGATTGTGCATATTGTGTCTATGAGTTCGCGGTTGAGTTTGGGTGCGGTCATGTCAATGCAGCCTCGCTTTCATCAACTTTGACGCGGCGTTTACCTGTTAACAATTGCTGCATTAAGGCTTTTTTCTCTTGTTGTAAATCGCTAAGTTGTTGTTTGAGCAGTTCTATTTCTTTGTCTGCATTAATTAATACTGATGCGATTTTTTGTTGTTCATCTATAGTTGATACTCTGATTTTTATGCTTTCAAATGCGCTTTTCGAAATCTCTAAAAAGGTTGAACCGCTTGCTTTACTTATTAGCTTATGTTTTTTGTATGTCAGTAAATAATATATGAATTCAATGTTTGTTTTTTTGTTAGGAACGATATTTTTAAATCCTTGATTCGTACACATCTCATGAGAAGTGATCGCCATTTTTCCTATTGTGGCACGAGTACATATTAACAGGGAGCCTTTTGGTACGAGTTTAGCGGAGCTGTTTGTGAGTCCATCTTGGGAGATTTGTCGTACACTAGAATTGATATAAACATTATCTTGCTTTGTAATATCAGTAGGTGTAATCCAATCTACACCACCATCCCAATATTCTTTATTTGATGTATTAGGTGTTCCACCAGAATAAATAGTACCTAGGTCACCAATGCTTACATCTTTCCACTCTCCCTCAAACCCAGGAAAGCGTTTTTTGCCTGTGAGCAGTTGTTGCATTAGGGCTTTTTTCTGCTGTTTGCTGTTGTCGATTAGGGCTTCGGTGGTGGTGATGGCTTTATCCCATGTGGATAGGATTTTAGCGATTTTTATCTGTTCTGGGAGGGGGGGTAAATTTAACCTTAAGTGCATCACATCAGATCCAGGTAAATTTGCCACAGTACCCTTTCTTACAAATGACTGAACTTGATTTATCGCGTTTGTTGATTGCATAAAATATTTGATAAATTGTGAATCAATATTGTTAGTGGGAGTTAGCTTAATGGCATATGCACTAGCAATATAGGGAATCATCTGCTCATAAAAAACACCAGATATACCGCAGTCTGCAGTTGTTATCATTATCAAATCACCATTTTTAAGCACATGGTTTTCAACGATAGTATCTTCTATTCTTGCTGTTGGGACTTGGTTGTAATTGATATCTCCAAATGAAGAAATATCTGTACCACGGATTGTTTTGACGTTACCTTTCTCATCATAATCTCTTGAGCTAAATCTTGGTCCGTATTTATAGTCCTCAAAAATATCCATGAATTTTACTGGATTCCAACCGTCAGGTATTGAGTTACTCATAACCCAACTCCTTCAAATAGCCTTCCATTTCTGCTTCGAGGTCTTTCAGTTGAGCTTGCAGTTCAATACGATCAGTACGCATGACGACTAAATCAATCTCAGCTTCTTCCTCAAAAGTATCTACATAACGAGGGATATTGAGGTTAAAGTCATTTTCTTTGATTTCATCAAAAGTTGCTAGGTATGAATATTTATCGGTGGTTTCACGCACCTTGTAGGTATCGATAACTTTTTTAATGTTGTCAGGCGTGAGCTGATTTTGATTTTTGCCTGATTTGAATTCTCTACTGGCATCGATAAATAAAACCTTGTTATCAGTTTTATGTTTTTTAAATAACAAAATAGCCGCAGGAATACCTGTACCGAAGAAGAGTTTTTCAGGCAGTCCAATGACTGTATCTAATAAATTTTCTTCAATCAGTTGTTGGCGAATTTTACCTTCAGATGATGCGCGAAATAACACCCCATGCGGTACAACAACACCCATGCGGCCACTTTCTGGTTTAAGCGTTTCAATCATGTGTGAGATAAAAGCGTAGTCACCTTTGGTTTTTGGTGGTACACCTCGACGAAAACGGCCGTAGTGATCGCTGGCTGCATCTTCGTGACCCCATTTATCTAAGGAGAATGGAGGATTGGCAGTCACAATATCAAAGTGTAATAAACCTAAGCCATCTTTATCTTTTAACAAAGGATTGCGAATGGTATCACCCCATTCAATACGGTGGTTATCTTCGCCATGTAGGAACATATTCATTTTGGCAAGTGCCCAGGTAGAGCCAATAGATTCTTGTCCAAATAAGGCATATTTTTTAGAGCCATTAAAGTTATTACGCACCATACGGCCACACTTCATTAACAGTGCACCTGAGCCACAGGCAGGATCACATATTTGGTCACCTTCTTGAGGTTCTAAGATTGTCGCCAGTAAGTCGGATACTTCGGGTGGGGTATAAAATTCACCAGCCGTTTTTCCGCTACCAGCAGCAAAGTGCTTGATGAGGTATTCATAGGCATTACCGATGATATCTAAGCTTCCTACACGACTTGGGCGTAAATTGAGGATGTCTTTTCCAAAGTCTTCTAACAAGTGACGAAGTAAATCGTTCTTTTGCTTTTCTTGCCCGAGTTTATCGGTGTTAAAGCTGATGTCCTGGAATACATTTTTTAACTTGGTGCCATTCGCTTCTTCAATCGCATGCAGTGCCTTATCAATGCGCTGACCATTACCCGCCTGATGACGGTGTCCGTACAAATCCCAAAAGCTTGCACCGTCCGGTAAGACAAAACGCTGCTTTGCCATCATTGCTTTAATGAGTGCAGAGTTATCGCCATGGGTTTCAACCAGCTTGTCATATTCGTCTTTATACACATCAGAGATGTACTTTAAGAAGAGCATCGTAAGTATGAAGTCTTTGTAAGTATCTGAGCTAATAACCCCTCTGAATGTATCGCAGGCGGCCCAGACGGCTTTGTTTATATCGCCTTGATTGATTTGACTGTGTGGCATTTTGTTCCCTTTATATTTAAGTTTTTAAATCGGTTAGTTTCTTACAAGTTGTTGTCTAGCTCATGCTTGTTTACTTCAACTAGAGCTCCCTAAAACAGCTAGGGCAATAGCATCTAGCTGCTGTTGTCGGTTGCTAATGAGCTTCTGTAAAACCTCTTGTTCTTTAACTGCAGATGCATGTAATGCCACCAATTGGGCTTGTTTTTCTATTGAAGGCAGCGTTATTGGTACGTCTTCCAATATTTTGCGGCGAATACTGACGTACATCGACCCTTCAGCATTAGCTTTAAAATAACGTTGCGCAGAAATTTGGTTTAACTGCCAGCTAATGAATTCGGGCAATACCGTTGCCAAGTGTTCGTTTTTAATGCGCACGATGAAAAAATGCGGAGAACATACAGTTTGCGCCGGTAGCTGTTTCACGTAGGCAGCGAAATGTTTGGCGCCCTTAGCAACAAATAAAATATCGCCTTGCTTTAACCAGTCAGGTTTCTTTCGACCCGATAATTCTGTGGTGATCATCCCTTTTGTGCGTATTTCACCGGAGGTATCCGCATCTCTCACTTGTACGACATAGGTGTTGGTATTAGCAACGGGAGTGATCGTGCCACGAAAAGGGTAGCCAGGCCAGATCTCTGCGATATCGAAGAGCGTAGTATTCATTAGCATAATTCGCATGGTCCTCTACTGAGCATATTTTTTGGTGAGCATCTAGTAATCTAAATCACCTGTTGTCACCACATTACTTGACCTGGTTTATATTGGCGCATAGTAAGAAGCGAGTCAATTTATTTCTGCAGTAATATAATGATGCAAACCGCTTGTTTACTATTGCTTTTGCGTCCACGTAGATTCTATGCGGTATTTATAGGTTAGCACCCAACTTATCTCTGAGCACATGATTTCTTGATTAGGCTAGGTTAAGATCGTGGTTCTAATCGGGAGCACTTATAATTGATTACCGCAGCATGTCTTGCCATGCCTCAACGATCATCACCATCGCCAACGTATCCAGCTCACAGTATTTGAGTAATGCCTTTCTCAGTTCTTCTCTCTCAAAATCACTCATTTGTGTGAACTGCAATTTGGCATATGCAATGGTAGCTGCACCACCTTCCTTTAAATACTCATCATCAAACAAAAGTTCAATTTCTTCATCAGGAGTATCTTTGTTGATGGGGTCTAGAAGAGAGTAGGGGTCTTTGATGGTTCCATCTTCAAATATAATCCAGCATTGTTGGATAAAATTCTTGCTGATTATACTTTCTTTGCAGCCATAAATTGGTTGGCTATACTTTTGTTGCAGATATTTGGATCGGTTCAAAATAGCAGGTAACACTTTCTTTATTGAATTGGAACCATTAGTTAATGGGTCATAATAAAATCGTTTAACCAACTCACATAAATCAACCATACACCGTTCTCCAATCCATTTGTCACGGCTATCTGAAGGCGATTTTGTAATCGATTTAATAAACAAAACCAGATCATTCATATCTGCTGGAGATTCTGGTAACTCAAGAAGTTGCCCCATTATCATATTTAGATAAGTGTTTTCATGATTGCTATAGCGAAAAATAGTTCCAGAGTCTTTTTCAAGTTCAGACTTTAGTGCGCGAATAAAATCAATTGAAGGGTCATTTCCTGGAACAGTATTCAGATATTCACCAACGTGGGCCACATTACCTTTCTCATCCATGATATGGTGGGAAAATTGAAAAGCTATGCCCTGATATGGGTGGGCACCTTTTTTAAAGGGTATAGGTAACATCGCTGTTTCAAAGTCTATAAAATGTAAGGGATATACCCATGATTGCATTTCATCATTCAAGCTTTGTTTGTCTAACCAAACGGAATTATCGTTGTTTTTAGCTTTTTCAATTTGCAACCATTGGCGTTGACTGGCAGATAGTCCTGGTTTGCCATCATCTTTGGCAGGTAAATCATCTTCATCAAAATCCTGCAATTTTATTAACCCTTTTTGTAGGCATTTATCCCTGTCACGAAAATTCCATAAATCCAAAACAGTAGCATCAAGAAAATCTTTATCGTGGTATCCAAGGGCTTCGCGCCAACATTCCTTAAAACCTGAAAGTAGGTCGTGTGCCTCATCTCGAGGTAATGTTTTGAATTGACAAGCACCACATTGCTTTTTAGGGATTGGTAGTGGTTTTGACCCACTAAAATATTGCTGGCTGAACTCGTGAAAGCTATCAATATAAGGTCGTCCCGAATCATCAGTTTCAGACCATATTTTATCTGTTAAATGATCGATGTTAATTTCTTTCAGCAGGTGAACCGATAAATCATCGGAAGATAGTGGCTCCAGAATTTTAACTCTTTGTTTACCGGATTCATCCTTGGTTAGAAAAAATTTACGGTTCAATCCATCAGTAGGGCAAATGCTGTCTTTATTAACTAGCATTAGATAGCTGGAAATGCGGTAATTTGGGAAAGCATGCTGAAGAACCCATTTTTGAAAAGCAATATCTGCAATGTATGGCTTCCATTTTGCGTTGATGGTTCCATCTTTCTTTACAATGGTTTGGATTTCCTCATGGTCAATAGATTTGGCTTTGATTTCTATTAACTTCAAGTGGTTCTGGTTTTTGATCAGAATGTCGGTGCGAATTAAATATCTTTGATGCAATATTTCGGCTTCAAACAGTGTAATCGACTCTTTTTCAAGCAGACGCTTTGTTGCATCTAAGACTGACTCTTCATCACTGGATTTAATATATAAGCCTTCTGGAAAATAACAGCGACCAAGGGCTTCAACCTGATAACCACCCTCGGCCAATGCTTTTAAAAATGAATTTTCTGCCTGTTGGTTGGCGTATTGGGGCTTATCTATATAATAGAGTTTTGTAGGGCACTCCAAAGCTAGTTTAAATTTAGATTTAGTAAGCTTGGTAGTCGACACATTTTTCCTTTGCAAATTGCATTCAATTTAAGTATAGCAATTGCAATTAGCTAGGGTTGACCTCAGCAATTAAAGGTAATTGTATTGTTAAATTTACTCATCCTGATCTGTAGCGGAAAGACCTGATTCATTGCTTGTTTTCTGGTGCATTTTGTTGGTTTCAATTGGTTCGCGAATAATCTCAGACAATTGGAAGTCGTTATATTCTTCTTCAAACTGTTTTTTGAACGCGGGATCCTGCATTTCTCGTTCGAATGTTGATAGTGGTTTGTTACTCATAATAATTACCTCACTCTACTGAACAATAATATTAAAATGATCTATCCGAATAAACTGATTTCGACTTACCATGCCGGATACCGTTGGATATCGCTTCGTATGAGATTCATTATTTATTATCGATAATTTCTGATAATAAAGCTCGTTCGCGTTCTAGTTCTTGGCGTAGCTCATCTTCTGTTGGCAGGTATGAGAGATATTTAGATGCGAATAATTGCTTGCTATCAGTTAAGATGGAGTATTTGGCTACAGCTTCGCTTTTTTGGCTACAAAGGATGAGTCCAATAGTCGGGTTGTCGTCTTTTCCTTTGCGTTGCTCATCATAAATTCGCACATAAGTATCCATTTGCCCCACGTCTTGATGGGTGAGTTTTCCTAATTTTAAGTCAATCAAAAGGAAACACTTAAGTTTGTAATTATAGAATACAAGATCGATATAAAAATCTTCATCTTCAGTACTTACTCTTTGCTGACGGGCAACAAAAGCAAAGCCTTTGCCTAGTTCTAATAGGAATTGCTGCAAGTTATTCATTAAGGATTGTTCAAGATCACTTTCAAGTAGTGGCTGATGTGGCAAGTTAAGGAAATCCAGAATGTAGGGATCGCGTAAATAATTTTTAGCATCTGTTTTTAAGGGTTCTGTGTGTGCTTTTGCTTCTTCTATGACGGGAGACTTGTCTTTGCTAGTAAGCAGACGCTCATAATAAAGTTTTCCAATTTGGCGCTCTAAAGCTTTTACGCTCCAGTTTTGCTCTATTGATTCTGAGATGTACCAATTTCTAGCGCTCTGATTTTCTACTTGGATTAAAATACGATAATGCGTCCAGCTCAATTCGGACCTTACTGAGGTCCAAATTGGAAAAGTTAGATAGAAGGCTCGCATTCTTCTCAAGTTCCGCTCATAGAATCCTTTTCCAAATTCAGATTGTAGTTGTAGAGCCAGATGTTTTAATTGGTATTCTCCATAGGATGCACGAGTTTTTCCGTGTTGCTCGTGTTCAACAATTAATCGACCAATATTCCAGTAAGCTTGCACCATGGCAGTATTTACAGCGCTCTGTAGTTTTGTTCTAGCCTCATTGAGCATCTCTCTGATGGCGCTAAGAAGCTCTGGGTCTGTCTGAGTTAGATTTGACATGTATAGAATCCTTTTGGATGAGTCTCTAAAATCTAATTAATTATTTCTTGAGTTTGAAGGAAATGAGGCTTCATTTTTGCAATTAATTGCGTCTGCAATTCTTCATCTACTGCATTGTAGTTTACAAGCTTTTCAACGTACTTTCCCCATTTATCTAACGCTTCTTCACGCTCAGGTAGCATTTCATTTTTGTTATAAGTGGCCATAATTTTAGGCATTTTATGTCCTAAACATTTTTCAATAACAACGGGATCAATTCTTAGCGTCTCTCCAAGCTGGGTAGCAAAGGTTCGGCGAAGGTCGTGGGTTGTCCATTTATCAATGCCAATTCTTTCTTGTAAACGAATTACAGCTTTGGGTAGGGCGCGGTCAGATAGCGGACTTTGGCCGTCTGCGCCACTTATAACATAGTCACCCATGCTGCAGTTGTATAATTCCATAAAAAGTGACTCAACCAAGTTTGTTAAATGGACTCGCATTGTTATGCCGGTTTTGGTGTTGTTGGCGGGAATTGTCCACAAAGAGTTTTCAAAATCGAATTCATTCCATTTAGCAACTCTTAGCTCACCAGTGCGAACGCCAGTTAATAGTAATATCTTGAGGGCATTGGTGATTTGTAATGAGACGCTATGTTTGCCATTACTTAAGAATTGCCAGAGCTGTTTGATTTCATCCAAGGTTAAAACGCGCTCTCTTGGCTTTTCGATGCCTCCAATGTCTCTTGCACGAATATAGATTGCTGGATTTATCTTTAGCTCACCTCTGCTGACAGCATAGTTAAAGGCTTGCTTGATAGCGCTTAAGACTTTATTCGCATGGACATTTGAGCCTCGTGCAACAATTTTATCTAATGCTTTGGTGATATCTTTGGCTTCTATTTCATCGATATATTGCTCACCTATAAGGGGAATAATATCAGCATTAATGAGCTGAAGGATTTGCAGCGGTTGTTTTCTGTGTTTGGAAATATAATTGCTATACCAGCGATTAACTAGTTCTGTAACAGTATTTTTATCTTCTTCTATTTCGGGTGCTAAAACTTGTTTGGGATTGATAGATTGGCGTTTTAATTCCTTTAATTGGATAAACTTTGTTTTGGCATCTGCAAGGCTCATGTTTGGATAATGACCTAAACTAACTTTTTCAGTTTTATCGTTTATCTTATATCTATAGATCCATGTCTTCGTTCCTGCTGGAGATACCTTAAGACCGAACCCTTGACCTTCGTATTCTTCATACTGCTTATTTGGACGAGGTTTTAAGTTTTTAATATAAGTATTGGTAAAGTTGCTCATAACAAGAATCCGTATTAGGTACACTTTTAGGTACACTTATTTGTGTTCTTGAATGATATTCGATGTTATCATATGACACAAGAGGAATGGGTGATGTCTCTGTTTATATAGGGTTTTAGTGGGTAAAAGCACCAAAATGTAATTTCAATTACATTTGACCTCAAGAGCATGGGGTGCTAGTGGTCGAAGGTTCAAATCCTTCCGTCCCGACCAAGCCCAGTAAGGGTTTTAAGAATATCCCACACATCAGAAACACCTCTTGGCTACACTTCTGGCTACACTTTTAAATTTTTTTATTAGTTTTGGCTACACTCACTAAATCGATTGAACGAGTAATAATAGAATAGGCAACTATATCAAAGCTAATGGAAGATGATCTTGTGAACAAGACCATTATAAATCATATGAGGGTTTAGAATGTTATCAGAAACAATTTTATATGGAACATATCGGCATTATAAAACCAATAACCTGTATGAAATCATTGGTCACGCCCGTCATAGTGAAACATGTGGGGTCTTTCCCAATTACGGGGGCACTCACTATTTAACAACACAGCACCCTAACACGGGTTCTATAATTTTCAAAGTTACGAAAGCCATAAGCTCTTCTTTGTATCAACTTCATCTTTCTATGAAACCCTTCTGTAATCCCATTAGAC
>CANJBQ010000070.1 GCA_947472645.1 Burkholderiaceae bacterium
CATTAAAGTATGTAAGGATTGCCATGCAGGCTCTGCTCCTCCAGCGCAGAGAGTGAAATCTGACTGTGGTCTTTGCCATAACTTTCATATGAAGACAGAGCAGTTGTGGAAAGATAAAAAGAAAGATGTCCCAAAATCACAAAGTGAACTGGGTACAGGATTATCACTATCTACGATTAGAGTGCATTGATGAAAAAAGGGTCGATCGCTTCGAAAATATGGATCGGAGCATTCTCTTTTTTTTTGTGGGTGAATTCGTCAGCTGAGACTTTGTTACCCCAAAATATGAAATCGATGAGCGTTGGAAATGTTGATTGTGCTAGTAGTACTTGTCATGGTTCAGTTGTACCCTGGAATCAAAGCTCGGTATTACAAAATGAATACTTGACCTGGAAAAATGCAGATCGGCACAGTCAGTCTTATCAAGGCTTACTTAGTCAAAAATCGATTCAAATCGCGAAAAAGTTAAGCCTCCCGCAACCGGCCCATTTAACAACGCAGTGTCTCAATTGCCACACGCATAATCCTGATAAAAAATTTCAAGGAGCAAACTTTAGTTTGCAAGACGGTGTGGGTTGTGAGAGTTGTCATGGAAATGCTGAAAAATGGGGTGTTAGCCATACTAAAAAAGGTGTAACTCATCAAGAAAATATCAAAAATGGACTTTATCCCACAAGTCAACCCGTAGCTCTGGCTAAGTTATGTAATTCCTGTCACGTTGGTAATACGACAAATTTTGCCTCGCATCGTTTGATGGCAGCAGGCCATCCCCGACTTTCTATTGAGATCAACACCTTTTTAAAAATTCAACCGCCTCATTATCTTGTTGATGAGGACTATAAATTTCGAAAAGGTGACATATCACCTGTAAAAAAGTGGGCGATTGGTCAGGCTGAAACTATCACCGCTCGGTTAGAGATGTTGTCTGACCCTAAAAGAAATCACCAAGGTATTTTCCCAGAGCTGGCTCTTTTTGAATGTTCTGCATGCCATCATCCATTGGGTAGTCAACAACGTACATCAAAAATTAATCAAGCTCCTGGTGTTCTTCGCCTGAACGACAGTGGTTTATTAATGCTTAGAGCGATTATTCAGGTGGCATTTCCGGATAAGCTAGGTCAATTTAACAGTTTAGTAACAGGATTAGATCAATCATTGAGTGAGAAAAATACGTTAGCAAACCCTTTAGAGAATATTCAAGACAATACGAAAAAGCTTTTATTATTCATTCAGCAAATGGTTCCCGCATTAGAAGCTTACCCTTTTAGACCTGAAAAAATACGCGAAATTTTTCTTGCCTTAGTGAAAGGAAGCCCTGATTACTCAAATTATGCCGATGCAGAGCAAGCTTATATGGCTTTATCAAGTATCGGCGAAGTATATCTGCAAAATTATTCAAAAAATGCAATACAGATTAAAAATAGTATGGCACAGTTAAGCAAGGAGTTGGCCAATAAGGATCAATTTCAGTCGCAAAATTTTATCAAAGAATATAGTAAGTTCACACAATTTCTTCAAGTTCAGAACGGGGTGCAGTAATGGTTGCTCTACAAGAAAAGCCAGGGAATATTCTGTTTGCGAATGTTCAAGCAGATTTTGATATTGTTATTATTGGCTCAGGTCCTGGTGGACTAGGCGCCGCATCTCGTGCAAAAGAATTAGGAAGTCGACATGTCTTGTTAGAAGCACAAGATCACGCCTCTGACACACTTTTTAAGTACCAAAAAGGCAAACATATCATGTCTGAGCCTAGTATATTGCCTTTAAGGTGCGGTTTACCCTTTGTTGGCGGTAAGCGAGAAACTATTTTGGATGAATGGAATCAAGCTATAAAAGTACAAGACATCAACATTCATTATCAGAAAAAAGTAATTGGTATTTCACGACAAAGCAACGATCACCCCTTTATCGTGGTTTGTGAGGACGGTTCTTCTTACACAAGCCGCACGGTTATTCTTGCCATCGGTTTGCAAGGTAATGTAAGAAAGCTTGGTGTGCCTGGTGAGAGTCTGCCCTATGTCCAGTACACATTGTCGGATCCAGAAGAATTTAAAGATGAGGCAATTATTGTGGTTGGCGGCGGAGACGCTGCGATAGAAAATGCTTTGGCTTTAGCAAAACAGAATCATGTGACTTTAATGAATCGTGATGAAGAGTTTGTTTACTGTAAAGAGGCAAATCGTAATTTAATCTTAGCCGCTGAAAAAGCAGGACAAATTCACATTTGCCACAGAGCATTTGCTGTAGAAGTGAAAGAGACTGGTAAAAATCCACCGATGGAATTTGTCTTTGATGGAAAAGATGGACAAGTAAAAATGCCTTGTCACCGCATTATTGCGCGTTTAGGAGCTACTCCTCCAAGAAAGTTAGTTGAAAGCTTTGGCGTTCAATTTCCTAACCAGAACCCTACCGCATTGCCTGTTCTGTCTGAAGCTTACGAGTCAAATGTGCCCGGATTATTTGTTGCTGGAGCACTGGGTGGTTATCCACTGATTAAACAAGCACTTAATCAAGGTTATGAAATTGTTCAATCTATTTATCAATTGCCTGTGGTGCAGGTTGATGAGCAGATATTACGTGAACGTTTAAACGGTTGGCTAAAAGATAAAAAGATTCCAGAAATCTTGGATCATGTAATTCATTCGATGGAGTTATTTCGCTCACTTACTAAATTACAAGTACGTGAACTATTGATGGACTCTCAAGTGAGAGTAATGAAAAACAACGAAGCCATTTTTAATAAAAATGACTATACCAATACTTTCTTTACGATTCTTGAAGGCTCTGTAGCTATTGAAATAGGGATGGAAGGTGGTGGTTTAGGAAAAGTTACATTAAGTAAAGGCGCTTTTTTTGGTGAGATGGGTTTGGTATCGGGAAGAAGACGAACCGCTTCGGTGATTGCTGAGGATGGCTGTATCGTTTTAGAGGTCTCTCGTAGAGCCATGCTGAAATTAATTGCAACAAGTGATAGCGTCAGAAAAGCGATTGATGCAAGATTCATCATGAATTCCCTTGTTACGCAAATTGGCAATATTTTTAGTCTCGAAGAGTTAGAGTTCATGTCGAAGGCGATAGAGATCAAACGTTTTAATGCAAAAGTGACTATATTTAAAGAGGGTGATGTCTCGGACGGGCTTTATTTAGTTCGAAGTGGCTCTTTAGCGGTTTCGAAAAACATTAACGGTAAAGAGACGATTCTGGCTTATGTTTCTGCGGGCAATTTTGTCGGCGAAATGGGATTGATGGAACAATCTGTCCGAACCGCCACAGTAAAGTCTGTGGTGATGTCTGAATTGCTGATATTAAAGTCTGAGGACTTCAATACCATGTTGGCCAAAAATCCTAAGCTTGCGACTGCGTTAAGAACCAAAATGATGAGCCGTATGAAATCGAATGTTTCTCAGGAAACGATGACAGATGATAAGTCTGCCGTTGTTGACTTCTTTTTAAGTCAAGGACTTGGGGAAGGTTCTGATGTTTTAGTGATTGATGAAAGTCTTTGTATTCAGTGTAATAACTGTGAGACAGCCTGTTCAGAGACCCATGATGGTGTTTCAAGACTAAAACGTGCAGCAGGTGCTACTTTTGCAAAATTACATATTCCGATTGCATGCCGCCATTGTGAAAATCCCAGTTGTATGAAAGACTGTCCTCCAGACGCCTTGACACGCGGTAAAAATGGTGAAGTCTTTGTTAATGACTCTTGTATCGGTTGTGGCAATTGCGAGCGTAACTGCCCTTATGGCGTCATTCAAATGGCTGTCAATAGCCCTCCCAAAAAAGGTGCTGATTTATCTTGGTTGCTGTTTGGTTTAGGTCAAGCGCCGGGTCAAAGGGCACCTGATTATGATCCTGCTGTCAATAAACGTGCAGTTAAGTGCGACATGTGTAAGTCCATCGATGCAGGACCATCTTGTGTCAGAGCTTGTCCGACAGGTGCGGCTATTCGTATTGCTCCAGAGAAACTCTTAAAAGATTTGTTGAACTAAGTGAAAATTATCATGCGCCATTTAAAAAATACATCTAGGTATATACATTTTTTAAGCATGCTTACGGCATTGTTGTTGGCACTCTTTTCCCAGCATATTTATGCGGCAACTGACATTAAAACAGATCCACATGCAGAGGTTTTTAAAGCAAGTAACTATCCTTCTGCAACAGCCTGTGCCTCATGTCATCAGAAGATATTTTCCGAATGGTCTGCCTCAAATCATGCTTATGCATCTATTTCCCCGATGTTTCATAAATTTGAGCAGGCGGTGAATGATTTGACATCTGGCACGATGGGTAGTTTTTGTGTTCGGTGTCATCAGCAAGTGGGTACGCAACGTGGTGAGCCTCGAGAGCAACCACTTTGGGAGCGATCTGCAATTGGTCGTGAAGGTGTTACTTGTATTACCTGTCACAGGGTTAATGAATCTTTTGGTAAAGTAAATGGTCAGAGAACTGTTCAAGCTGCGCCGATCAATGCGCCTATTTATAATTCTGGCCGAGCAAAAGCTCTTAATCAAGTGATTGCTGAAAAAGATTTTTATCAAGTTTCTACCAATCCTGATGAAGCGGGCACACCGATTCATGTAGGAGCAATTAAGTTTGATCAAATTAAACAGTCCGAATTTTGTGTCTCTTGCCATCAAGTTCAGGTAAATCTCGGCATTAAATTAGAAGTAGTTTGGGATCAATATCGGTCGTCTCCCGCTGCAAGTAAAGGCGTGACATGTCAAGATTGTCATATGGGTAAAGTGCCCGGAAAAGCTGAGGGTTACGATAAGGGGCCGATTGCCATTGTGAACGGTCGTGCTGTTGGCGATAGTAATGAAAAACATTCTAATCATATGTTTTATGGTCCAGGTTATCCGATTGCTCACCCAGGATTATTTCCCTTTAATCCACGATCGACTAAATGGTCTATTAAAGATTGGTTAAGTTTTAATTATCGAGCTCCTTGGGGGGAGACATCTTGGGAAGATAAATTAAGTAAAGGTGAAGTTTCAAAACCAACATTTCCGGATATTTGGTCGAAGCCTGCTGATCGCATTCAAGCAAGAACTGTCATTGATCAGAATATTGTAATGCTCAATTACAAACGTAAGAGTCGTTTGGATGTGATGGAAAATGGATCTAAATTAGACGGCCCATTCTTTGATAGTGATTTGAAGGTCAATAAAAAACTAAAGTTTCGTTATAAGGTCTCCAATACAGATGAAGGCCATAATCTGCCTTCAGGATCATTGGGTGCGCAACCTGAGATTTGGCTCAACGTGGCTTTGCTGGATCCCAATGGCAAGCGTGTATGGGAGAGTGGTTATGTGGACTCCAATGGGGATATGGCGGATAATCATTCGTTAAAGGTGGCTTCAAAAGAGGTGCCGTTTGATTCTCAATTATTTAATTTGCAATCAAAGTTTTTAACGACTAATGTCAAAGGTACTGATCGTGAAATGTATCTACCTGTTAACTTTGATGTCGATCAGTTACCGATGTTAAGGCCTGCAGGGCAGCCTACGTCAGTTTTAAATCATCCACCATTTGTTCGGATGGAAGCGCGCAGCTTGCCACCAAATTCCTCTCGTGATGCCGTCTACGAAGTTCCTGCCGAGCTCATTAAAATGCCGGGCAAGTATCGTCTTCAAGCGCGTCTTCGGAGTCGTGCAGAACCAATTTACTTTATGAAGTTTGTGGGGGCAACTCTAGATATGGAGCGCTCTATTAACGAATGGATGATTGATATTCATCCTTATGCGGCAGAATTCTCTGTTAAGCCATGAAGATAAATACCTCTTCAAAAATATCAACAGCCATTATTTTGATGATGTTTTCTCATCTAGGGTGGGCGTTACCTAGTTTTGAAGAGCACTCGATATTGCCATCATCTGTTGGCCCCAGTTCATCGGACCCGATCAAGCGTGAAATGAGTCTAGAGGCGATTCAGGTTCCCCATGATCTTAGTGGTTTTGGTCCTAACCCTCAGTATGTGGAGGAGGAATATGATGCCAAAGCACAGTATGAGATTTATGGTGGGAAAAAACGGATTGATAAAGTTCTACCATTAATTCAGTTGGGAGAGCCTTTGTATACGGAAGGTGCTTTAGCTAACAATTACAACATCATTGGTCAAAAAAATCTGGTATCTCCACAATTTATTGTGTCTGGTGATTTACGCACGGCAGTTGGTTATAACTATGATGGTGCTAAAACGATTGGAGTAGTAGCTACACGTTTAAACCTTGAAGCAGATTTAAGACTCACTGCCACGGAACGAGTGCACGCTTTATTTCGTCCGTTAGATCAAAACGGTCTTTTTACGGATTATCAGTTTTTGAATAATAGCGCTAGTGGCCCAACTCAATTTAATAACCAAACCAATGGAAGGCCGAATACGCTATTTTTTGAGGGTGATATAGGATCGATTGCATCAGGAGTTAGAGATAAATATGTTGATTTTGATTTACCATTTGCCTTTGGATTGATGCCGATGGTTTTTCAAAACGGAATCTGGGTTGATGCAGCTTTTCAAGGAGCGGCTTTTAGTATTCCCCATTTGCATAGTAAGTTTTTTGATATTTCCAATATGGATATCACATTTTTTGGGGGTAATAGTGGTATAAATACTCCGGCAATTAATGTTGTCAATGCTGCAACGGGGGGCGTTAGTTTCCTTGCTGCCGCAACATTTATAGAAACTCAAGGTGGTTACATAGAGGCTGGGTACGGAAGTGTTATTGACAATACGGGGGCAGGATTAGGTTATAACAATATGACTCTGGCCTTTACAAAAAGGTATGGTGGATGGTTATCAAATAGTGCTCGAGTGATTGTCAATAGTGGACAAGACCAGGTTCCAGGCAAGAATCCAACGGCTAGTGGTTACTTATTGTTGTTGGAAAATTCATTAATTACTAGATTACCTTCCACGTTGATTCCTTACTTTAATTTATTTTATGGGAACGGTCATCCTCAGTCTTTAGCTAGAGATCCTGGCGCTGGAGGCGTTCTCAAAAATACCGGACTTAGCTTTGAAACTGATGGCTTAACCGGGTTTCCAAAACTAGATGACACTGGCAATAATACCTATGGTGGTGCGGTTGGGGTTCAGTATCTCTTCTCCCTCAATCGTCAATTTGTGGCCGAATTAGCGACAGTTCAAGTGAACAATACTACGATTGACCATATTGCCAAAGGGAATCAGTATGCATTTAGTATGCGTTATCAACATAATCTCAATAAGGCATGGATCTTTCGTACAGACTCTATCTTTGCTGCGAGAGAAAACTTAAACCCAGTAGCAGGTATTCGGTTTGAGATAAGAAGGAAGTTCTGATATGTTGCGTATCTGGCTCTTGGGTCTTTCTTTCGTGTTATTCATGGGCCAAGAAACCTATGCTCAACCGGTACTTCCTCAATTAGCGCCTGATATGCATTTAGGGAATGCCACTTGTGGCACCTCCAATTGTCATGCGGCGACACAGCCCTGGGTAACTTCAGCAGTTTTGCAAAATGAATATACATTTTTCATGGCAAATGACCCACATGCAAAAGCTTATAAAACCTTAGAGGGTAAAAAAGCCCAAGATATCGCTGCCACATTAAAAATTGGTGATCCTACGAAAGCTTCACTGTGCCTAGATTGTCACGCCAATAATGTACCAGTGTCAAAGCGCGCTAAAACATTTAATATCGCTGATGGGGTTAGTTGTGAATCTTGTCATGGGCCTTCTTCGAGTTGGTTAGGCAAACACGTTTCTTTAGCAAATTTCCATTCTGAAAACATTGCTGCCGGGATGTACCCTACAGAGGATCCTATGGCGCGTGCCGAATTATGCGCTTCTTGTCACATTGGTAATGGTAGTAAATTCGTTAATCATGAGTTGTATGGTGCTGGGCACCCTCGAACGCCTTTTGAACTCAATGCTTACAGTCAATCACATGCACATTTCATCACAAATGAAAAATATGCGCGTCGTAAATTTGTAATACAAGAATCTCAGGCTTGGGCGCTTGGACAAGTAATGACTTTACGAAAACAAATGGAAGGTATAGCTGAACCAGCACGATTTACTGGAGCTCTTACACCAGAACTAGCTTATTTTGACTGTTTTTCTTGCCATAGAAATATCACTGGAGGAAGTTTACAAGAGTATCAGCATACTACACTCACGGTTCCTCGAATCAATCCCGTCAATGCCATCATGGCGGGTATTTTATTGGAGTCGATTGACCCTCCATTAGCAGCGACATTGATGAAGCAATTTAAAGCATTACAAGACGCCCCGTCACAAAGTTATGTAGCCACCCATCTTGCCGCCAAAAATATATTGGCCACTTTAAATCCATTAGAAAAGAAGGTGGCTCAAAAAGATTTTGAGATTAAAGACTTGCCTTCTATGATTCAATTAATCGCTAAAAAAATCAGTACAGTGGACCAAATAACGCCGGTGCTCGGGGAGCAAACTTATTTTGCACTTTCTAGTCAGGTAAGAACGATACAACGAATAGCATCTTTACCGCCTGCACAGATCGCAAAGATGCAAAAACAGTTAACGTTATTACGTCAAATCATTGACGCGAAGAGCTTTGATGAAGTTAAGTTTAGGGCTGCTCTTCGTCAATTAGAGTAGTAGTTACATACTTCATCGAGAAAGTCACTGCCTAGGCCTTCGCAAAGCACGCATCATGATTCATGAAGTGCATACCTTCCAGCTAGTTCTTCATGGGTAGCGCTTGTTTTCCGCAAGAATATGTAATACTTGAAGAATTAAAAAAACTGAAATCAGTATTCAAATAGACCTAATCAATGAAGTCTTCCAATTTTTCGTATAGCCGCCCAACCACGTTAGCTGAAGTGTTCGAAATATTTGATCATTATGGCGATGATGCACTCCTACTTGCCGGTGGACAAAGCTTAGTGCCTAGTCTCAATATGCGTTTATCCAACCCATCGGTGTTAATTGATATCAATCGAATTTCAGAGCTTCAAGGATTGATTGAAGAGGACGGGAATTTAAAGATTGGCGCATTAACTCGGCATTATGAAGTTGAGAGTTCAAGTATCGTTGAAAAGCATGTTCCTTTATTGCATATGGCGATGCCATATGTTGCACATACAGCAATTCGGTCTCGGGGAACATTTGGTGGAAGTCTTGCTTTTGCTGATGCTGCAGCAGAAATTCCTGCTATCACTTTGACTTGTGAGGCAATCATCCAAGTTCAATCTCAACAAGGCAAACGTCAAATAGCCGCCATCGATTTTTTTCAAGGGCTATATTCGACAGATCTGCAAAAGGGCGAAATCATTACTAGTGTTTTATTCCCTAAAAATAACTTTACTCATTTTGTCTTTAAAGAGTTTGCTCGTCGGCAGGGTGACTATGCCACCGTGGGCATTGCGATTGCTGCTAATTTTGAGAGGAATGCTCATCCCAAATTACGTATTGTCTATTTTGGGGTATCTGATAGGCCTATTGTAGATATCCAACTTGCTCATGATTTATTTGCTCAAGGCTTTAATACGGATAGTATTCATCAATTGATTAATCGTGTCGGAAATGATGTTGATATGACTACAGATATTTACCATGATGCTCAGACAAAACATCATTTATTAAAAGTGATTGTGAAACGCGCTTTATTGGAATTGCTTGGGAAGGTATAAGATGGAGCCAGTTAAGGAAAATATTGAGATTACGTGTTTGATGAATGGTAAGCCGGTGCGTCAAACCGTTTTATCAAGAATGCATTTAGGCGATTTTTTGCGTAGCCACCTTGATTTAAACGGGGTTCATCTTGGATGTGAGCATGGAGTTTGTGGAGCCTGCACTGTGTTGGTAGACGGTCTTTTAGTGCGCTCATGTTTGATGCTGGCAGCTCAAATAGATGGCTGCGATATTCAAACCATTGAAGGTGTCGTTGAGTCTGGTGTCGCTAATCAATTAATTGATGCTTTTCAAAAAAGAAATGCTGCCCAATGTGGGTTTTGTTCCCCGGCGATGATTTTAACAACGGTGGAAATTATTAAAAAGACTTGCCGACCAACTCGTCAAGAAATTCGAGAAGCGATTTCCGGAAATTATTGTCGTTGTACTGGCTATCAAGCCATTGTGGATGCGGTGGAAGATGCTCTTGATCAACTAGAGGCTAATCGGTAGATGAGCTATAGCGGCCCATCAATTCATTGGTCAGTCTGGACCTGACATCTTGAGAAAGCCTTGCGGGCGGATGTCTTTGAGCGTTTACTACAGGGTAAGTTCTATTATTCGTACCTATACTTTAGCCCTTTAAGGCTTTGCAGCCCTCCCCATAACTCGTTGGTACGACCCTCAACGCAACAAATTAAAGCACCTCAACTCATCCACAAGGAACCTATTATGAAAAATGGTAAAATCAATGGTCTCAATTTAAAGGTTAAACTAGCTTAAGACCAATTTGCTGTTCTAATTCACATTCTAAACACAGTCAGTAAAGTAATTTCTTTTCATTGCATCAATTATATTCAGAATTAGCCGCTGATCTGACCTAATTTTTAGTACCACTCCCAAAGAGAGGAATTTTTGATAATCTATCTCTAAAAGGAGTAAAAAATGCCGAAAGGTCAACGTATTAAACCGGAACAAATTGTGATGTTATTGCGTCAAGTCGAAGTTTTGACTGCCAATGGAAAAACACTAGCTCAGGCTTGTAAAGAGGTTGGTGTAGGTGAACA
>CANJBQ010000071.1 GCA_947472645.1 Burkholderiaceae bacterium
AACTTATGCCATGGAATGAAAGTACGAAGATGGATGAAAAGCTTAAATTTGTGTCACGTTTTTTAGATGGTGAAAAGATTTCTCGACTTTGTGAAGAGTTTGGAATTTCTAGAGTGACTGGTCACAAGATCATTGATCGTTATAAAGAATCAGGATTAAAGGCGTTTAATGACAGAAGTCGAAGACCCTCTCGGCAAGCGAACCGCTTGCCTTTTCAGGTTGAACAACTGATTGTTAATGTTAAGAAAGAGTTTCCGAACTGGGGAGCTCCAAAGATCCGAGAACGGATCCGGCGCGCCGTTACCTTGAGTGGGAGACTGGCCTGATTACTCAGTTAGACCAAGATGAAATGAACTTATTTTCAATTCTATAAGGCTTGCACTGAAAAAATGTATTGGTATTTATATCAATTACCAATTAATAATCGTTCATCACAAAGGCTAGTATGTCTAATAAATACCCTTGAAGTAGATGATGATTTTCTTGGATACTGATACTGAACTAATTTAACGATATCTTGGCTCTCATTTTTCTAAGTTTTTTAGGTCGAATATTTAATTACTGTTATTTGATAAATTCCAAGCTGAAGTAGCGCCATGGCAAGTAGACATACTTGAAATCAAAAAGTCTCCAGGAGGGCCTTCACGCACGAAACTCCGAGCCTTCAAAAAAGCATCTGCGGACATACCTCCTACACCATATATCCAGTGTAAACATACAAAAAAGTAGGTTTTCATGATGTTTTTCTCTACAGCGTAGTTACTGATTAGATCTCTCATATCCCAACTCTTTAACCCTTTCGTAACAGGGCATATTTGTGGCTCTATACAAAATGGGGGGCATACCCAATCAGCAAAACTTGAATAGCGTGTTAATTTGTCAGCCCCTAATTTTTCATAAAGAAGTCCTCCTCCTATTTCAGGTAATTGAATAGGCAACATCACTCGATCAACTAAGTCCGCTTCTTTTTTTAGCCAATTAAAAATGAGAGGACCCTGAAATGGAGATGGAATAATTAAGTCATTTTGTTTAATTTTATTGTTTGAAAATGATTGGAGCAGAATATCTTCCCATTCACCAAATATGAATTCTAAAGGATCCTCTGGTCCAATTTCAAGCGTTGCTTGACAATCAGGGTTACGGTCTAATACAACCCAACGGGTCTTTGGCATCTTGCCCCGCAAAGCCGCTTTACGAAACTGCCGTAAGTAACTAGAGCCATAACAACCACCGCCGATAATCCAACAGGTTTGCATCGTTGATCGCTCCAGAGTAAGTCGAATCACTGACTTAATTATTTCATAACTATAACGTTAGTCTAACTTTGCTCCTGAGGACTTTACTACTTTTTCCCACTTTTGAATATCTTTCTGGGCAAATTGGGAAAACTCTTCAGGAGTGGAGATAAGAATTTCAAAGCCAATCGCAGCAAGTCTTTCTTTGGTATCTTTTTGCCTCAGTATTTCATTAACATCAGCATTGATTTTTTTAACAATCACATCAGATAAACCAACAGGACCTAGAATTCCGTACCACGTATTAATATCGAACCCAGGCAGGCCTGACTCTTGCATGGTTGGAACATTCGGTAAAGCTTCTGAACGCTTAGCACTAGTAACTGCCAGCGCTCGTAATTTCCCATTGTTAATAAATTGAGAAACAGATGGAATACTTGTAAAAGCTGAATCAATCTGACCCCCTAACAAATCAGTCACGCCGGGAGTTATCCCTTTATAAGGAATATGTTGAATATTTACCTTGGCTTGCATTTTGAACATCTCTCCAGCTAGGTGATTAACTGTGCCATTACCAGCAGAGGCAAAGTTTAATTTCCCGTCGGCTAATTTCGCAGCCTCAATATAGTCATGAAGATTCTTGAATGGGCTTCCAGCATTGACAACGACAAGAAAGGGCACTGTTGAAATTGAAGCAATCGTGACAAAATCTTTTACTGAATCGAATGGCAGTTTTCCATACAACCATTGATTTATAGCATAACTACCTTCGTAAGTCATCAATAGTGTGTAGCCATCTTTTGGAGCTTTTGCTACCAAATCTGTTCCTATATTACCTCCAGCCCCTGGATGAGTTTCCACAATTACGTTATGTTTCCACATCTCAGAAAGTTTCAAAGCAATGATTCGTGCCGCTGCGTCAGACGACCCCCCAGCAGATTGAGGAACGATGAGACGAACAGGTTTATTCGGGTAGGCTTGCGCCCATGCCAAATTACTTATATTGAGGATTAAACATAGAAATACTAGCTGAAAAAAATTTCGTGTGATTGTCATCGTTTTGGTTCCTAATAAACATCAACTAGCTGGTTAATCATTCAAGGAGTACTTAAAGGCGCTCTTACGTCTCGTAAATCATCTGCTAACATCATCATCTCTTCTCGACCTTCTATCTTTTTACGCATTTCTACTTTTTCACGGTTATATTCAATGACTTCAGCTGGAAAAGGCACATTTCCCGTATGCAGAAAACGAACGGCACCGGTGGTATCTCGCATTAAGGTAACACGACCTAGAACATGTTTACTGACGGCATAAGGAAACTCATAAGTTCCAGCTTTGAGAGCCTTCACCATTCCGATAAGAACATCACCATCACCCATTTCTAATATATTTTTCATCATGCAATCAACTTCTAACTCTATGATTTTTGATTCCTCCACGACTTCTGGTGAGTTTGGGTATCTTTGTCCCCGGAAAATATTCATTACTTGACGAGTTAAGATGAGGCCTTCAGCATTTGACTCCATAGTAGGTACACCCATACCTTCATCAGCAGTCTTTACCATCATTTGTTCTGCCTCGCCATACAAAGCAGCAACAGCCGAAACTGAGGCGATTAATCCATTCGCTTTTTGCCGATCTTCAGGAAATGCCCCATTCCATTGATGAATATCTTGATATAAGGTCACATCTGAATATCCCAGTAGATCTAAATATTTCTGAGTAAGTCGACGTTGCTGACGCAGGCCAGCAATATCTTGAATAAAATTGTGCATGGGAACATAGGCAAGAGCTAGATATTTAGCTCCTTGTTCTGCCGCGATGACTAAATCCACAATCCCCATAACGATAGAGATTGAAGGCGTTGTAATCACTCCAAGCGCAGCAGCATTATCACTTTCCATGGCAATTTTTACGCCACGCTCATTTAACCAACCAGATAAAAAAGCCAAATATTGAGAATCAAATACGGATTTTTGAAATGAAAGGTCATACTCCATACATAAGTTTAAAGAAATACCCCCCATCACAAACTCAGTGCAGCCGCCAGCAATTCCTGTCGTAACAAGTAGACGAGCAATAGGTGTTGCTGATCTTAATACGATAGGTCTATCAACGGCCTCAAACAATTTCCGACATCCGGATATCCCGTGAGCGACCACTGGAAAACCATTTAATAAAGATCTACCAACTTCAAGACTTTCTTTTAATCCACTTTCAGCCTGTTCAAACTGTTCTCTTCGAGAGTAGGTATCAGGGTTAATTGGCAAAACATCTGCCCCACCTTCATTTTGAATATATTGAAGTAATGAAGTCATTTGATCGATACCCGCCACTCCACCACGTGGAGTTAACAGAGTAGTACCTTCATTCTTTGCTTTGAGAAAAACTTCTGGAATATTTTTATGTTTAGGAATTGCACGGTGATAGTCTGCAACTTCATTTAAATCAATGGATGCACCGGTTGGATATTGAGATATAGTTTCTTTAAATACTTTATTAAAGTAATCCTCATCCCATTTAGCTAACCTCATATTTTCCATTTCTAAATCCTTTTTATTTCATTGATCAAGAGTTCTGGTATAAATCCTCTTTAAATTCTTTAATAATTTGTTCTAATGGAACAGTAGAGTTGTATACCCTAGCAAACCCCATATCCTTAAATGTTTTTTCCACCTCCGTCCATGGACGAGTTTGCTTACCAACCACTAAATTACCGCCGATATACAAAGGTACTTTATCTAGACCTGCTTCAAAAAATTTATCACGCATACCCTTTGCATCGATTTCAGCATGCCCTCCTGAAGAAGACACTAATACGGCATCGGCGGCAGTTTCTAACGCAGCCCTCAAAAAATCTTCTTGACTCAGTCTTGCGCCAATATAAATAACATTGAAGCCCGCCTTCTCCAAGAATGGTTGAAGTACCCGAACACCAAGATTATGGTTATCCATTAGCACGCCAATGATGAGTTTTTTTGGTTCCATAAATTAGGTAATGATTAACTTCTTTTGATAATACCAATGAATGAGTCAGAAAAATCCACATCATTTACATATCACATATATGATAATAAAAATATATCTGCGTAATTGTCTATGTTTTAGTCTTGATAATTATTAAACTAAAAAAGGAGGAATAATTGTGGATAGAACATCAAATGGATTTTATGAGGACTTTACGCCTGGAGATATTTATCGCCATGCTCGTGGTAAAACAATTATGGAGTATGACAATGTGGCAACCACGCTTCAAGTAATGAATACTGCCGCAGAACATTTTAACGAACACAAGATGCAATCGAGTAGCGCTATTTTTCCGCAGCGGGTTACTTTCGGTGGAGTGACGATTGCGACGGTGATTGGATTGACGATGCAAGATACTGCTGAAAATGCTATCCGTGAATTACGAATGGATAAAATCCGTCTTAAGGCTCCTGTGTTTCATGGAGATACTTTATATGCTTATAGCAAGGTGCTCGATAAACAAGATTCTGATACGGAGTCGCTGACATCCGGGGTGATTCATTTCGAGCATTATGGGATCAACCAAAACAATGTCATAGTTTTTCAAGCCGAGAGATGGGTGCTTGTTAAAAAAAGGTCAGCTTAATGGATAGTCCAGTTAAAAACGGATCATTAGAGGGTGTAGTTGTCATTGACTTGACCATGATGTTAGCGGGCCCATATTGCACAATGGTACTGGGTGATCAAGGTGCAACGATTATCAAAGTTGAACCTATCGAGAATGGTGACATGACACGCCAACTCAACATTTCTAAAACGTCTATGCCCTTTGGTGGATACCATCAAAGCATTAATCGTAATAAATTATCCATAGCGATTGATCTTAAAACATCAGAAGGTGCCGAGATGATCCGTCGCTTAGCTAAAGATGCTGATGTGATTGTTGAAAACTATAGAGTGGGTGTCATGGATAGATTGGGATTGTCTTATGAAAGCCTTCATAAAATAAATCCCAAATTAATCTATGCTGCGGTGAGGGGGTTTGGAGATCCTAGAACTGGACAAAGCCCATATGCGCAGTGGCCATCATTTGATGTGGTTGCCCAAGCGATGGGTGGAATCACAGGCATTACGGGTCTTAATCGTGATACACCGATCAAAATTGGTCCTGGTGTTGGGGATATTGTTCCAGCATTATTTTCCGCGGTAGGAATTTTATCCGCTTTACATCATGCGCAAAAAACAGGAGAGGGTCAATTTGTTGATGTAGCTATGTATGATGGTGTCTTAGCTTTGTGTGAAAGAATCGTTCATCAATACAGTGTCAGTGGCGTCATTGCGGAACCTGAAGGCAACTCCCATCCACTTCTTTGCCCGTTCGGAATTTTCCCGGCAAAAGATGGATGGATTTCTATTGCCTGCCCTAAAGATCATTTTTGGATTGATTTATTAAATTGTATGGAACGAAAAGATCTGATTGATCATCCAGATTATTCGACAAATTTGGCTCGTATCCAGAACAGTAAAAAAACGATTGAATTAGTCAGCGATTGGACTAAAAACTTAACTAAAAAAGAACTAACTGCTAGGCTAGGAGGTTTACTTCCGTTTGGTCCCGTTAATCGAGTAGATGAAATCTTTTCAGACCCACACACTAAAATACGAGACATGTTACCGACCGTTGAACAACCAGGTTTTGGCAATATTCAAATCACTGGTACACCAATCAGAATGACCAAAACGCAGGGTGGAGTTTTTCGACGAGCAGCATTCTTAGGAGAGGATACGGATGAAATTTTATTATATGCAGGATACAGTTCCAATGAAATTGCTTTTTTCAAGAAAAATAATATTATTAAATAAGGAAAATAATTGAGATGCAAAAAATTAAAAAAAGACCTCGCCGCTGTCAATTAGCCGTCCCAGGTAGTAGCGTCAAAATGCTGAAAAAAGCTTCTTCATTGGCCGTGGATCATGTGTTTTTAGACCTTGAAGATGCCGTTGCACCAAATGCTAAAGTTGACGCTAGAAAGATGGTCGTTGATGCACTCAATCAATTAGATTGGACTGGTAAAGTTCGTTGCGTAAGAATTAATGATTGCACAACCGAGTGGTGTTATGGCGATGTCATTGAAGTCATTGAGGGTGCAAAAAATAATATTGATACGCTTATGTTAACCAAAGTTAGAAGTGTCGCGGACGTTTATTTTGTGGATACTTTACTTCATCAATTAGAGAAAAAACTACAGTTACCTCCGAATGGTATTGGTTTGGAAATATTAATTGAGGATGTTGCTGGATTAATGAATGTTGATACGATTGCAGGTGCTAGCGAGCGTCTAGAGTGTTTGATTTTTGGGATGGGCGATTATTCTGCAAGTCACGGAATTGATGCGCGGTATATTGGCGGAGAAAATCCTTATCCGGGAGATATTTGGCATTATGCGCGATTTAAAATGACTATAGCTGCTCAAGCACATGGACTAGATGCTGTCGACGGTCCGTTTCCAGACTTTAGCAACATCTCAGGATATAAAAGAGAAGCTGAATACGCCTCTATTTTAGGGATGGTTGGTAAATGGGCTATACACCCATCTCAAATTGAAATAGCACAAAAAACTTTCTCGCCAGACCCTGTGGAGATTTTGAAAGCGCAAAAGTTGATTGAAGTTTATGACATTGCGCTGGCTAAAGGAGATGGGGCTGTTAAGATTGACGGAGCCATGATTGATGCTGCAAGTATTCGTATGGTTCAGCAAGTAATCGATAAGGCCAAACTTTATGGAATGACGAATGACTAATGCTTTAATGATTGATTTTGGTAGCACCTATACCAAGTTGGTCGCCATTCATATCGAAGATGCGACTATTATTGGAAGAAGTCAGGCGCCTACGACAGTCGATGATTTAATGGTGGGGCTTAACGAAGCACTTGCTATTCTTTATCAGGGTTGTGGAAAATTTGAGTTTGATCATAAGCTAGCTTGCAGTAGCGCAGGTGGTGGGCTGAGAATGGTTGCCATAGGTTTTGTTAAAGAACTAACCGCTGAAGCTGCCAAACGATCTTCTCTCGGCGCGGGGGCTAAGGTGATTGATGTATTTTCATATGGCCTTGATCAAAACGATCTCATAAAAATTAAAAAAATTGCGCCAGATATGATTCTTTTATCTGGTGGGACTGATGGTGGAAATTCAGCGGTCATATTAGAAAACGCCCAATTAATTGCGCAAAGTGGCCTAAAGGTTCCAGTAGTCATAGCAGGTAATAAAAAAGTAGCGCAGATGGTAGCTCAAATATTAAGTGATGCGCAGATTGAGGTGATTGTTACTGAAAATGTCCTTCCACAAGTCGACGTGATTAATGTTGAGCCCGCCAGAAAAGCAATTAGAGAAGTATTTATGAAAGAAATTATTAAGGCCAAAGGTTTAGATAAAGCCCAATCATTTGTTGGAAGTGTATTAATGCCAACCCCTATGGCAGTTCTAAAAGCTGCAGAGCTAATTGCTGATGGGACAAAAGAGGAATCTGGCTTGGGAGATATCATTATCGTCGATGTGGGAGGCGCCACCACTGACCTTCATTCCGTGTCGAATCCCGTATCATCCATCAACACTTCTATAAAAGGGTTGGTTGAACCTCGGGCAAAAAGAACAGTAGAAGGGGACCTTGGTATTCGACATAATGCTTTAACCATTTTAGAGATGGTTGGTGAAGATAAAATTGCACAATATGCCCGATTAACAAGGGATCAAGTAAACATTGCAGAGCATCTTCATAAAATCACAGAGATGCCCAGGATGGTACCAACGAATACTGATGAAGAATTAATTGACCTTGGTTTGGCAAGAAGTGCCACAGAAATTGCCATATCTCGGCATGCAGGCACATTTGAAGAGGTTCATTTTGTGGATGGTAAAGTAAGGCAGCAAACGGGTAAAGATTTTACTTTTACAAAAATATTAATTGGAACGGGCGGCGTATTTACTCATGGGAAACATGGCTTTGAAATTCTCAAAGGTGCTCTTTTTGATGCAAATATACCTAATTCGCTTCGCCCCAAAGAACCTCAAATGTTTATAGATAGTCAATACTGCCTGTTTGCGATAGGATTACTTGCAGAGATCAATCCATCCGTGGCACTGAAAGTTGCAAAGAAAGCATTAAAAACGAATGTCTAACGAGAATTGCCATGGCTTCAACTAAAAAAGGGCAGGATGATGAGCCCATCGTTAAATCGGCCAAACGCGTCTTAGAAATTTTTGAGTATTTTGTGGAGAATCAGGAGCCAGCTTCTGTCAATGACATCGTTAATGGCTTAGGCTACCCTCAGTCAAGTACATCAGCATTATTAAAAAGTTTAACTTTACTTCGATATCTTCAATATAACCGCGTTGAGAGAACATATTACCCAACAATGAGAGTTTCTTTATTGGGTGGTTGGTTATCTGATGAACTATTTAGTGGGGCCAGCCTTTCTCAAATTGTTAATGACTTGCACAAAAAAAGTGGCCAATCTGTCATTATTGGATTACAAAATGATATATATGCTCAGTATGTATACGTCATGCAACCTAAACAATCGAACTTACCTTGGTACCTTAAGCCCGGCTCATTACGCCCTCTATGTAATTCAGCGATTGGAAGAATTATCTTAAGTTATAAATCGGATGTTGAAGTCATGAATTTATATCGAAAAATTTATGCTTCTGAAACCACCTCTCATAAACGAATAGACTCTGAAAAATTAATCTTTGAGTTGGATAAGATTCGTCATCAGGGATATGCTTATACCGAAGGTTCAGTGAATCCTAAAGCTGGCGTGATTGCTACGCATATACCGACACAATTTCATCAACCGGTGATGGCCATTGGGATTGGTGGTTCGATTGAAGTCATTCGTAAAAATAAGACCAAATTTTTGAAAATGATGCAGTCAGTCCTAGAGCCTTACCAAATTCAACTATAGTATTTTTAACAAAAAACATTGAAAGGTTTTATAAAATGGAGATGCATGAATTTCAATCAAAAGCGCTTTTATTAAGCAAAGGCCATACATATCCGCAGTTTGAAATTGGGCAAACATTTAAACACCATTGGGGTAGAACTATCAATAGTGGCGACAACTCATTATTTACCACCTTAACCCTGTCTTATAATCCTCTTTATTTCAACGCGGAGTATGCGCGGTCTAACAATCACCCGGGGATTGTGATCAATCCTTTTCTAGTTTTAAATACTGTTTTTGGACTCAGTGTAGAAGACCTCAGTGAGGGCGGTGGGCCTTTTCTTGGGATTGATCAATTAACATTTCATCATCATGTTTATGAAAACGACACCTTAACTGCCTCATCTATTGTCTTATCTAAAAGACTCTCGTCTTCACACCCAGGTTTTGGAATTGTGGCTTGGCATACTTCGGGCTTTAACCAACATAATGAATGTGTAATCGATTTTCATCGAAACAATCTTGTTCGCATCTCACCTGAAAAAATCTAGGCGCTTTTTAGTCCAAAACGGGAATCAGTAAATGGATTCAAGCGTGAATACTCATTTTTAAACCAAGTGCATTTATTACTTTTGATATGGTATCAAACCTTGGTTGAGAACCCTCTGATAAAGCTTTATAAAGACTTTCACGACCTAAACCGGATTCTCTAGCAACTGTCGCCATACCTTTGGCTTTCGCTATGTGACCAAGAGCGCGAATGAGCTCAGCATTGTCACCATCTTCTAAAACTTGTGACAAGTACTCAGCCATTGCCTCTTCATTATCTAGGAGGCGTGTAATATCAAATGCTTTTAGTTTTTGTGTTTTGTTCATGATTTAAAACTCCTTGGCTAACTGAATCGCTTTTTTAATATCTGATTGTTGAGAACTTTTTATTCCTCCAACCAATAAAATAACGATAACTCTTTCACGCACGGTAAAGTAAATCCTATAACCAGCTCCAACATCAACTCTCATCTCTGAAATGCCACTACCTAAAGTCTTAGCATCACCTAAATTGCCATTTTCTGCTCTTTCAATACGTCTTGCGATAGCGATTTTGGCTCTAAGATCTTTAACGGATTCATGCCACTTTTCAAACAGCTCAGTTTGTTGAATAAAATAGGACATACATTTATTGTATCTACTTGGATACAAGAGTCAAGCATCTTTTTTAAACCGCCCGCTTGACAGGGGATAGTAAATTAGTAAAACATGTAGTTATAAATGAAAAAATGCTTCAAAAGCAATTCGCATTTGAAGCACCGGTATCATTACTTGTATGACCTGAGACATACTTTACACTTTATACCGGACACATACTTTACAGTTTTGAGCATAAGGAGGGCCAACTTATGCCATGGAATGAAAGTACGAAGATGGATGA
>CANJBQ010000072.1 GCA_947472645.1 Burkholderiaceae bacterium
GTAAATAATTAGCTGTTGTAACGTTGGACATAAAGACTCTCTATAAATGGCTGTAAATGATTTAAGTACTGGCAAAAGATTTGAGATAAGCCGCTGGCTGCATCGGATCAAACTCTTTACCCATGATTTTGACTTTCTGGTATCCGGATTTAGCCGCTGCAGGAATCGTAATGCCGGTCTCATCCATGTATTTTTTGGCATCTGTCATGAGGAACACTTTTTCCGAAATATCTTTGTAATTCACATCGCCCTTGATATAACCCCAGCGTTGCATTTGCGTTAACATCCAGGTCGCCATGGAGTACCAAGGGATCGGATTGAAGTCCACGCGGTCAGGAACGTTTTGAACATTACCCAAACCATCAGCAAACTTACCGGTCAATACTTGCATGAGAACTGCCTCGGGCTGATTAACGTAGTTTTGCGGAGAAATCACTTTGGCAATGAGTGGCCGATTAACCGGATCTCTGGCCATGGTTGAGGCATTTAATACCGCACGGTACAGAGCCGCCCAGGTATTGGGGTTTTGTTGAATAAAGGCTTCTGACGTACCAAACGCACAGCAAGGATGGCCGTTCCAAATTTCTTTAGAAAGAATGTGAATAAATCCAACTTCATCAAAGACGGCACGTTGATTAAATGGATCAGGCCCCAAGAAGCCATCAATATTGCCCGCTCTTAAGTTCGCGACCATCTCAGCCGGTGGTGTGACGCGTAACTGCACATCTTTATCTGGGTTTAAACCATGTTGCGCTAAGTAATAGCGCAATAAGAAGTTATGCATGGAATACTCAAAAGGAATCGCGAATTTCATACCCTTCCACTTACTAGGATCACGATTATCTTTATGTTTCATCGCTAACGTAATGGCTTGGCCATTGACGTTTTGAATGGTGGCAACGCGCATCGGCGAGGCATTAGAACCCAAGCCCATGGAAATCGACAGCGGCATCGGTGATAAGAAATGCGAAGCATCGAGCTCTTTGTTAAGCATCTTGTCACGAATCAAAGCCCAACCGGCGGTTTTCATGAGTGATACCGTCAGACCTTGCTTACGATAAAAACCTAATGGCTCGGCCATAATGAGCGGCGTGGCGCAAGTGATCGGAATAAAACCGACACTAAGTTCTTTCTTTTCTAAAGGTGCTTTTTCTTGCGCCATGGCTTGCAAAGCACCAATCGGCAATACCGTGCTGAGCGCACTCAGAGCACTACCTGAACCGACCGCTCTTAAAAATGCGCGGCGTTTTAATTCTGATGGGAATAAAGCTTTGACTAAACTAGCTTCAATAAAGTTGGCGCTGATCGATTCCGCATCTTCGGAAATCAGGCTCGCTCTATTGTGCTCTTCGGAGCTCGCGTGTTGACCGCAACTACAAGCAGAAGTAAATAATGGTTGATTCAGATCAAAAGGCTTCAGAATGCTCATAAAAGATACTTTCGTAATAAAAGGTTGATAGTTACTGATCGCGTGAAAGAAAGGATCAGGGACTAGGCGATGAACACAAACTTTTCACACATTAATAAATCCTATTATGTGGAGCGAGAAATAAAAGTTAGGGTATCTCTGCACCAAGGTGGCACCATCCCGCCCATTGATTCAATAGTTGCTCAATCTTGGTGCAAGACAGAAGTTATTTATAAGCGTTGTTTAAGCAGAGAAAAAAGATGGGAGTGAGGCCCATTTATTTGATTTGGAATGATCTAAGTGAGATCTTCAACATTAAAATTATTTGGTTATCGTAAAACTCGTGGCAACCATAGAGCAACATCAGGCCATGCTATGAGCACTAAACCTAGCAGTAAAGTAAGAATTAAAAATGGATAACAACCTTTAAAGATATCCGTGGTTGAAACATCCGGGGCCACCGATCGCATCACCGCTACCGTAATCCCCACTGGTGGACTCACAGCCGCTAACTCCACCATCACCCCGACAAAAACTCCAAACCAAATTTTATCAATGTTATAAGCATCAACAATCGGCATTACAAAAGGTAATGAAAGAATTAACATCCCAAAAGTATCTAAAGCTGTTCCTAAAATAAAGTAAAAAATGAGAATGGCAATCAATACATGATATTTCGATAATTGCATCGAAGAGATCCACTCTAAAATACTAGAGGTGACTTGTGTCTGGACTAAAAATCGGCTAAAAACGATACCGGACACCAAGATGATAAATACCATTCCACTGGTCGTGGCGGCAGCTTTGAACGAATCCACCACCGCTTTTTTAGTCAATCGTCCTGCAAAGGCAGCAACCAGCATGACGCCGGCCACACCAATCCCCGAGGCCTCTGCTGGGGTAACTATCCCGCCGTAAATTCCGCCAAGTACTAAAAACATCACCACCATCGTGGGAAGTAATTGCTTGAGGGAGCCAATGCGTTCATTCCATGAATAAACTGGGCCCCGTGGTCCCATTTCGGGTTTTAGAATACACCAGACCATCAGTACTAAACAGTAAGCGGTCGCAATCAAAATACAAGGAATAATTCCCGCCTTAAATAATTCACCAATGGAAGTCTCTGTCCATAAACCATAAATTGTGAGTAATGTAGAAGGAGGTACCAATACAGCTAAGGTACCCGCTGAGGCAAGAGTTCCTGTTGCTAAGCAAAGGTTATATTTATATTTTCGAAACTGCGGCATGACCATGGGTCCCATCGTTGCAACAGCAGCAACACTATTACCGGTCACGGCGCCATAAATGGCATTCGAAATAACCGCTGCAACCGCAAGCCCACCGGGGAGATGACCAAACCATTTATGTACACAGTCATAAAGGTCATTCGCAATCCCCGTGTGATAAGACAGTTGCCCCATCAGTAAAAATAGTGGCAAAACAATAAATACAAATAAGGTGCCATTTTCCCAAACCGTTAAAACAATCTGAGAGGCCGTTTGATTAACACCATTTAAATAAAATCCACCCAATACGCCAATTAATCCCACGCTCCAAGAAATAGGAACACCTAGTGCCAGCAATCCTAGCAGAGCTACTAAAGCGATATAGCCAATATAAATAGGTTCCATGTTTTATGAATCAATCGCTAAAGTTTTTAAAAATATCATTCAACTGGCTTTCTCTTTACTCAGTGCCCGCTTAATCGCTAGTTGCATTCTGCCTAACAAAACTAAACTCGTTACTAAGGCACAAGTTCCAACAAAAACCGCAATGATCCAGTGGGGAATATTGATCATGTCCGACCGCTCACCTCTGGCAAAAAAACGAGGCGCATCTAAAAAAGAACGTACCGTAAGAAGCACCGTAAAAAATAATCCCATCAAATCCCCTAAGGCATCCATCCACGCCCTCTTTTTTTCAGAGTAGTCTTCGTACAATGTTTCTACACGAATATGTCCATCCTGAGCCGTACAAAAGGGTACTGCACTCATGAAAGTACATAACAACAAAATAGTGGTTAAATCAGATGCCCAAGGTAAAGGGTTATTAAAGATATAACGAGCCGTCACATCCAAACAAACAACAAAGGCCAACGCTGGCAATAGAACAAAAGCACAAACACCATGTAAAAACACGGACAACTGAAATATCCAGCCTTTTTCTAATGCCGTTACGCTCATTTTTTCTTTTTAACTTTCTGCGATTGGCTGGGAATCACTGGCAACATCAACCAAGAGTTATATTGACCGCCAGTGTGGATGGTGACATTGCCATCAAAGACTTCTGGTGGTCGATCTCTGACATCGTTATGTAAAAATGGTCCCACGCCAGTAAACTCGTTCTTCATATTCGATAACTTGCCGCCTGTTCCACCAGGGTAAACATAGTCTTGACCCTTGACCGACAATCCAATCCGGTACCCGGTAGGAATCACAATACAGGTTGGCCATATTTCTACATCAAGTTCATACACCTTCCCAGGTTGCAAGGGCTCAATTTTTTGATGTGTGTGATAAGGCTGATAGGGCTTGGATTTTTTAGCATCCAATGCGCGATGAGAAGCACGCAGCCAACCCTGTGCAATCGGCGTATGCGGATCTAGAGCGCCCTGGAAAACAACTTCTTTCATATTCTCATCAAAGACGCGCACAATCACAAATAAGTCTGCATCTTTCGTGGATGATGAAACAAATAACTTGGTTGCTAGTGGCCCAGTTAATTCAAGATCTTTATCTAAAGGATCCATTAAGAAAGTGACGCCATTACTCAGACCACGATAACTAATACTTCCTTGATGTGATGTATTTTCAGCAACTAAACTGAGATTCTGAGCATTTAGATACGTCTTGGTCCAGACGGTGGATTCTAATGGCCAAGTACTTTCTGCACGAGGGACAAACTTCTCTCCCGGATGACGAATTTGTAAAAATACTTTGGGCTGCTTTGCCCAATCGTTCTTTTTACCTTTTAAGTAATGATCAAAAAAACGTTTCTGAATTTCAATGCCATAAGCCGTATAAAAATGTGTCCAGTGTTCAATGCCATGCATCTCTAACCACTTCTCTTTACTCGCCGCATTGACAAAGCCTTCAATATTGCCTCTCAAATGCAAGCCTTGGCCTCCCCAATTCCCAGCGGATAATAAAGGCACTTTGATTTTTGACCATGCAGGAGTTCGATCACTCCAGTAGGCATCATCCAGTTTGTGTTCATAAGCCACCCGACCAAAATCATAACGATTCGCAGCCAGTTGTTCTTCACTGAGTGTCTCCGGTCCTGATACCCAATCGCCAGTAAAGGGACTTCGGTAACCTTTTTGACCTAATCCATTTTGAATGCTCTTGACTTGCATGTCATACCAGTTCCCAAGAAATGTAGTGAGAATCCCGCCATGGTGACTGACGTCACGGTAGAAGTCCACCGCCCCCTCCCAAACACACATTGCCGCTAAGTGCTTTGGTTGAGAGGCAGCAACTTGCCACTGATTGATTGCGTAATAAGAAATACCATTCAGACCCACTTTGCCATTGGACCAAGACTGAACACCCGCCCAATCAATACAGTCCTTAAAGTCCTGCGTCTCACGCGCACTCCAATGCTCAATGTAACCAGGGGAACGACCACAGCCCCTCGAGTCCACCCGAATCACCACATAATCATCGGGTACCCATTTTTCAGGATCAGCCACTTCCCAAGCCTGAAACTGATTACTCGAATTGGCCGGCACATCCGGAAATGTTTCACACATCCGGTCCCAACACGTTTTATAAATCTGTTCAAAATGCAACCACTTGGCGTAAGGACCGTAGGTCATGATGACTGGATACTTGCCCGCTTTTTTAGGGCGGTAAATATCAGCGCGCATGGCTAAGCCATCGTCCATCTGGATGGGCACATCCCAATCGATCAACATGCCATTACGTTCTTCGGTTTTGAAACTACTATTTTTGGCGATCTTATTTGTCAATTTGCAGTCCTATCGAAAAGATAATATTGTTTTAGAAATCAATGATTCCAGGAATCGGCTTGTCGAGTAATGCTTGTGTTACCTGATCGGGAGTCATCGCCTTATATTTTTTCTGCAAAGCTAACATGTCATCATAAAAAGCTTTGGCAGGCAGTCCTTCCGCAGTGTTGGTTTTAATAAAGTTTTGTATGACGGGCTCACTCACCTTCGCCCAACGCGCTAATTCCTCTGGCGGAAGCGTCGTTGATTTAATACCCCGCTTATTCATGTCATCTAAGGCCTCAACCGATTCACGGTCGTAATATAACTGCGCTTCTGCAGTGTTCGCAATTTGTGCCCAGTGATAAAAGATACCTTTTAAATCAGGTGGTAACCCGGCCCACGCTTTTTTATTAAGGCAGTACTCGGTTGGGTTAATCCATAGATTGGCAACCGTGCGATATTTCGCAGTTTCTATTAAACGAAATAATTTCGTTCCGGCGTCATGCATTGGTACGGCATCAACCACGCCACTTTGGAAAGCCGTATAAATCTCTGAGCTTTGCACACTCGTTGGCGAACCACCAAGCGCTAATGCGATTTCTTGCGACAGGCCCCCTGGGGCCCACATTTTTTGACCCTTCAAATCTTCAAGTTTTAAGATTTGTTTCTTTTGTGTCAGAATTTGCTGAGGTTGGGTTGTGCTGACATGCAACAAATACACATCACGCCCTTCATATTCTTTTTTCAAATACTTCGGATAAAGTTCTTCCGCTGTCGAGGAAGACTGTAGTGAGTTTTCAAAAACATACGGCAGTTGTAAACCTAAAAATAGCTTAAATCCACCAGTATTGAAAATCACGTAACAAGTACCAAAATCAGCGATACCTTGTGACACCGCATCGAACGCACCACGCTGGGCATTGGCTAGGCTTGAGCTCCAATAGGGTTGAACGAGGAGTTTGCCATTGGTATCTGCTTTGAGTCTGTCAAAGGTACGTTGCTGAATTTTTCCCATTGGCGTACCTGGAGCAACAAAGGTACTATATTTGAGCGTAATAGGTGGTCCATTGTAGGTGAGCTTTGGATAATTCGCTTTCACTTCGCCATCTAACCACTTTTCGACCAGTGTTTTTTGATCTGCAAAGCTACTATTCGTTAATCCTAGCGCTGCAATACAACCAAACAACAGGAAGGTCTTTTTGACTGCGACTCTGAAATCTTTTTTATTGATTAAGTTCATACTGTCTCCTTATTGAATTATTAGAAATTCACTATTACAAAAATTATTCTTACTAACGCTCCAGTCTTAAACAATAAAGGCCATGGTTTTTATCTGAAACGAAGACATTGCCACGCGCATCAACGACAACATCTTCCGACTGAGTCGCTAATCCTGACTTCGGCAGTGGACCACGCCTGACAAGTGGATCTGGGGCAATGAAGTAACCGATTTCTTTCGGTAGGCGTGGGTCACTGATGTCATAAGCACGAAGACCTGCATTAAAGTACGTTAAGAAAACCACATCTTCGTCCTGCCATAAGACATCCTGAAACTGGGGTTGATGTTGATTGTGGGGGCCAAATCGACCAGGGCGCTCACAAAAGTTCTTCACCCCCATACCCTCAGGTGGATGAGGCATCGGGAATAATGAAATCAAATGCGGATTCGTTTCATCTTTAATGTCCACAATCGCAGCGTAACCAATTGGCTCGCCACAATTTTCAGCAATCGCTTCTGAATTCACTACGACGAGTGGCTTCTTGGTCAATGGAACGGCAGAGTGCACGGAAATATAAGAAACAAATGGTGGAGAAAACGGTAAATCTGAAATCATGACAGGCTTAGTGATATCTGAAATATCTAAAATGACAAACCCACCTGCACTATATGGCAAATAGGCACGATCACCTTTGACATACGCACCACCGTGTAGAAGTAATCCTTTTTCAACACCACCTTCACCACCATCAACCCATTGTCCCTCTCGCCACCAACGAGAAACCTCAACAGGTTTCGCAGGATCTGAAATATCTACTGCCTGATAAATATGCCCGTCATAGCCATGCGGTAAAGCAGTCGCATGAACGTATTTACCACCGGCGTAATAATTACGATGCGTACCCTCGCCTCCAGTGTAGTAATGACCTAGTTTTTTAGGATTCTCAGGATCATCTAATGACCAGATTGAAAAGCCCTCTCCATAGGGAGCTTTAGGATCACCACCCCATCCATCCATAATGCGCTCCATGGACGTAATCATTTTTCCATCAGCAATTTGAATTTGTAGAGTCCAAGTATTGGGAGGACCTTCGATAAAGCGAACGAATCTTGGTTTTTCTGGGTCTGTAATTTCAATAATAGTCCAACCACTCACCCAAAAATGCGCTGTATATAAATACCAGCGATCACCAGCTTGATGAATCGCCATCTTAAAACCAGGCCGATTCTCTAAATCAATATAGGAGATTTGTTTGAAATTATGTGACCATGCTTTACCTTTCGGAAAATCCATTCCTATCCCCTAAATTTCTTTGTTATTTAATATTAATCATTGAAATTATCTTACTACAAGAAAAACTTCAGATTCCTTGTAGCAAGGGTATTTACTAACAAACTAAAAAATTTTATTTGCAATAAAAAATCTCCTAAAAATAAAATTTCTAGGAGATGAGTGAGTACAACATTTTTATAAATAATGCTCAATATCGATTACTTGATTTGTCGCTCACTTAATGGGGGTAAATATTTATCAGAATATTCTGATTCAGGAGTTTGAGTTTTCTTTAATCCATAGGTGTCAGCAATCAGAGTAATCATTTTTTTCATACGATCAGGTTGAGCAACACTCATGCCGTTCATCTGCACCCATTTAGTCAAAGTAAGGCCATTTGCAATATCTAAACGAATTTTTTCTACTGAATCTTTCATCATAGAATCTTTTTTCTTTAATACGTTGAGTGCCGCTTGTGGATCTTTTAAGGTATCAATAGTTCCTTTATTTAATCCCGCCACAACACCCTTCACAACATCCGCGTTTTCATCTGCATATTTCTTCGTTGTAACCAAGGTTAATCCATAAAGATCTACCCCAAAATCGGCATACCTAATAGCCTGAATTTCACTTAAAGGAATACCTAAATCTAATAGAGCCGGAATCTGGGAGTTTATAAAGCCACCCATACCATCTACTTCTTTTCGCACCATCATAGGAGCAAATAATTGAGGCTGTACCGCCACCCAATTGATTTTAACGTTTTCCGCTTTTGCTGACTTCAGGAAAATAGGGAAGGTATCATAAACGGCCGTACCAGGTCCGCCCGCTATCTTTTTATCATTTAGGTCAGTCGGCTTATTTAAATTGCTAGATTTTAATGTCACAACAGATAAAGGGGTTTCATCAAAACTAATGTAAACAGCAATCAATTTAGATTCTGGATGCTCTGCATTAAATTTAACCATTGTTGGAAAATCTACCCAACCAAACTGGTAAACACCACTCGCTACACTAACCGCAGTATTACCCGCACCTTTGCCCGCATCAACCGAGACATTTAATCCTGCTTTAGAAAAGTATCCTTTATCTTGCGCCACAAAAAATGGCGCATGAGTGCCCTGGACAATCCAATCCAACATAATTTTTACATCTTTGTTTTGTCCAAAAGAATGCCCGCTAAGAAACAACAAAGAACAACAGATCATTTTAAAGAGAGACTTATTAAATAAATTCATTGAGAACCACCTTTCATATAAAAATGCAATTAAGAATTACTCCATTGAAATATCAATTAAATCATCTTAAGCTTGCCAATGAAATGTACCTAATGTAATTCAGTGGAATACTATTTAATTTTATATTTAAGCACTAATATGATGCGAATTTTCCCCGTTTAAGGGTAAATACTCAATTAAAAAAATTAAAAATATGTTTAACTTACTGTAGTAATTAATACTTTTATATCGATTTTTACCCCATTCATTTAAACCGCATTTGAACTAAATCAAGAGAGAAATATCGTATGCTCAAATTACCCAATCCCCGTCGTTATGATTATTTGCCCATCACTAATAGAAAACACTACAGTTGGCCAAATGGTAAAAGATTAGCTTTTTATATTGCACTGAATATTGAACATTTTGCCTTTCAGGCAGGCATGGGAATCGACCCGCACACTCGTGGAGGCCCCCAAACCAATAGAAATTACGCGTGGCGTGATTATGGTAACCGTGTAGGAAATTGGCGGTTATTTGATTTGTTAGATGAACTAAAAATACCTGCCTCTATTCTTCTCAACTCGACAGTTTGTTATGAGTACCCTGAAATTATTGCAAAAATTAAACAACGTGGCGATGATGTTTTAGGGCATGGTAGAACAAATGCAGAAGTTCTAAAAGGTATGTGGGAAGATGATGAGCGACGCGTCATTATGGAATGCGTCGATGTCATTCAAAAACATGTGGGCGTTAGACCATATGGTTGGATGGGTGCTGGATCCGTTGAAAGCAATGTCACACCAGATTTATTAAAAGAGTGTGGATTCACACATATATTAGATTGGCCAGCAGATGATCAACCTATTTATATGAGAACCCGTGCAGGCTCATTGCTGTCGGTCCCCTATCCAATGGAACTCAATGACGCAGGCACACTAGTTAATCGTGATCATTCTGGTAAAGAATTTGCCGATATGATTGTTGACCAATTTGAGTATTTGCTAGAAGCCTCCGAAAAACAACCTTTAGTTTTTTCTTTATCTTTACACGGATTTATTGTAGGGCAACCTTTCAGACTTCGCCCCTTAATTCAGGCTATCAAACATTGTGTTCATCATCCTAAAGCAGACGAAATATGGTTTACAAGAGCTGGAGATATTACAAAGTATTGTATGGAGCTTGAAAAAGGAATAATTCCAGGTAGTGAATATTAATTTAAAAATTAGAGAGTTAAATATATGAAAGTTCTCAAAGCGTCACCAAGCACCGTTCATTGGGGTTATTTAGATTCGTCCATTCCACCA
>CANJBQ010000073.1 GCA_947472645.1 Burkholderiaceae bacterium
GAAGCCAGGTCAGAAGTCTTCGATTACATCGAGGGTTTCTACAATCGTGTTCGACGCCACAAGCATCTCGATCAACTCAGTCCTCATGAGTTCGAGCGGCAGCGTCAGACTGCGCTATGAAAAGTGTCTACAGGTTTGGGGGAATACCAACCATCTACGCAACACATTGATCACGCAAAGTGGAAAAATTAGCCGTTTAACCAGAAAAAGAAAAGTCAACACACCCCAACCCGACCTTAGGTTTCTCACTAGAAGAACTACCACAGCATCAAAGCAGCAGTCTAAGATCCCAAAGATGCGATCGTTAGCGTAATTAAACCTATCAATACTCAATCACTATCAACTCGTGATCGAGGATTTCATTAACAGTCAATACAAAGTAGTCTCCCTCGGTTCGAAGCGCAACTTGTTGGCCGGCCACTTTCAAACTAGCTTCTTTTGCTTTGCTATTTTTAGGTTGAATTACCTTAATTTCAATAGGACCAATGGGGATTAGGTTGTTCTGTCTACCTGGAGTTTTAGTTGTCATCAATCTATTATTGAGATGCAAGACATAGCGATTGTTCTGGCGATAAAGCGTTGAACTAATCATACCGTGCCCACCATGAACTGACACATAACCTTTGCCATCAAGCATCCATTGAACTGCATTCGAAATTAAAAGAGCATGTTCGAAACTCTGGTCTCTGGCAAAGCAACGATCGATGTCCGCAACAAACCATACAAGCTTAGCCCCAGAAGCATGTTCTTTAACTGTAATGGCTGCAAGATTTGTTTTCGGCTCGCGCATCCAAGACGTCTCAGGAGGGTAAATTGGAAATTCAGGTATATAGGTTGAAAGAACGCTAACATCTGTATCAACTTCAACCAATGGTAAAAAACCACCAAAAGGAAGCGTGTCCGTGGATTCAAGACCATTAAAAATTGGATGGCGCTTTTGGATAGAATCAGGAGCGGTTTTATCATTTGGGCCCCGAACATTTTTCCTAATTTCAGGTGAGAGGCGCAAATATGTATGCCGATCAGAAATCTCAATATTGCCGCTAATGGGACCGATGTTCCCTTTGACGCCAATTTTTCTGTGGATACCAAATAAATCTTGAAGACCAAAATCATCGCGTCTATCGCCATCCTCAGTGAAGAGGGATGTTTCAGAGGTTGCAATCACAGAAACGCCAGCATCTGCATGGGCTTTAACCGCATGAATCTGCGCATCTGACATTGCAGCTAAATTAGCGAGAATTAAAACTTTAAAGCGACCTTTTGATTTTAAGACATCATCGGCATGGACAGGTAACCAAGTGATACCTGCTTTATCAAGTGCCCAAGCAGCACCTCGATATGGGTTCAATGTGCGTTCATTGGCGTTGTCTTGACCGTGAAAATCATGGTTGTCCTGAGACCAAACCAAACCGACATCTGCCAACGGTTCACGTTTGTGAAGATATTGTTGATTTTTTTCGTGCCAGTTGAAGATTGGCTCAGCTGTAGCGTATTGGCGCCTATCTTCATGCATGGCCCCAATATGGTGCCACCAAGGCTGAATTCCACCTGCAAATGCCGAGGATGACCATAATCTAACCTCGGAAGCAGGCATGCTTGCCAAGCGGAATGCCGGCGCACCTAATTGATATTGGGGCATACTTTCGGGAATCAATTTATCCCAGCCACCAACTTCGTGTAAGCGTTTGCCAGCTTCAGTATTTTGCTCAAAGCCATCCAAAAGACTTCGTCGCTGATGATCAAGCATAACGATTTCCGTACTATTCAATATCGATTTCAAATTAATAAATCTATTACCGTTGTACAAAATATCTCCACCAATCATCCCTGACCATATGCAGTCTTTTCCGCCGACAGCCGTAGTAATTTTGTTATTAAAATTCCACATTTCAGTGCGACGCTGATAGTTCCATCGAATCCATCGACGATAGTTTTCACTTGCCCAATCTACTGTTTTAGGAAGGGCCAATCCAGAAAATTTGAAAAATTTAACCGAACAATTTAGGCAATGACAAATTCTTTCTCGCGACATCCCAGGCCAGCTATTATCCGAAAAACCATCTGGCTTGCTCCGCGTTATAATTTCTTCCATGATCTTTGGAAGATATTCGCTGTAGTAAGGCGAGTTTATACAGGTTACAAATTTATCAGCTTGAGTATATGGTTTCCCAGTGTCATCAAGACAAATCCAATCTGGATGTGATCGATAAAAATCGCGTGCCACACGATTTGAATCCATCCGCGCAATAACCTTTAAGCCTTCTTCACGTGCGGCCTTAACAATATCGCCATACAAGTCTTTATCACCCAGTTTGATTGCCCGATGGTGAAGCGGCATAGCTGAAGGATAGTAGGCAACAATGCCTCCTGCATTGACAATTACGCCTTGAACTTTTGTGCGGCGCCACTGATCCTTCCAAAACTGACTGTCGTACCGTTCCGGATCAATTTCAACCAAATTTGTTTGTGCCCAACGGAGAGTTGTTTTGTACCAAGGTTCGCTGTTCATTTTATATCCTAATAAAAAATTACATCTGTAAAACTGTGCAATAAGGCTCGTTTGATAAGTTTTTGTTTAAGCCCGGAGCGATTGTGTGTTGTCCATCAACTACAGCCGTAATATAAAATTGAAGATGGAAGTCAGATTTTGTATAGGAAGAGTCTATTTTGGCTTTTAATTTTTTATTTGAAATTACCATAGGCATGGATTTCCAGCGCTCCGCTTGATTGACGTGGCGATAGTGCAAGACGGCATGCTCTAGATGATCAGTTATAACTGTGGCTTCAACTTCAAAATCCGAACCTGATTTAAATTTCTTGGATTCCGAGATCAATATTTTCTCACCATTTCTTGTTTCAGTATGATTATTTAAATGGTCTAAGGCTTTAAGGAGTTTTGGCGTAGGAGGAACCGTAACATAAGGTGCTTCTGATTTCATGTATTGAATATCGATCATTTCATTCTCGATATCTTGCAAGCGTTTTTTCCAAGAACCTCGAAGCCATGTTTGAGGGCCAAAAGTTAAATCATCATGATAAACATCTTGGGAAATAGCGACTGCATCTTCCCAAGCTTTATGTGCAGATTTAAGTTGTTGATGGGCTAGATCTATTAAAAGTGAAGCATTTGAGAGTAAAAATAATTCAATATAAACAGATGCTCTAAATTTATGAGCGAAAAAACGCCCAGTTGCAGCCAGAATTGATGAGTCAATGAATATTCTTTGAACTTCATCTTGATGAAATGATTGGGCAGATTTAATACATTGTAAAGCTTTTTCAGTTTCACCAGACAAATATTCAAACCAAGTTGCAACATCGAAAGGTGAATATCGAATGTCAACTATATTTTCGAAAAGGGATTGCGCATATTCTTTAGGTGTAGAAAAAAGTTGATAGTCAAAAGTAGGCGCATTTCCAAAACGGACAGGTGTATCCATGTCGTAGCCGTATGAACTTTTAGCACCTAAAGTACCAATCGGAAGGTTTGAATAAATTTCTGGCCAATAATGATTGTTGGACGCTGAAGGACCGTGGGTTAAGCTAACGAGCGGAAGTACACGACTCGCAAATTTAAGGGCAGATTCACAATGCTGTGCTGCATCAGCACATGTTGCATGAAGATAGCGCATCCAAGTAGATCTATTTTCTGTTGGGCAATATAGTAATCGCCCCCAAACTCTATATTGATACGCATATTTTTGAAAGTCATACTTGGTAGCCAAATTCTGTTTTTGATAGCCATACCGCTGTCCGGCGAAACCTGTACCCATGCGACCTTTAAAAGAGCCAGGTTCACACAGTTCGACACCATCAGATCCGCAGTAAATAGAACTTCGACCGTAGCCGGCTGCAAATTCTGGGTCCCCCCAAATGAGTAAGCGTTGTGTTCCCGCCCATATTCTGTAGACTACTTTCCAATCTCTGTTTTTAGAGAGTAGATCACCATAAGAGTAGCGAAGAAATTTGCGAGATCCTTCGCTAAGTTGTTCTCGCTCGCTTCTTGCTATTTCAGGCGGGTATTCACGCATTCTGATCGCGGACTGGTGGTAGGGCAACCCCATGTGTTCTGCTAAATATTTGGGCGAGGTGGCAATTGGCATACCACTATCGCGTGCAATTCCAATTGCGACATGATCTAAACCCTTGCCATGCATGTCGATTTCAACAGGTCTACCCGCAGCAGCTACTCCTGCAAAAGCTTGTTTCCAAAAATCATAATCTCCTTCTGCAATACCACCCTCTACATGAACTCGGAAAGTAAGTCCTTTGATCTCAGGAATTTCTGTCAAGAGTTTGGTCAACGCATCGCGGCAGTAAGGAGCTAGGTTGTCATCTGTAATTCCTACTACTGTATGCCTTGCATTTGGTACATCGTCAAAATCGTATCGCTGCGTCCATAATGCCAAATGGAAATCTATACCTCTGCGGGTTGTTTCTTTTGCAATTAATTTCAAAGTTTCTAAATTGAAATTTATTTCATTAGTACTGAGCTCTTTGACAGCTACTGGATAATTAGGCATCTCCAGCAAAAAAGGATATGGGAAATAAAAATAAACATCGCTAATGTAATTATTATGATAGGGGTAGTTGTAACCCATACCAAGCGTCAGATTGAATCGATTGATTCGATTCACGGCCAACATATCTAAATACTCAGCCCAAAATTGTCGGTCAATAAACCACGGCATGTCTTCTTCTTCAGAGCAAAACAAACGTGCAATCGAACGAACACGGGCTGAGGGCTGTTGAATACAAGGCAAATCAACATCGAGTTGACTAAATCCTTCGAAATTTAAGCGATCTGCAATTTCTGTGAGGGCATAACCTAAACCTCTAAGATCTCGACCCCATGCAAAAAGTCTATTTTTATCACAAAACAGTGCGCATGATTCTGGTTCTTTTGGGAGATTAACCTTTAATAAATTTGCTTGTGAAAGTGCAGAAGTATCCTCACCCATTAAAATTAATATCTCAAGACTTGGCGTGCTTGAAAGAGGGATACATTTTTGGGATGCCAGAGCTTTTTCTAAATAACTTAATGCCCATAAAATAACCTTAGATTCTTTTAACTTCAAGTCATTAAAATTTAATTTATATGCTAAATGAGTTTCCATACTATTCTGAAGTTGTTGGCTTGTTAATTAAATGAGGTAATGGGATTCGGCTTTGAAAAATGACATGCTGCATATTGTGTAGGAAAAACTTCCTTTAGGATGGGTTTTTCTATTTCGCAAATATTTTGAGCAAGAGGGCATCGGGTGCGGAAAGAGCATCCAGAAGGAATAGACATAGGACTGGGAACATCTCCTTTTAAGATGATTCTCTTTTTATCAGATGATGTTCCAGGCTCAGGAGCAGCGGACATCAATGCTTGTGTATACGGATGGTGAGGCGAATTAAAAATTTGGTCTTTTGGACCTTCTTCAATAATCTCTCCTAAATACATAACTGCAACTCGATGAGCAATGTGCCTAACAACACGTAAATCATGCGAAATAAATAAATACGAAAGCTCTTTTTCTTCTTGTAGCTCTTGTAATAAATTGACAATTTGTGCTTGAACAGAAACGTCTAAAGCGGAAACTGGTTCATCCGCAACAATAAATGCTGGTTCTACAGCTATTGCACGTGCAATTCCAATTCGTTGACGTTGCCCGCCAGAAAACTCTTTTGGATAACGGCTCATGTGATCAGGGCTAAGGCCGACTTTTTTTAATAGCTCAGAAACTTTTTCTTTTTGGTCGGTAAAATTAGATACAAGGCCATGAGCAATTAATGGTTCTACAATTATTTGCAATATATTCCTTCGAGGGCTCAAAGACCCGTAAGGATCTTGAAATATGATTTGTATTTTTTTTCTAATGACAAGCATTTCCTTTGAATTGGAATTTGCAAAGTCTTTTCCTTCAAAAAGTATTCGGCCTGAAGTTGGTTGGGCTAATCTAAGTAATAGCTTTCCAGTAGTGGATTTTCCACATCCCGATTCCCCAACAAGGGCAAGCGTTTCTTTTTTTTTGATTGTAAAATTAATATTATTAACAGCTTTTATAGTTTTTTTATTAGTGACCCAAGACAATGGGCTTCTGAGTAAAAAGGATTTGCTAAGATCCTGCACTTCGATAAGGGGTATTGCGTTCATGCTTAAGCCTGCGTGTTTACTGCAAAGCATGCGACTGCATGCGTACCATGAATAATCTCTAAATTTGGCTTCGATTGACTACATTTGGGCATTTGCTTAGTGCAACGATCAAAAAAGTCGCACCCCTTACCGCGTTCAGAAGGAGAGGGGACTTGACCAGGTATTTGATAGAGACGTCCAAGGTTATTTTTACTTGGTATAGATTTTAATAATCCTTCAGTATAAGGGTGTGCTGGCGAAGAGAAAATTGTATCAATTGTTGCAGATTCAACAATACGGCCACAGTACATAACAAACACTCGATCAGCAATATCAGATATCACACCAAAATCATGTGATATCAGAATAATGGCAGTATTAAATTGTTTTCGTAAATTTTTTAATAAATCGAGTACTTGAGCTTGTATGGTGACATCTAGTGCCGTTGTGGGCTCATCCGCAACCAGTATCTTAGGATTGCAAGATAAAGCCATAGCTATCATTACTCTTTGGCGCATGCCACCAGAAAACTCATGTGGGAAGGAGCCCAGTCGCTCAATGGGATTGGGAATTCCTACAAGACTTAAAATTTCAATCACACGCTGTTTGCGTGCATTTTTTTCTAAGGACTCATGAAGTAAAAGTGCTTCTTCAATTTGATCGCCAATAGTCATTACTGGATTTAAAGAACTCATTGGCTCTTGAAATACCATCGCAATTTCTTTGCCTCTGATCGATCGCATTTCCTGAACAGGAATTTGATTAATATCTTTGCCATCTAGCTCGATAGATCCAGTAGATATTTTTCCATGCGGTCCAGGTATCAATCTCAGCAATGCAAGTGAAGTCATGCTTTTACCAGAGCCAGACTCACCCACAATGCCAATACATTCTCCAGCATTTAGATTGAATTCGACGCTATCGACTACCCGAATTATCCCATCTGAAGTGTCAAAATCAATTGATAGATTTTTGACACTTAATAAGTGTGGTTTCATACACGGGCTTCCGGATCTAATACATCACGTATGGAGTCGCCAATCATATTGAAAGCCAATACAGTTAAAGAAATTGCAAACCCCGCTCCAATCACTGGCCAAGGGGATGCGGTCATGTTGTGGAGTCCGTCTCTAATGATATTTCCCCAGCTAGGTTCTGGTGGCTGCGTCCCAAGTCCTAGAAAGCTTAGAGTGGCTTCAAGTCTAATAGCAGTAGCTATCCAAAGCGTAAGCACAACTACAATGGAGCCTGCAACATTGGGGAGAATATGTCGCAAAATAATATAGAAGTGACTTACACCAGCGGCAATTGCTGCATCAATAAATGGTTCTGATCTCAACGCCAATGTAGATGCCCTGGCAATACGTGCAAATCGAGGTGCGAAAGCGATCACCAATACGGCCACCATAGACCAAAAACCAGAAGAAAGGACTGCCGCAACAAGTATGCCCAATAGTAGCGCAGGAAATGCTAACAATATATCTATGATTCTTCCTGCAATTCGATCGATCCACCCACCGAAATAGCCTCCTACCAAGCCAACGGTGACGCCAATAAGAGCTGCTAAAACGGGCGACAATACACCCAATATTAGAGATGTGCGAGAGCCAAAAACAATTCGTGAATAAACATCACGACCGTATTGGTCTGTACCAAGTAGGTAAGTTGCTGATGGACCTTCATTAATCCTCAAAAGACTTTGATCGACAGGGCTAAAAGGCGCAATAAATCTTGCAAGAATAGAGATTACAATGACTGCTAATAGAACAAAGAAAAAAAATAAAGTCAATCTATCATCCGCAATATTTCGCCATAGCTGTTGGATCAAAGAAATGTCTTTATTATTTTTTTTTGACTTGTCAATTAAGCCGCTTTGATTCTTGTCGATGATGCTCATGATGTATGCCCGACTCTTGGATCAATCAATGAATATAAAATATCCATCACTAGATTGACAAGAACAACAAATAAGGCAAAAACCACTATTCCAGCCTGAACTACAGGGTAATCACGAGATTCAATAGCACCTACCAACATACTGCCAACTCCTGGTCGCGAAAAAATAAGTTCAATCGCAACAGAACCGGATAGCGTTGATAGAATAGCCAAGGCCAATCCCGTCACAATAGGTAGAAGTGCATTTCTCAGCGCATGACGGTAGATAACTCGGCTTTCGCTTGCACCTTTGGCACGGGCCGTACGAACATAATCTTTAGTATTGACCTCTAATAAAGAGGAGCGGGTAAGTCTGCACGTAAATGCGGCTTTTATTAGACCTAGAGCCAGTGCAGGTAGCGCCAAGTGCCACAATTTATCTGCGAATCCTTCCCCGCCGCCACTTATTGGAAACCAGCCTAGATTTAATGCAAAAACAATCAATAAAACTGCTCCTAAAAAAAAATCAGGAATCGCATAACCTAATAGTGAAAAAAATCTAGAGCTGTTATCTATCCATTCCCCTTTGTGCACTGCGGAGGCGACACCTATGGGGATTGCTATAACTGTTCCTATAATAGTTGCAGCTATTGTCAACTCGATTGTGTAAGGCAGATTTAGCTTTACTAATTGAGCTACTGAGAAATTTGTTGACAATGAATTTCCGAAATTGAATTGAGCAGAATTGATAAGAAAATCAATATATTGCTTCCAAATAGGTTGATCTAACCCCGTTTTTTGACGGAAGTTAGCTAATTGCTCAGCCGAAGCATGTTCACCCAAGACCGCTAATGCAGTATCTCCCGGCAAAATCCTTAATGCAACAAATACCAGTGTTAAAACCAATATAAGAGTTGGAATTGCGTCAAAGATTCGCCAAAGTATTGTTTTTAGCATGCCGCGAGTAAATTATCGATTCGTATTGGAGTGTAATCAGCTGATGACAGCTCTATCTAACCGCCAATAGGCGTACCCAGATTTAACTTCGAAGCCAAGCTTAACTTTGGGATCTCTAACGATTAAGTAGCCATTGGTACTGATGGCCAATAAAGGCAAGTCCTCCAAAACTTTCTTTTCAATACGTTGAAAAATTTCAATGCGTTTGGCGTAATTGGCTTCTTTATTTCCTTGATCCAAGAGTTCATCTATACCAGGAATCAAACTCCCGTAGTGTGAGTAGTTTTGGCCGCCCGTACCATCGCTTTTTACTTCTGCAACTTTAGCTACATTTTCAATTAGCGGCACAGAGGGAACTGGCGGGTAGGCTGATGAATTTTGTGGAAGACTGTTTTGATCTTTTCTGTTATTGGCATGAAAGGTTGTATGATCAATCGTCTGCAAATTAATATTGACGCCTACTTTGCGCATTTGGTCCTGAACAATTAGCATTAAAGCTTTATAGTCTTCACGTTGGCTGGTAAAGGCATCAATCGTAAATCCGTTTGGAAAGCCTGCTTCAGTCAATAATGCTTTAGCTTTTTCCGGGTCAAATTTATATTGAAGATTAGCCGGTAGGTTAGATTCAATTAATCCACCAGGAAATGATGGTGCGTGCAAACCATAAGTTCTTCTGCTGATAGGGTCCATGGCCTTAACCAGTAAATCTCGATCAATTGCATGAGCAAAAGCACGACGGACTCTCACATCATTGAGCGGTTTGCGGGATAAGTTGAAATGCATGGTAAATAAACTACCAGGCGCAGCCACATCAAACTGCATTTGTGGATTTTTTTGTTGAATTGATTTTGTCCAGCCTGGTGCTCTAACACCTTCAATCATGTGTACGTTACCCGATAATAGGGCTAAGGTTCGAGCCGTGGTATCAAGTAGATAAAGAATTTGCAAGTTTTTGGTCTTTGGGGCACCCATAAAATAGTTTGGGTTGGCCGTTAATAAAATCCCTTTTGAAGGATCTGGATCAAGGCTTACAAATTGATACGCCCCAGTTCCAATGGGGTCTCTTTTAATGTTTTCGCCTTTTTCTAAAATAGCTTTCTTTGACATGATCAAAGCGGTGTAATCCGTCAGTGTTCCGCCAATGAATAAAGGGTCTGGTTGTTTTAAGGTAATTACGACACCGTACTTGCCATCGGCCTTGACGTTGGAAATACCTTCGAAGATTGATTTAGTGCTACCACCTTTAGGGTCTCGTGCACGGTCAAGGGAGAAAACGACATCTTCCGAGGTC
>CANJBQ010000074.1 GCA_947472645.1 Burkholderiaceae bacterium
ATTCTGGGCATAAATTAAGTGTGCTTAAGGTAAATCAAGGAGAAATCATGGGCACTATTAAACAACTCAATTTGATCTCGGCAAGAAAGCCAAGATCCATTCCAGCAGTCCAACAACGCCGTTTCAAGCTGAGCGATAAATTATGGGAGCAGATCCAATTGGCCAAAAGCCATGTGAACCGCACTACTTTCACGGTCAATAGAAGGATTACACTGAAAGATACGGCTGGAAATTACCGAACCGTTGAACGGCCCAAGCGGATCAGACCCTGGTGGTTTGTGGCACCAGATGGCACTTTATGTGTGTCCATCTATTACGGTAGCAAGTGCTTGGAAATAGCTCAAGGGCGAACTGCGGCCACAGCCAAGAACATGACAGACCTAATCTCGGTCCTGGAAATACTCAAGCAGGAAGCCGAAGCAGGCCATTTTGATCATGTGATTGAGCAGGCCAGCGGCTGTCTCAAAATGAACTTTACAAAAAAATCACTTGGATCTTGATCGGCATAAATATTTGTATGAAAAAATATCAAGCTCAAGTCCGAATCAGTGGCATCTGGGTAATCACAGCTATATTTGCAGATAGTGCTCAGCATGCCCAATTGATCCTGCGTCAGCAGTTCGGCACAGCTAATGCGCCCCATATACCAGTTCAGGTGCCTTGATGCGATTTTTAGAATTTGCCTCCAAGGTGATCAAGCCATTAACACCTGATCAGGCCAGGATTGATAATTTAAAAAAACAAAAAGACGTAGCTGCGGCTAGATTAAAGTCTGAGCGAAATCGGCAAAAAATTACTCGTGCGCAGCATGCTATAGCCGATCTAACAAAACAAAATCAAGCAGGGACTTAGCTAGCTTTTGATCTAATTAATTAAAAAAATATTTAGCATTCCTTTCGCTACTTGGGCGATTGATATTAATTACTAAAATAGACTGAGATATGGTAATCTGAAAAAGATAGGATCAAACGCATGACAAATTAGTCCCTCTAACCCCATCATGAAAGAGTCCTATGAGCATATTTTTTTCCCGATTCAAAAAACTAATCTTATTAGTATATTTAGCTTCTAGCAGTAGTTTTTTTTCATCTGCCATGGCTCAAGGTCTCTATCCAATAAGGCCAATTACCATTATTGTTCCTGCACCCCCTGGAGGGAACTTGGATATTGTTGCTCGAATCTATGGTGCAGCCCTAGCAAAAACCTTAAACCAAACAGTAGTCATCGAAAATAAGGCTGGTGCTAGTACCAACATTGGCACCGGTTTTGTAGCTCGATCAACGCCAGATGGATATACGCTGCTTTTTGCAGGAGCTGAGCTTACAGTAAACGAATATCTCTATAAGTTACCTTTTAATCCGCGTACAGCCCTTATTCCAATCACGCTTGCTGTAGAAACACCAATTTATCTAATCGTAAGAAAAGATCTAGCTGTAAACTCCGTTGCGGAACTGATCGCAATGGCAAAAGCATCACCCGGCAAACTTACCTATTCATCGGCTGGTGTGGGCAGCCCACCAAATCTTTCTGCCGAACTCTTCAAGTCGACTACGTCGACATCCATCTTGCATGTTCCTTATCAGGGAGCGGCTCAAGGTTTGCTCGATGTAATTGCAGGGCGGATCGACGTAATGTTTCCTTCAAAACCGCTAGGTCAACAGTACGTAATAAGCGGTAAAATCAAGTTATTGGCCTCTACTTCAGAACGCCGTCTAGCATCAGAGCCTAATTTACCTTCAATTGCAGAGACAGTCCCTGGTTTCAATGTACGCTCGTGGGCTGGACTCGTTGTACCAGAGGGTACGCCGAAATCGATCATAGATACACTTGTAAACGCCTCTCAAACAGTGCTTAATGACAAATCAGTGGTCAACAAATTGCAAGAGCTTGGCTTGGAGGTAATCAATGGTAACGCTCAGGATGCTAGTCTGTTACTAACAACTGAGCGTGCTAAGTGGGCAGAGATGGTCAAAAGAGGACAAATGAAAGCCTCTGAATAAAATTTCCTCAAAACGAAAGTTATCATGAGCACAGAAATTAAAAAACATATTCCCATCAAGCTTACTTACACATCGTTTTTTCGAAACGGTAGAGTACTAGGTGATTTACTTAAGAGGCCAGGATTTGAATGGGTAACAGAAGCTCGGCATGCAAAAAGGGGGTCGGACTGGTTGATTCACCAGTCATGTAATGCGGCTTTCACACCATTTGTAGCAGATGTAGTTCAGCAAGCGCTTGCGCTCATTGGTCAAGATGTACCAGTTATCGGCGGCTCTGAAAATTGCTGCGGTGAAATTCAATATATTCTTGGGGATACTGACTTAGGTGATATGGCAGCACGTAAAGCCCAGCAAGGATTTTCTATTCTAAAACCCAAGACTTTAATTTCAATTTGTCCTGACTGTGATTTTATTTTCAGCCAAAAGCCGATTGCCAAACGCACTTATAACAATGCGAATATTTCATCGCTAGTTGTGGAAATATTGCCTCTACTCAAGCCCCTTATGAAGCCTATTCATAAACGTGTTGTATTTCATAGGCATTCTTTTACTGAATTTGCCCGTCAGGACGCCTCGAATCTGAAAATTATCCTCGAAGCAATTCCTGGTATTGTAATTTTGGATACAAAACTTTCTGAGGGGCCAGGTCTACATTGTCAAACCACAAAACCGATGCCCCCAGAAGACCAGCTTGCAATGTTTAAAGAAGCAAAGCGGCTTAAAGCAGATGCGCTCGTTGTCCCATACCACTCCTGCTATCGGCAACATTGTAAGATGCAATTATCCCACGGTGTTGAGACAGTCCATTATGTTGCGTTGTTAGGAGAATCATTGGGGCTTAAGGTTCATGAAGAATTTAAGCTACTTCGAATGCTGAATGACGTCGATGTAGTAGCCGAGAGGTTAATCGCACGTTTGCCCGAAAATAAAATTTCTCACGATGATATGCGTGCCATCGTTACCCGCAGTATTTTTTGTTGAATGCGAAGTCAATAATTATGATAAAAATTCTTACCCACTTATGTCCAGATAATTTAGTCGATGGTCTGACGTGCCTTGATGTCAAGGGCGTGAAGTACATACTGTTAAAAAATGCCTCTGGTATTCATGCGTTTAGTGCACTATGCCCTCATGTTGCAGGTCCAATGGACCGCGCTGAGGTTAACGGTAATATTGTCACCTGTCCACTTCATGGTTGGCAATTTGATTTAGATAGGGATGGTCTCGAGATTAACGGGTATAGCTCTCTAAAGGTCTATACAGTAGAGACCAGCTCGGGGCATATTACTCTGTCAGATGAAATTTGAAATCTTACTACGCGTGCGTAAAAGCCTTTAATTAACCCAAGTGTGGTTGGCTATATACGAACGACAGCTGTAATTACATCAATCTCAAGTAGATAATGCTCGCCTAGTTTACCCAAGCTATAAATAAAATATCTCGAAGAGCTTACGTTATATAAAAACGTTGAACAAATGAATCATAAGATATTCAATATAAGTTCACGAAAAAATGTTTCTCACCTAGGAATATGGGAATACTTCAGAAAGTGTTGGTCGATTTTTCACTAACTTCTGCTCGTATATGTATGAAATAAATTTCTCGAGCATCCTAACATTATTTGGGGAAAGACCATATGTAAAAGGATCGCTACCAAGAGAAGCTAGTACTTGTTTTTCAGTTACATTTTTCCATTTAACCAACGACAGAACACTATCCTGTTTAAGATATTTTGCAAGTACCTGATCGAACCGATTCAGCAGTTGAAGTGGAGCATCTGGGAAACGATCAATCACTTCACGGTGCATCACCACCACGTGATTGATAGGGTACATTCCATAGCGCATACCCCAATCCTGTTGAGAAGTATTAATTTGAACAGGTAATTCACGCAATAGGCGCTGATCTTCTGGGAGATCATTATCAAGTATATCTGGGGAAATAACTGCATCTGCAAGACCTGACAATACAGCAGTTTCCGCATCAACATCTATAAAAGAGTGCTTCACACCTTTAGGGATTTCAAAACGCTGAGGTGCTTTTAAAATCCACTCAACATCCCTCCAAATACCGGGCATCACTTCGTTGAAAATTCCACGTGTCCAAACTGCTGCAGTCATAGAGTAATCAGGAAGTGCAATACGTTTACCCCGAAGATCTTCGAATTGTTGAAGCATGCTTTCTTTCCTAACGCGGACAGTGTCATGTCGAAATGCTCGATAAGGGAAAATTGGCAATGCAACGTAATCAGTTGCGTTACGATCAGCTAGCATTATTATATTTGCAAGTGAAAACTCTGCGGCATCGAGTTTCTTATGCGTTAGTATTGCTTTAAAGCACTCACTAACTGACATAGGAATATGGTCAATTTTAAGCCCTCCCTCAAGTAACGCAATACCATTTGTATGTGGGTATGCGGCACCATATACGGTGAAATCAACAGATTTTTCATTATGACTCATAGATTTAACTCCTAATTATCCCAAGAAAGCAGTAACTCAATTTTTGAAAAAATCCTAATTAATTAATAATAGTTTACATATCAAGATAACAGACTTATTTCAATCCTATCGATTTCCCTATAACCCCTTAAGCGTTACATAAAGTAACACTTAAAAGAAAACCCCCACTATCACTATTGAGGGTTCTTATTAATTGGCGATCAGGTGTTTGAACCCCGGACCAAAGGATTCCGATTAAATTTGCCAATCACTTTCATCATGATGTTAAATTGACAGTAGTTCACCAGACTAAACAGTGCGAAGGTCTTAACACCTGTGAAATAAATAGAATACGAAATTTAGTTTAAATGATGTTAGCAAGGGCCTGGAGCAACATCAACCAATTTGGGATCAATGCTGCGGAGTCCGTCTGGCCAAATAAGTTTAGAAAAGTCCAGTAATTGAGTCGTAAGCCCAGCTCCACGCGACCATTTTGAAATACTACAAAAATCTTGGTAATAGATCTTATCTAACGAAATGGGTCTAGTGTTATATTCCCATTGATCACGAGTTGCCTTTTCACTTAAGCTGTATGTCTTAGCAGCATAAGCTGCAACAGCATTAAAATCCTTTTCAGCTTTAACTTTGCCTTTTTGAATGGCCCGAAGAAAACGTTGAACTTTATCTGTCCCATCAGGTGAATTCAAAAACTCAGGCCGAGCCCCTGCAACTAGGTATCCTTGAATATATCCTTGACCATCTGTTAACTGATGCACATCATTTGGACAGATTTCAAGTGCTCTTGAACCCATAGGTTGCCAAATAAAAAAAGCTGAAATATCACCACTACAAAGCGCTGTTGGAAGCAATTGTGTATCAAGATTCTTAACGGTAACGCTCGATTGATTTACACCATTTTTGGTAAGGTATTCAGAGACAAACCAAGACCCCGTTGACCCAACACGGGTCGCAACAACTTTACCGACTAGATCTTGTGGTTTACGGATGTCATTCCTAGCAATCGCAACATAACCTTTTGAATCGCGCTCTATAACAGCAAAAGTTTGGTAAGCCCCAGGATTTTGGAGGTGATATTGAATACTTGGTAGATCACCAGTCAGAACAATATCGCCTTGACCAGTTTTGAAGGTTTGTAACGCCGTTGTACCGGATGGAAAAATCCTGTATTCAACCTCAAGACCTTGTTCTTTAAAATAGCCATTATCAATAGCCATCCAAATGGAGTCACTATTTACAGAAGGTATTCCGTAAAGAGTGATTTTTTTCAAAGCCTGCGCTGAAGAAATCTGAACGTTAATTAGCAACAGTAATAATAAAAATGATCTTAAAAAATGATGGGTTTTCATAAGTATTACCTTTATTTAGGTTGAGAGCAAAGTGGACATATAACGAGCAAGTAAACGATCAACAATCATACGGAACAATCTATCGAAAGCAAATCCTATTAAGCTTATGGTAAGGAGTGCAACAAAAATTCTATTGGTTTGGAGCAACATAGACGAATTTTGAAGTAAAAAACCGATGCCTGAATCAGCAGCTAATATTTCAGCGGGAATAATGCTCATGAATGCAGATGCCATGGCAATTCTCATCCCAGTAACAATATAGGGTGTAGCTGAAGGAATGATGATGTAACGAAATATTTGAAGCTGAGTAGCCCCTAGGCATACTGCTGCTCTTTGCCTTACCAAGGGCGCTCGCATTACACCAGCAATTGTGTTAACCAAGACGATAAAGAAAGTTCCCCAAAAAATTAAAAAGTATTTTGAAAATTCACCAATACCAAACCAAATGATCGCAATCGGAATCATCGCTGTTGGAGAGAGGTAACGCATAAACTCAATGATGGGGTCAAACAGTTCATAAATAAAATTAATACGTCCCAAAACTACACCTAATAAAATGGCAATAAAACAGCCACTGATGAACCCTACACAAACCCGAACTAGACTTATTCCTATATGGTGAAATATTTCACCACTGAGAATCATCGGCCAGGCAGTTTGAAATACAACTAGAGGGGGAGGAATTAAAAATGGGTTAAATAGATACGTGGACAAAATATGCCACAAAGCAAATGCGGTAAATATTGATGAGAAAAAAAACAGGGCTTTCCTCATTTTAAAATTCTTCCCTAAATTCATTCAACACAGTGCTTTCGATATATTTGAATATTTTGGCTATTTTAGGGTCTGACAGATCCCTAGGGAAGGTTTCATTGATAGTTATTACTTCAGTAATATGAGACTCAGGACCAACAGACATCAAACAAATACGGTCTGCCAAATGAATAGACTCGGATATATCGTGTGTTACAAAAACGATTGTTTTTTTTGTGGCTTGACGAATCTCCAATAGAAATTGATGCATTTTTTTTCTAGTTAATGAATCAAGAGCCGCGAATGGCTCATCCATTAATAGTACTTTGGGTTCTACAGCAAGTCCTCTTGCAATCTGAAGTCGCTGACGCATACCACCTGATAGCTGCGCTGGAAATTTGTGCCGATGTTCATTCAGCTCCACCATGGAGAGATAACGATTAGTAATTGATGGCCAAAGCTCTTTCGATATTTTTCTAACTTTGAGGCCAAAATGAATATTTTCTTCAACAGATAGCCATGGCAATAATGCTGCGCTTGCGTCTTGAAAGAAAACCATTCTATCTTGACTTGAGCTAGTTATGGTTCGTTTTTCAAACTCAATAGTTCCAGAGGAAACAACTTCAAAGCCAGCAAGCATATTTAATAAGGTAGATTTACCACATCCTGAGGGGCCGAGTAAACAAACAAACTCGCCTTCAGATATTTCGAGGTTCACATTTTTCAGCGCACAATAAGTTGTATTGTTAGTTTCAAAGACCTTACTTACATCTATTAGTGAAAACAAGGAAACCTCATTTCTATTAGAATTTTTATCTAACTTTTATGTAATAATCATAACACTATTGTTAGAGGAGATAATATGTCAAAGCTACAGTATTTGTCTGTTGATAATTTAGCCGGTTCAAGCGTTCCCTTCGCATATGCCGCAAAAGCTGGTCCCTGGATTTTTTTAAATGGTCATGAAGCTTATGACTTTAGCTCAGGAGATACGCCAGAAGTTGATGGACCTGATGGTTTTCCCTCTTTCGGTGAGCCCCGATTAAAACGCGAAGCAGAATACATCCTAACGCGAATGAAGCAATGCCTCAAGGAATTTGGTTCTGATTTTTCCCACAGCCTGCGTGTTGATCAATACTATCCGATTTTTGAAGCCGTACGCGCTTACCATTTGGCGAGACATGGCGCATTTGGTAATTACATTCCCCCGAGTACCTCAGTTTTAATGAAACGATTATTTAATCCAAAATGCTCCATTTCCATGTCGATGATTGCTACAGTTCCCCACAAAGATTACGAAATTAAAAGGCTATTCCCCAAGGATGTTCCTGTTCCTGTTGGGTCTTACTTTGTGCCGGCAGTAACCTGTAATGATTTTGTATTTGTTGCTGGGCAAATGGCTTCTGACGACGATGCTCTAGAACCAAGTATTCGTATGAATCCATTACGAAACTGGGGTGGACCTAATGCTATTAGAAAGCAAACTGAGTTTGTCATTAAAAAACGTCTTGAACCTGCTTTGATAGCGGGAGATTCCTCTTGGGAAAATATTATTAAGGCGCAAATATATGTCCCGACTGCCGAAGATATACCTGACGCTTTAGATGTTTGGCATACCTTAGTTGGTAATCATCCATGTGCTATTACTGCCTTGCCAACTCATGGTTTTGGTTTTGTAGATGGACTCGTTGAGATTAATTTAATCGCATTAAGACATGGATCATCACGTAAAAAAGAAGTTTTGAAAATTTCCAACCCAAAGATGTCCTCATATGGTCAATGCATTAGAGCTGGAGAGCTTGTATTCCCCTCTGGAATAATGCCTATCGATTTAAATGGAAATGTTGTTGGAATCAAAAACCATACAAACCTGGATTCAATGAATTACTCAAGTCAAGTTCAAGCAATGGCCGTACTTGATTTTGCAGAGGAAATTTGTAAAGCTGCAGGTACTAATTTATCAAATGTAGCCAGAGCTCAATATTTTATGAGCGATGTAACAGAGTTTTCCGGAGTTCAACTTGCATGGATGAGTCGTTTAGGTAAACAACCCCATCCTTTTGTTAGCGTACAAGTACCAGGAAGCCTCTCAGCACCTGGGGCTAATTTGACAGCAGACTTTTGGATTTATGCCCCCTAGAGAGTTAGATTTTTTTATTTTTTGCACTATTTGGAGTAGTTGGATTGATGATATTTTAGTACTACTCCAAAATGATGACTCTTTTCATACTCTATCCCGAAAAGTGTTAAAAACACCTAAGGTCTTGTGATCAACTGCAGTAACATCTCAACCACTTTAAAAGTTAATGTTCACAAGCGTTACTTAAAGTAACGCTTATACCCTTTCCAAATAAAAACCAATCGCACACCGCTAAAATAGCATTACAAACTATTGATTTATATTAACTTTTCAAGAGGCGCAACTTCTTTTAATCCGTTGGTCGCGAGTTCGAATCTCGCCCGTCCTACCAAATAACAGTGGTCTGTTCCGGACACATGGTTTACACTTTGTACCGAGCACATACTTTACACATTTCCGATCACATCCCAATTACTTTGGGACCAAAAGGATTCTCGATGGCATTCACC
>CANJBQ010000075.1 GCA_947472645.1 Burkholderiaceae bacterium
TCTCAGGGCCTCTTCCCACATACTCTGGCAACTGATCAATCTTGTTCATAATAAGAATCACAGGAATATGCTGAGCCCCAATTTCCTCTAAAACCTTTTCCACTTCATGGATTTGCTCATCCCTAACAGGGCTTGCAGCATCGACCACATGGAGTAATAAATCTGCATGAATGGTTTCATCTAATGTAGCTTGAAAGGCTTCAACCAATTGGTGAGGTAACTCACGAATAAAACCTACCGTATCCGAAATTACCGCATTTCCAAATTCCGGTAAATAAATCCGTCGTGTGGTGGTATCTAAGGTAGCAAATAATTGATCAGCAGCAAAGGTTCCTGCTTTTGTTAACGCATTAAATAATGTCGATTTACCCGCATTGGTATAGCCTACCAAAGATACGGAAAACACTTCTCGTTTTACCCGAGAACGGCGTTGATTGGTCTGTTGCTTTTGCAACTTGGCCAAATCTGCTTGTAATCGCTTAGATTTATTCTCAAGCATTCTTCGGTCAAGCTCCATCTGGGTTTCTCCAGGTCCTCCACGCAGACCAATACCACCCTTTTGACGCTCTAAGTGACTCCACGCTCGAACTAACCTTGATAATCGGTAGCGAACATTCGCTAACTCAACCTGAACTTGACCAATATGACTTTTTGCGCGTTGTGCAAAAATGTCCAAGATCAGCCCGGTTCGATCAATCACATGATGACCCAAAGCACGCTCAAGGTTCCTTTGCTGGGCCGGACTCAATGGATGATTAAAAATAGCTACTTCAGCATTTTTTTCATCCATCAATGCCTTGATCTCTATTACCTTACCACTACCGATAAATAAAGCTGGGTCAGGCTTAGCACGCTTTGTTAGAACTTTTTCAACAGGGAGGGAGCCAGCTGCCTGAGTTAACAAATGTAACTCTGACATACTTTCATCAAAATTCGACTGACCTGAATCGACGCCAATAAGAACGGCGCGTATCTCGTCAGAAAAAGTGCTTTGATTAACTTGTTGAATCCTCGTCAACGCGGAAGGTTACTGCTTTAGCCGGCACGATCGTTGAAATCGCGTGTTTATAGACCATTTGTGTGACGGTATTACGCAATAAAACAACGTATTGATCAAATGAATCAATATTGCCCTGTAATTTAATGCCGTTTACCAAATAAATCGAAACTGGAATATGCTCTTTTCTGAGCGCATTCAGAAACGGATCTTGTAAGAGTTGACCTTTGTTGCTATTCATAATGCCCTTTTTGTTTTTTTTGTTGGATCTATTAACTATTTTATGATGACTTGAGATACTTTTTCAATGCTAGAAAAAAACTTTCTTTACATAAGTATTAATATATCTCATTTTTATCTTTTGTGAGCAGACATTCCCTGTTCTAAAAAAGGGTTTTTTGTCGTTCTAAACTCAATTCGCAAAGGAGTGCCTCTTAACTTAAACTCCTCCCTAAATCTACCCTCTAAATAACGCTTATAGCTGTCAGTCACACCTTCTAGGCCGTTTCCATGAATGATAACAATCGGTGGATTCGAACCACCTTGGTGAGCGTAACGTAACTTTGGCCTAAATCGACCTACACGTTTAGGCTGTTGAAATTCAATCGCATCTGCCAAAATCCTCGTCAAACGTGGCGTGGGTAACTTGGTCATTGCAGCAGCAAAAGCTAAATCAACATCCCTAAACAATTCTTTTAACCCAAATCCTTTAATGGCAGAAATTGTATGTACATTAGCAAAGTCTAAAAATCGTAATTTTCTGGCGATATCATTGCGCGAGGTCTCTTTCTGATGAGCATCCAAACCATCCCATTTGTTGACAGCTACGACAACCGCACGACCTGCTTCAACAATAAAGCCAGCAATATGAGCATCTTGCTCAGAAATATCTTGCTGGGCATCCAGCATCAAAATCACAACATTACAATCTGCAATCGCTTGCAATGTCTTCACAACAGAAAATTTCTCAATAGCCTCAAAGATTTTGCCGCGCTTTCGCAATCCAGCTGTGTCAATTAATGTATAGGGTTTGTTGCCACGCATAAAAGGAATTTCAATGGCGTCGCGTGTTGTACCTGGCATATCAAAGGCGATAACTCGCTCTTCACCCAATAAGGTATTAATTAAGGTGGACTTACCAACGTTTGGTCGACCAACCACAGCAATTCGAATCGAACGGTCTTTGTCTTCTTGAAGATCATCGTCATCCGGCTCTGGTATTCCTAAAGCATCCAAAGCCTCATCAACCACATCTCGAACACCATCTCCATGAGCTGATGAAATCGGATATGGCTCACCTAAACCAAGCTCATAAAATTCGGCTGAAACTCCCGCCCGGGTCATTCCCTCCGATTTATTGACCGCTAGAACAACTGGCCGTCCCGTCTTTCTTAAAAAATCAGCAATAACTCGGTCTTGAGGAGCCATTCCTAATCGTCCGTCAACCAAGAAAATGACAATATCCGCCTCCACCACGGCTTGTTTTGTTTGTTTGGCCATTTCCGCTAAAATTCCGGTCTTGGCTACTGGCTCAAATCCTCCTGTATCAATACAGATGAACTCTCTATCACCCAAACGACCATTGCCATAGTGACGATCCCGAGTTAACCCAGAAAAATCAGCTACCAAAGCATCTCTAGAGCGCGTTAATCGATTAAACAGTGTCGACTTCCCAACATTTGGCCGTCCTACGATGGCTATGACTGGTTTCATTGGATCCTATATGCTGCCAATGTGCCACCCTTAGTTTGAACAATGACCAAACCTTGAGAAACAATTGGACCAACCGAAATACCAGAACTATCTACTCTTACGCGACCAAGCTCATCACCCTTTTCTTGCGAGAAAAGGTGCAAATAACCTTGTGAATCTCCTGCCCAAATATGCTTCCCAAATGCCAGTGGCTCTCCAACATCACGCCAAACAAGTTTTTCGTTTCGCCATAACTCCTCACCTCGTGAAGCATCAAAGGCTACCAAATAAGACTTATCATTCACCACATAAACCGCCTCGGGTGATTGCGTGGTTCCCGAAAAACTGGAGAAATCTTTAGTCCATGACATTTTTGCAGTTTTGATATCTCCACAACCGACTTTCCCTTGATAAGAAACAGCACACATTCTGGTTCCCAATAAGGTCGGCTTAGCGGCAATATCACTTAAACGTTCAATCTCAGAAGTCCCTTTAGGCGGGGCTAATAGCGACTCCCAAATAGTGCTTCCATTCACTAAATTAATCAGGCCAAACTGACCCGAACTAAAACCAGTAAAGATCACTTCATTATTTATTGCCGCCATACTGTAACTTGTTCTTAAAGATAGGAGTGAAGGTGTCTTAGGAGTTACCCACCGACGCTTACCCGTCTGTGCATCAATCGCAATAAAACGATTATCAATGGTTCGAACAACAACTAGACCTGCAGCCACGAGAGGTTCTGTGAGAATTTCAGTACCGACACTACTTTCCCATTTTTTTGCGCCTGTCTGCGCATCTAAAGCATAAACTTCACCTTTAATACTTCCAACAGCAACTATACTTCCATCACTTCCCGGTCCTGTCGAAACTGTTTTTGGCATAACAACATTCCAAATGACCTTGCCAGTTGTTGCATTAATTTTATAAACTTCACCACTTTCCGATGACGCATAAACCTCATTACCAATCAATATGGGTTTAAATGAATAGCTCAGGGCCTTACCTAAGCTAACCGACCAAACCCGCTCTATATTCATAGGATTGGTTATCGCGGTTAGGTCAGCGGCTGACCTTCTTTTAGATCCAGAACAAGCCTGTAATGCAATCAAACTAATGCAGGCAATGATTAACAATAATCCTTTACGAGTTTTCAGTAATTGACTCTGCATCATTAAAAACCACCTAAACTTTCAATTTTAACTTTGAGTAAACGCTGATCTGAAGCAGGATTTTGTTGTTGTAATTTCTTTAGCATCGGATCAATCTCTTTCGAACCAGTCGCCTTTAATCGCTCTTCACTTAAAACATTCCATGCTTGCAGATAAGACTTTTTAGCTTCCTCAGTCTTATCTTGCGCCCAATACCAATCTCCACGACGCTCCATTTGAAGCGCCACAAATCCAACGGCCATTGAACCATTCAACAATTTATCAGCCTTGGCAAAACTTTCTGGAGTTTTTTGATCTAGCAAGATAGTTACTAATCGTAACTTGGCGATCGATTGAAAGCCTTCACTCTTTGCATGTAATGCTACCCACTCTAATTGTTGAATTGCGCTATCTTTATCTGCAACTGAATAGGCTAAATTGGAAGCCATGAGACCCGCCATACCAGCATAAGCCGTTTTAGGATATTGATCTTGTATGTTCTTGGATTTAGCTAACACTTCTGGCAAATTATTCTTGAGTAAATCTTGTACTAATTGCTCGTAAACAAACCCTGCTTTGAGGGACTGATTAGACTGATACCAACTGTAGGCCCAATAACAACCATACCCAACTATGGCAATCAAAAGTCCAATCGAAATCCAACGACCGTAATCTTGCCAAAATGCTTTTAAATTAGCTACCTGTTCTTGTTCTTCTAGATCTAATTCCATCACAATTCTTTCTTTAATTTTTATCTTTCATCTGAGCCGCTGACAAGCCGCTCAATCACCTGATCAAAAACCATGTCAAAGGATACCGCTTTTTGTTCGCCAGTTCCTCGCAAATCTTTTATTTGCGCCTGCTTTTGCGCAAACTCATCCTCACCAATAATAACTGCATACAAAGCCCCACTCGCATCTGCTTTTTTCATCTGCGATTTAAAGCTCGGTGTAAGCCCATCGGGACTAGCGTGGACAAGGACGTCAACCCCAGCCGATCGAAGCTGTTCTGCCAACACATAACTTGGCTCTAGGGTCTGACCACCAGCATGTACCATATAAATATCACATAAGGCTGGCTCATCACCACCAAGGCCCTGCTCCTTCATGAGTTCAATAACCCGCTCAATTCCCATGGCCCAACCACAAGCGGGTGTAGGTTTACCACCCATTCTTTCGATTAAAGGATCATACCGACCTCCACCCGCAACAGTACCTTGCGCACCCAACTGATCAGTTACCCATTCAAACACCGTAAGATTGTAATAATCTAAACCGCGGACTAATCTTGGATTAATCCTAAATGGTAAATTATTAGCTTTCAGTAAATATTGCATCTTCTCAAAATGGTCTAAAGATTCTTTACCTAAGTAATCCATCAACTTTGGAGCTTCTGTGACTAAATCCTGCATCATCGGATTTTTGGTATCTAGTATGCGTAGCGGATTGGTCAGTAAGCGGCGCTTTGAATCTTCATCCAATTCCAATTGGTGACTTTCAAAATAAGTCACGAGTGCTGCTCGGTGTAATTTTCTTTCCTGCTCGTTTCCAAGAGAATTCAACTCTAAGCGTAAGCCCTGTAAACCTAAATCATCCCAAAGACGAGCACACATTAAAATAATCTCAGCATCAACGTCAGGCCCTGCAAATCCTAAAGCCTCTACACCAAATTGATGAAACTGACGATATCTTCCTCGTTGCGGCCGCTCATGACGAAACATGGGGCCAATATAAAAAAGTCGTTTGGGACCTTCATACAATAAATTCTGTTCAACAACCGCTCTGACAACCGCAGCAGTTCCCTCTGGTCGCAAGGTCAGTTGCTCCCCATTTAGACGATCCTCAAAGGAATACATTTCTTTTTCAACAATATCAGTTACTTCACCAATACCTCGTTGAAAGACCTCGGTATGCTCGACAATAGGTGTTCGAATATTTTGATATCCGTACGACTTTGCCAAACTCAGGACTGTGCGCTCAACAAACTCCCAGCGATATGCATCTTGCGGCAAAAGGTCATTCATACCCTTGACTCCAGCAAGTTTGGGCACTTTTGAAGAAGCTATTTTTTTGGAAGATGAGTTAATTTCTGACATACAATCCGTGGTTATGATGTGGATGCTTTAGCATAGCGGCGAGCAACATACTCTTGAACAATTTGCTCGAATTCCGCAACAATATGATCGCCACGTAAAGTTTTAAATTTTTGACCATCAACAAAAACTGGAGCAGCCGGAGACTCCCCAGTTCCTGGTAAGCTAATGCCGATATCGGCATGCTTACTCTCACCCGGGCCATTAACGATACAACCCATCACAGCAACACTCATGGATTCGACCCCTGGATAATGCTCTTTCCAAATCGGCATTTGATGACGCAGGTAGGTTTGTATTTGTGATGCCAGGGATTGAAAAAAAGTACTTGTTGTTCTGCCACACCCAGGGCAAGCAATTACCATTGGAGTGAAATGACGTAAATCCATTGTTTGCAAAATCTCTTGAGCAACAATCACTTCATTTTCTCGTGGTGCGCCAGGCTCAGGCGTTAACGAAATCCGAATCGTATCCCCTATACCTTCTTGCAAAAGAACGGCTAAAGCTGCCGTAGACCCTACAATCCCCTTACTACCAATACCCGCTTCCGTCAAACCTAAATGCAGTGGAAAATCACAACGTGTTGCAAGATCACGGTAAACCGCAATCAAGTCTTGAACAGCACTCACCTTACAAGACAAAATAATTTGATGACTAGGTAGGCCAATTTCGATCGCTTTTTCTGCCGATTGCAAGGCGGATTGGATTAATGCCTCAACCATTACCTCACGAGCTTCTTTGGGGTTTGCTAACAAAGCATTTTGATCCATTAAATGCGCTAGCAAGTCTTGATCCAAACTACCCCAATTTACACCTATTCGAACCGGCTTATCGTATTGACAAGCCAATTCAATCATTTGCGAGAACTGCACATCACGTTTGGCGCCCTGACCAACATTACCCGGATTAATTCGATACTTGGATAAAGCTTTGGCGCAGTCAGGATAATCTTTAAGAAGGGTATGACCGTTATAGTGAAAGTCGCCAATCAAAGGGACATCACAATCGACCTTATCGAGTTGTTCACGAATATACGGCACAGCGGCGGCAGCCTCTGGAGTATTGACAGTAATTCGAACGAGTTCTGAGCCTGCTTTTGCTAACTCTCTAACTTGAATAGCCGTTCCAATCACATCAACCGTATCAGTATTCGTCATTGACTGCACCCGAATCGGCGCATCGCCTCCAATGGTGATTAGATTAGGGCCATACTTCACAGTAGCCTGTTGCGTTTTGCGACGCTGGTAGTTAATAAACTGTAGGTTGAGATTACTCATCATCTTCATCCACTTTAATTGGCTGAACCCATTTGATCGTACGCTCAGATCGCTTGGCTAAATTCGTTCGGTCTTGAACGTCCCCAGCTAATTGACCACAAGCGGCAGCAATTTCATCCCCACGTGTTTTTCTGACAGTAGTAACGATTTTCGCATCTTGCAGTATTTTTGCAAACTGTTCTATACGTGCTTTTGGTGATTGCGATAACCCAGACTCAGGAAAGGGATTAAATGGAATTAAATTTAATTTACAACGAATTGGCGCTAATAACTGCACCAATTCATGGGCTTGTTGATTAGAGTCATTCACCCCATCTAACATGCAGTACTCAAATGTCAAAAAATCCCTTGGTGCAAATGGTAAGTAACGCTGGCAAGCCGCCATCAGCTCTTTGAGAGGATATTTACGGTTAATGGGAACTAAAATATCCCGTAATTTATCATTGGGAGCATGTAAAGAGACGGCTAATGCAACCGGCAAATCCTTTGCTAAGCGATCAATAAAAGGAACCACCCCTGAGGTCGATAAAGTCACTCGACGTCTCGATAAACCGTAAGCATTGTCATCGAGCATCAGTCGCATTGCACCAATAACTGGTTCATAGTTGAGTAAAGGCTCACCCATGCCCATCATGACGACATTAGAAATAACGCGTCCATCACCATGATGCAAGATGGATTTATCGTAAGAGTCATAACGTTTGATGGACTTAGGATCAGCTCTTAAATGATGTTCGGCGTACCATAATTGACCAATAATTTCGCCAACCGTGAGATTCCTTGCAAAACCTTGTTTACCCGTAGAGCAAAATTGGCAGTTGACCGCACATCCTGCCTGTGTAGAAATACATAAGGTACCGCGCTCATCTTCCGGAATATAAACCATCTCAACAGCATTGTTGCCGCCGACGTCCAATAACCATTTGCGGGTTCCATCTGCGGCGGTCTGATCACTAATCACGGGCAAGGACTTAATTTCGACTTGATCCTTTAATTGCTCTCGAAAGCTTTTCGCCAAGTCACTCATGCCATTGACATCACTCACACCACGTTGGTGAATCCAACGCATGAGCTGTTGTGCCCGAAAGGGTTTTTCACCGAGGCTGGCAATGTACTTTGCCAGCCCATCCCCGTCGAGATCTAATAAGTTCGTGAGGGGAATTTGTCGCTCCAATTATCGGGTATAAACTTGCATGCCAGCGAAGAAAAAAGCTATCTCTTGCGCAGCTGTCTCAGGACTATCAGAACCATGTACTGCATTCGCATCGATACTTTGCGCAAAGTCAGCACGGATAGTTCCCTTATCGGCTTTTGATGGATCCGTTGCACCCATGAGCTCACGATTTTTCAAAATCGCATTCTCGCCTTCCAAAACTTGGATCATTACAGGGCCAGAAACCATAAAACTTACTAAATCTTTAAAAAATGGTCGGGCAGCATGAACTGCATAAAACTGACCAGCTTCTACATCTGACAAATGGGTCATCTTGGATGCAATCACTTTTAATCCCGCACCTTCAAAACGGCTATAAATTTGGCCAATGACATTCTTTGCCACCGCATCAGGTTTAATAATGGAAAGTGTTCTTTCAATTGCCATGTGTAAAGCTCCTAAAATAAATAGTTAAAAAACGATTATACAGGCTTATATGCGTAAAAACCCTTGTTACTTAATGGAGTGGTTCTAGGTAAATGGTTGTTTTTGCTAAAATAACCCATTCACAAGTATTGTCTTTTTTTTAAAAAATTTACTTGAAATAGGCAAA
>CANJBQ010000076.1 GCA_947472645.1 Burkholderiaceae bacterium
AAATATTTCGTACAACTACATCACGTTTTTATCATCGTTTTCATCAACTTGCTCATTCCATGATCTTCATTAATGAAGAGTTAGTCTCTCCAAGATCTCCTATAACTCGTCTTATTTTTGCAGGAGTTGAAAGAAGACGCATTGGGTTATTAAATACTTTCCAATCAATTCCTGAAGAGTCTGAGATGGTCTTTAACAAACCTCTTGATAAGACCTGAGGATGCTGCGCAATATCATTAATTGTAGATACTGCAACTGCTTGAATATTTCGACTCTGTAAATATTCAATGGCATGTGCGCGCGTCATATTTTTAATAGGTAGGTTCATTTCAAGTGTTTCAATAGACAAATAACCATCTGCACACTCATAAATAAAAGTGGCGCAATTGCGAGGCCATTGAGTCAACCAAGCTGCGGCATCTTGCATTGAAATATCGACTAAAGACATGTTCTGTGATACTTGATTTTTTTCATAAAGAATACTTATGATTCCTACCAGGCCAAATAGTCCTCCCGTTGTATCAGCAAGCGATATCCCATTTTTTTGAGGTACGCCATTGACTCTAGTTAAATCCATGATTCCTGACATAGCTTGTATCACTGTATCAAAAGCTGGCCTGCCTGGATATACTGAATCAAGCCCAAACCCTGATACTGCGCAATAGATTAAATTTTTATTAAGTCCTGCCAACTTCTTTTGATCAAGACCTAACCTAGCCAAGGATCCTGGCTTTAGATTTTCAACAAGTACATCAGCACTGGCAATCAAGCGCATTAATGTATCCATATCCTTCTCTATACTTAAATCTAAACAAAGACTACTTTTGTCAGTATTACTCATCGCAAAAAAGAAACTTTTATTATTTTTTTGTGGAGCCCAACCACGAGTGGCATCTCCAACTGGAGGTTCGATTTTTAATACACTTGCTCCAAAGGCGCCAAGATGCCGAGATATAAATGGTGCCGTTGTATATTGCCCAATTTCTAAAACTTTTAATCCATTTAAGGGAAGAGATTCATCTGCCTGTTCTTCATTTAACCAAGCTTTGATAATGGGATTTTCAACAACTTGAGTCGAATCGTTATGAATTATTCTTATAGGGGCATCAGGCATAAACCCACGATGCCTCAGATTCGACTCTTGATCCAACTCATTAGCTAAAACAATTGGGCCACATGCTATACCTTCTTTTTCAAGCAAAAAGGACACGTCAGCCGCGATTTGACTAGCAATCCAATTCTGAACAACCGAATCGACAAACTCCCGCTTAGCAACTCTTTTTTGAGAAGAGGATAACGTCTCATCTTCTAATAAATCTTTTTTATCCATTACGTTACACAAACGTCGCCATTGTTCATTATTACCGGTACATATAATTAGCCATGCATCCTTCGCTTTATAGATATTCCATGGGCATGAAAGAGTATGCCCATTTCCAGATCTCGTAACTGTTTTATCAATAAAATGAAATGGAAGAAATGTGGTTAACATAGTAAAAGCTGTATCAAATAATGCAATTTCAACCTCTTGTCCTTGCCCAGTCTTCTTTTTAACTAATAAAGCTATCAAAATTGCTGCTGTTGCATAGAGGGCAGACAAACCTTCAGTTACTGCAAGACTACATAGAGTGGGGGCTCCATTTGGATCCCCTGTTGTCTCAGCAAGGCCTGTCAAGGCTTGAATAAGTCCATCAGAATGATTGACTCCTTGCATTGGACCGCTTGAACCATAAGCTGTAATGTCACATAAAATTTGGTGCGGAAGGCGTGGATAATCTAATCTATTGTCAACATCTGAGGAAATAAGAATTACAGTCGCATCTTCCAAATTATTCGTAAGGATTGCTCCTAAATTAACAAAAATAGATCTACATGCAGTAATCGCAATACGGCTGTTCGTTGAGTAAAGCCTGATCTGATTATTCATTTGATATGGAAAGGGTGAATTGTCATCTAACCTGGCATTAAGTAACCACCATTGACGCTAATTATTTGACCAGTAATAAACTGCGCATAATCAGAAGCCAAATACATGACGTAATTAGAAACATCCGACACTTCGCCAATTCTTCTTACGGGATAAAGTCGCCGTATTTTTTCTTCGCGTATTTGTAATTTCTCCTCCCCAATTTGTAATGCGATTTGCTTTAATAATTCTTGTCTTAAAGGGGTATTTGTAGCAGCTGGCGATAATGCATTGACTGTAATATGATGCTCTCCAACTTCCCTTGCTAATGATTTTGTAAAGGAAATAACACCACCTTTAGCTGCCGAATAACTTACTTCACGCGCCTGCCCTGCTCTTGCTGCATCACTTACTATATTAATAATTCTTCCAAAAGATCGATCAATCATGCCGGGAAGAGCGGCTCTACAACAATTCATAGTGCCATAAAGAGAAACCTGAATATCCCTATCGCATGATTCAGGAGGGGTGTTTAAAAATAAACTATTTTCTGGGACAGTTGCAGCATTATTGATCAAAATATCTACCGACAAGTGGCGAAATGCCTCTTCTACTTCTTCTATATTAGTGACATCAAAAACAGCCATTGATGCCTGGCATCCAACCTCTTTGATTAAACCAATGGTCTGTGTCGCCTTATTATTATCAATATCATTGACGATAACGTTAGCCCCCTCGATTGCAAAACTCATAGCAATTGCTCTGCCAATCCCGGATCCTGATCCTGTCACTAAGATGCTTTTATTTTTAAAATTAAAATTCATTCCGTAAGTAATCTCATCATTTTTATTAATGCGTATTTCTTAAGTTAATTTAAATAGTTTCCCGTTATTCTTTCGTTATATTTATTTTTTTACACGTTGTGGCATCTGACTCGGCTGCATATCAAGCCTAACAATTTTTCCTTCCAGGCCCTCTTTTGCTGAAGGATAAATTTGCATAACGATTGGGTCATGACCGGGAATGATGTGTTCTATATCTTTTCCTAGAAACATAAGTTTATCGAAAGACTCGAGAACTTTGTCAATGTGTACGGCAGCAGGATAAGGACGATACCTCTGTAGATTTTCATAATAATGAGCTGCGTCTGAGGCAATAACTACCCAACCTCTTTGGGTATGAACTAAGACAGCTTGCTGCCCAGGACTATGGCCAGGCACTGGAATGACGCGAATTCCTGGCTTAATTTCAGATTCGCCATTATGAAAAACTAACCGTCCTTCAAAATTTAAACTAATTGCTCTGGTAATGTCTTTTACTTCATAACCACTCGAAAAATATTTATATTTCATATGTCGACCACTAACAAAATGCATTTCAGGCTCTTGTATATGAAAATTAGCAGATGGCAACCCATCTAAATTTCCAGCATGATCATAGTGAAGGTGGGTTAATATCGCATCAGTTATTTTTTCAGGGTCGATATTAAGTAATCTTAAAGATTGAATTGGGTCACATATGAAGGATCGATTCCTCTTTTTTGCAGACTCATCTGTAAAACCTAAGTCAATGACAATGGTATTTTGTTCATGAATAGCAACCCAAATAAAATAATCCATAGGCATCGGCCCATCGTGAGCATCGCCACCCATAAAATGGGAGGACCGAGAAGCCTCTCGAGTAGCATAGCGGATTGCGTACAACTCATAGACTGGAATATCTGCACTCATTTTTCTTTACTCGATTTCATAAGCTCTCTCGATATTAAAAGTTTTTGAATTTCATTAGTCCCATCATAAAGTTGAAACACCATCGCATCACGATAGTATTTTTCCAAAGGGAAATCATTTAAAAATCCATATCCTCCATGCATTTTTAATGCGGCTGAAGAAACTTTTTCACTCATTATCGATGCGAATAATTTAGCCATAGAAGCTTCCTTAACACAACGAAGGCCGTTTTGTTTCATCCTAGCAGCGTGATAGCACATATGTCGAGCGACTTCTATCTCAGTAGCCATTTCCGCGAGTGTAAAAGCAACGGCTTGGTGATTAATAATTTGGGTACCAAAAGTCTCTCTTTCATTTGCATATTTGATAGCTGCGTCAAATGCGGCTTGAGCTAAGCCGATTGCTTGCGCCGCCACAATAATCCGCTTTGCTTCTAGTCCAGAAAGTGCTATCTTCAAACCGTCTCCAAGCTCTCCTAGTAAGTTCTCTTTGGGGATAACTAAGTTATCTAACGCAATTTGGCAGGTGTCATTACTTTTATGGCCTAATTTTTTCTCCATGCGAACAACTTCGTAACCAGGGGTACTCGTAGGCACTAGAAAAGCTGATATCCCTCTTTTTCCTGCTCCAGGATCTGTCACCGCAATAACAATAGATATTTTTGCTGTAGAGCCTGATGTAATAAAACACTTACTACCATTGATTACATAGTTATCATTTCTCAATTCGGCAGTTGTGCGAAGATTAGATGCATCCGATCCTGCCTGAGGTTCAGATAAAAGCATACAAGCAATCTGATCTCCATTAACTACAGGGCTAAGAAAACTTTTCTTTTGCTCTTGTGTTCCAAAAGCATAAACATTATTAGCGAAAGAATTAGTAGCATTAATGGTGTTGCATAGTCCAGCATCCCCATAAGAAATTTCTTCAGTAGCCAGGACATATGAAAAAAAATCTGCTCCACTACCGCCCCATTCTTCTGGAACACACATCGCAAAATAACCTAACTTTCCAAGCTTATTTATAGTCTGATGAGGTATTTCTGCATCTCTATCCCACTGCGCTGCATATGGAATAATTTCTTTTTTCGTGAATTCTCTAGCGAGGTCACGTATCGCAATTTGATCTGCACTTATATCTAACATCACTCAAAATCCCTTAATAATCTTTAGAAATTTCCCCAGCTATTGTTCTTTACAATAGGGAATCATTCCATGTTGTAAGATTTAATATGCCTATAGTCGTTTAGAGGCTTTTTAAATTCATACTTATTTAACTTAAAATATTGAAGCAATTTAATCCTCTGCTTTCATACCGGTTTGCTCAGCGACTTTATTCCATTTAATCACTTCATTTTTAACAAACTGTTCAAATTGCTTTGGTTCACTTCCAACAATTTCAGTACCAAGTTCAACTAAACGTTTAGACACGTCCGGGTCTTTAAGGACGTCAATAATCGCCTTGTGCAACTTCGCCACAACACCTGCGTCCATTCCAGCAGGGCCTACAATCCCTTGCCATTCCACAACACTAAAATTGGGTATTGATGCGCCCATTAATGGAACATTTGGTAATAAAACAAGAGAGCTTGAACCACTCGCAGCTAAGGGTATAAGCATTCCATCTTTGATAAATCCAATGACCGTTGGTGTTGTGGCAAAAATCATGGATATTTCTCCAGATGCTACAGCTCCAACAGATGCCCCACCAGACTTGTAAGGAATATGTACTAGTTTTAATCCAGTCATTGATTTAACCATCTCTCCTGCGAGGTGATTAATTGTTCCAAAACCTGCAGAACCAAAATTAAGGTGCCCAGGTTTTGCAGCTGCAAAATCTAATAATTCTTTTGTTGATCTTGCAGGAATTGACGGATGCACAACTAAAACAGTAGGAACATTTACTAACTGGGTGATGTGTGTGAAATCTTTTACTGGATTAAATGGTAGTTTTTCTTTAAATAGCGCAGGGTTTGCGCCAAAACCAATAGTAGCCATCAATAAGGTGTAACCATCCGGGGCGGATCCTTTTACCAATGAAGTTCCAACAATACCACCTGCGCCTGAACGATTTTCAATAATGACTGGTTGGCCTAGTATTACACTTAATTTTGACCCTACTACTCTTGCAACGATGTCAGTAGCACCCCCCGGTCCAAAAGGAACAATTAAGCGAATGGGGCGATTGGGATAATTTTGAGCTTGCGCATTTGAAAATGCAAAAAGCAGATTGAACACAAAAAACATTATTGCAACGCTCTTGTACATATTTATCTCCCAGTAGCTTTTTATTCATTTAGCTAAATTAGCTAAATTATTTTTTAATCCATCTTTAGAGTAGTATTATGTTTAGACCATATCATAAAAAAATACATAAAAACATCATGGCTTCCCCTATTCTTTTTTCTCCTTTCCAACTAAGAGGTTTGACTCTACAAAATAGAATAGTGGTATCTCCGATGGCCCAATACTCTGCAAATAATGGTATAGCCTCTGAATGGCACCTAATGCATATTGGAAATTTAGCAGTTTCTGGTGTAGGTCTTTTTATTACGGAGGCGACATCGATTAACCCTGATGCTCGAGTAAGCCCTTATTGCCTTGGACTCTGGAGCGATAAACACGAACAAGCACTTGCTAACATTGTTAATTTTTGTCGGTCACACAGCGAAACAAAGCTAGGAATCCAACTGATGCACTCTGGTCGGAAAGGTTCTGTCGACGTTCCCTGGAAGGGTCAGCAGGAATTATCAACTGAAGCCGGCGGATGGAATACCCTAGGGCCCTCGGCAATTCCTTATCCTGGACGCTCTGCACCAAGCATGATGTTAAAAACGGATATTGCTGCCGTGCGCCAACAGTATATCGATGCAACAAAGCGTGCCGCACGTATCGGTTTTGACCTTCTAGAAATCCATAATGCACATGGATATTTACTCCACTCTTTTCTATCTCCGCTAAGTAATTCACGCTCTGACGAATATGGGGGGTCTCTTGAAAATCGCATGCGGTTTCCACTAGAAGTATTCCAAGCTATACGTGATGTATGGCCAAAAGATAAACCAATTGGTGTGCGCATATCTGCGACTGATTGGTCTCCAGACGGGTGGTCGCTAGAAGATTCAATCCAATTTTGTAAAAAATTACGTGGCTTAGGTTGTGACTATATCACTGCATCTAGTGGGGGTAGCACGAATAATCAACAAATCCCCATAGGCCCAGGTTACCAGTTATCTCTCTCAGAAAAGATTCGAAACGAAGCAAAAATACCAACTATGGGCGTTGGATTAATCACAGAAGCCCAACAGGCAGAATCCGCTTTAGTAAATGGGCAAGCTGACCTCATTGCACTAGGTCGAGCGATGCTGTACCAACCTCGATGGGCATGGCAAGCCGCTGAAAGTCTTGGGGTAGATTCAACATTTCCGCCGCAATATGATAGATCTCATCCCTCAATGAGAAAACGGGACTTCCTTAAAGCTACAATCTCGAAGTAGAATCTCGCTCATCCTTCATCAATTGGAATTTTAAATTACTGCTTTGGGTAATTAAGCAAATGTAAAGTTTTATTCTGCGAATAATTCTTGAAGTGTATTTAACATAGCACTTAAAGTTTTTGGCGAAACAATCCCCATCTTTTTGGTTAATCTTACTTTATCAACTGTTCGTATCTGATCTAAAAGAATCAAACCTTTTTTCCCAGCATGAGTCAAGGGTATCCGAAACGGCGCTGAAAACCCTTTAGATGTCATAGGGGCAACAATTACTGTTCTAAGGTGCTCATTTAAGTCTATAGGAGAAGCTATAACACATGGGCGTGCTTTTTTGATTTCACTGCCAATTGTCGGATCAAGGTTTACTAACCAAATATCTCCTCTTTTCACCAAACTAAATCCTTATCTTCAGTGTTAGCAAATTCTCCCAACACAAGCATATCCCCATCCACCAAGCTCACTGCTTTTGCAGCCTCGCTCCATCCAGTCCGAACAGATTTAGAGGGCTTTCTTAAGATAATTGCTCCATTTTCAATGGACACATCAGCAACTGATTGATCATCTAACCCAACCTGAGCAAGCATAGGTTTAGGTATAAGCACTCCCTTACTATTGCCAATTTCTCTTATGTTAATTTGCATAAACCCTCCTGTTATTACAATGTTATTACTTACTTAAAACTCTGTCAATCATTTGAACTAAATATTTAAATCCGTATTATCCAAATACCCTTTTTACTTAAAAATATTCTGCATTGTCTTGAATTTGTAAAGCTTACTAGATTAAAGCGCTTAATTCATTCAGTGAAATTGATTTTCAATATGCATGATATGGGGAGGATAAAACGCCGCCAGTTCAAATTAATTAAGGTTAATGATGACTATACCTATCAATGACATTCGTAACTCTACTGATCCTGATATTTCAGGATCCTACTATGCGATGCAGCATGCTGGACAAGCAGCCATAGACTTAGCAATCCAAACTAGTGCTGCAATTGTGACCACAGTTGACAGCAAGATAAGGATGCTCACAATGATTGATGAATTTAGTAGAAGATGTTTGACGATCCACTGTGCCCGAAGGATAGGCTCTATCCAAGTGATTGAACAATTAGCTGATGCCATGGTCACTCATGGCATCCCTGAATATATTCGATCGGA
>CANJBQ010000077.1 GCA_947472645.1 Burkholderiaceae bacterium
AGTCGAGAAATCTTTTCACCATCTAAAAAACGTGACACAAATTTAAGCTTTTCATCCATCTTCGTACTTTCATTCCATGGCATAAGTTGGCCCTCCTTATGCTCAAAACTGTAAAGTATGTCTCAGGTCATACACAATGACTTACAGAAGAAATTTTGTGGGCCATTTTTCTTTTAAAACTACATGTAGTTATAAAATGTAGTCACTAGAGATCATTTCTTACCCAACTACTTGGTGGAGAAATTCCCCTCCTCTTCTTCAGCTTGCGGTATACCCATAAAACTACAAACAGTCCAAACTATTACAATCGACAAAACTTTTATAAAAATATGTACTCCAATAATGCATAGTAAAAATGAAGTAAAGTCAAATACAGGATTACCATCTATCATTATCATATTTAAAGATTTACTCAAACTTTAGATTACTTAACTAGAAGTACTTGTGCATTCCTATACTTAATATTACTCAGAACTTTAGAACTGAGACCTAAACTATCCAAGGCTTTAAGCTGCGTATTTAAAGGCACATATGGGTAATCACTACCATATAGGATTTGAGTACTTGGGACAAGTTTCATTAGTGCTGCCATGCTTGAAGGATGTGTTGCATTTGCTGTGTCGTAATACAATCGCTTAAATTCAGCCTCAATACCCTGAGGTGCATATTCCTTAGCTTTAGTTTGATTACCATGAAAGAAATTGATTCTTCCAGCAAGCATTGGAATGGTTCCACCACCATGCGAAAAGAGCCATTTAATATCACGATATTTTGCAAGGGTACCATTTAACAATAAACTAACAACCGCACGACTTGTGTCATGCGGAACCTCCAAAACTGGATTGATTGTTCCAACATTGAGTCTGCTACAGCAAGATGCTACTAGAGGATGAAAATAAACAATAGCTTTACGACGATTAAGCTCAGCGAATACTTCATCAAAAACAGGATCACCAGGCCATTTATCACCATAATTCGTTTGTAGCCCTATGCCATCCGCTTTTAAAGTATCAAGGGCGTAACTAATTTCTTTCAACGAACTTTCAATATCCACCATTGGAAGTGCTGCAAATAATCCAAATCGGTCTGGATTATTTCTCTCCATGCTTGCCCCAAAGTCGTTACATTCTCTAACCAAAGAAATGATTTCTGGAGTTGGTAAATCAAACCACAAACCGGGGGTAGATGCCAAAGATAGTATAGATTTCTTAACCCCAGCTTCATCCATAACGTTTAAAGATTTTTCTACTGACCAAACACCTTGATCGCCAACAAGAGAAATTTTTCTCTGCGTTGCCCAATCTTTCCAAGCTTTTTGATATAACGGAGGGAAAAAATGATGATGGGTATCGATAACTAATGATGAGTCCTTCGATTTTCCTTGCGCAAATGCGTTTAAAGATAAGCCACCAGATAAAGTACTGATGCCGACAAGCTGCTTCAAAAAATCACGCCGTGGATGGCAACCACAGTTTTTATTCAAAAAAATATTTTTCAATGAATGCATGATGTTTTCCTTAAAGTTAAAAACCAGCGGCTATTCCATCCCTTCGATGATCACTACCGCCAATATATACAGAGTGATCTCCTTCATTTAAAACACTAATTGCTTGGGCACTTCCAAAGTCTAAACTATCTTTTGGCATAACCGATAAGTGATGCCCTAGTAAACCTAATTCTGCGATGACCTCGGTTGGCATATGAGCCTCTACAGTCAGTTCGCCCTGGTCTGTAATACGCCAACGAGGGGCATTAGAACAAGCCTGCGGATCAAGCTGCTCATCCACAAAATTCATGACCGTTTGTAAATGCCCTTGGGGTTGCATATTTCCACCCATTACTCCAAAAGCCATAATAGGGTGTTGGTTCTTCATTAAGAACCCTGGAATAATTGTGTGAAAAGGACGCTTACCAGGGGCAACTATATTGGGATGACCAGGCTCAAGACTAAAGCCCATACCACGATTTTGTAATGCAATCCCGCCAGGAGCAACAACACCTGAACCAAAACCTTTGTAGTTGGATTGAATATAAGAAATCATCATCCCAGAACTATCAGATGCACAGAGATATACAGTACCACCTGAATGGGGATCACCTGGTAGATAACTTCCCGCCTTATTGAAATCAATAAGAGCTGCACGCTTTTTTAAATAGACTGAACTTAATAAATCATCAGTACTTACCACCATACTAGAAGGATCAGAAAGATGCTGATGTACATCTGCAAAAGCTATACGCATTGCTTCAATTTGAAGATGAATACGTTTTGCTGATAAGTGTGGGTAATCACGAGCCTTGAGAATGTCTAATATTTTTAAAGCCATTTGCGCAGCTATGCCAGATCCATTGGGGGGAATTTCAAATAATTGGTAATCGCCATAATCACAACCAAGAGGCTCAACCCAAGTGGCTTGATGGTTTGCAAAGTCTTTTAAAGTAAAGCATCCACCAGTTTCATTAGAAAAATTAATGATGTCATTGGTTAACTCCCCTTCATAAAAAGCTTTGCCATGCGTTTGTGCGATCTTTCTTAAGGTTTGAGCTTGTTCGGGAAATCGCCAAATTTCTCCAGGGTGTGGTGCACGACCTTGACGAATAAAGGCTTCTTTGAAACCTGGTTGATTCTCAAAAGTAGGGATTTGTTCACGCCACTGACGACTGATCACAGGTGAAACTGGAAAGCCATGTTCTGCATAATGAATTGCTTTTTCAAAAAGTAATTCGAAAGGTAGTTGACCAAAACGCTTTGACAACAAAACCCATCCAGAAACAGCCCCTGGTACAGTAACACTTCCCCAACCTGTTGCCGGCATTTTAGAATGATTTTTAAAATACTCAGGGGTCCAAGCCATGGGTGCTCGGCCAGATGCATTCATGCCATGGAGTTGTTGGCCATCCCAAATCAAAGCAAAGCCATCTGAACCAATACCATTCATTGTAGGTTCAACAACGGTTAAAGTAATCGCAGTGGTAATTGCTGCATCTACTGCATTTCCACCTTGTTGCAAAGCCCAAAGCCCTGCTTGAGTTGCAAGTGGTTGTGAAGTTGCCACTAATTGCTCGGCGATCACTGGACTTCTAACAGACGAAGGATATTCTATTTTCATTTATCTCAATCAATTTTTATATTTGTTGACTTCACGACTTTCTTCCATTTTTCATGTTCAAGTTGAGTAATCTCTAATAATCGTGCAGCTGACTCAAAGTACAAATGAATTCCTTGACCTTCGACACGATTAATTAATTCTTTATTACTCAAGGCTTGGCGCACTGCATTTTCTAATTTATCAATAATAAATTGAGGGGTTCCCTTGGGAACATAAAGTGCGCCGTAATTTTCAACATCAAAATCTGTCAGACCTGATTGAGCAAATGTAGGTACGTCCGGTAATAATGGTGTTCGTTGAGATGCAGCAATGGCAATTGGGCGTAATTTACCACTTTTAATATATGGGAGTGAAGCACTCACACTATCAAACATCATGACTGTATTACCGGCAATCAGGTCAGGAAGTGCAAAGCTACTACCTTTATAGGGTATATGCGTCCCCGTTCCTCCAATACGCGCTAAAAATACTTCAGCTTCCAGATGGGAAAGAGTTCCGTTGCCTTGGGATGCAAAATTAAAATCACCATTTTTTGATCGGATATAAGCAATTAATTCTTTTAAGTTATTTGCCGGTATTTTAGGGTTAACCTCCACTAAGTGCGGAAGGGTTCCTAATAGTGCAACAGGTACAAAATCTTTTCGTAAATCGGCTGGTGGATTAGCGAAAACAGCTTGAGAAATAGCTTGATTTGTCATAGCACTAACATGGATAGTATATCCATCGGGAGGAGCTTTAGCTGCCGCAGATAACCCGATCATGCCACCAGCACCAGGTTTGTTTTCAATCACTATAGGCTGTCCTAAGATTGTTTCAATCGACGATGCAACGGAACGCGCCATCATGTCAGTCGAACCACCTGGAGGAAAAGATAAAATCAGTTGTATGGGTTTCTTTGGCCAATCTAACTCTGCCGCAAGACTACTAGCAAAGATACTTTGGCAGACCAATAAGAACAGAAGATTTAAAAGATATGTACTTTCAATAAAGCGTTTCATCGATATCCCGTCAAGATTTCATAAAGAAAAATACAGTTATAAGATATAGTATTATGAAGCATAAGATAAACACTATAAAACTAAGTCTTTGGGGGCTTGCACTTTATGAATAAATTAGTGACTTCAGTAGGTCTAGACATGTCAGCCTATTGGCTTCCATATACTCCCAATCGCTATTTTAAAAAAACGCCCAAAATAATGGCGTCTGCTCAAGGAGCATACTATTACGATGACCAAGGGAGAAAGTTATTTGACGGACTCTCAGGTTTGTGGTGCGTCCCTTTAGGGCATGGGGTTGATCGTATTGGTTCTGCCATTCAAAAGCAATTTAAGACGATGGATTATGGTCCAGCTTTCCAAATGGCAAGTGCTGAAACGTTTCGCTTAGCTACACGTATTGCCGGTATGGCGCCAACTGGCTTAAATCGAATTTTTTTTACAAACTCCGGTTCAGAAGCGGTTGATACCTCGATAAAAATTTCTATTGGTTTTCATCGTAGTTTAGGAAACGCTTCCCGTTTTCGTATGATTGGTCGTGAGCGTGCTTATCATGGTGTTGGGATAGGCGGGATATCAGTAGGAGGAATACCAGCAAATCGCAAGATGTTTTCTACAGTGATGATGCCAGGGGTTGATCACTTACCCCATACCTACAACTTATCTCAAATGGCCTTCTCCAAGGGACAACCAACTTGGGGCGCACACTTAGCTGACGACCTTGAACGGCTTGTTGCATTGCATGATGCGAGTACCATAGCAGCAGTCATATTAGAGCCAATGCAAGGCTCTACTGGAGTTCTTGTCCCACCACAAGGATATCTCCAAAAAATCCGTGATATTTGTACAAAACATGGCATCTTATTAATTTTTGATGAAGTCATTACAGGGTTTGGTAGGCTGGGAGCTAACTTTGCGGCACAGCGTTTTGGCGTAACACCAGACATGATTACTTTTGCCAAAGCAATTACAAATGGTGTCATTCCAATGGGTGGAGTGATTGTTCGAGAAGAAATTTACAACACCATCATGAATCAGGGTGGCCAGGAACAACTCATTGAATTTTTTCATGGCTATACTTATTCTGGACACCCAATGGCGACTGCTGCTGCCCATGCAGTTTTAGATATCTTTGAAGAAGATCAAATGATTCAAAGAGCTAGTTCGTTAGAGCCTATTCTTGAAAAAGCGATTCACTCTCTCAAAAGTCTGCCAACAGTTTTAGATATCCGTAATTGTGGATTAGCCGCTGCAATTGATTTAGAACCCATGAAAGATCAGCCTGGATTAAGAGGAATGCGTGTCTTGGAGGCGTGTATTGAAAATGGTATTCTTGTTCGTATATCCGGTGACGGTGTTGTAGTTTGCCCACCCTTTATATCTACACCAGATGAAGTAGAAAACTTAATTGCAACTCTTGGAAATGTTATAAAAAAATTAGCGTAATAGGTTATATAAAAACAAAGGAATTAGATATGAGATTCACTTCTTTTCTTCATTGTCCTAAAAATTTATTCCCCAAGTCACACTTTGTTATTTTATGTATCTCTACAGTGATTGCTTATCCAGTCTTTGCTGCAGACGAACCCTGGCCAAACAAGCCCATCAAGATGCTGATTGGTTTTGCTCCGGGTGGAGGATCTGATCTTGTTGCAAGGCTAATGGCGAAAGAGTTAGGTGATCGACTGGGTCAAAATGTTATCGTTGATAACCGTCCAGGTGCAGGTGGCAATATTGCCAGTGATATGGCAGCAAAAGCACCTGCCGATGGTTATACGATTCTATTCATTTCAAGCGCCCACTCAAGTTCGGGTGCGATGAAGAAAGATTTACCTTTTAAACCAGTGGATGACTTTACCTGGTTAAGTATTGTTGTGACTTATCCCTTGGTGGTTTTAGCAAGTGGTAATGGAGATATAAAATCATTTGAAGATTTTGTTTCTAAGGCAAAGGCAAGCCCTGGACAATATAGTTTCTCATCATCTGGAGTTGGAACAGCGATGCACCTAGTTGGCCAATGGATAATGTCTGAGGCGGGCATTGATGTAGTCCATGTCCCATTTAAAGGAGGAACTGCTCCTATAACTGAGTTAATGGCAGGACGTGTAGATTTGATGGTAGATACAATGCCACTTGGTTCTGGAATTATTAAAGATGGGCGCGCCAGAGGAATTGGGGCTACAGCTCCGAAGGGAGTTGTTTCAGCTTTTAATATCCCCGCCATTGAAAACGTTCTTCCTCAAGTAGAGTTTCAATCATGGCTCGGAATTGCAGGCCCCGCTAATATGCCACCTGCAATCCGAGATCGATTAAATAAAGAGATTAACTATATTGTTTCAAAACCAGAAATTAAAAGACGCTTAAATGACTTAGGGACAACTCCTAGAGGTTCAACTCCTGAAGAATTTAAAACACTTGTCACAAATGACATTACGTTTTTTAAGAAAATAATTGCTAAAGAAAAAATTAATCAGAATTAATATTTACTAATAAAGGGGCTAATATGGGGCAGGTTATAGAATTTTCAAAGTTAAATTACGAAACTGTTGGGGTTGCAACTAAACGGGGAACGTTCACTAGTCATGAAACAACCCAAATGGTTTGTGACTTCTATAAATTAGAGCCTGGGGGACGTTTTGAAGGTCAGGTTCCCATTGGTTCAGATCAGTACTTTTATTCATTTAACGGTTCTGTAGAAATTAGCACTACTGGAGATGGGCACGAGATGGTCCAAGACACCTTTAGTGCAGTTCAAGAAGGTCATTCTTACACTATTACTAATACTAGTTCTTCATTAGCAGAATTAATTAGTGTCCTAGCTCCGCCAAAAGGAAGTTCTGACTCCAGTAAATTGCCTGGCTTTACGGGGGGATTACAAGTTTCTAAAAGATCAACTCAACCCGTACTTGATTTGCCTGAGGTAAAGAAAAAAAGAATTTTTTTTGCCGGAAAGGAATCTGCTAAGACCGAAAGAGCACATGCAATGATTGTGGAGTATGAACCGGAAACGTTTACTGGGATGCACATGCATCCAAATGCTGAAAGTATGTTTATCATGCTTTCAGGGGAAAATAAATTTACAGTAAATGGTCAAGATGTTGTCATTGGGCGTGGTCAAGCCACTATATTTCCGATGAAAGATCGGCATGGCCTATGCGTTGCAGACTCGAATAACAATGAAATTGTAAGCTTTTTAGAGTTCCATCTTCCTGGAGCATTTACAACTGTTAAAGGATAGTTTTTTAAAAATTTAGTACACTTCGCAAAGAAAGGCTAGTATGAAGCTTATTACCTATATATTGAGGAATGATCCTTATAGTAAACAATATATTGGCATATTAAATGACAACAAAAATGTGATTGATTTGGTTTCGGAAGGGAAAAAGTTATTGAATAAAGATTTCCCTCAATCCATGCTTGGCTTAATTGAAGCAGATGACAACACTCTTCAAGATGCCAAAAAACTTGAAGCACTCAATCCAAATACTATTCCATTATCTTCAGTGAAGCTGCTTTCGCCAATACCAAAATACAGTAAAAACATTTTTTGTGTAGGAAGGAACTATAAACTTCACATATTAGAAGGTGCTAGAGCTAGAGGGGTGGAACCAACCTACCCTTTAGTTCCAGAATTATTTACTAAGCCGACAACAGCGGTAATTGGTCATGAAGATAGCATACTACTTGATAGTCGGTTAACTAGCCAGTTAGATTACGAAGTTGAACTTGCAATGGTGATGATCTGACCTAATTTTTAGTACCACTCCCAAAGAGAGAAATTTTTGATAATCTATCTCTAAAAGGAGTAAAAAATGCCTAAAGGTCAACGTATTAAACCGGAACAAATTGTGATGTTGCTGCGTCAAGTCGAAGTTTTGACTGCCAAT
>CANJBQ010000078.1 GCA_947472645.1 Burkholderiaceae bacterium
GAGGGATTGGTTGAGTTATAGGCTTCACAGGATCAAGCTTATTCGGTTTAATCGGTTCAGGTTTAACGATTGAGTTATTCGTATTCTGGACAATTTCTAAGGGTTTAATTGGTTCAATTACTGTCGTAGGAGCTTGGATCGGCTTTACCACCTCGGGTTTATTTGATGAGTTAGGTGTATTCTGGCTCAATTCCACGGGCTTAGTTGGAGTCAATGCTATGTTAGTTTCAACCATTGTAGGATTTGTTGTTACAACTGGTATCAGATTTCGATTGCCGCGAATCGTAATGTGATGCGGTAAATAGATAGGGCCAGGTAATTTTGCATTAACTAAATCTTGTGAGCATGATTGAATCTCGGCTAAAGAAACTCCACCTGATGCATCAAGATCTTTAGCTCCGCCTAATAAACAGTCTCTAAGGGCTTGAGTTGCTACACCACCCTTTTCGGAACCTTCATCATAGCTAACCTCATCTGGTCGCGCTGCCGAAATAAATACTAAGTTCTCTTGTAACGCACCTAACCTTGACGAATTTTCAAAAAGTCCCCTCGTTCTATAATTACTGGGTTGAGAGCACATTGCAAGATCACCGGTGGATGCTTTTGAATAAAATTTTGGCGTTAGTTTAGATATAGCCCCTCTAGTTTGTACCTGGGTATTAATTACTCCGCCAGAGTGGCATGCATCAAACATAATAATACTTTTATCTACGTGTTCATTTAACGTTTTTGTTGCAACAGCAATCTCATCATGAGTGATTACTTGACGGTCATAACTAAGTAAACCCTCATAGCAATTTTTAGATTTGGGATCATAGCCCCTTGTCCCATGGCCTGAAAAATAAATAAAAGCACGCCCTCCATCCGCAGCCTGAGAGCTAAATTGCTTAAAAGCATTCACAATGTTTGTTTTAGTGGCTTCCTGATTTCTTAATACTGTGATATTTTTTTCTGAAATACCCATAGCAATAGCTATCTTCTTAGCACTAACTATATCTGCCACCACTCCAGGTAAAGGGGGGGCCTCGGGTGAATCATATTCAGCAATTGCAATAATAAGAGCTGCACGATTATTTTTATCAATGGATTGGGCTTGTACAATACCGATCCAATAAGTCAGAAAACTTACTAAAATAAAAAAACGTAGGCTCTTCATTTAGTATCTCTCTGTTTAAATTCAATTTTTTGAATATATATATTACCCTGAGAATTTCTTCCCAGCATAATATTGGCATCTTTATTTTTAGCAATTTTTTCCATATTCATTGAATCATACTGACCAATTAATGCCCTGATACCACTAAACATACTTCCGAATAGGCTAAATATAATAGTTGGATCTTTGGGGGTAGGCTCACCCGCAGGACTAGTAACATCGATCCTACCACCAGACTGTTCAATCATCGCCAGCCATTTTTGTATCCTCTGAGGGATTTCATTTGGGGTAACTGGAGAGTAAAAGTTGACAGCGACAGGATCTTTAATGCCGGATAATGAAGAACTCAATTGATCATCAAATTTTTGTAAGTCGATGAAAGTCACTATAGGTTTTGGAGGTTCTTTAGGAGTTGAAGAACATGCCGACAGGAAACAAATGAAAACTAAACTAAAAAAAAGATATTTTTTCATCATAGATTAACCAAGGAGTTGAATTTAGTTTCATAAAATGATTGTTTATCTCAGAAGTAGACATTTACTTTTTCGTTCATTTCGCAATATTTTTCATCATTACTTTTAGTCCCAATGGGATTACATACTACCGAGTCCTACGTCTAAATTATCTATAAAATAACTTTCAATTTTATTCCCCTTATCTTATATCTCAATAAATAACTATTGCTTCACAACAAAACAAAAATCTCCACTGAAATCAAAACTTCGACTTGACGAAATAACATCACAATTTGTTCCTATTTAATACGTTAACCTTTAGGCATTTTTTACTCCTTTTAGAGATAGATTATCAAAAAATCCTCTCTTTTGAAGTAGTACTAAAAATTAGATCAGATCAATTCCATGGCTTTAACCAAACTGAGCCAAAATTCATCGAGGCCGCAGCTCAATTTATACTCTCTTAATAAACCCTTCAGACTCTGTTTATCTCCAACCACGATGCCAGCCCCTGCTGACCCCATGAGACCATCCCCATCCTTCACGAGGATATTGCTGCCAATACCAACTATTCCCGGGAATTACATAACGAGGCTCGCGATAAGCATAAGAATAACCTGACTCTATCGCACATCCTGATAGATTAAAAACCATCACTCCAATAAAAATACCAACACGTAGGATTCTTTTCATCTCTCACCTCCAATGATGTCTATACATCTTTAACGTTTGAGTGAAGAAATAGAATACAGAAATTTTGTTATTATTTTTTGCTAGGCTTGACTATGTCTACGACCGTATCAACTGTTCCAGTAACGACGTGAACCCCAGTTGAAATCACATCTGCCGTAACAGAGACAGCAGCATCAGCAACAGAAAGGACAGCACAACCATCAAGATTGAGTAACAGCACTATCAACCCAGAAAGCCGAATCATTATGCAAAAGGATGTTGTAACAATATCGTTTCTTCCCGATCAGGGCCAGTTGATACCATTGCAATCGGTGTCTGTGCTAATTCTTCAATGCGACGTAAATAGGTTTGTGCTTCCTTGGGTAACTTATCCCAATCAGTAATACCAACGGTACTTTGTGTCCAACCCGGAAAATATTCATAAATAGGCTCACAACGCGCAACAGCATCAGCGCCCCTAGGAAGAACGTCTAAAACCTCGCCATCTAAGTGATAACCAACGCAAAGTCCTATTTGTTCTATCCCATCAAGTACATCTAATTTAGTCATGCATAAGCCACTGACACCATTTATCTGTATCGATCTTTTTAGAGCTGCGGCATCAAGCCAACCGGTTCGTCGCGGACGTCCTGTGACGGAGCCAAACTCTTTACCAACTTGTGCCAACCTGACCCCAATTGGGTCTTGGCGTTGCGGATTATCGTTATCATAAAGCTCACTTGGAAATGGCCCTGCACCGACCCGTGTGCAATAGGCTTTCGTAATACCTAATATATAACGCAAGCTTCCTGGGCCTACGCCGGATCCCGCTGCGGCATTACCGGCAACGCAATTACTAGAGGTGACGTATGGATAGGTTCCGTGGTCAATATCCAGGAGTGTTCCTTGGGCTCCCTCAAACAAAAGGTTTTTTCCAGCACTTTGCGCTGCATACAGCGCACTAGAAACATCAACCACCATCGGCTTTAAACGTTGTGCATACGACATGGCTTGATCATACGTCGTCTGGAAATCAACCGCCTCAACGCCATAGTATTGGGTTAAGCAAAAATTATGGAATTCTAAATTTTCTTTGAGTTTTTCAGCGAAGGCCTCTGGGAAGAACAAGTCCTGAACACGAAGCGCACGCCGTGCCACTTTGTCTTCATAAGCGGGGCCAATACCCCTGCCGGTCGTTCCAATTTTTGCACTACCTCGCCGAGCTTCGCGAGCATGATCAATAGCTACGTGATAAGGCAAAATGAGGGTAGCGGCTTCGGAAACCTTGAGACGTGAAGACACATCTAATCCAGCACCTTCTAACTCATCAATCTCTTTAAATAGTGCTTCAGGTGACAAAACAACACCATTCCCAATATAACAAACCACTCTTGGATGCATAATGCCTGAAGGTATTAAACGTAGAATCGTTTTCTTACCATCAATAATCAAAGTATGACCAGCATTATGGCCACCTTGAAAACGCACAACACCCTGGGCATGATCAGTCAACCAATCAACAACTTTTCCTTTACCCTCATCGCCCCACTGCGTGCCAATCACAACGACGTTTCTACCTACATTGAGTTGCTTCATCTTAACGCCCTTCATCCTTCATTATTTTGGAACGACTTGCCAATTCTCATTGTGTAATACCAACTGACGATCACAAATCATCGTCGACTCATTATGTTCATGCCCTGAAAAAGACTCAATAACAACTTCACCTTTTGACCTGAGTGTCGCAATAGCTTGCTTTAAAGATGCTGATGCCACCCAAGGAGCCATAATGGCTTTTGTAATGACGGTACGGGAAGATAGACCAGCCAAGGCCAGTAAATCAACAGAAAAACCAGTGGCTGGACGTGAGCGGCCAAAAGCTTGACCAACTTGGTCATAACGACCACCTCGGGCAATCGCCACAGGATAATCATTGACATACGCTGCACATAAAATACCCGTGTGATACTGAAAACCATCTAAATCAGCTAGATCAATATTGAGCTTCATATCAATCGATGAACTTTGTACTCCAGAACAAAACTTCTCTAAGTCTTGTAGAACCTGATCGCAAACTGTCGAAGGTGGTAATACTTTTTTAGCTCTTTCCAAAACATCATTTGCATCACCACTTAAATTTAGCAACGATAAAATCGTATCTTTGGCCACAGCATCCCATGACGTCATTAGTCGTTCTAAACCAGTTCGATCTTTAGCTTGCAAAAATCGATACACTTCAGAAATATCTTCAGCGCTTAAGTGCTTTTTATCCAAAATATCTTTTAATAAGCCGGCATGACTCACATCAAGAGTAATCGGCCCTAGCTTAGCCAGATGTAAAGATTTCATCATCAATTGCACAATCTCTATATCAGCCTCTATGCCATGGTGGCCATAAATTTCCGCTCCAGCTTGTAACTGTTCCCGCGAAAATATTCCTGGAACAACGCGAGTTTGCACAGTAGTCCCCGTATAACAAAGCCTAGCAATATTTTTTCGGTTTAAGAGATGTGCATCAATACGGGAAACTTGGGTCGTCATATCAGCACGCAACCCCATCGTTCTGCCAGATAATTGATCGACTAATTTAAATGTTTGTAAATCCATATCGCTGCCTGTAGCAGTCAGTAAAGACTCAATATATTCCAACATCGGGGGCATGACGAGTTCATACCCGTAAGATTTAAACAAGTCAAGAATTTCTCGGCGAAGTAGTTCAACTAGGTCTGACTTGCCTGGTAAAACATCTGCAATATTTTCAGGAAGTAGCCAGCGATTTGTCATGATCGTTAAAAAGTAATTTACTTACTTTTTTTCATGAATCGAAAAAAATCACTTTCAGGGGCAACAACCATTAGATCTTTTTTATCTTTAAATGACGATTTGTAGGCCTCTAGACTACGGTAAAACTGTGCAAACTGCGCGTCACGACCAAAGGCATCATTGTAGATTGCATTCGCCTGGGCATCGCCTTGACCTTTAATTTTTTGGGCCTCACGATAAGCCTCCGCCAAAATAACATCTCTTTGACGCTCAGCATCTGCTCGAATTTTTTCAGACTCTGCCGCACCCGTTGATCGAAGCTCATTCGCCACCCTCTTCCGCTCTGCTTCCATACGACGATAAACAGAATCACTAATTTCTGCGAGCAAGTCAACGCGTTTTAAACGGACATCCACGATTTCAATACCGATGTCAGCAGAGTCATCCGCAACTTTTTTCTGAATTCCTTGCATCACTTGCTCACGCTGCTCAGAAATTAACTCTCTAACTGTGCGTTTCGTAAATTCTTCATTCAGGGCAGACTTAACGAGTTGTGACAATCGATCTTGCGCCAAACGCTCATCTCCTTTAAAGCTAATAAAGAATTTGCGTGCGTCCACAATCCGCCATTTAACAAATGAATCCACCAAAAGATTTTTCTTTTCTGAGGTGATAAATCGCTCTGCTTCTGGATTATCAATCGTCATAATGCGACGATCAAAAAATTGTACATTTTGCAATGGGGATGGTAGCTTAATATTTAATCCGGGCTCAACAATGACACGTTTAATTTCACCGAATGCAAATACAACCGCGTACTTACGTTGATCCACAACAAACAAGGTTGAAGAAAGCAAATAAAATACGGCTAAAAGTACCGCGAGGATGGGGAGTAGTCGTTGGTTCATCATATCTCTTAGCGTGGCTCCCTATCACGACTTCTAAAAGTCTCTCTCTTATCATTTGAAGGAGGTAGGGGGGGATTTATTCCATTCCCAGAATTAATACCTAGATTTGAAGATGGATTCAAAGGTACTGTAATAGAGCCACTTGGCGGTTGAGCCGACGGATTTGCTGGATTCGTATAATTAGCACCCTGCCCACCCTCTGTAGCTCCAGTCGACTGTTGAATCAATTTATCAAGTGGTAGATATAACATTTGATTATTGTTATTGGCATCCACATAAACTTTAGTTACATTATTAAATACCTGTTGCATCATATCTATATACATGCGGTCACGTGTGACTTGGGGTGCCTTAGCGTACTCACTATAAATCTGCTTAAAACGAGAGGCATCACCTTCTGCCGTAGCTACAACCTTAGCCTTATAACCCTGCGCCTCTTCTATCAAGCGCGCAGCAGCTCCTTTAGCTCTTGGAATGACGTCATTGGCATAAGCTTGGCCTTCATTCTTCTGGCGCTCTTGATCTTGACCTGCTTTAACGGCATCATCAAAAGCCGCCTGAACCTGCTCAGGTGGCTGAACATTTTGTACGTTAACACTAGTAATGTAAATACCAGTCTTATAGTTATCTAAGATTTTTTGGATAGAAGCAGCAAGCTCAATTCCCACACGCTCACGACCTTCGTATAAAACATCATCCATCTTACTTTTACCAACAATTTCCCTTACGGCAGTCTCTGCAGCCTGAATCACTGCGCCATCAGGATCGCGATTATTAAAAAGATATTCTGTAGGCTCTTTTAAACGATACTGAACAGCAAATTTGACATCAATAATGTTCTCATCTTCAGTAAGCATGGATGAATCTTTTAAATTTGTGGCCTGAATCACAAAGGAGCGGCCAATCTCTACTGATCTAACGTTAGAGACATTGACTATCTCATGGGCTTGAACAGGATAAGGCAAGCGCCAATTAATACCGGGGCGCGTAGTGTACTTATATTTACCAAACTGCAAGACGATTCCAGCTTGACCCTCTTGAACAATAAAGATCCCACTAAAAAGCCAAATCACGAATATCACCAATATGATGATGCCAAAGCCTATATTTGGTAGGCCAAAACCACCTTTTTTGCCAGTTCCACCAGATCCGCCATTATTCATGTTTCTTTTTAACCAATCCTGAGCCATACCACCAATATCCGTAGGTTTTTTATTGTTTCCACCCATATTTGCCGACGAACTATCACTTGGTTCAGGCGGGGGGGCAATCTTTGGAGGGGAATTACTTGATGGATCTTTAGAGTTTCCACCAAATAAACCACCCAACCGACGATTAAAATCTTTCCATAACTCATCTAAATCAGGGGGACCATCTTCCGGAGCTGGACGCTTTGGATCTGGGCTAGGAGCCCCATCTTTAGCAGGGTCTTGAGGTGTCTGGCCCTCTTGAGCCAAAGTGGGGCGATGAACCCAATCATAAATAGCCCATAAGACGCGATTTATGAAACCGGTCAACTTAACACGCATTGGTTTAATTACTTGATCAATCACAAACACTCTCAATTCAAATATCCCCTGGGATATAGCCTAAATTTATATTTTTCAATCCATCAAGATAGTCAGAACTTGGAGGACGATCGCCAATGGTTTTGGCAATATCGACATTATTTCTTTTATCTTGCCTTATTTTATCAGTGTATTGAGCAATATTGGTTAGGACCTCTCTGAGTAATGAAAGTCCCGCTCCATTTTGTGCTGATAAGTAAATTTTAGAGACGGATCCATCTTTTTCATAACGAATCTCAGGGCCTCTTCCCACATA
>CANJBQ010000079.1 GCA_947472645.1 Burkholderiaceae bacterium
ATTTGTTCCGGTTTAATACGTTGACCTTTAGGCATTTTTTACTCCTTTTAGAGATAGATTATCAAAAATTTCTCTCTTTGGGAGTGGTACTAAAAATTAGGTCAGATCAGCTTTCTTCGTATGCTTATACTGAGCCCAACCTCACAGATGTTACAGGCACAACGATGAGCGTCAATATGAATGCCACCAATATCGGTATCGAGCATTTTGGAACCTACTCTTTTCAAAACAATTGGTTTTTGATGGATCAATTAGATTACAACACGGGTAATGTGAGTTACTCAGGCTCTGGAACTCAAAGCGGCATCCCACAATATTATTTTAATTTAAAAGGTGCGGTTGGTTATGACTTTGCCTTTGAAGGATTTAACCTATCCCCTTATATTGGTATCGGTTATCGTTATTTGAGCCAGCAATGGGGCAATACAACGACGTCCACTGGAGCTGCTGGCTATAACCGACAAAGTACTTATAACTATATTCCAATCGGTGTCATCCACCGAGTTGCGATGAATGGAAATAAAGCTACCTTAGAAACGATGCTCGAGTATGACTATTTTATTTCCGGAAATCAGTTTAGTGGCCTTTCAGTGCTGAATGGCGGAACTTTTGCTGGGATTCCAGATGTCAACAATAAACAAAGCAGTGGATACGGACTTAATCTTAGCGTCATGTACAAGCAAGAAAAATGGGGCTTTGGTCCATACGTAAAATACTGGAATATTGGTCAATCAGATTCAGTATCTGCAATTTTTACTAAAAATGGCGCCAGATTTCTTGGTACTGTGTTTGAGCCAGCCAATAATACGGTTGAATACGGTGTAAAAGTGGTTTATCTTTTTTAAATCAACATGAATGGTAATAGAGTGTATCTGATGTAATAAAAACAGGAAGCTCATTTCATGAGCGATATATCATCGAAAATATATTCACCAACCACGGAGGATGTATGAAAAAATTCTTGATGTTTTTCCTGATATTGATTGTGAGTCCTTCCATCGCATCTGCTGCAGAGTCGACCAAGCACGTAGCGATGAAAAAAGAGCTTCGACAGATCCACCTCTATTACCAAGACCTTTACGATAAAAATTCTCAGATTGACCAAATCTATAAGAAAATTACTGACTATCGTTCCAATCCTCCAAAAGGTATGAATGAGTTTGCCAGCAAAGAAGACATTGCAGGTCTGGCGTCTTTTGAAATACTTCAAACAAAAAGAGAAGCAACCTCTGATGAGGTCTATAAAAAATACCAATCCGATGATTACATTGCTTTCATCAATGAATACAATCAACGCCGAAAAACCTTAAGATTGGCTTTGGCGCAAAAAAAGATCACCTGGCGTCAATTTGTCGATGATCTGGAGATGCAGATTATTCAATATCTGGATCAAGAAAAAGAGTTTTGGAATGAACGCCCGACTATTGAAAAAGAAATGACTTAACACGCTTCAATGTCCTGCAAGCTGGTCAAGGTCAGCCATAATTCACTCATATCAGTATTTTGTTGATTTTCATCTAAACCAAGTATAAAATAATCGATATCGATTAATAATTTATCGGTTTATATGATTATTTGCAAACTATCTACCATCTTAGGCGCAAAACGCATCAAAGTATCCGATGTGTGCCGTGCTACTGGTATCGCGCGCGCTACCATCGATCGTTACTATTTCGATAAGGTGAATAGCTTCGATCGTGAAGTGCTCTCAAAACTGTGCGACTTCCTGCATGTTGAACCTCATGATCTGATTGTTAAGGTTGCCCAAGGCGATCTCTTTGAGACTGAAGAGGAGTCCGATCAATGAATGAATATGATATGAAGTTGTTAATCAATGCCCAAGCATTAAAACGTATCCAAATCCACTACGGTGTGATGAGTCAAGGATATATGGTTGTGGCTGATGGCAAACCACTAGAAACCAGTAAAGGCGATACCCGAGAATTTAAAACGCTGGACGCCGCAGCAAAACTACTTTTTAAAATGGGTGTGGCCGACTTCGCCGTCAAACTCAAAACCACTAGATAGGCTAACTAATGTTCAAAAAGAAGAAACCACCTATCGTTCTCAGAAACTGTAACTTTGCCTTTGTGTGTAATGCCGATTGGGAATCAATGAATCCCATTTCTTCGAACGACAAACAACGATTTTGCGAGACCTGCCAAAAACAAGTTTTCTTCTGCGTTTCTGATGAAGAGTTGGCTGAACATGTCAGAGATAATGATTGTGTCACGATATTTGAATTTGGCAAAAAAGAGCCTCAAATGCTCATTGGTGAAATTGCTCTAGATTAAAAAAAGAGATCGATGCAAAAGATTTTATTTCTGGACTTTGATGGCGTCCTTCATCCTATGACAACATCACCCGATTTATTATTTTCAAAAGTGAATTTATTAGCCGAAGTTTTGATCCAACACCCTTGTCAAATTGTCATTTCATCGAGCTGGAGATTCCATCACGACTTAGATCGAATCTATCGCTATCTACCGAGCATAGAAAAATGGATTGTTGGAATAACTGGCGATGCCTTTATTGGCAAATGGCCCCGTTATAACGAAATAAAAGAATATTTAAAAAAACACCATCCATTTGCTGATTGGCGAGCATTAGATGATAGCTTCCTAGAGTTTCCTAAAGACTGCCCTGAGCTGATTCTTTGTCATGGGAACAATGAATTTACTCTTAGAGAAAAATACCTGCTAGAAGATTGGTTACAACAATAATGCCAACGATGCATGGACTGATCGATAGGTGGTACAGTACCCTTATGAAAATACTCATGTTGTTGATGGTTCTATGGTCACTGGTTGGATGTCATAAAAATATCGAAAAAGAAAAAATTTCTCTGTCATGTAAAGGTCTCTTAACGTCTGTTCTAACGCAAAATGACGGCACTACCCAAGAAGCCCCACCCAAAGAAGTGAACGCAACATTGATAGTCACATACATACCAGTATCGACTTCAAATGACTCAAATAAATATAGTGATGTATGGTTGATTGAGTCGGATAACCCCGATTTTTCATTTATCACGAGTAACCATCGTAGTGAAAATGATGTGAAACATATGTCCGTTGTTGTGGACGAAAAAAATATCCGAGTCAATGGCAGTTACTTAACTAAAGGACACGATAAAACAGTCAAAGTGTTAATTAATCGCGCTTCTGGTGAAATATCCAAGCAAGAAATCAATTTCATTCCTGAATACACCAACCCACAAATTGCTGAGTACAAAGGTATTTGTCTAAAGGGTTCTTAAAAACCGATCATCATGCCCTTTCAAGACTATCCATAGTCTTTGTAGGCAGTACTTAGCTCAAATCAAAGCTCATCACCTCGTTCCTGACATCAAATACGGATTTTGCCAGCTCTTTAACAATTTTTTGCCTGAAAGCCACCACTCATGCTTTAATGTTCATGAGCCATTTGATTAATTTATGGAGACAAATATCAATGAAAATGATTAAAATCATCTTGAGCCTTTTTGCCGCAACAGCTGTTTGCGCATCTGCGCAAAATATTTCCGTAGGTACTGGGGGGACAGGCGGTGTCTACTACCCCATGGGTGGTGGCCTAGCCTCTGTCCTGTCTAAATATGTGAGTGGCATGTCCGCTACTGCAGAAGTGACGGGTGGTTCAGTCGATAACCTGAATCTAATTGGTACTGGTAAGCCCTATGTCGGTTTTTCTATGGCAGACGCGGCCTATGATGCGATTCAAGGAACTGGTAAATTCAATAACAAAAAAGTTGAATTACGTAATTTACTCGTTCTATATCCAAACCGGATGCATGTGGTAACCGTGGAATCTACGGGTATCAAAACCATGAAAGATATTAAGGGTAAACGGATCAGTTCTGGAAGTCCCGGTAGTGCTACAGAAGTCATGGCGCTACGTCTTCTTGAGGCAGCGGGTCTCGAAAAAGGTCGTGATTATCAAAATGAACGCTTGAGTGTTGCTGAGTCCGTCAATGCGATTAAAGATAAGAAAATTGATGCGTTTTTCTGGGTAGGTGGCCTACCAACAGCTAGCGTTACAGACCTTGCGAATTCACCCGGCAATAAAATTGTGATGATTGATAACGATGTTGAAGTCGCCGCGATGAATAAAAAATATGGCAACTTGTACTATACCGATGTCATTCCATCATCGATGTATTCCGGTATGACCAAAGAGAATAAAGTCTCAGCCGTGGCGAATATGCTCGTTGTCAGCAGTTCAATGCCGGATGATCAAGCCTATAAAATTGTGAAAGCGATTTTCGATCACAAAAAAGAGTTAATCGCAACGCATGCTGAATATGAAAATGTGGTTCTTAAAAATCAAAAAATAGATAACTCTTCAGTTCCTTTTCATCCCGGTGCCATCAAATATCTAAAAGAACAAGGGGTGAAATTCTAAGCAAGTGACTGTTGCTCATGCCTAGAATGTAAATATGGATGAAAATACCCAAAAAGAAGTCGACGCACTGATCCGTCAAGAAGAAGGTGATTCCCATGAATTCAAGGGCCTCATTGCCATCTTCTTAACGCTCGCTGCGGTGGGTATGTCCTTATTCCATCTCTACGCAGCCTACTCCATTGTGCCGACAATCTCTTTACGGGTGTTACACGTGGGGATGATCCTGTGTCTAACCTTTCTGTCATTTCCTCTGATGGGTCGCTTTAAAAATAAGGTGATGATTTGGGATATTGTGCTGGCCTGTCTGGCGATCGCTTGCTCGGTCTATATTCTGGTGGGTGGTGATGATCTTGCGGATAGAAATACGGCACCAACGAGTACCGATGTCTGGTTTGGGATGATTTTTATTGTGTTGATTATTGAGGCATTACGACGTACGAACGGGATGATTTTAGTGGTCGTAACCTGTTCGTTTTTACTATACGCGTTTTTTGGTAATTACTTACCAGCTCCTTGGACCCATAAGGGTTATGAAATCCCCCGTCTGGTCGGTTTTATGTATATGACACTGGAGGGTATCTTTGGTACGGCGGTGGATGTGTCTGCAACTTTAATCATCCTCTTTACGATTTTTGGAGCTTTTTTACAGTTCACGCATGCGGGTAAGTTTTTTATCGATTTTGCTTTTAGCGCGATGGGCGGTAAATCCTCGAGTGTTGGAAAAACGATTGTTTTGTCGTCGTTTTTATTAGGTGGTCCTTCTGGTTCAGGTGTAGCCACGACAGTGACCGTTGGCTCAGTTGCCGCCCCGCTCTTAGAAAAAGTAGGCTATGACCGCAATGCCGCAGGTGGACTTTTGGCGGCGGGTGGACTTGGCGCGATTATCTCTCCTCCGGTTTTAGGTGCTGCTGCATTTTTAATTGCGGATTTTTTAAAGATTTCGTATTTAGATGTTCTGTTGATGGCGACCATCCCGACCTTACTTTTTTATCTTGGCTTATTTGTGATGGTTGAAATCGATGTCCGTAAATATGCGATGAAAGATATCCATATTGAGGCCATTACCAACTCTTGGGAACTCGTGAAGAAGTATTGGTATCACTTCTTCTCTCTGATCTCTATCGTCGTTTTTATGTTAATTGGGTTCTCACCAGTCTTGTCAGTTTTTTGGGCGACTGTATTATCTGCCCTAACTAGTATGATCCGCGCTGATACCGCTATTTTGCCGTGGGATTTATTGAGCCCACCTTCACGGTTTGTAAAAAAATTCTATGCGTCTGGTTTGATCAAAGCCTTAGCCAATGGCTCGACAAGTGTTCTGAGTATTGGCGTTACCTGCGCTTCTGCGGGCTTGATTGTTGGCACGGTCACGCTAACAGGGCTAGGCCTTAAATTTAGTTCGATCATTATTGACTTAGCGCATGGCTCCTTATTACTCACTACGATTTACACGGCTCTGATTGTTTGGATTGTGGGTCTTGCAGTGCCAGTGACGGCTTCGTATATTATTTGCGCGGTCATTACCGCCCCAGCACTGATTAATTTAGGCGTGCCCGCTTTTGCGGCACATATGTTTATTTTTTATTACGCAGTTTTATCTGAGGTGTCTCCTCCAACAGCACTCTCCCCTTTTGCTGCTGCGGCAATTTGTAAAGGTAATCCTTATAAAACCACTCTGCAAAGCTGGAAATACGTTGCGCCAGCTATTTTGGTACCGTTTATGTTTGTGCTGGATACTTCCGGTAGTGCTTTACTGCTGATGGGATCCGTCAAAGGACTCATGGCAGCCGCTTGGCTGCCTATTGCTTGGGTAAGTTTTACTGCGATCGTGGGTATTATCGCTTTAGCAGGTGGCTTACAAGGCTGGTTTATTGTGCAGACGCATTGGCTGGAGCGTTATACCCTGATTGCTTCAGGCGTTTTATTGGCGTATCCAAGCTCAGCCGCCGACCTGGCTGGCTTTATTGGTTTTGGGGTCGTGCTCATCACCCAATACCTGCGCCATAAAAAATCGAAACTACAACTGATCTAATCAACATCGATGTAGTTCAGCAATCCCTGCAAATTGAACTTATCGCGATTTTTCTCGCTGACCAATTAACTTGGTGAGCTGATATTGAAATCGATCTGTTCCTGCAGCGGTATCACCCGTGATGTCGATGTCTATATCATGCAGTACTTGATCCTTCGCCACAAAACTGAATTTGAGTTTTTCACCAACCAAAATTGGCCTCAAGATAGGATATAGCTGCTGATCAATCGATAAAGTACCACCAACCCGTTGTTGATATTGCACTAAAGATAAGGTGGCTTTTTGAGTAGGATGCAATCCATGAATCGCCCAAGTACCAGCGACTTTAGCAGGAACAACCCAGTAATACGCCCTGACCGGATTACCGATTTCAAGATCAGGCTCCCAATCCTCCATGTGAAATGAATTGGATACGACCCGAGTACCAGGTTTCATATTCAGAATTTGTGGCCTCAGTTGAAGATTTAATTCAGGAAGAAGGTACAAGGTTAATACGGTTGCTGAGGTGAAATCTTCTTTAAAAATATCGCCATTGATGATCTTGACACGATCACTCACTCCGGCACGATCGGCATTACGTTGGGCTAGTGCCGCCATATCCGCATTAAATTCAATACCAATGGCTTTAGCTCCAAAATCCTTGGCCGCACTAATGGCTATTTTGCCATCTCCAGCCCCTAAGTCATAAACGATATCCGTTGCCTTCACCTTGGCCACATTCAACATTTGCGTGACTAAATCCGTACTGGTGGGATGCCAGATCACATCTTTACCAGACTGACCTAATTTAGGTTCATATTTTTCATCACCGAACTTACGTGGATTCGATTGGGCAAAAGCCTGAAGACTAAACAAACATAGAACAACTAGGACGATCTTGATAGAGCCTGTTATCAAATATGGAGTTTGTGAAAATATTTGTCTCATTGATTAACTTTTATTAGTTTGGTTGAATGAATTATATTCAATTTTGCCAAGTAAGCGTTGAGCATAGTCACTTGTGACGCCCAATCAGAAATTGATTCATTCATCCAATTGTGTCAGTGACAATATGTGTATTTTTTAAATTTGAATATTGCTATAAAGCAATATTGATCAGAATTTTTTCAAGCATGACTGAAAAACTTTTATATGAAGTGCGCAATGTTCCTGAACATATAGCTCACTTTATGAGCCCATGACCCTTCATGATTGAGTTATATCAACGGAGGATCTATGAAAAAAATAGTTATGTTGTTTGTTGTCTTTGTGGTTAGCCCAGCTTTTGGTCAAATAACTAACTGGGAAAACTCACCCTTAA
>CANJBQ010000080.1 GCA_947472645.1 Burkholderiaceae bacterium
AGTGAAGATTTTGGACGTACTGCGTACTTCCCCAGTATCTTCCGTAGGCGCGCTCATTATTGTTGGTGCTTCTATTTCTAAAGATTAATGAAGTGGCAATTCTTTTGTCTAAAGCGGTTGCAAAAATAATATGCAGGTAAGTTCCCATACTTTTCCCAATCATGGAAAAAAATTCTCTTTGTAAGTAGGGGGCATTGCCGTGATTAAAGTAATTGGTTGCGTAGCATTCATAAAAACAGTCCCAATCAGCCTCTGTCATCATCTGGCCAGGGATGTGATCAAAGCTAATACCAGCATCTTTGACTGAGGACCTTTCTCGAATGATATTATTCCGTCGTTTTTTATTAAGGGTATATAAAAACTCTTCGAAGGAGTTTAAACATTCTCCTGGACGTTCTAGAGATTGATTCTGCCAATGAAACTGTACTGATTCACGACGCATAAAGCGCTGCTCTTTAAATAGACTTTCATCTTCTTCCATCGGAAACAAAACATGGATACTTGAAAAGTTTTGCTCTGCGGCAAACTTTTTGACAGCTAGGAGCAGTATCTCTTTGGCCTGTGCATCATTACCTAATACTCTAGTTCCACCAACTGGCGTAAAGGGAATGGCGCATAACATTTTTGGGTAGTAGGACAGACCATGTTCTTTATAGGCATTTGCCCAAGCCCAATCAAATACGTATTCACCATAGGAGTGAGTTTTAATGTAGTAGGGCATAGCCGCAATGAGATGTTTGCCATGCACATCCCAAACCGTGAAATGACAGGGCGTCCATCCCGTTTTTGGAGATACGCTATCACTTTTCTCCATTGCAAGTAGATATTCATGTCGAATAAATGGTGAGGAATCAGAATCAGTCAGTAGCTGATTCCAAGCCTGACTTGAAATTTCTTCTATAGCAGAGTACAGCCGAACTTTATACAAGGAGGTCTTGATTAATGATTCGTATTTTCTGGTTGAATACCAGTTGCAATTAAAAACCGCGAAACCATGTTGTAAGCGGCGACCACAGCGACCATTTCCACAGAGGCTTGATTACCGATGCTTTTTACCAGTCGCTCCATGATCTCAGAAGGTACTTCAATATCTCTTGTCATCGCTAGCGTCAATCCAACAACATCTTTTTCAATATCGTTAAAAACTGCAGCATTAAATGCATCTGTACCGATTTTTCTTAATTCATCGACCTGTGCTTGTGTTCCGCCCGCTTTGAGTAATTCTGGCGCATGGTGAAAAAACTCGTATTCAGCATGATTGAGAATCGCTACGCCGCACATACCAATTTCCCTATAGCGAGCATCGAGTGATAAATTTTCCCGAACTTCTTTTAAAAGCGCATTCCAACCACGAGTGAGATTTGGGCTATTGAGAAGCATTCGGTCAAGGTTTAACAATGTTCCGCCGCGACGTTTTCTGACGGCATCCACAATTTCCTTTGGTTCTTGAAGGTCAATGGGCAGATAGGGGATAATTTGTTTTGTCATGGTTATCTTTAGTTATTAGTGAATTAATTCATATTCTATTTTAATTGCAATTGATGAGTGCTTGTTTACCTTCTTCAGATCCTAGTATTCGTCAGGGTCAAATCATTTGCCCAACGTTGGCTTTGGAACACGGTGGCAAGGCCTTTCGTTTTTCAGTTTTGTGTGGGGAAATTATTCCTTTTCCTGGCATGAATGCGGATCCTGAAGATGAATTGCCTGCTTTTGTCATTCAATTTGAGGATCAATATTTTGCTTATCTAAATCGCTGTGCTCACGTTTCTATGGAGCTTGATTGGAATCCTGGTGAAGTTTTTGATCAGGAGCAACAATATTTGGTCTGCGCCACTCATTATGCGGTATATGAACCCAGGACAGGAAGCTGTATCCAAGGCCCTTGCCCCAAAGGGGCAAAACTTATTTCTCTGCCAATAACGATTAAAGAGGGTGTTATCTATTTGGGCAACTTATAGATCAAGAGTTTTTAGTAATTGAAAAATTTCACGGAAAGATTTTGGGGGTTTATTAAGCTCTTTTTCACGTCTAGCATTTCGTATTAAAGTTCGGAGCTCTTGAACCTCAATACTGGGGTGTTCGGCAATAAACTGGGTTAATCTTGCATCTTGAGCCACCAGATCATCCCTTAAGCGCTCTAAAAAATGTAACTTAGCAATCTCTGCTTTATTCACTCCTTGAAGGGCGTCAAGTCGTTCTTGGATGGCTGTGATCTCATCCTCGTCATATTTTCTCATGAGCTTTCCGAGGTACAGCGTATGTCTTTTGATTGCACCAAAGGTTTTTATCTTTTCACTCTCAAGTAGCTTCTCTTTGAGGGTTTCATCGACGGGTAATGACTTAATAGCATCGCTACTTAATTCAGAAAGTGTTTTGGCTAAATCTTGACGGGCGAGCATTTGTCGTTTAACTTCCGATTTACTCGGCCCATAGTCTTCCTCGGATTCATGATTATCGTTTTGGGTCATCTTTTATGAGGAGCAAGATACTTCGAGGTGATTCGCCCATTCGGGAGGTAATGCCGCATATTCTTCAAACTCAGGTTGCTCATCAAATGGATGGGTTAGACATTGCTGCAGTTTTTCTACCATTGTATGATCCCCTGCTTGGGATTGGGTAATTGCCATTTGAGCTAGATGTTGGCGTAAAACATATTTAGGATTTACTTGATGCATTTTGTAGATGGTTAACTCTGGCTCTGCTTTCAGGATTTGCAGTTGATTTATGTAGGAAGTTATCCAGGTATCGTATGCAACAGTATCTATAAAATGATCTTTTAATAGAGAGAGTTGAGGCTCTTTAATAAGTCGACTTAAGTTTCTGAAAAAATAAGTGTAATCAATTGAATTTTTATCGAGGATTTGGATCAGCTCTTGGATAATTTTTAAACTTTGCTCGCTAGTGTCACCATCAAAACCTAATTTATAAGACATTAAAACTTGATACTCTTGAAGATAGATATTCGTGAAGCTAGTCAGAACGGGTTTAATTTCTTCGACGGCTTGTTCCATAGCTTCATCACTATCATCTCTAGCCATCAACGGTAAAAGCGCTTGAGCAAGACATAACAAGTTCCAGTAAAAGACTTGTGGTTGATTGGCAAAGGAGTAACGACCCTGAGAGTCGGTGTGGTTACAGATGTGATTAAAGGCAAATTTATCCATAAAACCAAACGGTCCATAATCTAAAGTAAGCCCTAAGATCGACATGTTATCGGTATTTAAAACACCATGACAAAAACCAACTGATTGCCACTGAGCAACAAGTTTGGCCGATCTTTTTAAAACCATTTCAAAAAAGTGAAGGTAAGGCTTATCATGTTGGAGTGATTCTGGATAAAAATTTGTTATTACAAAATCAGTTAATTCTTGTAACTGAGCATGTTGGCCGTTGGATGCAAAATGTTCAAAGTGTCCAAAGCGAATAAAGCTTGGGGCGACACGAGTCACGACGGCAGCATTTTCGATCGATTCACGGATAACTTGTTTGGGAGATTGAGTAATAGCTAACGCTCTTGTAGTGGGAATACCTAGACCATGCATTGCTTCGGAGCATAAAAATTCACGAATCGAGGATCGCAGAACAGCTCGACCATCACCCATGCGTGAGTATGGCGTGGGCCCCGCACCTTTTAGCTGTAATTCCCAAGATTGATCTTGAGTATTAATTTGTCCAAGGGTGATGGCACGTCCATCCCCTAGTTGCCCTGCCCAAACACCAAATTGATGGCCAGAGTAAACGGCTGCGAATGGAGCTAGAGATGAAGGAACTTCAATACCGGTGAGAATATTTAGTGCGGCATCATCTGTCTTTAAGTGGCTATTCAAACCTAGGGTACTAGCAAGTTCTGGTGATACGGCAACCCATGAAGGTTGGGGTAATGGAGTGGGTTGTAACGACGAATAAAAATCCTTACCCAAGGATAAGAAATATGAATGATCAAGTAACGACTCTAAAAGAGATGGCATCTAACTTATTCGACCTTACCAATTTTCTTAACAATTTCTTCCATCTTTTTGGCATCAGTATTCCAATAAGCTTGAAATGCTGGAGCGTCCAAATATTGAATTGGAGATCCAGCTCCATCTAGAACGGTCTTCACTTTTTCATCATTGGCTGCGGCTTTAGAAGCTTCTCTTAATTTATCAACAATTTCGTTGGATACACCAGTGGGAACAAAGAGTCCTGCCCACTGTGCAAATTCAATTTTCTTGCCCATTTCCTTAAAGCTTTGAATGTCTGGCATGCTGGCTAGACGAGCGTCACCCCAATGTGCCAAAGCACGAACTTTACCAGCTTTGATTTGTTGAACGATGGATGCTGGGCCAGTTGCAATGGCATCAACTTGGTTACCTAGGAGCCCAATAATTGCAGGGCCTGCTCCAGTGTAGGGGATATGCTTCATCTCAAACTGATCTTGAAGCTTAATCATTTCCATAGGAATATGCATCGTTCCATAATTACCTGAGGACCCAAAGTTATATTTGCCAGGATTTTTTTTAGCATCGGCTAAAAACTGATCGTAGGTTTTCCAGGGGCTATCTGCTCGAACAATCAGAACCGTAGGGTCTGCAGTAAAACGCGCAATCGGTTTAAATTGATTCATTTGATAAGATACCTCTTTGCCTAAAATCTTATCTGCCTCAGGAATAATTGAAATTGAAGAAAGTGTCATTAATATCGTATATCCATCAGGTTTTGCTTTTGCAGTGTAAGCCATCCCAACGCCACCTCCTGCACCAGCTCGGTTCTCAATAATAACGGTTTGACCTAATTGACGACTGAGAGCCTCCGCAATCGGTCTTCCAACTGTATCGGCAACGCCTCCAGGAGGAAAGGGTACAACCATAGTAATCGGGTGACTAGGCCATTTTTCTTGCGCGAAACTGATAATACCTAAAAAGGTTAAGGTAATAGACAGTATTAACTTTACAACCACATTTTTTTTATTAAAATAGTCAAAAGTCATTTTTTTCCTCAAGAAGTTTCCGATGCACTTATTGTAAAGGTATCAGGCTTCAAAAACCTTACTTAGGATCATATGCCACAAAGAATTCCACATATTCTCTCTATTGCAGGCTCTGATAGCGGTGGTGGCGCGGGTATTCAGGCGGATTTAAAGACCTTTTCTGCCTTTGGGTGTTATGGCATGACAGCCATTACCGCAGTGACCTCTCAAAACTCTTTAGGAGTTCATTGGATAGAACAGCTCAGCGCGCAATCCGTCGATACACAAATTCATGCAGTAGTCGCAGATTTTGGTGTTCATGCTGTAAAAGTAGGCATGTTGGGTAGTGAGGCTATGGTGCAGTGTGTTGCCCAAGCGATTAAAAAATATGAACTTGAGCAAGTCGTCATTGATCCAGTCTTGGTAGCGACTTCTGGAGCAACTCTTGGTGATAAGGGTACTGCAACTACGATTGCAAAGCACTTATTTCCATTAGCAAAGTTGATTACACCTAATTTATATGAAGCTAGTGTATTTCTAGGTAAAGAGGTAAAAACACCAAATCAAATGAAAGAGGCTGCCACTGAATTATTAAAAATGGGACCTCCAGCAGTACTATTAAAAGGTGGTCATTTAGAGGGTGGCGATGAGCTTCTTGATCTTTTAGCATATCAAGAGCAAGGTCAAATCATCTTAAAAGAATTCCATCATCTAAAAATTCATACAAAAAATTCTCATGGTACTGGTTGCACTTTGTCATCTGCGATCGCCTGTGGTTTAGGGTCTGGACTATCCTTATCTGATGCGGTGAATGTCGGGATTGATTTTGTCCAGCAAGCTCTCGTTCATGGCAGTCAACTTAACATTGGTCAAGGAGCAGGATCTTTATGGCATGCTTATGAACAGTATTCTCAGATTGCTGAAAAATAAGATTTAAGAGTTTTAATGGCATCGATATAGTTGTCCGCTTGCGTGATGGCGCGAACTACGGCAGCCGAACCTACACCTGTTGCTAAAACATCTTTAATAGAACTCTCATCGATACCACCGATTCCGACGGTCGAATAATCATGTAAAAGAGCTGCATATTGTTTTAAACGCCCCAATCCTTGCGGAGCAGTTTCCATTGCTTTTAAGGTTGTCGGAAAAATCGCTCCCATCGCAATATAGCTTGGTTGGTACGACAAGGCTCTAAGCATTTCCGCATATCCATGCGAGCTAATACCTAGGCGAAGACCTGCCTCTTGAATAGCTTGAATATTGGCTTCTCCCAAATCTTCTTGGCCAAGGTGAACGCCATAAGCTTGATGTTTAATCGCGAGTTTCCAGTGATCATTAATGAATAAATGACAGGAATGTTTTTTTGCATACTCAATGGCCGCTATGACCTCTTGTTCAATGAGATGAGGATCGTCTGATTTAAATCGAAGCTGAAGCGTATCAACAGCAGTTGGAGCTAATTTTTGTATCCAATTTGAATCTGGCACAACGACATATAGACCCAACTGTTTAGAGCAATTTAAAAAGGGTGATTCATTTAGTACCTTGATGGGAAATTCACTCAACTGGTTAGGCCAAGCGTGTGGATCAAAGTTCAGTAAGTCGGGCGACTTTTTGAGCCAAATATGGGCAATGAGTTCAGCATCTTGATCAATAAATCCTAAATGCCAGCATGCGGTTTTGACAATTTTATAAACTGCACTGTCATGTAATATCTGAAAATTCAATGGAGTGTCCCTTTGTTCGACAATGAGATCAGCATAGATGTGACGTAACTCATTGACGAGTAAATGTTCTTGATCCGTGAGGTGGATGTCTAAGACTGATGCCAAAATGGTGTTCCAAGAGTAGGGGTACTGGATTGAGCTTGATGATTTGCGGGCATTGCACCTGCTAAAAAAGCAAGCCTTCCCGCCTGAACGCTATAAGCAAATGCTTCTGCCATCTGGCTAGGGTTTTGAGCAAGGGCGACCGCTGTATTTAATAAGACTCCGTCATAGCCCCATTCCATCACTTGAGTCGCATGCGATGGCAAACCGAGTCCCGCGTCAACGATCATGGGTACTTTGATTCGCTCTCTTAAAGTTTGGAGTGCATAAGGATTACTCGGACCTTTGCCTGTTCCAATGGGTGCTGCCCATGGCATGATTGCTTGACAGCCTATATCAACTAATCGTTGGCAAACCACGAGATCTTCGGTGCAGTAAGGCAATACTTTAAAGCCTTCTTTAATAAGCTGTTTGGCTGTATCCACTAAATTTAAGGTATCTGGTTGAAGAGTGTAATCATCTCCAATCAGTTCTAGTTTGATCCAATCAGTTTCAAACACTTCTCGTGCCATATGGGCAATTTGAAATACTTCATCGGGACGATGACAGCCAGCAGTATTCGGTAGAACAGGTACGTTGAGTTGCTTGAGTAAGTCCCAAAATCCACTTGAAATCTCTGCTGGGTTAGCGCCTTGCCTGCGAAGAGAGGCAGTAACCATTGCAGGTTGAGAAATTTTTACGGCATTTTCTAAAATGAGAGGTGAGGGATAACGTGCCGTTCCTAAAAGAAGTCGACTTTGAAATTGCTCACCGTAAAGTATTAATCCATCAGGTACTTGTGTGGTCATCTTTATCCTCCCGTTACCGGTGAAATAATTTCTACCTGATCAAGTTCTTTTAATAAGACATTTTCATATTCTGTTTTAGGGATAAAGGCAGAGTTCAATGAAATCGCAAAGGGC
>CANJBQ010000081.1 GCA_947472645.1 Burkholderiaceae bacterium
CCCATCACGATTGTGGTGGGCTACTCCGCTGGCGGTGGGGTTGACCAAATGGCTCGAATCTTGGCTGAAAAATTGCCCGCTGGGCTGGGCCAATCGGTGGTGGTGGAAAACAAGCCTGGTGTGGCATCCATCATTGGCGCTTCTTATGTTGCAAAGGCCAAGCCGGATGGTTATACATTGCTCATGGGCGCACCCGGACCGATTGTTTTCAACCATGTGCTCTCCGCCAAACTGCCCTACGGACCCAATGATTTAGCACCCATTGCTTTGTTTGGCGATTCACCCTTGATGATCTTGGTCAATGTCAACAACCCAGCCAAAACCGTCGCTGAACTGGTGGCTGCATCCAAGCTCAACCCCAACCTCTCCAACTATGCAGCACCTTCGTCTTCGTTTCAGTTGATCAACGAGTTGTTCAAAAGCAAGACGGGTGCGCGCTTCACTTACATCCCCTATAAAAGCACCACAGAAGGCATTTCTGCGGTGATCGCTGGAGATGTCACCATGGTGATGGCTGACGTGGGCCCGGCCACCACCTTCCTGCAAAGCGGGCGCGTCAAAGCATTGGCGGTGACTTCTACCGAACGCTTAAAAGACCACCCCACCGTTCCAACCCTCCAAGAATTGGGTGTGGACATGAAAGCTTCCCTTTGGTACGGTCTGCTGGCACCGGCTGGAACTCCCGCCCCCATCATCAAGCGTTTGAATGAAGAGGTTGTGCGCGTCATGGCCCTGCCGGAAGTCCAAAAGTCCCTGACCAGCAAGTCGGTCGTCACACTGACCAGCAAACCCGAGGAGTTTGCCAAGTTGATTGCCGCCGAAATTCAAATGTGGAAAAAGGTGGCTGAGGACAACAACATCAAGCCCAACTGAACAAGCAATCACGCTTAAAAGACAGCGGCCAAGGGGTTGACGCTCATCGAACGGCATTTTTCTCACAATTGTTGATTCATGAAAGACTAAAATGGTTTTTTATCAAATGGTTCATGGTCAGTAGACCCATGGAGAACTGCCAATGTCCGACCAAAAGCCCAGAAGAAAAATGGCAGTCATTCTCGCCTCCGATATGGTCGGTTTTAGCAAGGCGATGGGCGACGATGAAACTGGAACGCTCAAAAAGTTAAAAGAATCCCGAGCTTTGATGGACAAAGCCATTGCCACACATTACGGCCGTATCTTCAATACATCTGGCGACTCTGTGATTGCCGAATTCAGCAGCCCGGTCGATGCGGTCACCGCTGCCATTGAATTTCAAAAACTTTTGAAACAAAGAAATTCAATCAATAGAGTTGAAAATCAAGCTCACTTTAGGGTGGGCATCAATCTGGGTGACGTCATCGTGCAAGGCAATGACTTGATGGGAGAGGGCATCAATATTGCCGCTCGATTGGAATCCATCGGGATACCTGGCGGTATTTGCATATCCAATAATGTCCACTCTGAGGTCCGTAAGCGGTTTGATAGTGTTGGCTTTTTCTCTCGTGGCCTTCAATCACTCAAAAATATTGAAGATCCCGTGGAGGTTTTTGACATCAGCATAGACAAGTCGCCCATCAAATACGAGGCCCCAAAACCAAGCCCTGCATCCACATCCCCAAGCGCTCCACAAGACTCATCTGCCGCACCAGAGGTCACCAAGGAGATAAAGGGCCTGATGATGCAATCCTTACAAGGCGATTTGGCAGCTTGTTACCAGTTGGGCTACATCTACGAAAACGGGGAAGGGGTTGCCGTCAACGAGGCAGAAGCGATCCGCTGGTACACCAAGGCCGCGACGAATGGCAGCCCAGAATCTCAATTTAACTTGGCGATGATGATGGAGCAAGGGCGCGGATGCCCGGTCAATTTGCGCAAAGCTTTTTATTGGTATGAGAAAGCAGCCAACCAGGGCGACATAGAGGCCCAATTTAATTTGGGTGTGTGTCTCACCGCAGGCAAGGGCTGTGATGTGGACATCGTCCAGGCACACATGTGGTTCTCTTTAGCGGCCCGAAAGGGAGATGCTGACAGCATTTCCAATCGCGATATATTGGCAAAGCGACTCAAGCCAGAGCAAATGACAGAATCTAAAAAAATGGTTTCAGATTGGATTGCTCAGAAAACCTGAGTCATTTCATAATGGGAATGAGTTGGCGTTTGAGCTTTCGGCAGGCAATCGAACCGTGAAGCTCGTACCCCTATTGATTTCTGTTGTGAAGTCAATTTTCCCCTGATGCGAATCGACAATCGTTTTAGATAACCACAATCCGATACCCATTCCGGTTTCTTTGTTGGTTCGAAGCAAATCAAACACCACAGCTTTCATGTCAGGCGAAATACCACAACCATTGTCTGTCACTGTCAGTCGTATTTGACTATCGACGAATTCTGTTCTCACAGAAATTTGTTTGCCACCCTGGAATGATGGCGCAAAAGCGTCGATGGCATTGGTAAACAAGTTCAACAACACTTGCTGCAATTGTGATTTGTCGCCTTGGAGGTTCAAAGCTTGAGAGTGCAGTTCAACATGAACAACAATCCCCTGTTTTTGCATCGCAGGTTGGCATAAGAGCAAGACTTCATTCACAAGTTGATTGAAATTAAAAACCACGATTGACCTGGGACCATTGCTAAACATGTTTCGCAAAGTTTTAATGATGGTGGCTGCTCGTTGATTGGCTCGACGCAGTCCAGTCATGGCTTTATCAATGCTGGCGTCTTGATGCAAATTGACATCCTGATCGTTTAAGACCAATTCGATCATGTCGGCATTCAATTGAATCACTGTTAAAGGTTGATTTAATTCGTGCGCCAGACTGGCAACCAATGCACCCATACCTGCTGTTTTATTGAAAAGTGTCAATTGCCGAATGATTTCTTCACGTTCTTCAAGAAGTTGCTTTAGATTAAGACTCGTGCGCTGCATTGCATCTGCCCGCTCGTTCGTCAATATCAATTCACGGGTAACTGCCATTTTTTTTTGCTCAGCATCCTCTAAAAATATCCTAAGAAATGCAACGTTGCTGAGCGTAATGGCCGCAAATTGACCAATGACCATCAATGCTTGATGCCAACTTGGCGCGTAGATGTCATCAATCGAGCCCGCAAAAGCCACACCAATTGCACGAATGCCCAATGTGGTACTGAGAATCAAGCCAGCCCACATGAGTAACTTGGCACCCAGCGATTCGCGCAATCGATGGAGTTTGAGCCCCATCCGAAAATAATCAAAACACAGCACGGCATAAAAAGCATTGAAAGTAATCAACGCTTCCCACTCAGCGCGATAAAAATAAATTAAACAAATAAAGATAATGAAATACCCTATGTTGATCAGGTTGTAAACCCTGTAAACGCGGTGCTGCGGCTCAGGTAAAAAATACATTCGCAAGGCCACCATACGACCCCAGTTACCTACAAGCATTAACAGTTGTGCCACATAGAAGAACAGGAAATCAGAAATCTGTCCCCGCATTGCCAACAACACAACTGACATGCCACTGACTATGCCTGCAACACACCAAAGTTTGACCTGATTGCTTCTGTACTCTTTTAATGCCAGCCAAATTGCGCCGTGCAATATCAGATAGACGAAGCAAATCATGATGATTGAGGTTTGGGTATCTAGTTGCATAGTTCTCAGGTCGAAATTATTTTTATTAAAATCTGTTAAATTTAGTGTCGTAACGAAGAGATAATGAATTAATATTTTTTATGATTTAAAAATTTTATCATTTTAGTTGAGAATTATCTTCTTCCAAAAATTAAATATTCAAAAAAAACGCAATTCATGCCATAGTAGGGGCCATGTTAGCCAAAGGTCATGTTTTTATTGTTGATGATGATCACGACATTCGCATTCACTTGGGCGATCTGTTAAGGCATCTCGGATATGGTGTGAGTGACTTTCCCGGTGCAGAACTTTTTTTGCGACAAGCGATACGTTGTTCACCTGCTGTCTTGATACTGGATTTGCGAATGCCACAAATGAGTGGTTTGGATTTGCAAAAAGCATTGCTATCTCAAAACTGGTGCTTACCTATCATTTACATGAGTGGTGAAAGCCAGAGTCAAGAAATCATTGATGCCATGAAGTTGGGTGCCATTGATTTTTTATGGAAACCCTTTGCCTACACTGAGTTGGTGAAAGTGATTGACAAGGGAATGAAACTTGACGCCCACCGCCATGCCGAGCAACAACGTTTGATGCATGTAGACAACCTTCACCAAACTTTAAGTCCCAGAGAGAAAAGCATGCTTGAATTGATACTTTTAGGACATGGCAACAAAACCATTTCATCAGAAACAGGCCTGATGGCCGATACAGTTAAAAAATATCGTGCACAAATTCTGGCAAAGATGGAGGTCCACTCATTGGCAGAATTGCTTGCACTTTGTAAAGACCATGTTCCACCTAAAAAAATTAATGAATGACGGCATTTGTGATTTTTTCAAAATATCATCTTGAGTTGGGCGGCTTATTGCCATGAACCATTGACCCTGTCACACGGCCACCTTTATGGATTTCTAACTCACCATAAATCAAATTGCCATTGACCAACCCAGTCGAATGGACAAGTACATGGTCCGCGCAAGAAACATCATCATGAACTTGACCGTGAATATCCATTTTGATTGATTTAATGTTTCCTTTAATAATGCCGTATTGACCTACTTGCAAATCCTCCACAGTTACTTCTCCTGTAACCTGCCCATTGATGAATGCCTTACCTCTTGCAGATATTGACCCAACAAACGTCACCCCTTGTCCAATAGTGATGCCATTGTTTAAATTCAAACCTTCTAATTTTTTTATCTCTTCATTCATATTTTTGTTCTCTCAGTCTGATGCTCTTTGTGTCAGCATTTGGAAGTTTCAAAAGACTGCCTTGATAGAAAATTTTAAATTCATTCAAGCCTTTGCTAAATAACTCAAACGGCGCTTTTCCTCTGATCGTTTGCGACTTAAAACCTTTTAACTGCAAAGTATGTATCTTGTTTGTTGCATCTCTTAAGCATATTGACCGTTCTGTATTTGCAATCACATGAATATAGTCGCCCGGCTTAGATGGTTTATTTACCAATACAACTGGTGGTTCTTCGCTCCAATTACACTCGATAGGGTTTATTTGAGCCAATTCTTTTGAGATGTAGACAGTTGAATTTATTGATTTAAATTCAACATTTTTTTCTTCAGCAGGTACTGTTATTGCTCCAATTGGAGTGACAGGCTCTTTTTCACCTTCACCTTTAAATATCAAGTAAGCATAAAAGCAAATTAAAGAAATAAAAATAGTCATTAACAATATCATGTATGGACTTAAAAATTTAATTTTTACCGCCGTATTTAAATTATTTTTGGTTGAATTTAATTTTTCCTTTGGGATCTCCAGTTCAAGACTTTGCGTTTGTTCTGGCACAGATTCAAAAGACTGGACATCTGCACCAAAGTGCATCAGTAGTTTACGACCTGTTGTGAATTTAATTGCTGAACTGTAAAAGGCACTATTTCCACCTTCTTCTAATTGTTTAATTTGATACACAGATAATGAGTACATTCTGGCAAAGGTTGTGATTTCAACCTTTGCTTCCCCCCGCAATTTTTTAAGTAAATCTCCATCTGCTGGTAACCAGACCTTTTTAGTCATGTTTTTGCCCCAGTGCTATTTTGCTAAAACAGTGCGAAACTTTATGTGGGTCAACATTCATGGCCTGCATGCTTGAAGATCTTTTTATGCTTTTGGCCATCTTTGATATTTGAATTCTTTTTGGCATTTCAAACCACCCCGATTTAGGGAGTGTTGAAGACACTTCTTGAAAGTGACTTGCCCTTAGGCTGACTACTTATAATTACTTACATAGATAATTTGATTCGCACCTGTGCTTCTGGCTTTGAGAAGTCTTTGTTGGTTGTTGATTAAGAGCTGTTGATGTCAAACGTGTCGTTACAAGCTGACACTTTCATGCCAACATGTACAAATAAGCACATTAAATCTTTTGTAGGCAGAAGCTGCTATAAAATTTCATCATTTTTCAGGTCACCATATGTCAACCGTAAAAGCCATCATTGATCAAAAGACAAACATTATCTTTTCAGTGCGGACCTCTGACTCCGTAGCAGATGTCCTGAAAATCATGCGCGATTTCCGCGTCAGGGCCGTTTTGGTCATTGATGACGGATCATTGATGGGCATCGTTTCACAGGGTGATTGCGCCATCAAGGTTTTATTGCCCAACAACAACCCGGCCCATGTGGTGGTCTCCAAGATCATGACCCCCAACCCACTGACAGTGTCACTCTCGAACTCGCTAGAAGAATGCATGGCCATCATGGTTCACAAGCACATCAGACACCTACCGGTACTTGAAAGCCAAAAAGTGATTGGTGTCATTTCTGTGGGTGACCTGGTCAAAAACATCATTGAACAGCAAGGCAATCAAATCAAGTTTCTGGAAACCTATATCAAAGGGCATGGTGTTTGACCTCATGGGGGGTAATCCTCCCCTTTTCAAGGGTCGCGGAAGTAGAAACGTTACGTAGCCATGACCCGCCGTTTATTGGGCATGAACTCGGCCATGACAAAGATATTTATTTGGAAAATTAATACTATTTTTCAAGGTAACCCGGGGTTGGATATCTTGATTTTAAGCAATATCATTTCTAGATTTTTAATGTCTTCCACACTTACATTGCAATAATCACTCATTCGACGATATCCATCGTTATCTCTATTGAGATATTTGAAGGTCTCAAATACATGGATCATATTTAAGTCCAACCAATCAACCAAATGAGCAAGGTTTACAAGATCCGGAAATGTCTCACCTTTTAGCCACTTTCTTACAGTTTGACCATGCGGATCTAACTTGTAATCGGAAGAGACTCTAATATCAGTTGCAATTTTTTCAGCAGATGGGATATTTTTATACTTAACAGTTAACTTTGCATTCAATTCCAATGCAAATAGATTCTTCAGTACATATGACTTATGGGTAGACATGATTCACAATATGTCAATAAAATGCAATTATCTTCAAATATTTATATTTTACTTTAATTCGTAATTATGTCAAATGAAAATATAACTAGGATAAGCCATTAATTTATTGATGAGTACTTAAGGATGGCATGCATAGCCCCGCCAATTAACGAGTTGGTGTGTCAATGTTCAGATGGTGAAGCCGGCAATGAACGCTTCTCCAGCTTCCAGCTTTTGGGGCCTTTGCGAGCTTATTTGGACCCCTTACCCATGTTTTGGGCGCACTCCTGCACACAGCACCTCAACAGAACTTGAATCCTCCATTCATTTAAAGGCGGCAGACTCTACGAAATGGGTGATTGCTTTTGAAATGTCGGCCATGGATCGGCTGGATATGGGGTCATCCATATAAAACAACAAATCATGCGAATACCAGCCATAACTGATGGCGTGGGCCATTCGGGCC
>CANJBQ010000082.1 GCA_947472645.1 Burkholderiaceae bacterium
AGAAGATAAGCCCAAAAAGATAGCAACGGCTAGAAGCTTACTTTGCATAAAACCTTGTATATTGAATGTCATGTAAATCTCCTCAAATGTTCTCAATTACTGCGGGGGAATGCGATTACCACCAACATCATATTTGATGGGTAAAAAGATATGATTACCAGCTTTGTCTTTTGCCTCAGAGAAGAAACCTTCCAAGCAAACGCCTTCCACCATCTCAAATTTACGAGCACGCTGTCTGAAGAACTCACGGGTCGTTTTCCAAGGCGCTGTCAAAACATGCGGCGCCGTAATTTCCAGATCAACATGCATCACATCTTTGGAGACTAAATGAAAACGCTCAGTCACTGTCATGTCACCATTGTTTGGTACGCCAGCAGCTTCACTGACAGCAAAAATCGTCTGTGGTCGAATCCCTTTGGTTTGGACCACTAAAGTATCACCTTCCCAATGCCCCACGGAATAACCATGAAAACTCAGCTCTGGATCTTCTGGCATTTTTCGACCATCCGTATGAATACGACGCAAACGATTGGCATCGGATTCGCCGAGAATTGTGACACGACCAGGACTAAATAAGAACTCTTGGGCATTGTGCGTAATCAATGCCCAAGCTGGCATCGACTCTGGTAAACAATTCGTAAACAACGGGGTTGGACGACCTGCCTTCTCTTCGGCGAGCTGAAACTTAATCACTTCTGCCTGAGCTGGCTTCCAAGGAGGCATATTGGTTTTGACCTGTTTGTCTTGATCCGAAATATTCGGATTCCAAATACCACTCCAATCGGGTAATTTACCCAAATTAGCAAAATCTTTCGCCGTCGGTGCTGGATTAATGATCGGGTTTTTCTTGAGCCTGAACTGCGCCTAGTGCCGCTGTAGAAAATATCAAGGCCGTGAAAAAATGACCCAAGCTACTGTAACTCTTCCGCATAACTAACCCCCTAAAGTTGGTTGCAACGTAAAGCCAATCCAGCGACCACAAATAATGATACAAATCCATAAAAATAATGAAATCACACCAGCCAACTTGGCCGCCGCCGGTGGTTGTGCATGCGGCACCCAAGTCGACATTTGATGGCCCGTGACTTTCTGAAAGACGAGCATATTGATACCCGCAGCAACCAGTAAACACATCTTAATCAAAAAGAAGTTGTTATGGGAATAGGTGATTGCCCGAGAAACAAAGAGTAAAGATCCGGTGATGAGTGCTACACCAAAAGCTTTCCAGGTATAGGGCAATACTTCCTGTGTCAGACGATGGACCGAGCGCTCTAAAAATCCAATATGAATCAAGCGCAAATCTACCATGACAATCGACCCAAAGAACGTGGTAATTGCCAAAACATGCAAAGCCTCAATCCACGGAAAAATTACATCATTTTCACTAATCAGGATAGCAATCTGAGAATCAGCTAACCAATGCAAGAAAGTGTTGAGTAGGCTAGTTTCCATGGATTCGTTTTATAAGTAAGCAATCCATCGACCTGCAAAAACAATACTGACCCAAAGCATCATGGATAAAATCGCTAGCACCTTGACGGTAGACTGTCGACTTGCAGACTTTTGCCAATACCCTTCATCCTGAGAAAGGGCTCTCGTCATGATCCAAAAAATGAGCAAAGCACTAATCAGACAAATCATCTTGAATTGGAAAGCAGAATTTGCCAGGGAACGAGCCGGCTCACCAACAATCATCAAGATCCCACTGATGATTAAAAAGACTAGGGAAATCCGCAAAATCGGCGAAAACCGCCCCACTACAAAAGACAAACGATGATCCATGGATGCCATCCCTAAAATACGCAAATTCATCATTGAAGAAGCAATCAGAATGGCTGAAATGGCAATAATGTGGATGACTTGAATAGAGGGAATAAACAAGTCGCCATGATCCTGAATCCAACTATTTAAGGGTGTGCCCTCAATGGCGGCGCAAAATTCCATTAATCCAGGTGTTCGCATGTCTTATGAATAATTATTAATTCAAATCATTCTACAACGAAGACTTTGACAGGCCTCAGAAATGACCTAAGCACGATAGGTGCAAATTGCTACAAGCTATTCAACAACCGCCCAAGTACTATCACCCAACTTCTTGACAGCGTATGAGTAGGTCCAGTGCAGGGGAATACCGCAACTCCATTCATCCGGACCATTCTGTATCAAAATATTCGTATTATTTTTATTATCGAAATACAGGTGGTAGGTCTTGCCATGTAATGGATTAAAACTAAATTTAGCGCGGTGCACCATTTCTGTGGCGTCAAGTCGAGCTTGCAAGGACTTAGCTTGTTTCATGAGCACTTCTGCTTGCTCCATGATGCGGTCATATTCTAGCTGCGCGTTTTGACGAGCAATATTGACCGCTTTATCTTTTTCTTCCAACACTTTAATGGGAGCAAAAACGGGAGCACTGACCTCCATGGGGTATTCAATGGCGGCGTGACGTGCTGGATCTTTATCTTCAATACGCATAACAATTCCAATATCTCATCAAGGTATTTATCTACCCAATATCCTATTATCGTAAATTTTGAACAATTGCGTAAAAATAGCGGTTAAATCCATGAATCGTTACCACCTCCTCCTCATAAAAAAACCAGTCAACTCCAGAGCGAAGTTAACTGGTCTAGGACATCAACCACAGGGTTCGTCAATTAAGCAGTCAAGCCTGTCTCAATCGGCAGGGATGGGTCTCTCGACCATTCATTCCAGGAACCAAAATACATTTTGACATTATCAAATCCTGCTTGCTTGAGGGCTAAGTAGGTATTTGATGCCCGCGCACCTTTAAAACAGTACAGAATAATTTCATCATTGGTTTTTACACCAGCCGTCATACACTCAGCACGAATTTCATCAGGGCTCTTAAAGACGGGGCCCATACCAGATGGCTTCATAAAGCGATACCACTCTAACCATTTAGCACCTGGCAAGCGACCTTTACGGGGAGCAAAGTCCTTACCATAAGGGGATGAACTATCGCCAATCCACTCGTCAACGTCTCTGACATCCATCAATACGGCGGGACTACCGAGTTTTTCTTTGACGTCTTCTAGGGTGACCATCACATCATTACCTGTGGAGCTCATCGGAAAGATAGCTGCGATTGGCGTTGGTACTTCTGTCGTGATGGGCAAACCAGCGGCTTTCCAGGCGGATAAGCCGCCATTTAATACCTGAATCTTCGGATACCCCAACCACGTTAATAAAAAGTATCCACGACATGATTGTCCATAACCACTATTCATCGAGTCTTCGTAAAAGACAGCCGTTTCTTTGCCGGATAAACCAATCGCACCAAGCTGACTAGTAAACGATTGTTTTAAATCCTCTAAACCCTCTGGTGATGAGCTTGCAAGATATGTGAAAATTTCTCGAAGATTGACTGCCCCAGGAATATGACCCGCGGTGTACGCATCAGCATCTCGCGTATCAATAATGACCATCGGATCAACAGTAAACTGTTTTGATAAATCTGCTGGGGAAACTAAAACTGGTAATTCCATCATGTTTGACATACGTTGGTTCCTTTTGAGAAGTAAAAAAATCAATTAACCCAGTTCGAGGTGTGCTCCAACTTGGTCGTTATTCCATTGAGTCATTTGCCACTTGTGATTGGCAGGTGCTTCTTTGGATGGGGTAATCTTCCATTCACTATCGCCGAGGGCAAGCCCTTCTAGGCGCATTGGTAAGGAACTTGTTTTAATCCGGATTGGTGAGGCGTCGGCACGGAAGATCTGATTTTTGTCACCCACGATTTGATGGGCAATCACCTGTGCTTGACGAATAATGGGTTCAATATAGCGACTCACCTTACCTTCAATACTGATGCAATCACCTAAAGCATAAATGGCGTCTTGGTTGGTTTGTAAAGACTTTGGATCGACGGCAATCCCTTTGTCCCAAACAATCCCCGCTGACTGGGCCAGGGAACTGTCCGGCTGCAGCCCCATACATAAAACAATCTGATCGGTAACAATCTCCAATCCGGATTGCATCGTTAAGATCTTCTGACCATTCTGGTGGTGCATCTTGGCAACCTGTTGCGCCCCATAAAACTGGATTGGTAAATCGGCCCAAGACTGAATGAGTGCTTGGGCGGCAGCTTCAGGGATGAGGTGGGCGAGTGGTCTTACGGCCGAGTCAATTAAAGCAATCTGGTGACCCGCCAGCGCCAAATCATTAGCCAACTCACAACCAATTAAACCTGCACCAATAATCGCAATCTGTGATTGGGTATTTTCGATAGCTAAGCGCAACTCTCGATAATGACTGAGATGATTGACATGCCAACAATCTTGGGCACTGAGTAAAGGATGACGAACCGGTTTAGCGCCATGCGCAAGAATCAAGTGTTGATATTTAAACATTCCTTTGGTGGTTCTGATGTGTTTGAAGGATGGTGCTATCTGAACGACATGGGTATTGGAAATTAATTGCACATTGAGATTCTTGGCTGCTTCAATACCCGTTTCACGAACTAATCGATGCAGATCAATCTTTTTCACGAGTGCATTGGAGAGTTGGGGTTTTTCATAGACGTCACCATTACAGCCTGTGACCATCGCAATCGATATCGTGTCATTAATAGCACGAAGCGCCTTAGCGACTTCCCAACCAGCCTTGCCAGCTCCAACAATCAAGACATCACTATATCGAGATCTAGCGGACTGACGATCCATTGAAGATGATCCATCCGTTGAACTCGATGCATATTGTTTTTTATCCACGACTACCAACAGCACAAAGTCGGATTTAGTGACGCCACACAAAGGACACATCCAATCATCCGGAATGTCTGCGAAACGCGTACCAGGCGCCAGTCCACTATCTGGATCACCCTCTTCTTCTCTATAGAGAAGACCGCAGGCTTTACAGATATACACTAACCAATCGGTGTTTGATTCCACTACTGTTGAGCTCATGATGATGAAAAGCCTTTAATTGATAAAACTCTGTCCTTTCAGACGCGCCATCTCCAAACGAAGATGCTTTAAAGCGGGTGTAACAATGGCGACAAAATGCGATTCCCGCACCCGACGCTGCACTTCAGAACTGAGTAAATAACCGCGAGCGCCTTGATGCAATAGTGCAGACTGTGCGGCGCGCAGTGCGATTTCCGAAGCGTGCGCGCGAACGTCTAAAACCTTGAGAACATATTCATCATTCGATTCGTAAGGGGTTTTGGCGAGGACCATAATCCGAGCCTTTAAATCATCGAGTTCTTGTTGCAAGACATGAGGGCGATCTTCTAAAAACTGATTGACCTTCCCCAATTGATCTTCGACTTGCCACATAGAATCAATCGCCCCCTGAGCAACTCCCAAACCCATGCCAGTTTGTAAAAGAATAAAAGAAGCTTTGATATTTTTAATAAATGGCTTAGCCGGATCAGCGACCAGATCGTCAGCCGTAATCAATACATCTTTGAGTACCAGACCATAGGTGGAAGTGCCTTCCATCGCCGAGAACGATGGGCATTCTTTAAGGGTTACACCAGCGCGATCACACGGCAAAATAAACATGATCTGATGATCGGGATTGACTTCTCCGGTTTGCTCATCGATGACCGCACAAACCGTTCCAAAATAATGATCAAGACCAATATGACTGACCCATGGCAATGCGCCACTGACTAAATATCCAGACTCTACTTTTTTCGCCTTGAGCATCATCGTCTCAATACCGGAGTAGGTTTTCATGGGGTTGGACATCCCTGTACCACCTAGAGTCAAACCTAATGCATGATCGCTTAAAGCAGTTCCAATCAGGGCAGGATTTTGAGATGCTTGCATGTAGACGCCGCAAACATCATGGCACCACACCACAAAACCCGTAGCACCACAGACTCTTGAAACTTCTGACATGCACTCAATCGCTAAACCAAAATCAGCAGGCTTTTCATCTAAACCCAGATGCGCTCCAAAGGCGCCAGCGAGTCCTAATTTCTTCAAAACGTCTTTAGGATAAAAACCTTCTTGATCACACGCATCGACAACGGCCGCCAAATCGGTTTGAGCAATTTGCCGAACTTTATCTAAAATAGCTTTTCTATCATTCTCAGAAGACAACTCTTCAACCGGTAAGTCAACAGTCATGTTCATGGTCTATTTCCTCTATAAATTAAAGGGTACTGATCTCAAAAGCAATCGGATTGCGCATAGAATTAGCTACTGGTGAAAAATAATTAGCATGCTTGACGATATCGTCCAACTCCGCTTTTGGAGCATCACCTTCAATGTCGACCTTGACCCGAATCGCCTGAAATCCCATTTGCTCCGGTTGACGCTCGGCACCATTCGCCCCCCAAGCAGCAGAGTTACCAATATCACCTTCTAAATGAATTTCTAATTTGGAGAGTTTGACTTCACGCAATGTGGCAACAGCGGTGATACCCACACCCAAACAGCCACCGAGCGCTGAAAGAATAATCTCTCCTGGCGCAGGCGCAGAGTTTTCACCCATTAAATGTGGTGGCTCATCCACGACAACTGGGTTATGAAAGCCGACAAAACTCCATGAACGAAATACTCCTTGCATGACTGTCTTGACTTTATTCGTGCCACGACGCTCCGGGTTTTCACGACCGCTCTGGGCAAACTTTAATAAACCTTCACGATCAATAGGGCGTAAATAATTAGC
>CANJBQ010000083.1 GCA_947472645.1 Burkholderiaceae bacterium
AATAGAAATAATTGGTGCTGCTTCATATATTGGAGCAATCGTGGTACCTTTAAATTGGAGATTAACTCAAAATGAGTTGAACTTTATAATTGAAGATGTTGAGCCTAGAATTTTAATTAGTTCAAATGAGCTAATTAGCGAAAAGAAAATAAAAGCATCAACGAATTGTAAAATTTTAGAAATTAAAGATGGATTAGATGACATAAAAGGAAAAGTTTTATGCAAACCTGTCCATATTTCTTCAGAAAATTGTATAATAATCATTCATACAAATGCAGCCAATGGAAATCCCAGGGGAGCAATGATATCCCATCAAAGCTTATTAAACCAGGCTTTGCAGTCAGCACTCATCTGGAATTTAAACTCTGACGATGTAAATATTTGTGCTTTGCCATTATTTCATATAGCAGGTATTAATATTTTATTAGCTTGTCAAATAGTGGGAGGACAATCTAAAATTCTAGCAAAATTTGATCCTGTAAAAATTTTAAATATAATTGCATACGATAAAGGCAGTGTAATCGGAACATTTCCTCCCATGTTATCAATTTTGATAGATGAAGCTCAGAAAACTGAAACAATATTCTCTGGGCTACGAGTTGTAATGGGGTTGGATTCACCAAATATTATACAGAAATTACAAATAAAATTTCCAACTTCTATATTTTGGAGTACATATGGACAAACTGAATCTTCAGGCTCTGTTACTTTGTCACCATTTAATAAAAGCCCTGGTAGCGCAGGACAACAATTACCATGCGTACAAATAAAAATCATAAATGAAGACGGTGAAATTTTATCTGAAAACGCAGTTGGAGAAATAATTATTCGTGGTCCTATAGTATTTTTAGGTTATTGGGGACTTGAATTAGAAAGTAAAAGAACTTTGCGTGATGGATGGCTACACAGTGGTGACTTAGGAACTATAGACCAGAACGGATTTCTTTGGTTTAAAGGACGTATGCCTGAAAAGTACCTTATAAAAACAGGCGGTGAAAACGTATATCCTTCTGAAGTGGAAAAAGTAATTCTTTCAAACCCTTTAGTATCTGAAGTAGCTGTTATAGGAGTTCCTGATGATAAATGGGGAGAAGCTGTTATGGCAATTTGTATTTTGACAGAGGGATCAAAACTAAGTGAGCAAGACTTAATTACCTACGTAGGAAATAAGATAGCCAAATATAAGCAACCTAAATATGTTAAATTTATCAAAGAAATTCCAAAGCATAATAATGGAAATGTTAATATGCTCTTGCTTAACGAAATTTTAAAACTTTAAAATTTATCTAATAAATAATTTTAACGTCCTTTCCATTCTGGCTTTCTTTTTTCTCTGAATGCGCGGGGCCCCTCTAATGCATCATCACTATTATATACACTTTCAAATATTTTTTTAGATTCAAGTAAAGCTTCAGAACGGCCCAATTCAGTTGATATACGCACCATTTTTTTTGCAGCCTTGACTGTAAGTGGTGCATTTTGCATTATTCTTTTTGCCAATTCTAATGCCGCATTTAGCACCTGGCCTTTTGGAGCCAAGATATTTACCATTCCTAAATTATAAGCTCTTTCTCCAGTTAATGAATCACCAGTCATTGTTACTTCTAATAAAATACGCTGAGGAATCATATGGATGGCAGGTGCTGCCCAAGGAACACCTCGACCTACTTTAGCTTCAGTTATAGCAAACCGTGCAGTTTCATCAGCAACACAAAGATCGCACATTTGCGCCAATAACCAGCCTCCAGCAAATGCATAGCCTTGGACTGCAGCAATAACCGGTTTACTTACTTCAACGTTATCGCCCAACACAGCTATAAAGTCTTTGGGAGGAATACGTAACTCAGTTGAGGCGGCTTCCAATAAATCCATACCTGCACAGAAGTGCTCACCTGCGCCGGTTAAAATTGCAACCTTTGCCGTTTCGTCTTCTTCAAAACGATTCCACAACTCAAAAAAACATTGACGTACATTTTTATTTAAAGCATTTCTTCTCTGTGGTCGATTTATAGTTATCACTGCTATACCACCATTGACTTCATATAATAGTTCATTATTCATTTTTTTAATCCAGTTAATTTTAAAATTTATATTTCATAAATTCAGTTATTTAAATTTTCAAGCGAATTGCATTCAAATATTTATGCATAATATTTTAGAATTAAATATATAATTATATTTTTATAATTTTATAATTTTATAATTTTTATATATTTTTTAAAAATTTTATGGAGTTTACCTTTTAGTAATTGCTTTCGATTTTTTCAAACATATAAGGCCTTAGGCTCATCTAAATCTTCATAACATTGCAACCGTATTGATGGAAATTTATAAAATTTTGCGATTGCTTTGGCTAATACGGTCTTGCCTACACTTCCTAAACCTTCTATTAAAATAGGTTTTTCTAGTTTTATTCCTAAAAAAACAATTGTCGCTGTTTCTTCCTGAGTCATATAACATATTGAATCCAGCGCTGCCAAAGTAGATTCTATTGTATTGCAGTGCTCTTGATATAAATATTTCATTTATTTCCCGATGAATTTCGGTTTTTGCTTTACATGAAACGACTCTAATCCATGAGTTGCATCGTATGTATTCACAATATTTGATATAGTAAAAGCCTCTAATGCCAATTGGTCTTTATACGAATTAGTATGCGAACTATTTAATAATTTCTTCACTGCTCCAAATGTCTGGGTAGGACCATTACTAAAGTGATTTGCAAGTTCTGTAGATCTTTTCTTGATTTCATTTGAATCAATGACCTCAGTTACGATACCCCATTCAAATGCTTGTTTAGAATTAAGTAATTTATTCATTAATATAATTTCCTTGGCTCTTAGCAAACCTACATGCTTTGCTAAGTGATAAGTACAAGACCCATCTGGTGTTAAACCACTGGCTGTATAAGCTGAAATAAACTTTGCTTTTTCCGAAGCTATCACATAATCTCCAGTCAATACTAAAGAAAAGCCTCCACCTGCTGCTACACCATTAATTGCAATAATAATAGGTGCTGGTATGTTTGAAAAGTCCAAAAGAGCATTATGAAGATTGTTTGCCATACTTGCAATATGAGCAGATTTTTCCTCTTTTTTCTCTACCATCTCTGTTAAATCTCCACCGACACAAAATTTTTCACTTTCTGAGCTTATTAATAACACTCTAAGAGATTCTTCGTTGAGGCAAAATTTAGCTATTTTTAATAATTCCTCAGTCATCTCTAAATTCATTGCATTACCATAATCAGGACGATTGAGATTCAGAACCCCAATACCTTTATTCAGTGTAAATTTAAGTGTATTAAAGATCATTTTTATCCTTGAAATAAAATTTTACCGTTACTAGACTTATATGACTTAAAAGTGTATCTCGACACCTTTACTTTTTATCAAAGAGGGCTGGGAATTTTAAAATCTTGATCAACACGCTAGGGTAATTGTGCATCGGGTACGCCGGTCAGCTTACCCAGTTCTCGGTGGTAATGAGAAAGCAGGGGTTCGTTCTGCCCAAAAACCACCCCTGGAATTCGGCCAGTGGCTAAGTTGATTTGAATGTTTTGCTGTTGGGTGAAGTCCTCGCCAGAGATGACCTCAGTAGACACCTTCCAACTCTTGATCCAACGAGCTTCTTCAGCCTCGCTTTGCACCGGACGGGGAATGTAAAAACGCACACGCGCTCGCGTACGACCCACATCAAGTGGTTGAAAGTCCCACAACTCCATGTGTCCATCCATTGGGATGTTGAGCACGGCATGCGGCGAAACAGAGAAGACGGTTGACGCGTGTTTTAGCACTGACCACTCTGACTCAGGTCTATCGCGTTGCTCAGTTATGCTTTTTCGTGTTAGTGGAAACAATGCGTGAGGCCCAAAGCACTCGTAGATAACGGGGTAGCAGCGGAACTTAGGCGCCAAGGTATTGCGATGCAAGGCTGCTATGTGATAGCCCTCCATGAAAGTTTCGATCAACAGCTTCCAGTTGGCCGCAAAGTCCCAGAAAACTTCCTGATAGAAGTGGAAATTACCAAAGCCAAATTCTCCCATTCGACTGTGCATGCCAAAGGTATCGCGCTGTGCATCGATAGGCTCTTTACCTTGAGGGCGCACCAGCAACATACCTTCGGTTTCTAGGCAGGCCACATCAATGAGGTTGAACTCTCCAGAATCTATTTTTCCCTGTAGCTGATTGAAGCCATTCATGTCATTGGCATGACGTATCAGTTTCCCGCCAGTGTTGTAAGTCCATGCGTGATAGGGACATGTGAACGCACTATGAGACTGCCCCCGATGCTGCAGAAAATGACCTTCTGCGTCTAATTCAAATCCTACCAATCTCGAGCCACGATGTCTGCAAATATTCAAAAAAGCTTTGACACTTCCATCAGCTGCTCGTGTAAGAAAGAGTGGTGCACCCGGTAGCTCACAAGTAAACCATGAGCCCGGAGTAGGCAGGTCAGGCGAAAAGCCGGCAAGCAGCGGCACTTTGCCGCCGAACAATCCAGCCATCTCTAGCCGGAAGTGATCAGGACAGGTATATCGCTCAGCCGGGTTCCAATAGAGGGAATCCCACATTGGGGTTGTGTTCGCATCGATGTGCTCAAACGCCTGCTTAAGCAGAGCCACCTGTCGTTCGTGTTTCAATCAGCCTCCAGCGAAATCTGTGAATCTAATTGCCTGTCGTATGAAATTGGCATTTAAATTCAACCATAAACGCCCCATTTTTGATATGGCGAAAACCCCGAGTGCATATTCCGGCGAACGTGACCGCCGACTCCGGTGATCGTGATCGATGGCGGTGTTGCGCGCTTTGATTTTAGGGGGCTGGCGTTTTCAGCCCCGGTTTTTCTCCCTTTATTGACTCGTTTTTGTCTAGTGAAGTGACTCACCCTTGAGGGTCAGTCGGTGCTTGTTTTGCATGATCCGCTCCAGCATGGCGCCGGCCACCGGTGGCGCGGACGCGCCAACATCAAGTGAACCGTTTGGGCGCAGGCCAGTCCAATACGCTGGCCCCACAACACCAAGCGCTCGGGCGACCACTTCGCCTGAGCCTGGTGGCGCTCAGGTAAGTGCTCTGGCGCGGTGGTAATCCTCACTTGTGCGCGCAGCGCATGTGGCAGGCCACGCGCTGGCCCCGGTACAGCATCTCCACCACATGGGCTGTCACGCGCAACTCCAACACTTACCCAAGCACGGGCTTGGGGGCGTTGTAGCGGTGACCCTCAAACTCGACGTTGCAGTCTGTATGCACCCTTACGGTTTTGAAGAAGGCCCACTCCCAGGGCTTGCGTTTGAACAGCGAGTGGATACCTTTTGGCTTTACCCATTTGGTGAACTCTGCAAATCCGTTGGAATTCGCTCCCAGCCTAGATTGCAGCCGGTTTACGAGGCTTCTACTGCCGGAAATAGGTTTATACGGGGTTTTTTAAGCAGTCTTGCTTTCTGTTGACCCCCATCGGGCCAGCATAAGAATCAAAACGGAATTGTTCTAGCGCCGATGTTTTTCTCGGTACTGATCAAACACCGCACCTTGAGAAAACATCGCCTCTACCTGATCACTTGCATAGCCCAATTGCTGCAAGACCTCATCTGTGTGTTGACCCAACCAAGGCGCAGGCAGGCGAATGGTATTGAGTTCCCCGCTTGATTTGATGGGCAAACCCAATGTTTTCATAGCGCCAATGATGGGGTGCTCGATGTCATGCACCATCTTGCGCGATTGAATGTGCGGATCGTGCATGATTTGCTCATAGCCAAAAACCGGCCCGCCGGGGACGCCTGCCGCATCCAATTTCTCAACCCAATGGGCTGTCGTATTTCGCGTCAAAATGGCTTCGATGTCGCGTTCAAGTGCGTCGGCATTTTTCGTGCGTAAAGCTTGGGTTTTGTAGTCTGGGTTCAAAGGCCATGCGGGTTGCGCAATCACTTGCTCACAAAAAGCACCCCACAATTTGGCCGAGCCAGCACCGACAGTCACATAGCCATCCGAACTTCGGTAGGCTTGGTAAGGGGCCGATCTTCGATGGCGCGTACCTGTTGCCGTTGGAATTTCTCCTGAGCCAAAGTAAGCCCCAAATTCCCAAGGCGTCCAAGCCAAACCGGCTTCCAGCAATGAGGTCTCTAAGTATTGGCCATCTCCGAATCTGAGTTTGCCAATCAAAGCGCCCAAAATGCCAGACAAAGCGGTGACCCCACTGGCAATGTCATTCATGGCAATACCCACCTTGGCAGGTCTGCCCCCAGGCTCTCCCGTCATCATCATGATGCCCGACATGCCTTGGGCAATGATGTCAAATCCGCCTTTTTTACCGTAGGGGCCTGTCTGACCGAATCCTGACATGGACGCGTAAATGACCCCTGGGTTGAGTGCCTTGATGGCCTCGTAACCCAAGCCCATGCGCTTGACCACACCTGGCCTGAAATTTTCCATCACGATGTCGGCTTTTGCGGCCAATTTCAGCGCCACTTCAAGTGCCGCAGGGTCTTTTAAATTCAAGGCAATGCTTTTTTTATTGCGATTGAGCACAGCAAAGCAATAGGACTCGCCGTTCACCTGGGGTTCAAAATTACGGGATGTATCCCCCATATCGGCATTTTCCAGCTTGAT
>CANJBQ010000084.1 GCA_947472645.1 Burkholderiaceae bacterium
GGCGTTGGTAAAAATTGCGTTTGCGCGGTGGTGTTGGCGTGCAACAGCACAAGATGCAATGAAATATTTTCAAGCGCAATGGAATGCTCCTCGGCGATCACCCGCGCGTAGGCGCTGAGTTGCGGCGCGTGGTGTTGCGCGCGCTCCTGCTTCCACTGCTGGAGCGTTTGCGTGGCGGCGTTGAAGGAATCCGTTTTAAAATCAATAATGCGCGCGCTGTGCCACTTGGTTGATTGACTGGATTGGCCAGACTGCGCGGATTGATTGGGCGAAGTGGCCGCGATGAGTTCCACGCGGTCAATGATTCCCTCTTGCACGCCGCCGTCAGGAAACAGGCGCACAAATTTGCGCTCGTTGAACACAACCGCCTCTGGCGCGGGCTTGGCCAGCATGGATTTTATTTCGGGGCTGTTCAGTTGCTTGATGGTGTCGCGCACCACTTGTTCAATGGCGGATGCGTGGCGCTGGGGAAACTGCGCCCGCGCCTTGGACACCAAGTTGGCGACAAAGTGTGGCGCATCGGGATTCCAGGAGTCGCTCCAGTTCATACTTTCCGCCACCAAGTGCGCAATGGTGCCGCGTTCGGTGGCCAGCAGAGCGCCGCGGTCGTGCGCGGAAATTTGATTCGTGGTGTTGGTGGCGTTGGTGGAGTTGGTGAAACTTTCGTGGGTGGACGAGGGTGAACTGAGCGCGCGAATTTTAATCGCGCGCTCGGCGGGCTTGCACACCGCCACAATATGTGTGGGTGCTTCAAGCGCATCGCTAGCATGAGAATTTTTTGGTGTCCACAGTTCGTCGCCAATGGTCATTTCATGAAACGCTTGTGGTGTTGCGCTTGCAATGAGATCGTCCGCATCATTGACATTGGCTGACCCATCTGTTGGTGCAGATTTTTTTGCTCCTGCGGATTGTTTATCCGCGAAGGCTGGATGGCGCTGACCAAGTATGGAGCACATGGCGTCGTCAACAATTCCAGCGGGCGTGGCGCCAATGCCTTTTGTTTTGCGCGCGCCAACAATCCACAAGCCTTGCTTGGCGCGGGTAAGCGCGACATACAACTGGCTCAATTGCTCTTGCAAACGGAATTCCTTGGCAAAATCCATTGTGCTTTGATAGCGCATTGGAATAATGTCGCCAGAAATCCACGGCACAACACACGCGGGCGGTTGCAATGGTTGCTCGCGATGAATGGCGAATGTTGGGCGACTTCCTTCCAGTTGGTCCAGGCCAGCGTGGTACACCACGGCGTCCCATTCCAAACCTTTGGCTTGATGAATGTTGATGACATGAATGGCGTTGGCGCGCGCGTCTTGCACACGCACGGCCTCGAGCGAGTCCACAAGTTCGCCCACCGTGCGCGTGCCCTGCGCTTCAAGGCGAGTTGTTTCTTGAATAAGACGCGCAAGGCGCAGTTGATCGCTTTGATCAAAGAGCGGAGTGCTTGACTGCATGAGCCGAGTATGCCAATGTGAGAAAGCGCCAGCCACGCCCATTTGCGCAAGTTGCTCGCGAATGTTGCGCGCGGCGCCTTCGCGCTGGCGCATGCGCTCTTGCGCGATGGATTTATCTTCGTGGTTGCAGGCCCATTCGGGATTCAGGCCAAGCACGTGGGCCAGCGGCGTGGTGGCTACGCCAAACAAACTTATAGTGTCGCCGGGATGCGAACTAAATCTTAGTGCGTCCAAGAACGCCACCACCGCGGACGAAGTCTGCATGTCACCACCGGCAAGCGCAACACACGGAACGGATTTGGGATGGTTGCGGATGCACTCCACAAGTTTGGCCACGTCTTTGTTGCGGCGCGCGATAATGGCGACCTTGATGTTGCCTTTGAAGCGGCTGAATTGTTCAACGGCAATGTTGGCGCTTTCGCTAATAAGGCGTTGCGATTTTTCGGCAACTGCTGCGCCCTTGACCGCGTCAAGCATGCGCACTTGCACGCACCCCGCAAGATCTTTGCACTGGGGCGCGGATTCATGCGCGACATATTGCTCAGCCCACTTTTGTATGGCGGATTTAAAGCGCTCCGTATCTGGATCATCCACCAGACTCAGCACACCGCTGTTGCCACTTTGTAGGCGTTTAAATACGTGGTCCACAAATTTCAGAATCACAGGCGAACTACGATAGGAAATATTCAGCCTGACCGTGTCGTCAATATCCAGCTCACTACGGCCATCGTGAATCATGTTTTGAAAGTCGCACAACAAACGCGGCTCGCCGGCGCGCCAGCCATAAATGGATTGCTTGGGATCACCCACCACCAGCAAACTGCGCACGCGGTCGGCGTTGTCGGTGGAGGCAATTTCTTGCGCCAGTGGTCGCAGAGCCTGCCACTGGCCAACGCTGGTGTCTTGAAACTCGTCAAGCAACAAATGGTCAATGCGCGCGTCAAGTCGAAACGCGATCTCTGGAATATCGGCGTGGTTCATGGCGCGCGACAACTCGCGCGTGACGGATTCAAAGGTGACCTTTTCATCCTGGGCCATCATGAGCTTCCATTGTTCGTCAATTAGTAAAAGAAATTCCGCCCAGGCTTGCGCTTGTTCGGCAACTGTGACGTCTTGCAGAGCAGTGATGTGATTCAGCAGAATTTGAATTTGAGCGGCGCAACCCGGGGGAACGGGCTTGCGGGAATACATGGGATTGTGTGGGTCTGCCAAGACTGACGCTGGCGGTCCCCCTTTGATCCAGGCTTGCCAAGAATTATTTTTCCCCTTCAACACGCGCGGTGGTGGATTTAATTTCACCAGCATTTTGTTGTAGCCATCATTTGGATCAATCATGGCCGCGACCTCACGCCGTAGCGCGGACACCACTTTGGCCAACTGCGTTTCATTGAGCAACTTGCCGGATGTTTTTCCGGGCGGCGCGCTCCACGCTGGCGGAATATCTGTCGCAAGTGCGCCTGGCAATTGGGTATCACGCAGTGCGGACAACCCATGATCCAACTTCTTGCCAACGACGCGCTCCAGTGAACTGGAGGCAACGCCATACGCCAACTTTTGTAGGCGCTTGGAAATAGTGTCCACATCGCTTGAGTTATTCATGACACGCCGCAACGCGCGCAATGACGCGGCCGTTGTTTCCGCCTCGCTTAAAAATTGCAATGGCAGTGGAAGGCCAACATCTTGGCCAAAGGCTTGCGCCAAGCGCGTGAACACGCTGTCAATGGTGCGGATTTCTAGGCGATCAAATTCATTGGTGAGGCGCTTGAGAATGTTGGCTGGATCAAACGAGTTGGCCAGCGACGGATCGACTTTGCAGACCGCGTTGTGCAGTTCAATTCGCTTGTCTTGATCAAGCGTGGCCTGCGCAAGGCGAGTGAGAATGCGGTCGCGAATTTCGCCGGCCGCGGCGCGCGTGAATGTGGTGGCCAACACGGAGGCCGGATCAAACGTGGCGCCAGAACTTTCGCGCCTTAACATTGCGGCCATGATGGCGATGTAGCGCGTGGACAGCGCGTATGTTTTTCCGCTACCCGCGTTGGCAATAATACGGGTCATGCGGTGGGCGACAGGGTGATGACTCATGTGGGTGCGCCCTCGTTGTCTTGGTCGTCATCGGACTCTTCACCAAACATTGGCAAGCACAACGCGCGGCGCACGCGTTCAAACTTTCCAGAAGGATCGCGGCCCGTGTCTGGAAATGCGCCCGCGCGAATGTCGCGCACAATTCGTTTGGCTTCTGCAATGGCGCCATCGATTGGTTCAAGCAATGGACACCACGCTGGATCCATGTTGGACGCGGGCACGGACAACACGCCCACTTGTATTGTGTCACTGGTGGCCTTTGCAAGCCCGGCAAGATCCGGGTGCTGTGCCGCGATTTGAGGCAACAAAAATTTGTACAAAGGCAATTGCAAATCAAACCATTTGTTTTTTCGCGTCACCTTGTCCGCAATGGCGAAGCCGCCATCGCTTGACTTGTAATCAATGATGCGCCATCCATGCGTGGGGTGAAAGTCAACGCGGTCCACGCGAAACTTGAGGGCCTGATTGGAACCATCCACATCAAGCATGGCCACCGCGGATTCGAAATTGCCCGGCCACTCAGTTGCAACAATCCGCCAACCCGCTTGCAACTGCGCGGCATGCCACGCCACAAGCGCGGGCAGACGATTTTGCAATTCAAACAGCGCCAAGTGAATGGACGGCGTGAGATTGTCGCCATAATTTGCATGGGCGCACTGGCGCGCCACGTTCATCATTGCCTGCGCGCACTGCTGTGGATAGTTGGCGTGAGCGACATCTAGCCCTGCGATCTCTGGCGCGCCCAACGCCTGCGACGCGGCGTGCAACAACGTACCAAACTCGGCGGCGTTTAATTCCACCTGATCCAATTCGGGCGCGCTGAGCTTAAGTACTTTCTCAAGCCAATAGCGATATGGATTGTCTATATACACCGCGAAATCCGTGACGCTGATGGCGCTGGGCATGTGATGCGCGCAGGCCACGCCGGGCTGGGGCTTTATGGCAAACGCACTGCTGAACGCGGGTTCATCCATGGGCGCAGGACGCATGCGGGTGCGCGTGGCGGCGGAGTCATCATTGTTCACCAACAACAAAATTCTTTTGGCGATGGCTACTTCATCTTTTGGCAACAACAAACGGCTGGGCTTCAGTGGATCGCCATCTCCGCCCAATTGACCCGCGATAATGGCAAGGCCACTTGAATGTACGGAAGCGGAAGTTGTGGATGCGGAATTTGTATGCGCGGAATTTGCGTTCGCACGGTCGCCAACTGCCGCAAGTGCTTCATGTCCCACATGTCCCTTAGATGCGTTAGCCGCGCGCGCCACCAACGCGCTAAGCAAGTATGCGTCGCGGGCAAAGCGCATTGCGCGCGTGGGCAAACCAATGGCCGCGCGAATGCTTTCGTTGAACCAGCCGTCCACTTGCGGAGCCGATGGAAGACTGCCCTCGAACATGCCGGTGAGCACGAACTTTCTACAAGGCTCAAACAATGTTTCCAGCCAGCCCACCGTGTCCACGCTTTGCGCGTCGCTTGGATCGGGCACGCGAATGTCTTGGCATAACAACAAGGCCAACGACAAAGCGTCGGACGCGCTACCCACTTCACGCGCCGCCATGCTTTCTTGCGCGCGCCGCAATGTTTTTACGCACTCCGCAAACGCGCGCGCCGTGATTGCATTGTCATTGCTTGCGAATGCGACTTGCATCCACGCTTCAAGTTCAGTCCATCGCTGACCCAGCGGGCGCTGTTCATTGGCCGCGGGCGAAATGCACGCGAACCACTGGTGCAATTGCATGTGCAGAGCGCGCGCCAAACTTTGTAAACGAGTATTGGCGTTCACTTGCCGCAAGAGGTGCTCAATGGAACTTGCCTTGCATTCAACCAACAATTTTTCTAATGTCTGAATGGAAGTTTGAAGAACCGCCCCACCTTCTTGCGAGGCAAGCACGCGCGAAAGAGCGGGCACGCGAATCAACTCAATCAACTGATCCGCCTGGCCTCCGCTGGCCGCGGCTTCTAGACTCCGCAAACATTGACCAACTTCTGTTTGCGCAAGTGCAATGCCGCCGCCGGAATGAACGCCGCGTCCATGTTGCGCGAAGGCACGCGCCACATTTGGTAACAGCGACTCATCGGCAAGCACAATGCAAGTGTCGCCGGTGTCTCTGTCGCCAGTATTACTGTCGCCTGTGTTACTGTCGCTGGCCAAAGTGCAATAGCGCGCCACGGTTGCGGCCGCTTGATCGGCTGGATCACCCGCCACTTCGATCATGCTGTCTTGAATGTCGGGACCACTGGTGAAACCGTTTTCGCCGCCAATCACAACACCAAGGTGATCAAACTTTTCCGACAGCGTAGCGGGCGCAAGCACAAGCGCATGCACTTGCACGGCGTGACCGCTGAAGTGCGTCTGCGCCAAACTTTGCGCGGCAAACGAAACATTGCGCGCGAAATCGGGCAAACCCGCCAACACAAGCGCGCCACACTTGGGCTTCCAGCGCGCGTTGGCCGCCATATCAATCACCTCACTGCGCTCCAGCATGGTCACATTCACAAGCGCGCCCATGTCTTGCAACTGGCGCTTCATTTCTATGTGCAACTGCGCAAGATGTTCCCAAGACCGCGCCATGGCGGGACTGTTGTGAAGAATTTCCAAGCGGGAAATTTCTTGCACACTTGTATGCGCGTCGTCGGCGCGGTCGATGACATCAAGCAATCGCTTGGCAGAAGCGGCCAACTGCGCAAGCGAAGTGCCGCGCGCGGTTGGCAGAAGTTGGATACGCAATGCGTCATTTTTGGCAAGCGCCTGGCAGATGGCGGTCAATCGCTCAAGCGGACCCGCCACAACACTGCCGGCTGGAGTTTCAAACGCGTTCACCATGAACTTGCCGGGCGTGGTCATGCTTGGCGGAATCATGGCGCCCTGAATTATTTTTCGCAGTGCCGCCAGCACCTGCCGCCGCGCGCCCGCGCCTGGAACAATGACCAGCGTGTTGGTGAAATCAAGTACGCCGCTTTGATTGGTGGCAAGCGTGTCACGCCGCTGATAAAGCCACTGCGCCACGCTGTGCGCGGCGCTTTCAGTCCAACCCAGGAA
>CANJBQ010000085.1 GCA_947472645.1 Burkholderiaceae bacterium
CCCGCTTGAAGGTCTTGTTGCTTTTTAATTTGCTCTATTTCTATGACATCACGCAAGGCCCGGACACTATTTTTAAGTTCGGAATTCTCCATTTCTTTTTCTGAACGAAGCGTTTGAAGTGCTTGTTGAAAATCAATTTCCCGAGTAGACATCTTTTCTCTAAGGGCAGAAATTTGCTGTTTAAGAAGGCTAGTTTCTTCTTTGACCAATTGTACAGAGTGCTGTGTATGATTAGTCGAACTAACTTTTAAAGTGTCTAGTTCATTTCGTAAAACAACTATCGTTTCTTTCAAAATTCGAATTTCAGTCAGCAAATGGTGGTTTGAAGATGATTCGATTTCCATGAAGATCCTATATTTCCGATTGCGTTATTAAGATGGCTTCTTTAAGCAGATGAGGAGCGCCTAGTAAGTGAGATTGCTCACTCATAAAATGTACTGTATTTAGAAACCCTAATCTTCCTTGCGGGGTTTTCACAAGATTGGCTAACTGGACATTTTGTTGAGTAAATTCTTCGCTAAGTTGAATACCTAATTCAATCCCTTTAATCGGTAAGACACTAGCAAATAGATCAGCTTCCACTAACAACATATTTAATTTATCACTAGGGGTAATTAACTTGTTGGAGGCTACTCTTTCAACTAATTCGGCACGATCTTTAGGATCCGTTGCGATAATGGCGGTGGAGCTGATAGCTTTACATTGAGCTTTATTGGGGAAAGTTTGTGAATCGAGAAATGTATGTAGTAACTGTATCGATCGCAGTTCTTGTTGGTGTAAGGATTTGTTCATCAACCCAGGATGACCGTAATCATGGGCTATCGCCGAAATTAATAAATACCAACAATCTAAGGGGCTCAACCACCAAGCTGATTTTTCACGTAATGACAGGGAAGAGTTTTTAAGAACTAGAAGGTGAATCACAAGACAAACATCCATAAAGTGTTTTCTAGAATGATAAGAAGGTTCTTTATAGTTGTCATCATAGCCACTTTCAATAACTTGAGTTAGTTGCAGGCATAAATTCGGAAAATATGTCAGATGCAGGGCATTTTCTTTCCAGACATCCATCTGTAATAGAGTTTGCATGAATTCTGGGAAAGTGGGATTAAGTGAAGTTATGAAGGAAAACAGTTTTTCAAGATGGACGAAATTAATGTCATCTAGAACAGGGGTAACGTACTCCTGTAAAAGATGACGATTGAATGAGTAACGAGACTGATGTAGCATAAACTCTTTCGAAATGATTACTCAAGAGCTTAGAAAAGGACTCTAAACTGACAAATTACAAGTTGAGCACATTTTTAAATTATGTCAAATAGTCATGTAATAAATGCCCATATGGCAGGGTCATACTTGTAATCAAGTGCACCCCTCCAACTACTTCCCGAACGGGTAAGTCTGACAGAGTGCAATTGACCGAAGGGTGTAAATCCAGGCGCGCATTACCAATCCAAGCCCCAGACACCTTAACATCCTCAAAGGTGATGCCGATTAACTGAGCAATTTCTGGAGAACCATCGATACCAGGAATTACTTTTAAAGTGACTTGTTTACGGGACAGTAAGATATTTTCACGATGAGAGATCTCTGGATGCTCTTTATGTTTATATGTCATGGTCCCTACAGCGGTAATTTGGGACGCATACTCCAAAGTACCGGTCAATGTATCGCTATTTGTAACTAGATTTGCCTTGCCAAACTTCATGGGGTAGCCCCAAATCTCTCGCCCACCAGCAAGTGGTGATGTGTTATTGACATACATTTGAGAAATAAAATTGCAAGGCTCACCTTTAAATTTACAAGGAATTACTTGAGCAGTAGCTGAGTATGCACCAAACCCCTCGCCATCGGGCAAGTCTAACCATTGCACTGAGACGGCGTCTCCATCTGGTTCAAGTGGTTCTGGCAGCGCCTCTCTAATCATATCGAGATCTGTTTTGTAATTAATGATCAGATATTGACGATCAAAAAATCGAAAAGGACCTGCGGGGTAGGTTGGGCTTTGAAGGGGCATTGAGGGTAGTTGTAAAACATCTTCTTTTCTCATGAAAAGACTCCTAAGTAAGATTAATTTTTTTGGTCTTTAACATAGTCAAACAATACGCGACCATGTGGCAGGGTCAGGTCACCAATATAGTGCTTACCACCGATGACTTTTTTGATGGGTAAGTCAGCCACTGGAGCATTGACGTGTGGGATGAGTTGTAACCGAGCTGGAGAAATCCATGAACCTTTAATTGAAATATCTGTCAGGTTAAAAGCAACGAGTTGGCAAATTTTCGGTTTCCCATCGTAATTAGGGATTACTTTTAAAACACAAGACGTTTTAGTCATCGCCTTATTCATGGCTTCAAGTCCACCTGGCGAAGTTTGATACTTATACGCCATTGTACCCATTGCCACAAGTTGGTTTGCATAAGTCAGGGTACCAGTTAATGTATCAGAGTTAACCACAAGCTTAGGGAATGCAAATTTTTTAGGAAATCCCCATATTTCTCTACCTGCAGAAATAGGGGGTTCGTCATCTAAATACATTTGTGCCGTGTAATTGACTGCTTCACCTTCGAAAGTACAAGGTATGACGATGCCACTTTCTGTGTAGTCTCCAAAACCTGAGCTATCCGGCATCTTAATCCACTCATATAAAACGTGTCCTTCGGGATTTGGGATTAAGGGTTCTGGGACAGCGGCTCGCAGTAAATCATGATCAGTCTCATAAGTAATGATCATGTATTCGCGGTTGATAAAACGGTAAGGTCCTAAAGGGTAGCTTGGGCAAGCTGCAGGCATCGAGGGAAGTTTAAGTATTTGGTCAATTTTCATGATTTATCAATCTGGTTATAGAAACTCTTTAGCAAGATCAACGGAGGACTCCACATTGAGATGCTTAAAATTATGTTTTAGCCAATCTGCCGCATAAGCTCTGCCTCGATCTCTGAGGTCTTCTAAAAATTTCCAATCAGAGTAGAGTTTTGAGCTAACGGATAGATCGGAAAGGACGCTGTCAGCTCTAATAGAGTGCATTAAAACATTCTTAAAATTCTTTTTGTATTCATCTTTGAGCATATTTTTACTCAGCATATTCTGTACAAAATGAATCGCACGGAGTTCTTTAATCAAAGAAGTATTAAATGAAATTTCATTGACGCGGTTAGCTATTTCATCGGCTGTTTTAGGTAAGTTATTTCTTTCAATAGGATTGATATGCACAATCACAATGTCACTCGAAGTTGTGTTGTAAATTAGTGGATATAAAACTGGATTCCCCATATAACCCCCATCCCAGTAATTTTCGCCGTCAATATTAACAGCTTTAAATAAAAATGGAAGGCAAGCAGAAGCCAAGATCACATCTGAACTCATTTCTGAGGAATCGAATACCCGAGCCTTACCGCTTCTCACGTTAGTTGTAGCAATAAATAGTTTGGTCTTGGAGTGCTTTCTTAATTCATCAAAGTCGACGCTAGCTTCTAAAACTTCTTTTAAGGGATTAAAGTCGTGGGGATTTAGTTCATAAGGTGAGAAGTTATGAATCACCATTTTAAAAAATTGGTTCAGCATCGACTCTTCAATTTTTTTACCCATCATTTTTTCAATAGGATTTAATTTCACCATACTGTATTTTTCACCAGCATCAGAAATCGCTTTCCAAAAATCATGTAACGCATCACGTGCACCTTGTGGCCCCTTGATCATTCCAGAGGCAAAAACAACAGCATTCATTGAGCCAGCACTCGTGCCAGATATTCCTTCAATTTCAACACGACCATCCTCCAAGAATTTATCCAAGACTCCCCATGCGAATGCTCCGTGTGCCCCACCACCTTGTAGGGCTAAATTAATTTTCTTTTTGGGTAACACCGAAGACGAGCCTTCACCCATTGATGGGATGGCACTCGTTTTTGTAATTGTAGTATGTTGTTGAGCTTTCATGTGAGCAACCTTTGTTTTTGTAATTTTAAAGCTAGCTAGAGGGAGATTCCTCAAACAGTTCAAAATGATAGCGCCCTTTATGGTTACAATCAACTAAATTCATCTAAATATAATGCTTTTATATAATTTAAGCAGCATGCACCAAAGATCAGCATTTAATTTCCCCCAATATGAATTTAATATTCTTTAAAATTTAACATGAAGTATTATTTTTTAAGATATTATACAAATTCAATTTATTATTTAAAAATTATCAAAATTCTAAATGCGTCAAAATCTGCTTAACCAATCCAAGTATTTGTACTTTAAACTTGCATGCACCCTATGTTTAATTGTGATTGGGTTATATATTTTTGACGAGCCTCGAGTTGCCCCTAACGGTGGAACTTTATTAGGGTATTCACTAGGTGTATTGGCTGCGCTCATTATTATTTTCCTGATTGTTTTTGGAATTCGTAAAAGAAGCTATAAAAGTAACCTTGGAGATTTGAAGCACTGGTTGTCTGCACATGTTTGGTTTGGCCTTGCTTTAGCCATTATTGGAACTCTTCATACAGGTTTTCAATTTGGCCCAAACATTCACACGGTTGCTTACGTGTTAATGATGTTTGTTGTTGTATCTGGTATTTGGGGTGTGTATATGTATTTAAGCTATCCGCCACTTTTAAGTGACTTACTTAACAGTAAGACGATTATTCAGCAAGGTGAGGCTTTAATTACTATTGATCAAAGCGCCAATCAGATATTCAATAGCCTTAGTCATCTAGATAATAAAACACGAACGAGGATACAAGATTTGCTAAAGTCAGCAGCGAATGAACCCATTATTCATCGATGGCCTGACCGCTTGAAAACAGATGTTACAAAGACAAAGACGTATCTTGCCATGCAAGAGTTAGAAGACATGTTTTCAAAGGGAGAGATTGGCATTAGGAATTTGTCTTTAACTATGGTTAAGCGAGTCAATCATCTGCAGCAAATCAGGAACTTTATTCAGTTAAAGACCCTCATGAGTTTTTGGTTGCTATTCCACGTACCAGCTTCAATCGGCTTATTGGCGGCCTTGTCTGCCCATATATTCTCTGTTTTTTATTACTGGTAAATAACGTGGACGATCATCAAATAGACCCTCCTATCATTGCTGAGTTAAAAAATATCGAATCTGCTGTTGCTGGCAGGAGGTTCTGGTCTTGGATATTATTTGTTTCTATTCTTTGCGTTGGTTTAATTCTACCCCTGGTGGCTAATGTAATTGGAGATAGCTCTTCTCAGCTTTTAGAGAAAAGAGCTAAACTAGAGATCACCAAACAGGCATCACCTACACTATTTGCGTTAGACAAAATTTGGAACTCAGGAACAATGTCTAATGCGCATAAAGAGTGGGCGAATGACTGTAAAGTTTGCCATCGAAATGGTTTTGAGTCAGTAAAAGATGTTGATTGTTTAAGTTGTCACCAAACCGTTAATCAGCATGTTTCAGGGCAACATCATGGCATGGGAGATTTAAAAGTAAGCTGTGGAAGTTGCCATCAAGAACATAATGGAACCTATAGTTTGGCAGAGCAAAATCGTCACTATACCCAAACCAACTGTGCGGGTTGTCATCAAAATCTCAAAGAATCCTTGAAAGATACCCAATTGCAAAATGTTTCTGATTTTGCAAAAAATCACCCGAATTTTAAAGTTCAAGTTGCCGATAATACGATGCCAAAAGGTAAATTTAAATATTTACGTATGGATGATAATGGTGCTATTTCTGAGACAGAAAAATCGGGTCTTAAATTTCCACATGATGTTCATTTAACAAAAGATGGTGTCAATAGCCCGCAAGGAAAAGTCAAAGTTGGATGTAGTAATTGTCATGAAGACACACCGGATGGCGCCAGCTTTAAACCTGTTGAGTTTACAAAAAATTGTCAAAGTTGTCACGCTCTGAAATTTGAGCCTTCACTGTTTAATCGAGAAGTTCCTCACGGTCCAGTTGATGCAGTCTTATCTACGTTAAGAGAATTTTATAGCTATACAAAACTATATGGCCTCCCACAAAAAGTTGAAACATTAACGCCGAATATCTTGATTGGACGCCCTGGTGAAACAAATAATTCCGTAGTTTCATTCGCCAGAGCGGGTGGCGATGATAAAGCACAGGCTGCTGCTGCTGCGACAGAGCTTTTTGAAAAAACTTCCTGCATTGTTTGTCATGACGTAAAACGGATAGGCTCGCCTGGAAAAGAGGGTACCTCAGGAAGAGATCTTCCACAGTGGAGTATTGCCCCTGTTGTTGCGCAACATGCTTGGATGCCTAAGGCGAATTTTAATCATGCGGCGCACTCAGTATCTTCTTGCACCACCTGTCATGCTGCTAAAAAATCGAAAAGTGCAGATGATATCTTGATGCC
>CANJBQ010000086.1 GCA_947472645.1 Burkholderiaceae bacterium
CATCGAGAATCCTTTTGGTCCCAAAGTAATTGGGATGTGATCGGAAATGTGTAAAGTATGTGCTCGGTACAAAGTGTAAACCATGTGTCCGGAACAGACCTCAGGCAGATGGCCTGCCCAGCACGATTCGAACGTGCGACCTACGGCTTAGAAGGCGCGAAAATCTAATCGAAACAATAACTTAACAATGTTTTACAGTTCCGCAGTGTTGGTTTGGCTTATGCGGTTTAAAGTGTGGGGTCTTGTGGATTTGATTGGTTGGGGATTGGTATCAGCAGAGATACTTCATTAGCGTCTTCGCAAGATCATCAACTTCAAAGGGCTTATAGAGCGCCCAAATTTAAAACTACGTTTAAAACTTATGCAATCAGATGAAGTATTGTTTATTGACCTAAACTATTGAATACTCGCTTGCTTACTAGCCCATTTTTTGATGTCCTTAAATTCAACAGATCCTAAGATACGTTCTTTTTTTCCATCTTTTCCGAGCAAAATAGTCATCGGAATTTCTCCATGCCATGTTTTATCAACTTCAAAATAGATGAATTCATCAAAATTACTCACCAGATAATAATGATCATACTTCTCTAGTTTAGCGCTCTGCAATCTCTTGCGGATCATTGACCCAGAGACGTCGTCCACTTGTACAAAAATTGCTTTAATGTTTTTATCTGATTTTAAGTATTTGCCCCACTCTGGAAGTTCTGTAATACATGGCCCACAGGTTGTGCCCCAAAAATGAATAGCGACGGTTTGATTGGGATATTTTTTAGTGATTGCTGACCAGTCACCAGATTGATAAGGTTGCAATTTTATCTCTGCAAAAGCAACAGAAATAGATATGTATATCCAAAAGCTCAATAGGAATAATAATTTTTTCATCATCTACTCATCTCAATTAACTCATATCCCTTTTGACGTGTTAGCCAAGATAAATACACCTTACCTTGTGAACTGATCAATAAAGGATGGTCAGAATAGCCTGATGTTTCAGATATCAATTTTTTATCACTCCAAGTTTGTCCATCATTTGCAGAGTACTCGGCATACACTCGAGATTTTTCACCATCAAATTCTTTCCAAACCAACCAAACGTGTTCATCCACAGATAATAAATAAGGTCGCCCAACATTACTACCATCATCACCTAATTTACGCGGCAAAGAAAAACCGATTCCGCGATTGTTGGATTTGGCATAAAACACACCCGTACGGTTAGTCCCTTGAGTAAACCAAGCGGTATGTATCGTGCCATTTTTAGATACAGTAATGGTGGGTCCATGGTGTGGGCAGGTATCTGTTTTCCATTGATCATTGGCAATGGGTATAACTTTTCCCACTTGCCCATTCGCTTGCACTATCTGCACTGCATGATCCCGAATCCCTTGATCAAAAATTGCGCGGTACACAAAAGCCAGTGATTGATCAGGAGTAAGCGCTACACCAATTCGACAACATTCACAGGTGCTTGGATTTGCTATCACTTCTTTGCCAGTAATCATTCCTTTTTGATCTAGCCAACCATAAGCAACTGAGCCGCCTAATTTCTTTTTACCTTTTTTATTTTCTTCGGCAATTAGGCGTTTATCGATCCAGGTTATAAATATGCCATTCTTGCTATTGATCATCGATGGAAATCGTTGACTTGTTTCATCTTTAACAATACTGATTGGCTTAGAGAAGTTTTTTCCTAGATCTTCAGATACTACTGTATTGATTTGTGCATTCCAATTGGTATCTTTAAAGAAGGCATAAGCAATGACGATTCTTCTCTGAGAATCGATGACTATCTGTGGTCTTGCGTCACCTCCCGTATCCAAAGATTTACCATGCTCAGCCAATCGAATAGGCTCATCAAAAGTTTTTCCTAAATTAGTGGATTTTGCAACTGAGATAACTCCACCAGCAGTCCATGTTACCCAGAGCTTGCCATCATTGGTCATAAAAGGAGTAGCTGCATTGGCACACTCCATGCCAGTTGTTGTGCAACTCATAATGGCTTTTTTCATCCCATGATCGTGAGTTTGAGCATTACATAGAATCGGAGTACAAATGAGTACTATCCAGCTCACACCGAGATATTTTTTTAATTTCTGGACCATGGATACGATCATCACTATTCCGATTCTAAAATTTTTTTTCAATTTATAGCTTAGCTTCTCATTTAAAACTTATAACGCAAGCCCACCATCACTAATCTTGGCATTCCCAGCGTCGGTGTAGTTGAAGATGAGCTTCCATCGGTATAGTAACCTTGATTGAGCAGATTCATACCATTGGCAGTGAAGGTCGTCTTGTTGTCATAGTCATACGCCACGCTGAAGTCAACGGTCACATATCCTGGCATTTGAACGGTTTGCGCTGTATCCAGATAAGCTTGACTAACTGCACGCGCTTGCCAATAAGTTTTCAGCTTAGCAGTGATCTTCCAGTCAATCCCCAAAATACCCACATTTGGCGAGACACCTCCTAATTGTTGAAAGGCAGGATTTTTTAATGGGTCAATCGTATTTGTCAAATACGCGTTGGTATACATATAGTTAGCAATTAACGACAAATTACTTGCCAGATGCCACTTTGTAACTAGCTCTATACCATTTGATCTTGAATCAAATTGATCAAGATAATAATTAAATGATGAAGCGGTAATGCCATACATACTTTTAACACTCGAATAATATTGTGCTGCAACGCCAGTTGATGAACTTGACAATGCCATCGAGTAGTTCATGTTTTGCACATACAGGCTATAGTAAGTGAGATTAAAATTAACCAAAGTAGACTGGTAATCTGCTCCAACTTCCCATCCATAGAGATTCTCTGGAGAAAGATTGGGGTTGGAAATCGATGTAGATGTGCTTGAAGTACTGCCATAACTACGATACATATTGTTCATGCCAGGCGCACGAAAACCTTTATATACATTAGATCTGAGTGATAAATTATCATCTGCAAAATACTTCAGCGACAAACTAGGATTAAAACTATACGTCGTTTTATCATCTTGCGGGCTAGAGTTATTATTAATCGAGATATTCGCGTTCGAGTTTGTCCATGAATCTAAACGCAAACCAAGCGTTGCTTCGAATTCATCAATAGGGCGATATTTTTGCTGAAAAAATGTTCCAATAAATTGCTGTGTAGCTTGAGAAGATATAAAAGTATTGACGGTTGGCGCAACTGTCACAACACCATTAACGACCGTGGGAGCATTGTAATTAAACTGGGAATCTTTGGCACTTAACCGGCGCGAGTCAACACCTAGCGTGCTAGTTCCAATTGAATGATTGTTGGAATATACGAGTGATGCGCCAACTTCGTTATAGGGTTGATAGTCTGTTTGCTGTACGTATTTATATATAGGAGCCGCATCCGATGGCGTAACTCCTCCACTAAATGAAGTCCCACAAGTATTCTTATAAGAACTTGATGTAGGTGCATAAACACCAGTGGTTGTATTGATACCTGGCCAACATCCGGTTGCGTTGTTCTTATTAAAGACAATAGATTGAAACCATAACTTGCCATCAATAGTGCTTTTATCGGACAGTTGCGAAGTAACGCCAGCAGATAAATCATAGGCTTGTTGGAGATTTTGACCAAGCTCATTGTTGATATATTGATTTTGTTCGTGATAGCCTAACTTAAAAAATCCAGATGTGGCAGCATCAAATTGATAGTACGAATCAACTCTCAAGTTGGCTTGCTTGTCTGAATTTTCTACCTGCCCGGCGCTTAGCTTATAAGATCCATTAAAAAATACAGGAGTTGGTATATACCCGTCGGTTTGGAAATAATCTGCAGAAATACGCACTTTTAAGTCCTCACTCACTTGCAGGTTTTTAGCTGCATAAAAGTTTTGCGTATTCATATTTCCTAAGCTGGCAGATACTTCCCCGCCAGCACCTTCTGGTTTTTTAGAAATAATATTAATCACACCCGCAACAGCCAAATTTCCCCAAAGTGCAGATCCACCGCCACGAACTACCTCAACTCGTTCAATCGAGGCTAAGGGAACTTTAAACCACTGAATCGTTGAATAAAATGGATCGTGTATAGGAACCCCGTCCAACATCACAAGTACTTTGGCATTGGCTAAGCCACGCATCTTCAAGCTTGTTCCTGTGGGATCTGACACGAAGTAAGGCGCTCCTGATAAATTTACGGAACTGATATTACGAAGTAATTGATCCAAGGTTAATGCAGGACTTTTTTTAATATCTTCTTGAGTAATTAAAGTCGTAAAGACTGGCATCGACTCTAATTTTGTACTTGACCTACTTGCATCTACAGAAATCTCTGTCACATCTGACTGAACATTACTAAGCATCACTGAATTACCAGTAGAAATTTGAGCCCAGATTGGTGTTGCCCATAAAGCAGTGAGTAAAACTAATAATTGACGTTTATTCATCTTCTATTGAATAAATGCCTTTAGGCATTTATTCCCTCCCAAAAAGTTAAAAATGTTTTGTTATCGCTAAATTAATTTAGCGATTGTGGAGGTGCTCTTGAAGGAAGAGTTAGCCAAGCAAAGTGTAGCTTAGGAGATTGATAATAAAGCTGTGGAAAAAGCTGATTGCTTTGACTGAGAGAAAAATTTATATCAGTATTTAAGGTTGGTAAGAAATCTGATTGAGCCACACAATAAGGGCAGTGCTCAGCAGAAAATTGATGATCATTTGATTGATCATCTGTTGTGACTACATGAATTAATTTAGAGCCTGTAAGTGAACAAATTTCTACATCAAACGATTTATTTGAGTCTTTAAAAGCAATCGCTTGTGAAATTGAAGGCGCCAAAGCACTCATCAAAATCCCCAAAATAGCGATCCAATGAATTAACTTTGAATTTGTTCTAAATTTCATTATATTGATATTCTAATACTACTTCGACATTCAACAGTCCCTTAACCACGCCCTAACCGACAAAAAAAATCAAACATGGCCAGCCAACGGTCCAACTGCCCCACACTCCCCCACTTCAAAACTCTCAACACGGTCCCAACTGACCTTGACATCTGGTTTGAGGGTGGTATTGAAAGCTTTGAGGATATTAGTGAAGTGTGTTGTAGTGTCGTGTTTAACACGACACTACACCTATGGGGAACAGCCAGATGAGCTTAACTTTACTGAATTCAAGCGCCTAAGTATTTGAAGCTTAGTTCTTTGGATTGATCGCTTGGGTAATTTGCTGTTGTGCGTGATGTATCTTTTGCCGAGCACGTTCAGCTCGGACAGCCTGTTGATCTCGTTTTACGCGATCCTGCATTGACTTTATTCTTGCTTGATCAGGGGTTAAAGGTTTAATAGCACTGGCCTCATTGACCTGAACTAGTGAAGATACTACAGAATTCATTCCAAATTGATATTCAATAATCAATCGAGCATGTAAGGGGCAGTCAGCAAACACTGCCATTTTGACAGTTCTACCTTTAATACGCACACTGGCTAGATATTTGTTCATATAATTATTTATCAATTCTTAGTCTAGGCGCCTTTTAGAGAGGGTTAAACGTCCAGTAACTGGACGCTTATGTACTTATCTTTTAAACCCTGACCTTAAACTAGCGCTTGCTTTCTCAATCTCAGTATCCAACTCCCCTGCCTCAACTGCTTGTTTGACAGTTTCTAATGCCCGAACCAAATCTTCAGCACTGGCAACCTCGACACTGGGTTTGCCTTTGGCTAGTTCAATCGTCCATGACCCATAACGCACTGAAAAACACACTTTCCCTGAATCAGACACAAACCACCAAGGCTTAATCCGTTTAGGAACTTCAACTTGCTTGCGAAAACCAGTGTCAGCATCTTTGATGCTACGGTACTTGGTAACAACGAATGGTTGGCCACTGATTTGACTTTTGGCTAACTGGATCTGCTCCCACAGTTTGGTTGAAAGTTTGCGTCTACGAAGCTCAACCACTGGGGTATGCAAAGGTTTCTTTACAGCTACTAGTTTTAATTGATTTAATGTGCTCATCGATTTCTCCTATAAGTTAAATGGGCACACTTAATGTATTACCTGATTTCGGGTTTGGTCGACCTCTTTTTGCCATTTATCTTGTTTTGCCTCATTTTGAGCCTGAAATTTAGGGGTTTTATTAATGAGGACTAAATACTTTTGCGAGTTGCTTGGTTACAAAGTTTAGTCGCTAATAAGAAATAGTTGCTGTTGAGTGAGTTGAGTAGTTACTTGGAGTGGCAAATGAGTAGCTCTGACTTGCAACTGCACTTGGCAAC
>CANJBQ010000087.1 GCA_947472645.1 Burkholderiaceae bacterium
GCCATTTTTAAAGTCTCCTCTTTTAGGCTAGCATCAGGCACAACCCGATTAATCAAGCCAAATTCCAAAGCTTGTTTTGCTGAGAGACGATCGTTTAATAACCACATTTCTTTAGCGCGTTTTTTCCCAATGGCATCCTCTAAATACCATGTGCCGTAACCGGCATCAAAACTACCCATCATGGGACCAACTTGACGAAAAACAGCACTTTCTTTGGCGATAGTTAAATCACAGACGACTTGTAAAACATTGCCTCCACCAACTGCAAATCCATTGACGCTAGCAATAACGGGTTTTTGAAGCCGCTCAATTGATTCATACATTTCTAGAGTAGGCAACACGCCTGCATATAAGTTGCTATCAGGCATACCATCTTTGCGCCCCCCAATACAAAAGAACTTATCACCAGAGCCTGTCAGAACAATGACTCGCGTTCGGGTTTCACGACGTATCTCATTGATACAGTCGCGTATCTCATGACACATTTGAGGAGTAAACATGTTTCCATCATCGGGGCGATTTAATGTAATCGTACCAACGGGCCCATTTTCTTCATAAATAATAGTTTCAAAAATCATGATGCGCCTTTGCTTTTTTTGGGTAGGGTGTAAATAATGTTGTTATTAAGAAGCTGGCTAATATCTTCGTTAGACATATTTAACCAATGACTTAAGACCTCGGAGGTGTCTTCACCTAAAGCGGGCGGGGGTTTATGACAAAAGGACTGTTGCCCATCCATTTGAATGCCCAGTCCAACTTGAGGGATCAGATAACCATCTTTTGGCACATCATAAAACATTCCACGTTTAAGCATCTCAGGATCAGAACTAATTTGGTCTAAGCGATTAATTGGGCCAGCGGGAATGTTATTCTCTTGAAAAAGCTCTAACCAGTATTTTCGCGGACGTGCTTTCAATCGATCTTGAATTAAAGAAACAAGCATTTGACGGTGTTTTCTTCGATCAATATTGGTTTGATATTGAGGATCAGTAATAAAATCTACCTCATTTAGGGCCGTCCAAAATCTTTTCCAAATAGCATCGTTTCCAAGGCCAAGGGTAATTGGTTCATCGAGCGTTTGAAAAACTTGATAAATAGCAATAACGCTATCTTTTGCCCCATCTCTTCTGGGGATTGTCCCTGAGCCTAAATAAGATATTAATCGAGGGGTCATAAAACGCGTCATGCTGTCCACCATAGATATGTCAATGGCATGCCCCTTTTGGTCCTTATCCCTTTTGATTAGAGCAGCCATGGTTGCAAGAGCAAGATCCATGCCAGCGAGTAAGTCTGCTGCAGGGGTACCTATTTTTTGCGGATCCTGATTAATTTCCCCAGTCATATCCATAACCCCGCTATAGCCTTCAGCAATGAGGTCATAACAAGAAAAGGAACTCCTTTCTCCCTCCAAGCCAAAGCCGGTTAGTGAAATATGAATTAAACGAGGATTAATTCCATGAAGGTGAGCCGCATCAACTTGAAGTTTTCTTTGAACTTTTGGTAAAAAATTAGTTACCAGCACATCCGCTTGAGAGACTAATTTCTCCAGTAGTTGACGACCTTCAATTAGCGTCATATCGATGGCGATGCTTGATTTATTTCGATTAACGCTCAAATACCAAAGAGATTCACTATTTAAAAATGGCGGCCCCCAAGATCTCGAGTCATCCCCAGTCAATGGCTTCTCAACTTTCACGACTTCCGCACCAAAATCAGCCAACAATTGACATCCATAAGGGCCGGCAACGGAGGTGCTTAAATCTAAAACCTTAATCTGATCAAGTGCGTCAAAGCTTTTTGAATGAGATGAACTCGGGAGGGTAATTTGACTCATTTACAGATTAGTAAAATTATTTATACGGGTTGATAGTTTGTGAAGAAGCAGTAAGGGCTATGCATGAATGCCAGACAAGGGAATTCAGTCTCATTTTTTAATTAATTCACTCGCTTATTTGAGTTTTAATCTTAGCATAATAGGGCGAATGCCGTTATACAATTCGCCTATTTTGAATTATTGGTGCGCCTGGCGCGAATCGAACGCGCGACCCTTGGCTTCGGAGGCCAATACTCTATCCACTGAGCTACAGGCGCATAAAAAAACACCGCATTTAAAACTTTAAAACACAAAAAAAGATAAAATGTTCATTGATAAAGCAATATTCACACAGATTAGGCATGATTCTACTCAGGTTAGAGCTTGTGTAAATAAAATGTTAGTTTGTATAGCTATAATTTGTAAATAAGACACTAAATGGATATGAAAGAACAGCGATGAGCGAACAACACGGCAATATGATTAAATCTCCAAAGCAACTAATTTTAATGGTTTTTGCGGCCTTCTTTGTTCCTTTAATCGTTATTTTATTATTGCTTATCTACGCGGATAGTGGAATAAAAGATTCTGCAAGGCCTACCCCTGAGCAAACTTTAGAGCTTATTAAGCCAGTTGCTAAGCTTAATTTTGTTGATGCAAGCGCCCCAAAAGTTTATAAAACTGGCGACGCTGTTTACCAAAACGTATGTTCATCTTGTCATGCAGCTGGCGCTGCGGGCGCGCCGGCTTTTGAAAATAAAGGCGCTTGGGCACCAAGAATTTCTAAAGGCTACGACACTTTAATGACCTCTGTTATTAAGGGTAAAAATGCGATGCCGGCAAGAGGCGGAGCTTCACCAGATGATGTCAGCGATTACGAGATTGCAAGAGCGGTTGTTTACATGGTTAATGCTGCAGGCGGTAAGTTAAATGAACCTAAAGCGCCTGTCCCACAAGCCGCAAAATAATTCAAAGCCGCCAGTTTATTGACCCGCTGATTTCGGCGGGTTTTTTAATTGAAGAACAAGTTCATACGCTGCATTTTTAGACATGATGTGTGATTTAGAAAATACCTCTGCAATTTGTTTACTACCTAAATGCTCGCTTAATACTTGCGCGAGCTCCGAGGGATTGATGAGCAATTCCGATATGGTATCTTCTGCCTCAGAGCTGTGAGACAGAGATCCTTCAAGCATCACACAAAATTCACCTCTTGTCTCAGGTGTTTTTTCTAACCATGTTGGGATTTCATGTATTAGCAAAGTCGTAATAGTTTCAAACTTTTTAGTTAGTTCACGACCAATCAATACGGACCTATTTTTGTCCAAAATTTTGTCATGCAGCTCTGCCAAAGTTTTATTGATTCTGAGAGGGGACTCATAAAAGATGCTGGGAAGACGAGATAAATTCATTTGCGATAAGCATTGGACGCGTTCTTTTCCTTTCAGCGGAAGGAAGCTTAAGAACTGAAAATTTCCTTGCGCTGACAAATTCAATTTCCCGGCAACAGAAAGTAATGTGGTGAGTGCGCTGGCTCCTGGGATAGGTATAACTAGGTAGCCAGCAGAGGCCAACTCCTTCGTTAATCTTGCGCCAGGATCTGAAATCCCAGGGGTTCCAGCATCGCAAACATAGGCCCAGCGCTCTCCGAGCTTTAATTTTTGAATTAAGGCGTTTGCGGCTTCATTCTCATTATGCTCATGGATTGCCATCAATGGTTTTTGTATACCTAACGCGTTAAGTAAGTGTGATGTATGCCGAGTATCCTCACAAGCGATGCCATCAACGGATTTTAAAATATGTACGGCACGATAAGTGATGTCTCCAAGATTGCCAATGGGAGTACTAACCACATAAAGCGACCCAGTTGGCATATTTTGTTGCTCGAGAAAAAAAGTTTGATCCATAATGTCACTAAAGGTCTTAATGAATGATTAAATCACATTGATACAGTTTAAGCGGATACTGCTGACTCACACTTGGAAATAACTATGAATCAACAACTCATCGAAAGAATTCAACAACAATTTCAGGATAGCATTACGACTAAGCAGAATGCTATCGCGGCCTTAAGCCCTTTAACTGCTCAAGCAGTTGAAAAAATGTTTAAAGCGATCCAATCTGGGGGCAAAATTTTAGCGTGTGGGAATGGTGGTTCAGCTGCGGATGCTCAACATTTTGCTGCAGAGCTTGTGGGGCGATTTGAAAGAGAACGACGAGAATTAGGCGCTATTGCTTTAACAACCGACAGCTCCATATTGACTGCAATTGGAAATGACTATGGTTATGATGAGGTGTTTAGTAAGCAAGTTCGAGCCTTGGGTCGATCCGAAGATATTCTTTTAGCCATATCAACATCCGGAAATTCAAAAAATGTAATTTTGGCTATCGAGGCCGCAAAAAAACTCGGCATGAATATTGTTGCGCTTACTGGCAAAGGTGGTGGACAAATGAAAGGTATCTTAGGTCAACAAGACGTTCACTTATGCGTTCCTACAGATAGAACTGCCAGAATTCAAGAAACGCATTTACTTTTATTGCATTGTCTCTGTGATGGAATTGATCACTTACTTTTGGATTAACTATGAAAATAAATTGGTTGAGAAATAAACTGCTGTTAAGCGTTTTAAGCGGATTTTTAGTCCTGTCATTATCTGGTTGTTTTGCTCTTGTTGTTGGGGGGATGGCTGAAACAGCCTTAGTCCTTGCTGATAGAAGACCTATTTCTGTAGTCACTATTGATCGTGGCCTGCAGTTAGAAATAGAGTCGACTTTGACGAACAGGTTTTCAGAAACTGCCCATTTGAGTGTCAATGTTTTTAACCAAAAAGTTTTATTGACTGGTGAAGCTTCTACACAATCAATCAAGGACCAAATACAAAGTACGGCCGCCAAGGTAAAAAATATCCGTACGTTAGTTAATGAGATGCAAGTAGCCCCCCCAAGTTCAGTAGGAAGCCGTTTATCAGATAGTTCATTGTTCACTTTGGTTAAGGCAAAGTTATTAGCTACAAGTGATGTGCCCCTTAACTCAATGAAAATCGTAGTTGAAGCCGGTAGTGTTTATTTGATGGGGATAACCACTGAATTAGAGTCAAAGGCTGCCGCTACTGTAACAAGTAAAAGTAGTGATAGCATCAAACAAGTGGTGAAATTGTTCGACATAATCACTGAAGAAGAAAAACAAAAGTTAAATAAACCTTCAGGCAATGAAAAGAGTCAATCATCTAAGTAGAATTAATATCAAATCTTAAATGGCAGGTTTTACAAATCTTAGTTAATTGAAGACCTAGATTTGATGATTAGCTTCCAAAACGTGGGAATAAGTTGCATAAAAGTCGGCTATTAAAAACAGCCCTATTGAAATTTTGCTTAATGGAATAGTCAATGACTGCCGACTGATCCTGTAAGGCTTCAATCATGATGCTTTTTGGGTTACCTGGCGGCAAACTTAGATAGGCATCGGCCTCACCATACGAGTATTCAACAACCATTCCGGCTTTACGGGCAATATGCATCATAGCCGCATTGCTAGATAAGCAGTGAATATAAAGCGCCGTAATATTCGTATTGCGCGCATGTATTGCTGAACGTTTAAATAGAGCCGTTCCAACACCAATACCGCGACCATTTTCTGAGACCGAGACACCAAATTCAGCAATGTGATTATTTAACGTAGAGTCATTGCCGTAGGCCAAATGAGCTAAACCTATAATATTTAAAGTGCTATCAAATACACCAAAAAAACTGTCAGTATTAAATTTAAAAGAGTCAACATAACTTGTAATAAACTCATCACTGACTTGCATACCAAAGCGTAGACGGCGGTCTGTATCGCCAAGATCTAAAAAGTGCGCGCGAATCATATCAAGGTGAGATCGATTTAATTCAAGCACCAAAATGATCTTTGGATGGGTAGAGCTACTGGTGGTCATGGAGCTCATGTAAACCCCTATAAATAATGTCTATAAGCCATTTTACCTTAAAAATGAAAAATTATTAGGGTAAACCCTTAAAAAGGTATTGCAAAAGCTACCAAGCCGTAAATAAAGGGTAAAACCACTATTTTTATTAAAAACCGAAGAATATTTAATATTTCTTAGTAGAGATGCTTGACATGACAAAATTAATCTGTCATAGTCTCACTTCTTCGCTGAATGTTTTTATTTAACAAACAGCCACTCTTTAAAAATTAGTCAACCGATAATTGTGGGTACTACCTGAAAGCATTTAGTCCTTTTGGACAATGAAATAAAGTAGTACTCACTTAACAGTAAATTGATGAGATAGAAATATCAAAGTCATTTCTTTGAGTGAGCGACATGCCTTAATTGGCATACAGATATTAAACTGAAGAGTTTGATTCTGGCTCAGATTGAACGCTGGCGGCATGCTTTACACATGCAAGTCGAA
>CANJBQ010000088.1 GCA_947472645.1 Burkholderiaceae bacterium
ATACGATATGGGTTACTTTGATCTGGAATCTCGGAAGGTGAATGCCATCGAGAATCCTTTTGGTCCCAAAGTAATTGGGATGTGATCGGAAATGTGTAAAGTATGTGCTCGGTACAAAGTGTAAACCATGTGTCCGGAACAGACCATTTGATTTTGGTGGCCCGGGGCGGAATCGAACCACCGACACAAGGATTTTCAATCCTCTGCTCTACCGACTGAGCTACCAGGCCGCAAAAACAATAATTATATCCTAATCAGAATTTTTTATACCAATTTTCGACGCGCTTTAGATGTTAGAAGGGCTAAAGGACTACTTTGAGGTTCATATAAAGCCTTTATTGGCAAATTGTAGGTTTGCTCCATCATGAACTGTCCACTCATTGCAGCATGTGATGTTTGGTCAGAGAAACATACCCAAACATCACCCGGCATAAAGTTAAATTGGGCTTGTGGGCAGTTCTTTTGATAGCTGATATCTGATTTCATAGCATCATGAATCTTTAACATCATATGGTCGTACTCACTTCGAAAGCTTTTAGTCAAGCCTAAAACATTTAATAGTTTTGCTTGTAATTTGGAATAAGGTTTTATCAGAGGTAAAAATTGATCAGCAATTTTTTCAAAGGGTTCTCCGACTCGCCAAACTCTAGGCTGGTTGTCCGGATTAATATTCATAAACACTCGTAAAATTCGTTCGCCATAATTTGGTCGAGTAGCAAAAGCATCAACGTGCAGTCTACGATCGTCAGCACGCCATGATTGTTGTCGACTTTCTATATTTAAAGGTCTAAAGCTTGTAGGAGAAACTTTTAAATATTCTGCGTATTTGGGCACTAAAGAATGAATCAAGTCTTGGGACAAGTTTCTAAACCGAAGGATCAACTGTTTTAGAGTATCGAGCGTTACTTCTTCACCAATAACTCCTTTTAACAAACCATCTGCTCCTAAACTTATATTTCTAGCGGATGGGTTTTGGATACTTTCGTTAAAGAGAATCCTTTCCTTTTCGGAAATCTCAAATGGTAAATTTTTAAAATGCAATACCTTTCCACTCTCTAATGCAGATATCCAATCAAGCTGCTGCTGATCAATGACCCAGCTTGAATTCTGAATAGTGATAATCGAAGAGGTTATCAATTGACGCGGATCTCTTTAGGTACTACTCGTGCCAATTTTTCTGACATCAATTCCTAAGGCCTTTAATTTTCTGTATAGGTGGGTTCTTTCTAGGCCAGTATGCTCAGAAACTCTGGTCATGCTTCCACCCGTCAGCTTTAAATGATGCTCAAAATATGCTTTTTCAAAAATATCTCTAGCCTCACGTAATGGTAAATCGAAATGGCCAGGTGTTAGCTCTTTGATGTCAGAAGATAAGGTTGTTATATGGGGCGATTCAGTTCCTGACTCTTGAAGCTTACTTTGTCCACCTATTACGCTTGACATTGCCGTCGGATACTCTCGCACCGAATTATTTGAACTACCGGCCACATCTTTCGGCGATAGCCGCTCTAATGCTTGACTGACTGTTTTAAGAAGCTTTTGCAATGCGATTGGTTTTTCTAAAAAGTTACATGCGCCAATCCGGGTGGCCTCCACCGCAGTATCGATGGTTGCGTGACCAGACATCATAATGACGGGCATCGTTAATTTATTATCTTTTGCCCACTCTTTAAGAAGGGTAACACCGTCAGTATCTGGCATCCAAATATCCAAAAGAACTAAATCTGGTAGCAGCTGATCTCGAACTGTTCGGGCTTGTTGCGCGTTCTCTGCAGAATAGACAACATGACCCTCATCGCTCAAAATTTCATTGAGCAACTCACGGATTCCCATCTCATCATCCACTACTAAAATATTTGCCATGCGTTATTGTCCTATCAACTAATTTTAATGTTTCTTTTCATTTCTTACTTTTTTATGCCAAGCGTTCAAATAATATTGATATCCTTGCGCCTCGAATCACCGTATCTCTCATTCGATTCTTTAACTCAATTCTTGCTCCATGCTCATCAATGATTTTTTTAACAACTGCTAAGCCTAAACCTGTTCCTTTTGCTTTCGAAGTGACATATGGCTCAAAGGCTCTTGTTAAAATCCGCGGTGAAAATCCGGGTCCGTTATCTGCGATAGATAAACGAACTGATTTTTCAGTTTGATTCACAAGACCGACATAATCTACAACTTCAGTGCGGATTTGAATTTCTGGATCAGAGTGAACTTCTGTTGCTGCATCTATCGAATTTTGTAAAATATTATGAATCACCTGTCGGAGTTGTGTCGTATCTCCTAAAATATCTGGGGCAGCGGCATCTAGATTTAGCTCTATATGCGTTCCTTCATACAACCCTAAAATCTCTAAAATTAATTGATTTAAATTAATCGCCTGCATTTTTAATGATGGTTTTTTTCCAAAGTCCCTAAAATTATTAACCATGGTCTTCATTGCTTGAACTTGACTAATAATAGTATTTGTTCCTTTTAAAACTATCTCTTCTTGCTCAGAAGGGATTTTTCCTGTAAGTTTTTGAAAAATTCTCTCAGCAGATAACATAATTGGTGTTAACGGGTTTTTAATTTCATGCGCCAAACGTTGCGCAACTTCTCCCCAAGCAATCGATCTTTGAGCAGCAATAACTTCTGTAATGTCATCAAAAACAATAATATATTGTTTTCCGGTTAGCTCTGTGCCACGAGCCAACAAGATTGGCGAAATATTTTCTTGATCTTGTAAGTCGTCATATAAATGTATCTGACGTTGCCAAGACTTCTCATTCGTTATGATATTTTTAATTTCTATAGCATTAGCTGGATCATCGGAGCCAACCGAAACTTGATTCGCAGTAAATGATTCTTTAATGGTGCTTTCGAAATGTAGTAGTTCTGGATAAAAGCTCAGCGGTTTTCCAATCAGCAGCGTAATATCTTTTTCTAAAATTCTTTTTGCCCCTTCGTTGGCGATTACGAGTCGAAAACTTGCATCAAAAACACAAACTCCTGCTGTTAAATTCGTCAACACCGATTCTGAGAAATCTTTTGCTTCTTGCAAGGACTTTCTAGCATCCGATAATTGCTTCGTCATATTATTAAATTGTCGCGTCAGCATACCCAACTCATCAGAAGTGTCCATTTGCGGTTTTGGGGATAGGTCTCCTTGAGCGACGGCCTGAGTTCCTCGCAGTAACATTAATAAAGGCCTTGCTAATTGTCTACCTAAAATTAACGCCAAAAGAATAGCAATAAATAAGGCTAAAAACATAGTTAAGGTTAATGATCCTATATACATTTTCTTTAAACCCAAGCGGCTTAAGGATTTTTCTTGGTAGTCACTATATGCCTTCTGAACTAATTTTGCGTTTTCAACCAAGCGGGGACTTAACAATTTCTCCATTCTTAATATTTTCTGATTGGGCATCAAAAATAGTGCGCTTAACTGATATGTTTCAGAGTTTGTTATCCCAACGTCTTCAATTAAAGATGTTTTACCATTCTTTTTTAACTCAGCGATAGTCTCTTGACTTAGTTTCGACTCAATCATTTCAAAGCGACCACAATGAACGCTAAAGAACTCATGGTTTGATTGATCAATAATGGATATTTGATCCGCATCTGTCTTGCTGCATAAGTACTTTAACTCCAAATTGCTTTGAATCGCCGCAATAGGAAAGCTATTGCGAAACTGATCGCCTGAATCTAAAAACTCTCTTTGCGATATCTCGAATGATGATCGACCTAATTCAAGTCCAGCTTCAAGGGCTGATTCAATATTGACATCAAACCAACTTTCAATACTTCTACCAACAAACTGTAGAGATACGGAATATAAAATTGCTCCTGGTAAGACGCCCACCAGTCCGAAAATCATTGCTAATTTAGCAATTAACTTTGTGCCAAAATAACCTTGTCTCCAACGCAAGGTTAAGGTAATCACTAAGCCAACGATGACCATCAATAACAAAATTCCAACTATCACGTTCACCGTGTATAGCCATACAAAATATTTACTCAGAAATTGTGCATCTGCACTAATCGCCGTTAATAAGCCCAGTAATAACAACGCTAAAATAGAGACAAGGGTAACAAAGGCAACTAATTCTTTTTTGATGCCATAACGTCCAGCAATCATTTTGTCTGAGTAGTTTGCGATAGGCTCGTTCATTATTTACCTATCAGACGAGTTTTGGGATTAATCTCAAACACATGCCAATCACTTGAAAGGTTCCACTCTTTAGAATTGAGCGCATTAATTTGAAATGGCTTCGGCAGCTTACTTAAATCAAGTCGCATCCTTACAGAGCCTTCATAAACACGGCCATTATCAAGTACTGATAAATCAGCCACCTGCCACCCCGCTATTGCCCCGACTTGCACTAATGCCTCTTCAAGAGTATTTGCAGACAATGTTAAAGCTCCCACATTAACTCGATAAACTTGTATTAAAGGTTGGTAGGACAACTTAATATACTTTACTGCAGATATTGGCTTTTCCTCAAACCAATACCAACGACCTCGGGTTACATTAAGTTCAGTGACAAAATGCAGCGTAATTCCCTTTTTCACAACCTCAGTTAGCTCATTTGGAAAGTCGATTTGATAAGACGCATTGGTAACCCAGTTTTGTTCTATAGACTCAAATTGAATTTGTCGTAATTTAATACCGTCTGCAAGTGCAAACGCTGTCGTTGCACAGAGCCAAAATAATGAGCATAAAAGAATTAGTTTTTTAAAAAAACTCATTTTTTCTTTTCTAACACTCCATAATAAAAACCATCATGCCAATCATTAGGCAATAATTGACTAATACTATTCAATCGTAATGCATCTTTAAGATGCTCTAAACACCACTCTATTTGATTTTCGCCCTCTTGCGGCAAAATCGAACATGTTACATACAACATTCTGCCACCTGGTTTTAAAAGCTTCCAAAGTTCTGAAACAATTTTACGTTGTAATTGCTGTAACTCTGCTATATCACTACCACGTCTTAAATATAAAATATCGGGGTGACGACGAATGATCCCAGTTGCTGAACAAGGAACATCCGCCAATATGGCGTCATACATTTTCCCATTTCCCCAAGCGGAGGAGTCGCACGCATCACCAACGATTAAATGAGCGCTTAGTTGAAGTCGCTTCAAGTTTTCCTCGACACGCATCATTCTGTCTTGTCGAATTTCTAATATATCTAAATCAATATCTTCCATCTCCAATAGGTGGCTAGCCTTACCTCCCGGAGCCGCGCAGGCATCTAAAATGATTTCTGCTCTTTTGGGCGCTAAAAGCTCAGCCGCCATTTGCGCACCGAGATCTTGAACGCTAACCTCCCCATCTGTAAATCCAGGGAGCTTATTCACGGGTACCGAGTTTTTTAATGCTATGGCACATGGCGCAAGCTGTTGCCATTCTAATGGAATTTCTAAGGTATCAATCTGCGCTAGTTGTAATTTTTTAAGATAGTTTTGTACCGTTGATTTTCTGGAATTAACTCTTAAAAACATCTTGGCCGGCTTCAAATACGTTTCTAGTATCGGTTTAAAAGTTTGAGGATATGATTTTTTTAAGTTCTTTACCCACCAGGCCGGATATTGCGCATCTTCTACTTCTATTTCTAGGGCCTGAGGGTTTTCTATAATTCTTCTCAAAACTGCGTTGATAAGACCTTTTGCATACCTCGTACGAATTGATTTGTTAGCCGCATTGACCGTTTCGTTAACTAGGGTATGAGGGTTGTATTGATTGGGTGAATCTTTAAACAAGGTGCTTATTGAAATCAAGAAAATATCTTCAACTTCTGGGTCTATTGCTTTATTTAAGAATTGTTTTAAAGCCTCAATAATTTTAGGTTTATATCTTAAGGCTTCAAAACTTAAACTTTGAGCTGCGGATCGATTTTCTGCAGGGGCATTTGCAAGCGCGACCGTCAGCGAAGCCCCTTGCCTGACTTGATCGAGAAAGTCAGCTGCAAGAAGTATGGACTCACATAAATTACTTCCGGTTGCCTTTATTGTCGATTGCTTTTCTTGGAGTGGGGATTGGTTTTCTAATGACACTTTGATGAATATATTCCTGTCTGAGACATTTGAATTAATTGTTTGAAGCGATTTGCAGTTACTAGATTAGTTCTTGATAAAACGGCATACGGTACATTTTC
>CANJBQ010000089.1 GCA_947472645.1 Burkholderiaceae bacterium
AAATGAGTAAGTCAAAAGGAAACTATATTGGCATTACAGAATCTGCCAATCAGATGTTCGCCAAGATACTGAGTATTTCTGATGAGTTAATGTGGAGTTATTACACGCTGCTTTCATTTGAATCGATTGCAAATATTGAGACTCTCAAACAAGAAGTTATCAATGGAAAAAATCCAAAAGATGCAAAGGTCGCATTAGCTAAAGAAATTGTGACTCGGTTTCATAGTACTCAAGATGCAGAAAAAGCGCATGAGGATTTTCAGTTAAGAGCAAAAGGGGGAATACCTGATGATATTCCAGAGGTGACGATTGAAGGTGCGCCAATCGGTATTGCGCAACTGCTAAAGATAGCGCAATTAGCTTCATCCGCTTCTGATGCGAGCAGAAGTATTGAGCAGGGTGGTGTAAAAATTGATGGCACTTTAATTTCTGATAAGAGTCTTAAAGTATCTGAAGGAACATTTGTTTTACAAGTTGGCAAGAGAAAATTTGTCAAGATTACTTTAAAGAAATAAATTCATGACACAGATATTATTAGTTCGACATGGAGAGACTGACTGGAACAAAGAACATCGTTTGCAAGGGCATATTGATATTGTATTAAATCCAGAAGGCGTTTTACAGGCATCGCTTCTTGGTAACGCTTTAGCTCAAGAAAAAATTGATGTTGCTTATTCGAGTGATTTGTCTAGGGCGTTTGATACAGCTAACACGATTACCCAGCATCATGAAATACCGACTTACGTTGATAGTCAATTACGCGAAAGATGTTACGGAGAAATCCAAGGCATGACTTATCAAGAAATTGAAGATAAATTACCAGATAATCATCGTGCGTGGCATAGTCGAGACCCAGACTTTGAACCAAAAGGTGGCGAGACTCTTCGGCAGTTTTACCAAAGAGTAACAACTAGTTTTCACCGTATTGCTCAGTCTCATGCAGGTCAGGTTATTTTGATTGTGGCGCATGGTGGAGTCCTTGATTGCATGTATCGTCATGCTACTCAAATGGATATCGCAGAAAAAAGGAAGGTGGAATTACTTAACACCAGCTTGAATCGAATGGCTTATGACGGTAGTCATTTTCACATCCAAAGTTGGGGGGATGTTTCTCACCTCAAAAATAAAGAGACTCTAGATGAGGTCGATAGCGGCCCTGCATCAGTTCCCTGGCTTTTGCCTTAACTAAGGTCTAAAGATCCTGAGTTATTTGGTGGGATCATTTCAAAATGTTCATAGGTCAAGCGGGTGGCGATACGACCTCTAGGGGTTCTTTGTAAATAGCCTTGCTGAATGAGATAAGGTTCAATGACATCTTCAATCGTATCCCGCTCCTCTCCAATGGCTGAAGCAAGATTATCTACGCCAACGGGCCCACCGGAAAATTTATATAAGATAGCTTCTAACAATTTACGATCCATGATGTCAAAGCCTACAGGATCCACATCTAGCATCTTCAATGCTGCGTCTGCAACTGTGCTAGAGATTACGCCATCACTCTTTACTTGAGCGTAGTCACGCACTCGTCGGAGTAAGCGATTAGCTATACGAGGGGTACCTCTCGCACGTTTTGCGATTTCATTTGCGCCATCTTCATTAATCGGGGCGTTGAGAAGGTGCGCTGAGCGCAAAATAATTTGTTTGAGTTCTTGATGGTTGTAAAACTCGAGCCTTGAAACGATTCCAAACCGATCACGCAAAGGGTTGGTTAACATACCTGCTCGGGTTGTAGCCCCGATCAGGGTAAAAGGTTTTAAATCCAGTTTGACACTACGCGCTGCTGGACCTTCACCAATCATGATATCGATACTATAGTCCTCAAGAGCGGGATATAAAATCTCTTCAACGATGGGTGATAAGCGGTGAATTTCATCAATAAAAAGTACATCATTTTCTTCAAGATTCGTTAATATTGCGGCTAAATCTCCTGGGCGGTCGAGTACGGGCCCACTCGTTTGACGAAGGTTAACCCCCAGCTCTTTCGCAATAATGTGCGCTAGGGTTGTTTTACCAAGCCCAGGGGGGCCAAACAAGAGAACATGATCAAGAGCCTCAGAGCGATTTTTAGCTGCGCTGATAAAGATTTCTAATTGTTCACGAACTTTGGTTTGACCGATATATTCATCTAGCTGTTTGGGTCGAAGGGCTCTTTCAATCACATGATCTTCTCCTAACGAGCTAGGGTCAATCATTCTAGGTCCTTCGGCAGAAGGGTCTGGAATCGTATCAAGTTGGTCGGTATGGATTGCCATATAGCAAGTTTAAACGCTTATGAAAACTAAGCTTTAGATAGTGTTTTTAATGCCATGCGGATACCATCAGAAACAGTTGCATCCGCTGGTACTTGTTTGGTGGCTAAAGCAGCCTCTTTATCTGAGTAGCCCAGAGCCATCAGTGCTTGAAGAATTTCTGAGGAAGCTAGAACTTTCGCACCCGGCACTAATTGGGGCAAATCTGCACCAAATTTACCCTTTAGTTCTAATAGTAAGCGCTCTGCCGTTTTCTTTCCAATTCCAGGAACGGTCATTAGACGAGATGCATCCTGTAGGGTTACAGCTTGAGCAATATCTTGGACGCTCATCCCAGAAAGAATGGATAAAGCCGTTCTTGCCCCTACCCCACTTATTTTAATCAGTGTTTTGAAGGCTTCACGCTCGTATTCTGAAGCAAAACCAAATAGTTGATGGGCATCTTCACGAACTAACAGGTGCGTTAAAAGAGTAACGATTGTACCGTTGTCTGGTAATTGATAGAGGGTACTCATGGGAACATCAATTTCATAACCCACGCCTTGGCAATCCACAAGAATTCGCGGGGGACTCTTTTGAATGAGGGTGCCTTTTATTCGACCGATCATAATTTATTTTTCATTTTCAAATCTGCTGCCAGTAATTGTTGTTTCATCGTGTATTGATGTGCGCCACAAATTGCAACAGCTAAAGCATCTGAGGCATCTGTTCCAGGAGCAACTTTTAATGATAATAAACGTTTAATCATTTCTTGTACTTGCGATTTAGAGGCTCGACCATTACCGACCACATTTTTTTTGACTTCGAGCGCACTAAACTCAACAACAGCGATGGCCTGACAAACAATCGCAGTGATGGCGGCGCCCCTTGCTTGACCCAGAGCTAGCGTCGACTTTGGGTTGACATTGAGAAACACTTGTTCTACGGCTGCGTATTCTGGTTGATAGGTTTGTATGACTTCGGTGATACCGTTGAATAATACACCCAGTCTTTCGGGTGTTGTTTGTAAAGAGCTATCGGTAGTAACAACACCAGAAGCAATATATTTAAGTCGTTGATCAGTAAATTCAATAATCCCGAAACCTGTGATGCGCAGGCCTGGATCGATACCTAAGACACGCATCTATTAATGCCTAAAATGACGTGTACCGGTATAGACCATGGCAATCCCATGTTCATTAGCGGCATTAACGACTTCATCATCACGAACACTTCCACCCGGTTGAATGACGCAGGTTGCACCAGCAGCAACAACAACGTCTAGTCCATCGCGAAACGGGAAAAAAGCGTCGCTTGCAACAACTGAACCTATCAGAGATAAGCCAGCATTAGCCGCCTTTATACCAGCTATCTTCGCTGAATCAATTCTGCTCATTTGTCCCGCACCAACTCCTAAGGTCATTCCGTTGGCGCAAAAAACAATCGCATTAGATTTAACAAACTTAGCCACCTTCCATGCAAAAAGCATTTCAGATAGCTCATGTTCAGAAGGCTGTTTTTTGGTAACGATATGTACATCTTTGAGTGTCACATTTTTGGTATCCGGAGTTTGTACAAGAATTCCTCCACCAACACGCTTTAAATCGAAGGGGTTATGTGTCGGCGCTAATTCTATTTGTAAAACACGTACATTTTGTTTTGTGGCAAGAATTGTTAATGCTTCTGAGGTAAAGGAGGGGGCAATCAATACCTCAACAAATTGTTTAGAAACAGCCTGTGCTGTTAGACCATCACATTCGCGGTTAAAGGCAATAATCCCTCCAAAGGCAGAGGTTGGGTCGGTTTTAAAGGCTTTCTCATACGCATCTAATGCACTATGTGCAATAGCAACTCCGCAGGGATTGGCATGTTTGACAATGACACAGGCTGCTTGCCCTGTCTCAAATGTGTCGCCAAAACTTTTAACACATTCCCACGCCGCATCTGCATCAGCAATATTATTAAAAGACAGTTCTTTACCTTGTAATTGATGATAACTAGCGAGTGCGCCAGGAACAGGTTTGATGTCTTGATAAAAAGCAGCAGCTTGATGAGGGTTCTCACCATAGCGAAGCTCTTGAACTTGGTTAAATCCTAAATGAAGTGTTTGAGGAAATGTCGAGCGTTCCTCATGTATCAGGTTAGAGGGTAACGAGGAGAGATAGTTAGCAATAGCCCCGTCGTATTGGGCTGTATGTGCAAAAACTTTTTTTGCTAGTCGTAGATTTGTTTCAAAACTTACTGAGCAATGATGAGTTTTCATTTCTTCTAGGATGGATTCATAATCTTTCGGAGAAATTAAAACAGTCACATCTTGATGGTTTTTAGCAGCGGCTCTAAGCATTGCAGGCCCACCAATATCGATGTTTTCGATAGCGTCTTCAAAAGAGCAAGCACTTTGAGAAATTGTCTTTTCAAAAGGGTATAAGTTGATCACTAACATATCAATGGTATCGATATTATGTTCTTTTAAAGCTTGCATATGACTGGGGTCATTTCTACGCGCTAAAAGACCTCCATGAACTGCTGGGTGCAGTGTTTTTACCCTACCATCAAGCATTTCTGGAAAATGAGTAAGGCTAGAGACTTCAATAACGGGAATCTGATTTTCTGCAATCAGCTTTGCAGTACCGCCCGTAGAAATTAATCGGACACCTAAATCATGAAGCGCTTTAGCAAATGGAATAATGCCTGATTTATCAGATACTGAGATGAGTGCTGTTTGGATCATATGAATTTTTCTAAAGAGTTAAATTGTATTTAAATATTTGTGAGGGCATTTATTTTGGAATCAGCCCATGTTCAAGTAATTTTTTTCTTAACGTATTGCGATTAATTCCTAAGTACTGTGCCGCTAAAGATTGGTTCTCATCCGCATGTTTCATCACTAAAGTTAACATTGGTTTTTCAATCGAGGAGATGACCATTTCATAAATGTTAGATGGTGCAATATCTCCCAGATCATCGAGGTATCTTTGTAGATGGAGTTCTAAAACTTCAGTAACGGGATGTTTTTTATTTTCCATGGGATCATTAAGCAGCTGCTAGGTAT
>CANJBQ010000090.1 GCA_947472645.1 Burkholderiaceae bacterium
GAAGTTTTCAAGTTCTTTAGCTGTTAATTCAAAAGTGGCAATCGGTGCAGCAACTTGGACACGTAAAGTCATTTTCAATGGCATGCCTAATTCACTCAATATGGTCTGACCCAACTCCTCTTGCTGGTCTTTTAATACCAGAGCAATCTTTTTCAGTAAATCTATCCGCGTATGTACGGAAGATTGAGACCAACTTTTAAATGCTACATGTGCTGCGTGAACAGCTGTCGTGATGTCCTTAGGAGACGAGGATTGAACCGATGCAATGGCCTCTTCCGTATATGGGTTAGTCACATCAATATGATCTTTACCTGTACTAGGTAACCACTGTCCATTTGCATAAAATTTCGTATGTTGTTTCATGATGAGTCCTTTAATTAATAATCATTATTCCGCTTTGATACCATTCGTTCGAATCAGTTCAGACCATTTGACCATTTCTCTCTGAACTTGATCACGTAATTTTTCAGGTGATCCACCTACCACATCAGCCCCTAAATCAGCATACCGTTTTTTCACATCCGGCATTTCTAATATTCGATTTACCTCTTGATTTAGTTTTAATATAATTTCTTTAGGTGTTTTTGCAGGAACATATAAAGCAAACCAACCGGTCGCTTCAAATCCTGGAATCGTCTCTGCAACCGTTGGAATATCTGGCGCCGATGTCGACCTTTGTTTACTTGTTACAGCTAATGCTCTTAATTTTCCAGACTTCACTAATGGCAGAGAAGATGGAATACCATCAAACATAATCTGAACATGTCCTCCCATCACGTCAGTCAAAGCCGGACCACTACCTTTATAGGGAATATGAACTATATCAATTCCAGCTTGCCTTTTAAACAGCTCGCCAGCCATGTGAGGGGTAGAGCCTTGTCCAGGAGCCGCAGAACTATATCCTCCTGGCTTAGCTTTAGTTAAATCAATCAGCTCTTGTAAATTCTTTGCAGGAAACTCTGGATTAACCACAATAATATTTGGTGAAATTGTGACCCATACCACGGGTTCAAAATCTTTAACGGGGTCATACCCAATATTTTTATATAAAAAAGGATTAATCGCTTGAGTGCCGCCCGTAGTAAAAAATATAGTGTATCCATCTGGTAATGCGCGAGCAACCATTTGAGCCGCAATATTTCCACTGGCCCCGGGTCGGTTATCAACTACTACCGACTGATTCAACGCTAGAGTTAATTTTTCTGCTAACACTCTACCCGTCACATCGGTTGGCCCCCCTGGTGGAAAAGGAATCACCATATTAACTGACTTTGAGGGGTAATTATTTGACGCGGATTGACTATGCGCGATACCAATCCAGCCTAAACCAAAAAAACTACTCAAGAGTACGTATATCCATTGCTGATATTTCATATCTATTCCCATCAATTTTTGATTAGCATTACTTGTAATTAATAACAAATAAAAACCTAAGTCTGCATTTCTCGTAAAACCCTTTTTAAAACTTTTCCGTTAGCATTTCTAGGCAAAGAACTTACTCCGTGAATTTGTCTTGGTCTTTTATAATCCGCTAAAAATTCTTGACATAAAGCTTGCACCCTTAACGTGACTTGCTCAATTGGAGCGCTCGTCACAATAAATGCTTGGGTTGACTCCCCCCACCTATCATCTTGGAATCCCACCACCGCACATTCTTGAACATCAGCTTCACGTAAAATAACTTCCTCAATCTCGATGGGATAAATATTCACCCCACCACTTTTAATAACGTCTTTACGTCGATCAATTAAATATAAATACCCATCCTGGTCAACTCTTCCAATATCGCCTAAATTGCACCAATTATTGATCTTTACTTGTGAAGTCTTTTCTGGCGCATTAAAGTATCCTTCAAACAAGGTAGGGCCTCGCAGCCAAATATCTCCGATCTCCCCTTGAGGCAATATCTCACCAACCTCACCACGAATTTGGATTTCAATTTCAGCAATAGGTTGACCTACACATCTCAATTTATGGCTCTGGTCTTTAGGGCGAAGATTCGTTACTACTCCAGCTTCAGTAGCACCGTAAAACTCATGCAGACCTAAGCCATTAAACTGCTCACGAATGGCATCCTTCGTTCGAGTCGAGAGTGCCGATGCGCCGGAAATCAACATCTTCAATGATTTCAAATCTAAAATTTGTTCAACATTCTTTTTTTCCTCTAAAACTCTATCCAACATAAACGGAACCATAAAAGACCATGTCACAGCAAATTGATGAATCGCCTTAAGAGCTGCTTGAGCATCAAAACCATCTAAGATCACTATTTGTCCTCCCATGAATAATTGCGTCAAGGTAAAGGTAAAAGGCGCTGTGTGATGAAAAGGCCCACATTGCATGGATACGTCTTCTGAAGTAATACCAAACTCTAGCGCCCAATAATGATATGCTAAGGCCCGATTACGCTGAGTGACCATCGCTCCTTTTGGTTTGCCTGTTGTTCCTGATGTATATCCCAAATAGAATAAATCATCTTCGACAGCGTCCATGGGTAAATCCGACTTAGAAGATTCGGTTATTAACTCCTCTAAAATTTTTGATGGTGCTGGGCCTCCTCGACAAATTTGTATGACCCCCTTAGATAATTTCGCCTGATCAATCATCTCAATATATTGCTGATCATAAATCATGGCTTTAGCACCAGAATCATCAATTTGCTGAAATACTTCTGCGGAGGTAAACCGATAATTCACCGGTACCATACAAATGACTGCCTTTGCACAAGCAATAGCAATCACGATATAGTCTGGGCAATTCGGTAAAAGAACCCCTAGCCGATCCCCTTTCTTTAATCCCAACGTCAAAAGCCCCTGGGCAAGCTGAGTAGATCTCTCATCCAATTGCGCGTACGTTAACGACTCGCCCCTCCAAAAGATAGCTACTTTATTGGGTTCACGTCGACTGATTAAAGAAAGAGCCCTTTGGACAGTTACAGGTACTGACATAAAGATTAACCAATCACCCTGTGTTGCACTAAATAGGGCCGTTTTTGGGTCGATTTAATCTCAATAGGACGATGCGGTAATACCACTTCAGCCTTACCCGTATGAGTTACTTCACCTTTTTGATTGATCGCCTCTAAAGTCAACTCTACAAGATTCTCTTCATCCTCTACCCACTTTCTAGTAACCGTCCCTTTACATGTCAAAACATCACCAGGGCGCACAATAAGTGTTGCTTTTGTTGAAAATAGTCGTAATGGACGATCCCATAAATAATCGGTGAGCATTTGACCAATAAACCCCATACCCAACATGCCGTGAGCAAAAACGCCACCCATTCCACCAATGTCTCTAGCAATATCTTCATCCACATGACTAGGGTTGAAGTCTCCTGAGGCTCCAGCAAATTTAGCAATCTGTAACCGAGTAATTGCTGGTTTAGAAAGTTCTAAATGTTGACCAATCGTCATATCTTCAAAATAAGGGCCTTCAATTTTTTCTACTATTTGCATCTGACTTGGAACAGCTAATCGTTGTTTGAAATCCATGATCATTTCCTTTCTAAATTAGTTATCTCTGACAAAAAATAATTGCGTAGCCTCGACAAGAGGTTCGTCAGCTTCATTCTTTAGCTTAATTAAAACGGTAAAGAAACTTAGTTCTCCATAAGTTTTACTTTTTTTACGGCCAGTATCGACGACCTTAATTTTGTGAAAGATTGTATCTCCAGGACGAACTGGTTTGAAATAACGAATGACCTGCTCACCATGTAGTAAAAGCGGTAAATCCACTTCTGCCTCTGATAGTACTAAAGCCGTTTTGAAATCACGAAAACAATTGATAAACGTTGGTGGCGCAACAATCCCTTTATTTTCAGACTGAGAAGCAATTTCCTCATCCAAAAATAAAGGGTTGTAATCCCCAAGACAGCTACATAAAGCATCAATCCGATCTTGTGTAACCACTGACTTAGACCAAGGTGTTTCTGCACCTAGTGCGTTTAAATTAATAGCCAATCTTCATCTCCTTTTTACTAGTTAAAATTTTTCTTCCATTAATCTTTTCGATAATTTATTTGCGGCCGATTGCGTTTGTTTTTCAATCTTTACCCATTGCTGCACATCAACAATATTAAGTGGGAAGACTGTCGAAATTGCCGACAGGACTTTATTTTCTTTATTTAATATTGGTGCAGCTATAGCTCCTGCGCCTAAGGTACTTTCACCTCGATTAATAGCAATCCCGTCTTTTCTTATTTTGGCAAATCCCTTTTGTAAATCTTCACGTGAAACAATCGTCATTGCTGTTTGAGGTTTAAAGCCAGTCCCTTTATACGCCGAATCTAAAAGTGCAGGGGGTGATAATGCCAAAAATAATTTACCTGCTGCAGTGGCATGAAGCTCTCTTTGCTCACCAACTCGCATAATTACCCGAAGTGTATTTGGGCTCTCCACGGTAGAAACCACCAAAATATTTAATCCATCTAAAATACTTAAATGGGCGGAATGTCCAGTTTGATTTACTAAATCAGCCAAAACCGGCATTGATAGCTCCACCATCGTATTGCGCTGGGAAAATAATGCGCCGATCTTCATTGCGGTTGAACCAATCCTTAATCGACCTGTAGTAGGGTTTTTTTCTAACATTCCCCAAGTTCTAAGACTACTTGCTAGGCGAGAAATAATACTTTTATCCATTTTTAGAATTTCTGCTAAATCTGTAACACTTAACTCAGGCTGTTGATGGGAAAAGACCGTCAATAAGCTCATGGCTTTATCGATAGTTTTACGACTAGATGCAGTTGATCTAATGGCGTCTCTCATATTATTTTTTAACTTTATAGAAATCACTTTAAAGACTATTTATGAGAATAAAACACTGATTGCTATATTAGCAACTCTTGTTTTATTCCCTTCATAAAATTTAACCAATTTATTACTCTATTTAATTGATTCTTTTCTATTTACTAGAGTATTCTTAAATTTAAGTTAAATAAACATTAACTTATTGCCAATACAGCAATTTTTTTAATATTTAAATTTACATATTGCACCCTTTGATCTGACCTAATTTTTAGTACCACTCCCAAAGAGAGAAATTTTTGATAATCTATCTCTAAAAGGAGTAAAAAATGCCTAAAGGTCAACGTATTAAACCGGAACAAATTGTGATGTTGCTGCGTCAAGTCGAAGTTTTGACTGCCA
>CANJBQ010000091.1 GCA_947472645.1 Burkholderiaceae bacterium
CAACTGCCACACCCCGCACGGCTCGGTCAACACCGCGCTGCTGAAGGCCCGGCCGCCCTTCTTGTGCCAGCAATGCCACAGCGGTGACCACGGTGCGCAAGTCAACAGCGGCGCCAACCTCGGCGGCGGCGCGGTCACCACGGTCAACGGCATCAACCCGCTGGCCAACGCTGCAGCACGGGCCCAGCTCGGTGCCCGCGCCTGCCTGAACTGCCATGTGCTGGTGCACGGCTCCAACCACCCGGCCGGGGCGAAGTTCCAACGCTGACGCGACTCAATCTTTCAGGAGCAAGTCATGCCTGTAAACACGATCAACCTGCCACTGCGCGCCTCGGTCCTGGCGCTGCGAGCGGCCCTGGCAGCGATGCTGCTGTCGACGACCTGCGGCGAGGCGATGGCCGCCGATGCCCAGCCCACGGCGGCCGAGCTCACGACACCCGCCAACGCGGTCGAGATCGGCGCCGGCACGGCCAGCGCAGCCTCGGCCAAGGCCAATGAGTTCAGCGGCCAGCGGGGCAAAGGGCCGTTCGGCGTGTTCAACCTCGATCTGCGCGGCGGCGGCGCCTACGACAGCGAAGACGCGACCCGCTACCGTCTGAACGCCCGCGACCTGGGGCTGGAGCGACGCAGCGTGTCGGCCGAGTACGGTGTGCAGGGCCGCTTTCGCTTGGATTTCGGCTATGACGAGTTGCGCCGCGACAAATCCGACACCTACCAGACCCCGTTTCTGGGCGCAGGCACCAACAGCCTGACCCTGCCTTCGACCTGGCTGGTGCCGCTGGTGCCGCGGCTCAGCGTCGTGGCGCCTGCTGCCAGCACGTCCGGGGGTGCCAACGCGAGGGGCTTGTCGCCGGACGTGACGGCTTCGAGTGCGCTGATCAGCGGCGTGCTCACCGCGCCGACCCCGGCCCAGGTCGCCACCGCGGCGAGTATCCGGGCGGCCGACCTGCCGTTGTTCCAGTCGGTCAACCTGTCGACCAAGCGCACCCGTTACGGCCTGGGCATCACTTACGAGCTTGACCCGCGCTGGCAGCTGGCGGCCAGCTACAACCATGAGGACAAGTCGGGCCTGAAGGCCATGGGCACCGTCACGCGCTACACCAACGGTGACATGTCGGCCATCATCCCCGACCTGATCGATCAGACCACCGAGCAGTTGAACCTCGGCGTGACCTACGCCGGCCAGAAGCTGACGGTCAACGCTGCCTACTACGGCTCGTTGTTCGTCAACAACGTGCCGTCGATGAGTTGGGCCAACTGGGCTTTCCCGGGCAATCTGCAGACCATGAGCAGCGCGCCGAACAACCAGTTTCATCAGCTCAGCCTCACCGGCACCTACCTGCTGGACAGCACCACACGCCTGACAGCCAATGCCTCTTACGGCCGCAGCACCCAGGATGCCGCGCTGCTGACCGACGCCAGCACGCCGTTGGTGCCGGTGTCCTCGGCGCAGGGCTTGGTCGTCAGCCAAGGGCTGAACCTCAAGCTGGTGAGCCGGCCGATCAAAGGCCTGACCCTGGCCGCGGCCTACAAGTTTGACGAGCGTGACAACCGCACGCCGGTCAACACTTTCGGCTATTACGACGCTGGCGAACTCAAGAGTGGCACCTCGGTGTTTGCGGCCTATTTCCCTGGCCTGGGCAGCAATGCCAACCTCAATGCCAACCGCCCTTACAGCAAGCGGCTGAACCAGTTCAACCTGGACGCCGACTACGCGCTGGCCCGCGGCCAGGCCATCAAGGCGGGTGCCGAACTGCAGAAGATGGACCGCTATTGCAGCGGCACCTGGATTGCCTGTGTCGATGCCAACAACAGCAGCGAGGCCACGCTGCGCGCGGAGTGGCGTCTGAACGCGCTGGAAAACCTGGGCGCGCGAATCGGTTTGTCCCGCGCGCACCGCAGCGTCGATTACAACGAGAACGCCTTCCTGGCCCTGGTGCCAGCGGCCAATCTGTCACCTACCGGCGCGCCCGGCGGGTCGACGGCTTATGGCACGCTGACCGCGCTGGGCCTGACGGGTTACGGCCCGCAGCTGGGTCTGAACCCGCTGCCGACGGCCGGGTCGGCGCAGGCCTTCTTCTTTGCCAACAACAACGCGCTGTCCAACTCGCTGTACGGCAACCAGAACCGCATCAGCGAATTGCCCGGGATGCGCCGCTTCAATCTGGCCGACCGCAACCGCGACAAGCTGCGCAGCAGCTTGCAATGGCAGGCCAGCGAGACGCTGTCGCTGCAGGCCGCGGCCGACATCAGTGCCGACCGCTACAGCCGTTCGGTCTATGGCTTGACCAGCGCCCGCAGCCTGGCCGTCAACCTTGACGGCACCTGGAACCCCGACGACAACACCGCGCTGACGCTGTACGCGACCTCCGAAGACCAGCGTTCGCGCAGCGCTGGCAATACCTATACCGCCAACAGCACGGCATCCAACGTAGGTGGATTCACAGCGATCTCGGGCGGCTGTTTCGCCACCATCGCGCTGCGCAATGCGAGCAACAAGGTCGATCCCTGCCTGGACTGGCAGGCTGACATGCGCGACCGCGTCGACACGCTGGGCCTGAGTTTTGCGCGCAAGAACCTGGTCGGCGGCAAGCTCGACCTGCAAGGCGGCATCAGCTTCAGCCAGGCGCGCTCGGACATCGGCATGAACGGCGGCAACTATGCCAACAACCCCTTGGCGGTGGCAGGCGCTGCGGCAGGGACCATCGCGGCCTATTACATCCCGGCCACGGCGCTGCCCACGGTCAAGACCGACATCACGGCCTTGCGTTTGAGCGGTCGCTACGCGCTGAGCAAGGAGCAAGCGGTGCGCATCGGCTACAGCTGGCAACACCTCGTGGCGCAGGACTGGGCCTATGACGGTCTTCAGGCCGGCGGCCTGAGCGGCGTGCTGCCCACCAACGAGAAGGTGCCGACCTACAACGTCCACACCTTGGCGGTGTCCTACCAGTACAGCTGGCGCTAAACCCTCTCGCCAGCGACCCGAAAGAGAACTGTATGAGCCAGGACCCCCCCGGATTCATCCGCCGCTGCTGGACGGCCCTGCGCCGGCCCAGCGCGAAGTGGTCGATGCTGGTTTTGCTGGTCGTCGGTTTTGGCGGGGGCATTATTTTCTGGGGCGGTTTCCACACCGCGCTGGAGGCGACCAACACGATGGAGTTCTGCATCTCTTGCCATGAAATGCGCGACAACGTCTACGTCGAGTACCGCGAGACCATCCACTACACCAACCGGGTCGGTGTGCGGGCGATCTGCTCGGACTGCCACGTGCCGCACGAATGGGGGCCCAAGATGGTGCGAAAGGCCAAGGCCGCTTTGGAGATCTGGGGCAAGCTGACGGGCTCGATCGACACTCAAGAGAAGTTCGAGGCCAAGCGCATGACGTTGGCCAGCCACGAATGGGAGCGGATGAAGGCCAATGGTTCGCAGGAATGCCGCAACTGCCACAGCTTCGACGCGATGAGCGGTCAGATCCAGAAGCAGAGCGTCTACAAGAAGCACATGGCTGCGAAAGACGCCGGCAAGACCTGTATCGACTGTCACAAGGGCATCGCCCACCACCTGCCCAAGGAGTACAAGGACGACGACGAGTGAGTGCGTTCGTCCGACGGGTACTGGCCGGCAGCGGCTAAGGGTACAGACCGCGCTCTTGCCGAGCCATCAGGATGCGCTCGCAGGCCACGGCGAACGCAGCGGTGCGCAGGCTGATGTGGTGCTGGTCGGCTTGGTCCCAGATCTTGCCGAGCGCGCCGATCAGGATTTGGTCGAGCTTGAGGTTGATCTCGTCTTCGGTCCAGAAGAAGGACGAGAAGTCCTGCACCCACTCGAAGTAGCTCACGGTCACGCCGCCGGCATTGCAGATCACGTCGGGCACGACCAGGATGCCGCGATCGGCCAGGATGTCGTCGGCCGCCGGGCCGGTGGGGCCGTTGGCGCCTTCGAGCACCAGCCTGGCCCGCAAGCGCTGTGCCCGCGCTGCAGTGATCTGGTTCTCCAGCGCGGCCGGAATCATCACGCTGCAGTCCACGTCCCAGAAGGCCTCGGCGTCGATCACCTGGGCACCGGCAAAACCGGCCACGCCGCCGTTGGCCAGCACATGCGGCCGCAATTTGGACAGGTCCAGGCCTGCGCCGTTGTAGAGGCTGGCGCTGTGGTCCTGCACCGCGACGATCAGTGACCCGGCCTGGCCGAACAGTTCGGCCGCCGCCGAGCCGACATTGCCGAAGCCCTGCACGGCGACCTTGGCGCCGTTCAGGTCCAAGCCGATGCGGCACGCGGCCTCGCGCCCGGTGACGAACACGCCGCGGCCGGTGGCCTTGACCCGGCCCAGGCTGCCTCCGAGGTGGATCGGTTTGCCGGTGACCACGCCGGTGGCGGTCGCGCCGGTGTTCATCGAATAGGTGTCCATCATCCAGGCCATCACCTGGGGGTTGGTGTTCACGTCAGGCGCCAGAATGTCTTGCTGCGGTCCGATGATGATGCCGATCTCGCTGGTGTAGCGCCGCGTCAGCCGCTCCAACTCCTTGCGTGACAACTGCTGCGGCTCGACCCGGATGCCGCCCTTGGCACCGCCGAAAGGCAGGTTGAGGGCGGCGGTCTTCACGCTCATCCAGGCCGCCAGCGCCATCACCTCCTCGAGCGTGACATCGGGGTGGTAGCGAACGCCGCCTTTGCCCGGGCCGCGGGTCAGGCTGTGCTGCACCCGATAACCTTCATGATGGGCGATGCGGCCGTCGTCCATCTCGATCGGCACGTCGACGATCAGCACCCGCTTGGGCCGCTTGAGGGTTTCGGCCCAGCGCGCCAACGGTCCCAGGTAGGGCATCACCCGGTCGATCTGCGTCAAGTAAGTGCCCCAGGGGCTGTCGGCGCTGGGCTGGACATAGGAGAGCGTCATGCGGGCACCTCGGCTGGAGTCTGGGTCAAGTCTCGGGTCGCGCCGATACACTGGACTGATGAACGTCAAGCCCCAATCCACGATCGCTTTCATCGGCGGCGGCAACATGGCCAGCGCCTTGATCGGCGGGCTGATCCGCGCCGGCCGCTCGCCCGCCGACATCCTGGTCGTCGAGCCCTTCGAGGCCCAGCGCGACAAGCTGCA
>CANJBQ010000092.1 GCA_947472645.1 Burkholderiaceae bacterium
CCCAATTCCCACGCTGTCTCTACTAGGCGCCATCTAGACTCCACCTCAGATAAAAGGTTTACTGACTGATAGCCTTCAAGTAACTTTGAGAATTCATCAGTAATACGAATGCCTTGATTTGTAGATCGCTCATCTATATAAAACCGCTTTGGTACCTCACCAGAACCAACGATATGAAAAGCATCTATTACATTATTAAATCCAAGCCTTACTGTCTGATCCACTAATTTTTCTTTATCGTCAGAATCAATAGCGTAGGATTTGCAAGCATCTAGAAACTTGCTACTGGCTGAAGTTGCCTGTTTAGGTGAGTGCTTGAGGTGTTCTGCTATATGTCCCGCAAAATAGGGTGCAAGATCTGTTAATTTAATTAACTGACCGGACTCAGCTTTAATATCTAATAATGACTTTGCTAGAGCAAACTTGTAACTGGCTACATTCCGACCAAATAGAATAATTCCACGCCAATAGTCCTCTAGGCTAGGCTCTTTACTAATGAAGCTGTCAGAGCCCACCTAGTAAAACCCTTTGCCTGGAATTGTGTGTCTAACTCCACCACGAGGATTCTCTACATCGCCAGTTCTCCGGGGAATTAAATGAGTATGACAATGAAATACTGTCTGACCTGCTGAAGGTCCTGCATTCATACCAATATTGAACCCATCAACCGAGACATCTTCTGCTTGAATGTCTTGTTTGATTTTCTTCAATAGCTCATCACAAGCTAGAAGTTCTTCTTTGGTTAGATCAAAGTAATCTAGAGCATGGCGCTTGGGAATTATTAGAGTATGTAAGGGCGTTACTGGAAAACCATCTCTTATAGCGTAAGCCAAGCCATTACTGGCAATCACTCGTTCCCTAGGCATCGCACAGAAAATACAAATCATAGCCACTTCCAATTAATTTCGTTAGGTATTAGACCTATTTTGACACTTTTTGATGGAATTACTACCTTTAGCGTAATAAGCGTCTATCAACTAGACGCTGTCGCCAGTCGCTCATGTTAATGACGGTCAAACAAGATTTGGCATCCTGACAACAAAGGTAGTCCAACTTACCTATTGTTACCAACAGTAGCCACATAAAACAAAACCCCCACTAACCAGTGAGGGTTTCAGAGTTTCTTGGTGGCCCGGGGCGGAATCGACCAGGGCCTAGGATGTCTGATCCTATCTCTAAATATCTTTATTGAGCTTCAGTAAAACTAAGCGTAGGGCAAAGATCATAAAGGGCCACTGCACCTAACTTCCTTGGCACCCGGCAATCCTTTTTTCTTTGCCTGGTCTATTGAAAGCTGAAGCGACGGATCCGATGGCTGAAGAGCTAGGTAATACCTAATATTTTTAGAGGGTTCATAAACATAGGAATCCAATTATTGCTATTTATTGTATAAGTTATAGACAGCTTCAGTAATGGGGGTATGTGTAACGATGAAGCAAATGTCATTTTGATGTTTAAAAGCCGATATATAAACATCAAACCAATTTTTCTTGATGTTGCTATGACAAGGGTATTGAATGTTAAATTCTTTTTTATTGTCAAGAATTACTTCGCGAATACATTTAGCTACCTTACCTGCTTCTTCTGAGCTTTTCCCAGCATTATCACAAACAGTAAGATAATTAACACCCTCGCAGGCTAACTTAGCTTTCTCAAGTTTTGGATACGCCATAGCAACTGCCCGCCAAGCACTATTTACTAAGATAATAAAACCGTCTTTATCCAGAATAGCCGTCAAGGGTGAAATATAGTTTAAGGCGGCTTGGCCTAAACCTTCTTTTTTCCTAAGATGATAAGCTTCTAGTTTTCTGGCATCTCTCTGGCTAACGTTATTAAACGATATTACTGTTTCTTCATTGATACTGGTTGCGTAAATAAAAGAGGCATCCAAATCTAGCCAGTTAATTAAAGTCTTTAGTCTTTCTGTCTCTGGCATTGATTGGCCATTGATCCATTTTCTCGCCGTTTCACGACTTATTGGATTTGACTGAAAGTTACGAAGATTAAATTCAATTGTCAGCTTATTAGCCGTGGGAATTTTGCCAAACCGATTGATTAGCCCTGCCCTGAAGGCTAAATGAAAACGTTCAATTACAAATTTATTGATAGTGAAAACCCCTTAGAGTAATCTCTTGTCCTTCTAGCATCATGTTCTTTTAATGACTCTATGTCAGATAAATCAACGAAATTAACTCAATTATCTTCATTTGCCCACCTGAACGTGGCGTATATCAACAAATAAAGAATACTGTTGAAAAATAAACTGCACTTCAATATGAAGGTCTAGAAATGACTCAATTTACGTACTTACATACAATCGAAAAATTAAAAGCTGGTGATTCTATAAATCTTCAAGATATGAAGAGCCTATCTTATGTCGATCTCGACAAGTTATTTGAGGATATTAAGTTTTGGAAAATTCATGGGAACCATGAATTTAATATTAAAAGAATTAATCCCAAAAAAAACTTATTACAGCATAAAACTTACTACGCTTTGGACTTCAAAATTAGTGATGAATTTACTTCTTCACCCACATCTATGGGCCCGGAGTCGCTTACGAACTTAACCATTAATAGCCGTGACCTCGTAGTTACTCCTACTATACGAAAGCATGTTGAAGATGGTATGCAAAAAATACGCAAACACTTTGATCATGTCATTGATGCTACTGCCTTTTTTATGATTGATAACGCCACTGAAAAAGCTTTAAGACATACTGCAGAACTAACCATTCATTTGAAAGGTAGAGAACTCTTTGCCGAGGCACAAAACAAAGATCTTTACCATGCAATTCATGACGTTATCTCAAAGCTTGAACGTCAAGTGGTAAAACATAAAGAAAAAATACAAAATCATCATCATCATGAAATGCCCATTGAATAAATGGTTTTCATGAGATGAATACAGAAATAGAATTTTTCGCTAAAGATGACATTGCTATTCAATGTTGTGCCAAAAATAGAACTGAAGCATTTATAGCCGCTGGTGATTTTTTTGAAAGACGACTAGGAATTACCTCTAGCTCAATAGTTGATTTTTTAAATATCCGTGAAAATCTAGGATCTACTGCCCTTGGATCGGGTGTTGCAATTCCTCATGGAAGGATAAAAGGGCTTAAGGAGCCAGCGGCTGTTTTTATGAGGCTTGCATCACCTATAGAATTTTCTGCTCCTGATAACATCCCCGTATCCATCATGATTTTCTTCCTTGTACCTGAAATAGCGATACAACAACACCTAGAAATATTATCTTCTATGTCACAGCTATTATTAAAAACTGGGGTAGTCCAACAATTAACAATTGAATCTGATCCTGAAAAGTTATATCAGCTACTTAGCCTCAATGAAAACTTGGAAGAATTATTCTAATAATTAACATAATCTAAAATGATTTCAAAACCCTACTCTCTGCCCTGAACTCCCCCCAAGAGCTGCATCACAAACTGTCCTTTTAAAGGACACGTCATCACACAATGATCAAGCGTCTATCAACTAGACGCTGACCCTGAACACGACCACTCCTATAACAGAAAAGGTCAAACAGGACTCAAACACTGGCTAGACATTCAAATAACCCAATTACCAACTTATTGTGATTCTTCCCTGTAAAACCATAAGGGATTTTCTAGTTATTTTGATTAAAGAGCAGAGGCTTTAGTTTAAGACTTGTGTTTAATAAGATTTAGTTGTAAAGTAAATATACATCAAGAGTAGGCTTAGTCGCCACAGCAACCTGCTAACGCAGTAAGGTGCTAAAAAAGATGAGACTCCTTGCGAGTAATCAAAAGCGACTAACCCACCAATTGGTGGGTTTTTTATTGGGCGGAGTTATTCCAAATTGCCAAGCCCGACAAACTGTCAAATTGGCTAAAAAGGAGAATGAACATGACTTTTTTTACAAAAGATGCAAAGCGGACTCAAACTACTTGGACTCTGCATGGAGGTAACAAAAACTTTCTCGCCTACATTGATGCTGATATTCAAGATGAAAAAATAATTGAACAAGCAAAGATAATTGTTGACCACTGTAGCCCTCAACGATATGGTCCTCACGGAGCCCATGGCTATTCATTTTTGAAAAGAGAGTATGTACTTAATTTATTACTTTTTCATTATGTAGACCATGGCTATTTCCCATCAGGCCATATCTGCATCACAGATGATTGGCTCTATAGCGATCCCATAAAAACTTATGGAAGCACTTGGTTTGGATTTAAGACTCGGACGAAAGGAAGGCATTACTATGCAGGTTGGTGGATTAAGATTCCCCATTTAGACGAATTAGCTACTTGAATTCAAAATGTCCTTTTAAAGGACATTTCATTAAACGGGTATCAAGCGTCTATCAACTAGACGCTGTGGCCAGTCGCTCATATAAATGACAGTCAAACAGGATTTAGCATCCTTGAAAATCAAGCGTCTAAGTATTAGACGCTGAGCTTTTTATATGATTAGAGTCGCGTGAGTCGCACATGATCCAAACGGTCAAACTGGATTAGGCATCCTGAATGCGAGGATTAACCATACTTGCCATTGTTTGCTAAAGAAAGGACATTGAACTGTTGCCGTGTCACAGGGTTCTTGGTGGCCCGGGGCGGAATCGACCAGGGACTAGGATACGCAAATTATGTATCGAATTCCCGAACAATAACTGGTTCATCAACATTAGGGAGCTTCCTACTAACAAGATATTTCAGACCCATATTACCTATAGATTCCGAATGAAATTGATTTGGCAAAAGATGAAAAATATCTCCTGAGATATAGGTGTGTTTTATCCCGCGCATATTAAAGTTAATTTGACCCTCTATAACATATCCTTTTACTTCATATAGATGGGAGTGTAGGTCTATAAAAAGTCGTTGCGTACGCACCACTAACTCTGGGGGTGGAAACC
>CANJBQ010000093.1 GCA_947472645.1 Burkholderiaceae bacterium
CCTACCTGAAGAATTACGAATGTTGCAAGAGCAGCTTCGACGCTTTGTCGATAAAGAGATTATTCCAATTGAAAAAGATGCCTATAGCGGATCTGATATGGTACCTCACATTCGGGAATCACTGAGTCAAAAAACGAAAGAGATGGGTCTTTGGCTTTATGGAGTTCCTGGAGAATATGGTGGTCAAGGTCTTGGTATGTTGGGTAAAGTAGTTGTTTGGGAGCAAATGGGTCGTACTATAGCCTTGCCAACGCGTAAGTCACAAATTTTTGGACCAGAGATAAGTCCTACCTTATATCACTTGAACCCTGAGCAAAAAGAAGTTTATTTATATCCCGTTATCCGCGGTGAAAAATCAGATTGCTTTGCTCAAACAGAACCAGACGCCGGAGGAGATCCCGGTGCTATGAAGACCTCAGCCATTAAGTGTAAGGATGGATATCTTATTAATGGAGCTAAACACTTTATTACTTCAGCTGATACTTCAAACTTTGCTCAGGTTATGGCAATGACCGACTCTAAAAAAGGTTCTCATGGAGGAATTAGTGCATTTTTAGTGGACATGGATTCACCCGGAGTGTCTATTGCCCGCAAAGAAAAAACGATGATGGATGATGAACCATGCGATATTAATTTTGATAATGTTTTTGTGCCTGAGTGGAAGAGAATGGGTGCAGAAGGTGATGGGTTTAAGGTTGCTCAGGCATGGATTAATCAAGGTCGTATCCGGCATGGTGCTCGAGCACTTGGAGTGATAGAGAGGTGCTTAGAGATGGGGGTTTTATATGCTAAACAAAGAGTTACTTTTGGCAGACCCTTGGCTGATCGTCAGGCTATTCAGTGGATGTTAGTTGATTCTTATATTGAACTCCAAGCTCTTCGCTTATTAGTTTATCAAGCAGCACATAAATATGACTCTGGAGAAGATGTTCGTTATGAGGCTTATATTGTAAAAATGAAAGGTGACCGATTATCTTTTGAATGCGCTGATAAGTGTATGCAAATTCATGGAGGTTCAGGCCTTACTACTTCTTTACCAATAGAAAAATTTTGGCGTGATCAGCGAAGCATGATGATCACTGAAGGGCCAGAAGAAATATTAAAGGCGGCATTAGCCAAAAGAATTTTTGATATTTATTAATTAAATGCCATCCTTCTACATCTCTTTTTCTCAGAAAATTTACCTTAAAAATAGACTATTAGTCATTTTATTTTTAGGATTATTGATTGGCCCAATAAGTCCTATATTGTCATATGCCCAGGATTATCCAAATCATCGTATTCGAGTCGTTATTCCTTATTCTCCTGGAGGGCCAACTGATTCCATTGGTCGTGTAGTAATTCAAGGAATGTCCAATATTCTTGGGGCAACATTTTTCTTAGAGTTTAAGCCTGGCGCTGGTGGGGTAATTGGAGCTTTAGATATTGCTCGAAGCCCTGCTGATGGATATTCACTGTTAATGAACCCTTCAGTGCATGTTATTTATGCATCTTTAAATAAAGATTTAAAATTTGATCCACTAATAGATTTTGAACCTGTTGGATTAATTGGATCTATTCCCTTAGTTCTTGTCGTCCCCACTGATTCCCCTTATCAAACCCTTGCTGAATTTATTGATGCAGCTAAAAGGAATATTTCATTAGAGCTGAACTATGCATCACCTGCTATAGGATCGGTTTCGCATTTAGCAGCAGAGTTATTCGGTCGAACTGAGAATATCAAATTAACTCATGTTGCTTATAAAGGAACTGCACCAGCTTTAACTGATTTGGCTGGGGGTCACATTCATCTCATGTTTGCACCTGTTACAACAGCACTGCCTCTAATTAAAGGAAAAAAAATACGAGCGTTAGCAATTACCAGTCGATCAAGAGTTGCATCTTTGCCAGAGATTCCAACCTTTCGCGAAATTGATGGAAAAGATTTTGAGGCATACACTTGGTATGGTATTTGGGCTCCAAAAGGAACCCCTAGTTTAATTGTTAATAAGCTCAATAAAGCTTTGCTAGATACTTTAAATACTGAGGCTTCTAAACAAATACTAAGAGAGTTGGGTACTCAGCCTAATCAACTTTCTGTTAGTCAGTTTACGGAGTTTGTATATTCTGAAAATCGTCGGTGGTCTAAGGTCATCAAAGATGCGCGTATTGAATCAGATTAATTAGCACTATATGTAATTTCTGTAAAGTCACTCAAGCTTCTATCTGAATTCATGTTCTGCTTTACTGGGTCAGTTCAGAAAATGGGGGTGGGTTTTCTTTTAAGCGTTACTTTAACCAACGTTTAGATTGTTTCCAATTGTATAAAAGTCTAAATTATTTTTTTAAGTATTAGTATTTTAATAATAGATATCAATCACTCAATTAATAAAGAAATTGACAACATATATATAGTTTTTAATAGGTCGGATAATTAAATTATGCATTAAAAGAATTTACTGCAAGCTTTATAAAATTGGCCATTTACCAGGGACTTTTAGACCAGTTCTCTTAAGAAGATCATGTCCTAGAATAGCGCAACGATCCATGATCTCATCTTCATCCACCGTGAGAACTTTTCTATTTTCCATAATAAGTCGACCATCAATATAAACGGTCTCAACAGCATCACCACTCGACGAATAGACTAAATTTTGGACTTCGCTATAGTTTGGGTACCATTCAGGTCGTCTCATATTTATGATGATAACATCTGCCTTTTTACCCACCTCTAGCGAACCAATCTCTTTATCCATGCCGATTGCTTTTGCGCCATTAATGGTGGCCATTTCTATAGCTCCTTCAGCTGAACTTGCTCCAGCATGGTTGCAATAATCTTTTGGTAGTACAGCAGCCAAATACATGGTTCTAATCATATCAGCATAGTTTGAGCAATCAGCAGCATCTGAACCAATCGCAACATTTACACCATGGTGAAGCATCTCAGGAAATTTTCCTTTTGAAGATAACTCATAATTTAATTTTAGTGCTGTTGAGGGACAGTGTATTACATTAGTACCAGTATCTGATAGCATAGTAATTTCGTGATCAACCACATGAACCATATGAACTAAACACACATTGGATCCCAAAGCTCCTAAATGGTATAAATTTTCAACAGGACGGTAACCTGTTTTCATTCTGGTGTCGGTGACTTCTTCAGTCATTGCAGCTAAATGTAAATTAAGCGTGGTGTTGTAATCATCAGCCATAGCTTTTGATTCAAGATAAAGTCTATTTGTGCATCTCCCCAAACCTACTACATCAACACAAGCTTTTATAAGTCCGCCGTTATACCCATCCCTATATTTTTTTAAAAATTTTAAATTTTCAGAAAGACATACATCCGTATCTTCAAGTAACATTCCGTGGCTCATAATTGCTTGATCAAAGGAACGTCGACCCATTAATCCTCTCATCCCAATTCTACTAAGACCCTCTATAACAGCCTGTGGATTATAGGATCCGGCCTCTAAAAATGTTGTAGTACCAGCTTTTAATGTTTCCAGTAGAACAATGAGACCTCCGTAAATTTCATCTTCTTTAGTCAATACAGTTGCAACATTACCATGAACATAATTAGACCAAAGCCAACCCCCTAAGTCTTCTGGAGCTAATCCGCGATGCATTGTGTGATAAAAGTGTAAATGGGCATTAACAAAGCCTGGCATTATGAGTTTATTAGAGCAATCCCGAACCTCGTTTGCGGAGAATCTTTGCAGAATGTCTTCCCGTTTGCCTACTGCGACTATTTCAGACCCACGCAAAGCTACCGCACCATCGCGATAGATTCTTCTTTCGGCATCTACGGTAATAACGGTACCGCCAGACAATAAAACATCTACTTTTTCCATAAATTACCCCAAATGTTAATAAAAATCATTTTTTATTAACCTATTAAACGAAGTTAATAATAATTAGCTATCAACTTAGAATAAGGTATAGAATTAAGAATGTAAATAAAAATTATAAATAAATTCAAATAAATCGAGGGGAATTATGTCTAATTCATTTAACCGTCGTAAATTTTTAAACGCCGTTCTTGCATCTACAACCATTCCTATACTTTCAAATGTATCTAAAAGTTATGCAAGCCCAACTAATATTGTTGCGACTGCTTTTGCAGGCAATTGGGAAAAGGGTTTAATGGATGGCGTCATATCATGCTATCAATCTAAAAATGGTGGGAAAGTTTCCATTATCAGCGGATCCCCAAGTGACTTTACACAAAAAATTATGGCTACTAGAGGTCAACCGGTCATTGATGTTGCAATTGGTACTGATATCGATGTTTTCTTGAATGCAAAATTAGGAATCATTGAAAAACTAATATCATCGAAAATCCCAAATTTATCAAAATTACTCCCTATATTTACCAAGCCGTTTGAAGAACTGGCTTTTGGATTTGATGGGGGACGTGATGGCATTGCTGTAAATACTAATAAAATCAAAAATCCTCCAAAAGGATGGCTAGAATTTACGGAGCAAGTAGCTAAGGGTAAATTTGGACGAGCAGTAATGTTCCCGCACCCCACCAATACAGATGGCTTAGCAGTTTTGTGGTTACTAAATAGGGAGTTAGGTGGATCCATGAGTAACCCAGATCCCGCTATGAAAAGAATAAGGGAAATGAAGCCTTATATAACTAAATTTTTTACTAGTAATGCCGAACCTGGAACTGCGTTAATTAGTGGTGAAATTGATATAGCTCAATGGAC
>CANJBQ010000094.1 GCA_947472645.1 Burkholderiaceae bacterium
AGCTTGCCCATTTAAAGAGAGGATATTTGTATTCGTGACAGGATAAAAATATTGATGTTGATAAAAGGCACGGTAATAACGCATTTGATCAATCGGCATAGAGACTTCAAAATTGGCGGATTGAAGTGTTCCACTACTTGGTAACAAGGCACTATCCCTACCATCTTTTGACCATCCAACTGTAAGAGGAATATTCCAGGTTGAGGTGGAATAATTACCTAATTGAGGATCACTAGATGTTCCAACAAGTGAAGAGTCAAAACCAGATAAAGATGCGGCATATTGCTGGTAAGTGACGGGGGTATTAATTGATGTGCTGAGTGATAAATATTCAACAGATGCACCAACAAAGTAGCGCCCTTTTTCGGAGTAAGGTATACCAAAACGAAGCGTACTTCCTTGGGTCAAAATCGCATACTGGGAGTCGCCTAAGTAATACAAGGGCCTTGATGTTCTGTAAGAAAGATCTGTATATCGACTAATACCATCTTCTGTAAAGTATGGATCAAATTGTGACAAAACTAATGTGCGATTGACAGGACTTGTATTAACGTTAAAACCAATGCTTGTACCGGTACCAAATGCATTTTCTTGATTAATACCTGCGGAAACCATAAAACCATCAGAAGATGAAAAGCCCGCACCTAAACTTAAAGAACCAGATGGTTTTTCACTGACTTTTACCGTTAAATCTACGAGATCAGAAGACCCAGGGATCTCCTGAGTTGCTACATCAACCTCCGTGAAATAACCAAGGCGATTAATCCTATCTTTAGATAACTTGATTTTTTCACCGTCATACCACGAGCTTTCAAGTTGCCTCATTTCCCGACGGATCACGGTATCTCTAGTTCTCGAATTACCAACAATATTGATGTTTTTGACGTAAGCTCTTTTGCCAGGATCAACCACCAAGAGCATGTCGACTAACTTATCTTCTTTTCTTAAATCAGGTTGTGGCGTAATCGTAGCAAAAGCAAATCCATAAGCACTCAAAGCATCAGCGATCGCTTTGGTACCAGCATTGAGCTTTGCTGATGAGTAAATATCACCGGCCTTTAAGGGTACTAATTCTCTTAGCTCACTTTCTTTACCAAACATTTCACCGCTAAGTTTGATATCTTTCACCTTATATTGGTTACCCTCAAAGATGTTAATCGTTATAAACATTCCCTTTTTGTCGGGCGAAATAGATACTTGTGTTGAATCTATACGAAACTCTAAATAACCCTGATTCAGATAAAAAGAACGCATTGTTTCTAAGTCAGCGGATAGCTTTTGTTTTGAATAGCGATTATTTTTGGTGTACCAGGAGAACCATCCACCCGTAGAAATCTGAAATTGTTTTTTTAATTCTTTTTCAGAAAAAACACTACTACCAATAATATTAATTTCTGTTATTGTCGATGCGTCGCCCTCAACAATATTAAAATATACCGAGACTTGATTTCGCTCACCAGGAGTAACTGTAGTGAGAATCTCGGTATCGTAAAAACCCTTGCTGACATATTGTTTTTTGATTTCTTGCTCAGCACGATCCACTAAGGCTTTATCAAAATAGCGAGCATCTGCGAGTCCTAAGCTGCGCAATGCTTTTAAAATGCCGTCTTTCTCAAACTCTTTCATTCCAGTGATATCAAGTTTTGAAATAGTGGGTCGTTCTTCCACAATCACCACCAAAATATCGTTGTCTACCTTGATTTGAACATCTTTAAAAAAGCCTGTGTTATAGATGCTTCGTATGGCGTCTGCACCCTTTGTATCATCAAAACTCTCTCCAACTTTAACGGGCAAGTAACTGAAAATTGTTCCAGGTTCAACGCGCTGCAAACCTTCAACCCGAATATCTTTAACAACGAAGGGTTCTGCAGCGAAAACAGGCAATGAGTATACAAATGCACTAAGGCAGATGACTAAAAAAGCGGCGAGATGTAATTTATTTTTTTTGATATTCAACAAAATAGCTCTTTACTTGAATCTAATTATTATTAAAAGTTACCAAAGTTCTTATTAACATAGAACTTAACCTATATTATCCATGAAAAAGGCGAGATAAATCATTAAAAACAGCAATTCCCGTAAGGATAAGTATGCCAAAAATACCGACTTTAGAGCTAATGTCCCTAACCTGCATAGAAACGGCCTTCCCCCGTATGAGTTCTATCGCATCAAAAACGAGCTGACCACCGTCTAACATTGGTAAAGGTATTAAGTTCATAATCCCTAAACTGATGCTAATCAAGACGAGAAAACCCACATAAGCAACTATTCCTGATTGAGCAGACTGCCCCGCCATGCTGGCAATCCCAATCGGACCACTAATTTGCTTTAATGAAGCTTGTCCGGTCAATAATGAATGAATACTCATCACTGAAACATAAGAAATGTCATAAACACGTTCAAATGCACGTTGCATTGACTCGAAAGTCCCGACGTCTAACTGGAAAGTGCTATTTGTGATCTCCTTACTTAGACTTAACCCTAGCTGACTAAAAACATCGTTTTTCATACTTAGCGATTGAAGCTCTTGATGATCAAAGACAACTCGAGAATCTCCGCTATCGGAGTGAGCTACTTGAAGTACAAAGCCTTCATGACTTAAAATCGATTTCAGTAACTTCCATCGCAGTCGATTCCAACTATCAATCGGGGTAAATTCAAGATTCATATCAACACCATCTGAATCTGGAGGTAATATGGCAAAGCCTCGAACCTCATCACCTTTTACTAATCCAGAAGAAGCTGCAATTGATTGAGAAGCCGGTTCATCCAATACAGCTTTTACCTGTAGAGGGCCTGATAAGTAAAGAGCAACTAAGAATACCCATGCTAACAAAAAGTTGGCGAATGGTCCTGCAGCAACAACTAATGATCGTTTATAAAGCTTTTGTTGATCAAACGCCCTCAAAGTTTGCTCCGGGGTGATATCAGTATGCGTGCGTGTATCTATCATTTTGACATAGCCGCCAAGTGGAATGGCGCTCAGGACAAACTCTGTAGCGAAAGGTTTATTGGACTTTTTTCGCAATAAGACTGGCCCAAAACCAATCGAAAAACGCTCTACTGCAATCCCGCACCATTTGGCGACAATAAAATGACCAAATTCATGAAAACCCACCAAAATAAGAATAGCAACTAAAAAAGAAATTAACGTCATGCTGTCAAACCTTTGATCACGATTTGTGCCCTTGCCCTTGCTTGTTGATCAGCTTCTAAGACTAACTCCAAACTAGTCGCCTTCTGAGCTGTTACTTCCTGTAAAACTTGATCGACGATACGAATAATTTGAGTATATTTTATTCGTTGTTGCAAAAATGATTCGACAGCAACTTCGTTAGCCGCATTTAAAATCGCTGGGGCTGTGCCTTTAGTCCTAGCGGCTTCTCTGGCTAATAAAATTGCAGGATAGCGTTTGACATCTGCCGCCATAAAATTTAAATCCTTTAAAGTCATCATATCGAGCTTCTTTACACCAGAGTCGATTCGATGGGGCCATCCAAGACCATACGCAATGGGCGTTCTCATATCAGGTTCACCAAGTTGAGCGAGAAGAGACCCGTCCACATAACGAACTAATGAGTGAATAACACTCTGAGGATGTATCACAATCTGAATCTTATTCTCTGGCATATTAAATAACCACATTGCTTCAATCAATTCAAGACCCTTATTCATCATCGTCGCAGAATCTACGGAAATTTTTCTGCCCATTAACCAATTAGGATGTGCACATGCCTCATCAGGCGTAACCAAGTCAAGGGTATCAATCGATCGATGCAAAAATGGCCCGCCAGAAGCTGTTAATAACAATTCTTCAACACCAGATGCGCTAGATGATCCTATTGATGTTGCTAGGGAATGGGGCAAACATTGATAAATAGCATTATGTTCGCTATCAATAGGTAAAAGTTCAGCGCCACTTAGAGCAACCTCATCCATGAAAATAGGACCTGCCATGACTAAGGCTTCTTTATTAGCAAGAAGAACCCGTTTACCAGCTTTAGCAGCTTCCAGTGTTGGCAGCAAACCTGCCGCACCAACGATTGCAGCCATAACCGTATCAACCGGTGGATGCATAGTTGCAGCAATTAGTCCCTGAGCGCCATATAAGACCTCGGTCTTCAAATGAACGATTAATTTTTGCAATTGATGAGCACCTTGCGCATCTTTTACAACCGCAATATCTGGCTCAAACTGATGGCATTGGCGCGCTAGTTTTTCAATTTGCGTATTGGCAGTTAATGCACTAACTCGATATAAATGAGGGTGCCGAGTAATAACATCAAGAGTATTTTCTCCAATTGAACCTGTAGAACCTAGAATGCAGATTGATCTCATTAAAAACTCTGAAGTAATAAAGCCGCCATGGGCAATACCGGTAATAAGGCGTCCATTCTATCAAGAACACCACCATGTCCGGGTAAGAGCCCACTACTATCTTTGACGCCGGATAATCGCTTTAATTGAGATTCAAATAAATCACCAATGATGCTCATGCTCGTTAAAAATAAAATAATGCC
>CANJBQ010000095.1 GCA_947472645.1 Burkholderiaceae bacterium
ATAACATTCTCAGGGCCATGAGCTGCGACTGTTGTATGAAGTAGTACTGTGGAATCTAAACCACCACTAAAAGCTACTGCAATGCGAGCAGAAGCATCATCAATGGCTAAATTACTTGACTGAGGTATCTTTGAACTTCCCATAACTCATCAGCCTTTCATGACGACGTGCAAGTAGCTCTTTAAGGCTCATCCCAGAAAATTGACGTAAAGATTCGGCTAGGGCTTTTTTCAGCATCGCAGTAGTGGCTTCATAATCACGGTGCGCTCCACCTACAGGCTCATTCACAATTTTATCTATGAGACCTAAGCTTTTGAGTCGAAGTGCTGTTAACGCCAATTGTTCAGCGGCTTCGGGAGCCATCTCGGCGGTCTTCCACAGAATCGATGCACAGCCTTCTGGTGAAATCACAGAGTAGGTTGCAAACTGCAACATCAGGACCATATCACCCATTGCAATGGCTAATGCACCACCAGAGCCGCCCTCACCAATAATGGTAGAAATAATAGGTACCTTGAGCTCTGCTTGAGTATATAAATTATGTCCAATCGCTTCGGATTGATTCCTCTCTTCAGCATCTATCCCCGGAAATGCACCTGGGGTATCAACAAAGGTAAATACCGGAATATCGAATTTTTCAGCAAGTCGCATTAATCGCATCGCTTTACGATAGCCTTCAGGTCGACTCATGCCAAAGTTACGCATCGCACGCTCTTTGGTATCTCGTCCTTTTTGGTGGCCAATCACCATACAAGAAGCACCATTAAAACGCGCTAAACCACCAATCATGGATAAGTCATCGCCAAAGGTGCGATCCCCATGTAATTCATGAAAATCAGTAAAAATTTGAGAAATGTAATCTAAGGTGTAAGGTCTTTGTGGATGACGCGCAATTTGGCAAACCTGCCATGGCGTTAAACGCGCATATAAATCCTTCGTTAGCTGCTGGCTCTTTTCGGCTAAACGAGTAATTTCATCGGCAATATCGACAGCAGATTCGTCTTGAACAAATCGTAATTCTTCGATTTTATTTTCTAGTTCTGCAACCGACTGCTCAAAATCTAAAAAAGTAGTTTTCATGGATCTATTTTACATCCCCAGGGATGTATTTGTTGTGTTTTTACTTAATAATCGACAGGTATTGGGTCAATACTGCGCCATAAATACCAAGTGGCTACGGTGCGGTAAGGCGACCATTTTTCAGCAACCTCGCGCGCTTGCGCCCGAGTCACTTTCTCCCCACCAAAATAATTGATTGAAATACCCCGTAATAAGCCAATATCATCGAGGGGCAAAACATCAGGACGCTTTAAATTAAAAATCAAAAACATCTCGGCGGTCCATCGCCCAATGCCGCGTATCGAGGTCAACTCTTGGATCACCAACTCATCTTCCAATTGATGCCATTTTGTTTTTGCTAAACCCTTCGTATGAAAATGATCCGCCAGATCTTTGACATACTCCACTTTACGATACGACAAGCCAGCTGCCCGCAATACTTCTGTTTCCATCGCTATCACATTCTTAGGCGTCACTTTATTCATACTAGCTTCAAAGCGATTCCAAACAGCTTGAGCTGCGGCTACAGAAATCTGTTGACCAATAATCGATCTAGCTAAGGTCAGAAATGGATCACCCCTTGAAACGACTCCAGTATCTCTAAATTTTAGAATCACCTTTTTCATAACCTGGTCTTGCTTCATTAATTTCTCACAAGCAAGGTCCCAATACTGCGTATCTGAACTCATGCTGTCTTTCAATTAATTTTTACGCCAAGTCGTTACACCACCAGCTTGATCTTCTAAAACAATTCCTTTTGTTAACAACTCTTGGCGTATCGCATCGCTTCTCGCAAAGTCTTTATTTTTCTTTGCCTCGGCCCGCTCAATAATCATTGCATCAATGTCAGTTGCGTTCATACCCAAATCACCACTTTGTAAAAATGCCTGCGTTGATCTTTCCAGAAGACCTAAATGCCCAGCTAAATATCGCAACGTTTGGGCTAAGGCATGATATCCAAGTTGATCATTTTGTTGCCTTACTTTATTGGCATCAGTAGCTAATCCAAACAACACTGCAATTGCTTCAGGCGTATTAAAGTCATCATTCATGGCCGCGTTAAATGTATCAACCCAAGAGGCGATAAGTTCACTGGGCTGCGATGTATCATGCTCTGTCAATGCTGTATAAAGTCGCTCCAATCCTTGTGCCGCTTCGTCAAGGGTGGCGTCGCTATAATTGATGGGACTACGATAATGCGCCCTGAGAATAAAAAAGCGAATCACTTCAGCATCGTACTTGGCTAAGACATCACGAATAATGAAAAAATTACCTAAAGACTTTGACATCTTTTCGTTTTGTACTCGCACATGTCCGTTGTGCATCCAATAGTTAACAAACCTCGGATCAGCACTTTGTCCTTGTTCATCAAAGACTCTCGAAACACCTTCACTTTGTGCAATCTCGTTTTCATGATGAGGAAACTGCAAATCAGCACCACCCCCATGAATATCAAAATGAGTCCCTAAGAGTTCGCAGGCCATGGCAGAACATTCAATATGCCACCCAGGACGCCCCTCTCCCCAAGCAGATTTCCAGCGTGTATCTTCCGGCTCACCCTCTTTAGCGCTTTTCCAAAGCACAAAATCCAGAGGATCTTTTTTATCGCCGGCAATAATGACGCGGTTACCCTCTTCTAAATCATCAACTGATTTTCCCGATAACTGGCCGTAGGGTGGAAAATCCCTCACGGAATACATAACATCCCCGGAATCAGCTTGATAGGCTAAATTTTTCTCGATCAAACCAGAAATCATCTTTTGCATGTGAGGTATAAAGTGAGTGGCCCGTGGCTCATGATCCGGTCTGAGAACCCCTAAGGCATCCCCATCTTCATGCATCGTATCGATAAAACGTTGCGTCAATGCAGCAATCGATTCCTGATTCTCGATAGCTCTTTTAATGATTTTATCGTCAATATCGGTAATATTACGGACATATTTGACCTCGTAACCACTCGCTCTTAGCCAACGAACCACCATATCAAATACAATCATGACTCGAGCATGACCAATATGACAGAAGTCGTAGACAGTCATACCACAGACGTAAATCGATACCTTTTTAGGAACGATGGGTTGAAAGACCTCTTTTTGACGTTGTAGCGTGTTATAGATTTGTAGCATATTGTTTAATCATCATGAAAGCATTGCGGTGAATAATTTGTTTGAACTCGCAAGTATAGTCAATAGTGCCATAAAATATAATGAATGATCGAGAAATTAGAAAAATGCCTTTAACTAGATTAAACGAGTCTTTGAGAAAATTCCACCCTCAGCGTTACCCTGTTCTTATATGGGTTTTAACCTTGACTCTCGTGTATATGGTCCAAGCATGCTCTTCTATTCGTCCAACAACGGCTTTAGAGCAAAAAAAAGCGATCGAAATCACCCAAGAAGCCAACATCGACCACGTTGTGCCTAAAACCTTTAAAGATGCAGAAAAAGTGGAGAAAGACGGCCCCCTGAACTTGGGTGTCTACTCACCCCTAGGAACTTCATCGTCAATGACAGCAAATAACTCGACGACACAATCTACCCAAAATACGCCAGCTCTGGCAATGCCTTTCGTCGTCTTACAAAGTGCGGTGGTGGATAACACGCCAAAAAACGGTATCCCTATCGAAATCGCTAAACTCACTAAAGAAAAGAAGTGGAATGAAGCACTGAAGGCCATTGCCGTTGAAACTAAAAAAAATACTCGTAATGTACAACTTCTCTTTATTCAATCAAGGATTTATATTGAACTCGGTCAACTCGAAAACGCGCGTTTAGCACTGATGGCATTTATCGACAAGTACCCCGATATTCCAGAGCCTTATAATAATCTTGCCGTTTTGTATGCAAGTGCGGGTAAGCTCGATGTGGCTCGTGAAAATTTAGAGATATGTCTTAAGCTTGCTCCCAAATATGCCATTGCCTTGCAAAATCTGGGTGACATTTATACTTTAACCGCTGCTAGCTATTACGAAAAAGCCTATCAACAAGATCGCCGTATGAAAGATGCAGAAAAAAAACGTAAGTTAGCTCAAAGTATTACAGGTCAATAAACAATCTATTCATTTTACTTAAAGGAAAATTATGTCTCGCGTTCAATTTAAAACTAATCACGGTGATTTTGTGATCGAACTCAACGAAGAGTTAGCCCCAATCTCGAGCGCTAATTTTTTAGAATATGTTAAGTCTGGTCATTACAACGGTACAATTTTTCACCGTGTCATTAGTAACTTCATGATTCAAGGCGGCGGAATGGAAGTTGGCATGAAGCAAAAAGAAACACGTGAAAACATCGAAAATGAGGCTCAAAATGGCCTGAAAAATGTTCGGGGTAGTGTTGCCATGGCGCGTACCAG
>CANJBQ010000096.1 GCA_947472645.1 Burkholderiaceae bacterium
ACCATGTTCGGCCTCACAGTGCCTTAGGTTATCGACCACCAGCACCACAAACCCAAGTGCCGAAAATCATCCACAATCAACCCATCATGATCCAATGATAAGATATGAATACTCTCTTTAATCGTGGTACTAAATTAACATCAGTTCAGAGGTATCAAAGCCCAGTACAGCTAGATTTACTAGACTCTCCGGCAAGGCATATCGAATTGGCGTGAGTATTTCGCTATTTCCTGAAGGTCGAATTTTGAAATTGGTAAACCCCTCGGCTTGCGCTTCTTTTTCTAAGGCCTCAATTTGATTCTTTTTGATGACTTTTGTAAATGAGATATTTTTGATTCGCGACTTATTATTGAGAAGTTGTATTTTGTCTGCATACACGTTCAATTTTTGGCGATGAATATTATCTGTAGATGTAAAAAATCCGGCAACGCTATGGAGCATCGCTTGATTATTTTGGATTTCATCATTAAGCTTAAGAATGATTTGGTCGCATTGAAGGCTAAATTCTTTTAAGGTGTCCTTTTGAATTTTTATGGACAGGTATAAGCTAAATACTGTAGTAGAAACAATACCAATGAAAAGCGTAAAAAATGCTGCCCACTCTAATTTTTTGTGATCGTGTGGTTCATCAAACAGGGGTGGGTAATTCGACATGAGTATGAATGAGGTGTTAAGTGAGGTGCGAGATTGTTGGGGCTCTACTTAATTCATTATTTCCCCTTACTAGTATATCCAACATTTTTAGGAAAACCGCATGATCTGATGGGTTTAATGGTTCTAATATACGATCTTGTGCTCTTAGAACGGCTGGAGTTATTTGCTCGAAGAGGGATTGTCCCTCATTGGTGAGCGTTAATAAATGTGCACGACGATCATTAACTGAGGGGCTTCTTTTTACGAGGTACCTTGCTTCGAGACGATCAATCACGCCACCCATTGTTGAAGTATCTTGACCAATCGTTTGAGCTAATGTCTTTTGATCAAGATGCGGATTTTTCTGTAAAACTCCCATAGCCGCATATTGGATAGGGGTGATAGAAAAAGCTTCGGTTTCTTGTAAGAATATGGCAACGGCTATTTGTTGTAGCCGTCGGATGTGATGACCAGGTAGTGCATCGATGGAAGGGTTGTCTGCGACTGATTTGGAAATCATGTTAAGTAAGTTGATGTTATTAAATAATTAGGATATCTAATTAATGAGTATACTTATTATTAGAAAATTTAAGGGTTTTTATATGAAACAAACTTCAGAGTCTTTACCCATTCTTGTTGCTGGCGGTGGTATTGGTGGTCTTGCTGCTGCCTTGGCATTAACACGCCAGGGTTTTAAAGTGAAAGTCCTCGAAAAATCCCCTGAGCTAGGAGAGATTGGAGCCGGTGTGCAATTTGGCCCTAATGCATTTGCGGCTTTAGACGCGCTTGGCGTTGGTGAAAAAGGTCGTGCCCGAGCTGTTTATACCGATGATATGGTGATGCATGATTGTATTGACGAAAGTGTGGTGGGGGTTGTTGAAACGGGTCAAGCATTCTTAGAGTATTTTGGTAATCCTTATGCTGTCTGTCACCGGGCAGATGTGCATATGTCGCTCCTTGAAGGAGCTCGTGAGATGGACCGTATCGAAGTTCACACCTCTACTGAGGTAGTTCGTGTAGAACAAGATGATCGTACCGTGACGGTATTTGATCAGCATGGCCAAGCGCATCATGGTTTAGCCTTGATTGCTGCAGATGGTGTGAAGTCGGCTGTACGCGAGCAATATGTGGGTGATGACGCACGTATTTCAGGGCATGTAGTTTATCGTGCGGTGGTTGATAAAAAAGACTTTCCAAAAGACTTGTCGTGGAATTCTGCGAGTATTTGGGTTGGCCCAAATCATCATTTAGTGCATTACCCTTTGCGTGGTGGTGAGCAATTTAATGTGGTCGTTACTTTTCATAGTCGTGAAAAAGAAGAGTGGAGTGTTACAGAAGGCAGTAAAGCAGAAGTGGAAAGTTATTTTCAGGGGATATCGCCAAAAGCTCGGCAGTTAGTAGACTTACCCAAAAGCTGGAAGCGGTGGGCGACTGTTGATCGTGAACCGATTGGGCAGTGGACATTTGGTAAGGTAACGCTGCTTGGCGACGCGGCGCATGTCACATTGCAGTATTTAGCTCAAGGGGCATGCATGGCAATTGAGGATGCTGTCACTTTAGGTGAAGCTATCAAGGCGTGCGATACGATTTCTAATCTGAATTTTGAAAAAGCATTTGATCTATATCAACGCTCAAGAATTACCAGAACGGCAAGGATTGTTTTATCCTCTCGAGAGATGGGTAAACTTTATCATGCCCAAGGTGTTGAACGCTTAGTCAGAAATGATTTATGGAAGAATAAAACGCAAGCAGACTTTTATCGTTCGATAGAATGGTTGTATGGCTGGAAAGTAGAAAATTGTTTAGCTAAATAAATGCATCAAATTTCAATGGAGAATCACCATGAGTGATCTAGGCAGATTAGAAGATTTACCTCAAGAATATAGGGATGCATTAACCCAACTCAATTTAGTCCCACTGTGGCCGAGTTTAAGGGGTGTCATGCCTGCAAATAAACCACGGCCTCATACTGCGCCAACGTTATGGAAGTACCTTGATATCAGGCCGTTGCTTTTGCAAGCGGGTGATTTAACCCCGATTGAAAAAGCAGAGCGTCGGGTTTTGGTTTTAGCTAACCCTGGTCATACTTTAGAGAAGATGCAAGCTAGTCCAGCCATGTATTTGGGAATGCAGTTGCTCTTACCAGGAGAGTGGGCGTCGTCACACCGCCACACTCCGAATGCGATTCGCATGATTGTGGAAGGTGAGGGTGCTTATACGACTGTTGAAGGTGAAAAATGTTACATGCATCGTGGCGATTTAATTTTGACACCAACGGGTTTGTGGCATGAGCACGGTCATGATGGAAAAGATCCTGTGATTTGGTTAGATGTTTTAGATTTACCTTTGGCGTATTATTTAGAGGTTTCTTATCACGTTGATAGTGCTAAGCAAGACAACGTAACGACCTCAAACGAAGCTTTTTATGCAACGGGTGGTGTTGTTCCATCGCCAATGTTTGAGCGCTCAAAAAAACCATATCCCATGTATCGATATCCATGGACGATGGTACGTCAAACCTTAGAAAATATAGCCAAAGCACAGCCATTGGTGGAGATGGTTTCCGTCACTTATGTCAATCCAGAAACGGGCGATGATTCGGAAAATATTTTAGGCTATTACGCGCTCATGTTAAGACCTCATCAGAGCTTAAATTTACCGGTACGTTCCCCATCGATGGTGTTTCATGTGATTGAGGGTGCTTGTGAGGTGCAGATTGAAAGTACCTCCTACACCTTGCAACAGGCCGATACTTGTTGTGCACCCGGTTATACGCCTATTACCCTCAAAAATTTATCGAATGAGCCGACTTGTCTTTTTCTGACGGATGAAACGCCGTTGCACCGTAAGTTAGGTGTTTTTGAAAATCGTAGTAAAAAATAAATGAAGCATTCAACATGATGAAACTCTATAGTTTTTTTCGTAGCGGCACTTCCCATCGATTACGGATTGCTTTACATTTAAAAGGAATCACCACCGAATACATCCCTGTCGATTTACGCACGGAAGAACATCTTGGTGCTGACTTTAAAGCCATTAATCCGCAGGGTTTGGTACCCGCTCTTGTGGACGGACCCATGTGTTTGACCCAGTCCCCAGCCATCATTGAATGGTTAGAGGAGGCTTATCCCGAGCATTCATTCTTACCGAAGGATCGGATTCATCGCGCTTATGTTCGAGCTTTAGCTGCGATTGTGGGTTGTGATATTCATCCCCTCAATAATCGTCGCGTTTTAGAACACCTTCGTCATCAATTAGGTCAGGACGAGCTGGCGATTAATACATGGTGTCAGACATGGATAACGGATGGTTTTGATGCTTTTGAAGCTTTACTAGAGCGTTATCAATTACATGGCCAATATTGTTTTGGAGATGCTCCAGGTCTTGCTGATATCTATCTTGTATCTCAAGTAGAGAGTGCTCGTCGTTTTAAAGTAGACTTGGGTCGTTGGCCGTTGATGATGAAGATCGAGGCTAATTGTATGCAACTTGATGCTTTTATCTTAGCGGCGCCAAGTAAACAGCCTGATGCTGCTTAATCCTTAAAGTCATTTGGAAATAAAAAATGCTGTCTTGAAGCTTATTCAAGACAGCATTTTTGATTTCAGCAGTTCGAATTACTGAGCTGTCCAGCCACCATCAATTGGGATGATAGCGCCAGTAATCGATGCAGCATCTTCTGAGGCCAAGAAATAAGCAAGTGCTGCTACTTGTTCGATGGTCACAAATTTTTTCGTCGGTTGTGAGTGTAATAA
>CANJBQ010000097.1 GCA_947472645.1 Burkholderiaceae bacterium
GTAGTAAAAGGCTTCGCCACCCACGCCATTCACGGTGACCACAGTCATGCCAGGAACACCGACGGGAGTCACTGCAGTGATGACTGTTGATGAAACCACAACCACATCTGTGGCAGCAACTCCGCCAAACAACACAGACACAGTGGTGGGGAAATTCATGCCATTGATGTTGACGGGGGTTCCACCACTCGCAGATCCTGAAATTGGCTGCACATAGGTGACATGAATTTCACACACATCAGGAATGTTGTTGTGATTAGTGTCGGCTAATTCGCCGCTTTGGATTTGTCCGTAATCAACGCTGCCGTCTCCGTTGCAGTCGGCGGAGTATTCGATGATTGCAGAAATTTTTGGACCAACACACGGCACTACCGCCAGATCTGGGCTGTCTTCAAGATACGGTCTTGGTACGCTTTGCCCCCCGTTCCAGTATCCCATTCGATTATTGTCACCTCCACAATCGGTTGCATTGTCGGGCTGACCAACTGACCACACGGCAGGCAAAATCGATGAACCATCAACCCACTTCCAACCACCCCCTGGTTCTGCTGAACCTGCTTCCTGATAGCCGCCAACCCATGGTCCACCATTTTCACACCATAATGAATTGTTATTTACAGTGTTATTGAAAAGCCAATCAGCAAACACCACTGAAGGAACTACTGCGAGGTCTGCACCTCTAGCAACTGCAAATGCTCTCGCTTTTGTCCATGAGGCTCCTTCAGTCGATACGACCACGCCCTGATACCAATGACCATTACCGCCGTCGATGACTTTCCATTCAACAGCAGGTGCATCAGCAGCAACAGACGCACCTGCAACCACTAAAGAAGCCACGACACCCAGAACACGGAACATGGATTTAGTCATTTGATCGTCTCCTCTGGAATTGAAATGCTCGCCCAGATCCTCACACGCTACACCACCCAGCAGCAAAATCCAAACGAATTACTAAGAAATGATGAGTTGTGGTTGCCCTGCATTGAGTGCACGGTCGGTACGGGCGTTTTTTGAGAGTGTTTCGTGATTTGGAGGGGGAGAATGCGGACTTCACAAAAGAAGAACTCCCATGCATTGCTGCAGGGAGTTCTTGAATCCAAGTTCAAAATCAGTCACCGAATGAGTCGCATCATCAAGGGATGGTGCTTGTCTGACAGTCAATGGTCGGCACAGGAGTTACTTCCTGAGTGGCACCGTAGTCAAGCAAAACCTTTCCAAGATCTGCGGCATCCACACTGCCGTCCGTGTTTGTATCTGAAGGTTGGACTGATGGTGTCTGACCGTTATCAACAACTGCCCAAGAAGACTGCACACCATTTTGTAAATAATTAAAACCACCCACACCAGTGGTTGGGTTAATCCAATAGAGATTTCCAACACACCGAGTTTCAATGACCCCATCTGACCAAACCCGATATGCCGTTCCATAATAATCACCACCACTAACCCCCATATTCACAATCCTGCGTTCACTTCCAGTCTGAGCAAATGCCTGACTACCTTTAGATCCAACGAGTTGCGCAGCACCCAAAACTGCAACCCCCAAACCTAATACGCAAAGACCAGTGCCAGTAGAGATCTGTTTCATTTCTATTCCTTTGTTAGTTTTTGAACATTCCCGAAAAGACGATTCGCACTGATTGTATCGGTGTGATGCTTCAAACAGATCACCAATTGGGTAAAAGTCAATATTTGATTTGCACTGAAATGACCGTATCAGATCAGTTACCCTGTTTCAGATGAGCAATCAGGACGAGAACTTATCAAAGCATTGGTTGCAAAGGGTTTACCCTTACACAATTTGCGGAGGGGTTCTGGGTCTAACGATGTTTTTTTTGTTTCTTGTTGGAGTTTCTTTCTACGATAACTATTACTCCAGAGATACACCTCTTGGATGTGTTTTGTTCTCTATCGCAGGTGTAGTTGTTGGCACTGGATGCGGTCTAAATGTAATCCTGCGTAAAGTGTCAGGGGTGCATCACTTCACAACTTGCGGAGCAGCGATTGGTGCGGTGTTTGGTGTCATGTTTCTATCATTCATGTTGATTTGGGTTCCTCCGAATAAGAACCCAGGAACTCCAGAGATTTGGTTGATGTTTTTAATTCTCTTTTTCTTAGGGGCAGTTATTGGGGCAGTTTTTGCCACAGGAATAGGATTTTGGGATCAAAGATTTCGTCATGTTTTCAAAACACGACTCTCAAAAATTCTTGGCATTATCTTTGGTATTGTTTTTGTAGTTAACTTTTTCCAAAAAGCAGGGGATGGTAGTTATTCCAAACTAGGGGAATGTTTGCAGAATAGTGCTTGGCAAAGTGTTGGTGCCGTGTTCATGGTGCTTGGGGGTGTGGTGCTGTGGAAACTGGCAACTAAAGATGCACCCAAAACCTGATTAGAGTGTTTGCCCCCTTTGTTTCAAATAGGGGGATGACAAAAACTGTGTGTGTCTTAGCAGTCTACTTATGGAGAACAAATGATTCCTGAAATTTTTAATTTACTATTTAAAGATGACAGGCAGTTTGTAATGGAGATCGTCCCAATGACAGTGAATGGACTTCCTAAGTGGGGTGTGGTTACACGACGAAATGTTCCTCACTATCCGATTGTCAGGTCGGATCATTTTGAAACAAGAAGTGACGCAGAGAATTTTTATAAACTTCTAGTAGTTGAAACCCCATTAGTTAGTCTTAAAGGGAAATCTCCAGAACCAAAGAAAACCCTTGAGGAATACAAAACTTGGTTGATTGAAAAAGGATTAAAAGACAGAGATTTGAAAATTTAATTCATTCAGCAAATACGAGTGGTATTGCTTGGGTGGCAATTCGTAGTCGGCAGGTTCTTGCACGGTGTGTTGCAGTGCCATTTCCGCATCTTCCCCACAAAACCATCCATACCTTGAAAACAGGAACTAATTCTTCAAAATTAGTTGAGGCATGCGACATACGGAACAGTGATTGTTCCCATTGCTAGTTTGCGGGTTTCTTCAGGTCTGCGGTCGTATCGTGCAGTAGTGGTGGGTGAACTGTGTCCAAAGATGTGTTGAACCGTCACAACATCAATCCCTGAGTTCAAAAGGTCACCACACAGAGTCCTGCGTAGATCATGTGGACTGCAGGTCAATCCAACATCCGCACTTCGTTTACGCAATGCCGAGTAGATGCTTGTTGCCGTGATGCCACTTCCCACAATGTGACCTCCTTTGTTCACCTGTAACAGCAGGGCATCCGTGCTTTGAGTGCCACGAACTGTGATCCAATCTTTCACAGCACTGAATGATCCGTTGGTCAGGAAGATGACTCGTTCTTTGTTGCCTTTGCCACGAACAATCAATCTGCCTGAAGTTTGGTCGTAGTCGGACAGTCGTATTGCTGCAACTTCTGCACGGCGAAGTCCTAGACAGAGCATGGCAAGCAATGCGGCATCACGACTTGCTGCAGGATTTTCTGTTTTTGCAATGCCACGGAACATCTTTGCAATTTCAAGTTTGCTTAGTTGTTTGCCTTTTGGAACAGTGGAACCTCTAACGGTGTTCAAGCAGGACTTTGCTCGTGCCAATGAATCACCATCCATAAGGTTCTGTTTCCAACACTGTTGCAACACGCCTTTGACTGCTGCCATTGCCATATTCGTGCTTGCCGCCGCACCACCTGACCGTATGAGTTCTGCACGAAGTTCTGATAGTCGGTCTGTCCGCAGTTGGTGGAAGGGGAGTTCGCAGACCTTTGCGAACCGAGCAGCACCGTTTGAACCACGACCACGACCCATTGATGGTGGCAGGAATCCTGGGGCAAGAATGTCGGCAACACGGATCAAGCACTGCTGCATTCCCGCTCTTGACGCATTGGTGGTGAGTGACCGCACATATGCGGCAACAGGGGAGGTCACAGCAAGAGTTGCGAGGTCAGAGTCTTTGATCCCTCCACGCACTGTCAGAGAGCTGGCAAGTGGCGCAATGGGGAAGGTGTTTGCGGGGATGATTTCCATACTTGGATTGTAGCATAATTACAACTCATAGTTTTAGTTATGGTATGTAAAACTAGGGAGATTTTGACATTCCTAGCAAGAGTCCTAATAACATGACCAATAATAAAATATTTGGCTAAAAGTGGCGATTTTTCGCTAAAAATGGCATAAACGACTTGACAAGTGTATCATAACCTGATACCATGCAGGCATGAGAAAGTCACTTTTACTTACTAATAAATTCAATGCTATGAATGTTGTTGAAACTGCTAAATTTCTTGGAATCGGCGTGAGAAAATTAAGTGAGATCACAATTACTGGA
>CANJBQ010000098.1 GCA_947472645.1 Burkholderiaceae bacterium
AAGTATATAGAGCGCCGCAGCGAACCCAATCAACAGACCGCCGGCCAGCGCGCTCTGGGGGCTGAACAAATTCCAGTCAATCGTCATGAGCAGCGGTTCTCTTGTCGGCAGCGAGTTGGGAAGGGCAAGCAGTCTAAGTTCAGCCTTGCACTGCGAGACTTGTCCGCGGAGCGGCAGCGTGCGGACTTAAGGCGGGTCAGGGAATAGAAAATACAAACCACCCCTTTCCCTATCCACGACTGACTGTATCACCGGCCCGGTAAGTGGTCAATCGCGCGGTGTTCGGTGGAAATGATGCGTACCCAGACTTTGAACGAGACCGGCGACAGTAGCGGCTTTCCGGCAAAGTACCCACGACAAGTCCAATACTCGGGCCAGGCATCGGCGGTCTTTAGATTGATTACCAGATCCAGCTTCGTGGCCCGCTGTATGGCTAAATCGACGGACTTTTCCCCTTAAGAATGCGACTAACCTAGGCAGGTTCGAGCGGGTGGACAGGCAATTTTTAAGTTCACAATGCGGACAGAAATGCGAGCAACGCGGTCTGCTCGTCGGGAGCCAGTTGGCGAAAGTTCTTTACGGCCGGCGCGGCCTCGCCATCGTGCAACAAGGTCGCCTCCCTGATGCTGGTCGCACGACCGTCATGCAGAAAGCGCACGCGCTTGCTCAGGCCCCAGAGGGGGCTCGTCCGCCAATCAGCCGCTTTTGCCTGACCTTGTACCACCCCATCATTAAGGGCGGGACCGAGGTCATGAAGCAGAAGGTCCGAATAGAGCGGAACGCGCGCGTCACCGGCCTGCAGGGCTGGCGTATGACACATGGCGCATCCGGTTTCAGAAAACAATCGCTCCCCGGTCAGATGTTGAGGGCCGGTGCCCGCTTGTGGTGGCAACAGCGATGAAACATATGCGACAACCGCGCCGAGCATGCTCCCATCGTCCTCGGTAGCCACATTGCCCGTTCTGCCACAATCGGCGCCAGCGGGGACAAGGTCGGTCGGCGCAATCGGGTTCGTGATGCCCAGTTCATTTCGGAACGCACCAGCCACGGACTGTTCCAGCGTCGGAACGTCAGCCTTCCAACCGAAGCGACCGACGCGTTCGCGTCCTTGCGCGTCACGCGCGACGTTGACGCGGCCCTTTACGGGGCCTTGCTGAGCGGCTGCGCCGGCACGGATCACCTCGTCCGGGATGGTGTCGATCATGCCCAGCCCGTACAGCGGCGTTGAAATTCGGACCGAGATCAAGTTGGCGTCAGGTGGCGGTCCAGCTGTCAGGGTGCATGGAACGCCTAGCTCGGCTACCGTGCGTTCGCGCGTGACGGGGCCACCGCGGCCGACGAGCGGGTCGAATGATCGGCCGTCAAACCGTCCTATACGTCTCACGATACCCAATCCATCATGGGCGGAGCCACCGGCGCTGGGTTTGCTATGGCAAGCCACGCATGAGCGTTCGTTGTACAGCGGGCCCAGGCCCTGTTCAGGCTTGAATTCAGTTCGGAACAGCCGGGCGCCTTGGACGACCATGTCACCCGAATTAGGGCCTTTTAGCGCCGTCTGCCCTGACCCGAAAGCGGAGAGCGCGAGGAGGGCGCCGGGCGCATCCGGATAGTCGCTGAGGGCGCCGCTAATTGTGACCCAGATCGTCTGCGCGTCCGCCGACACTGCAATTCCGTTCAGACGGTCAGGCCCCAAATCGCGACCACCCGGGAGCGTCACCCGGCGTACGGCAACCACGGTTCCGTCCTGCCGCATGCGTACGATTGTGCCGTTTCCCCGATTGGCGACGTAGATGTCCGAGTTGCCGGCCAGGGTTGTGTTGCTCGAGAAGCCCGGGTTCACAACTTCCGGCACGACAGGGGCGAGGTCGATCGGAACATCGAGCTCGCGGGGCGTGAAGCGGCGGCTGCTTTGAACCCGGAAGACCTTGTCGTCAGTCGTAAGCGTTAGTGCAGTGATGGCGTTCCGCGCGGCCTCGGTGACAAAGAGCACCTTGTTGGGCACCCAGTTGAAGATCATGCCGGCCCGAGTCGCGCGCGATGGAGCCTCGCCGCCGAGCAGGATCGGAGCGACGGTCCCTGCCGGAGCCAATCCATCGAGCGCAAATTCAGTGTGCGCTTGAGCAAGCGCACCATCGGCGGTCAGCACCGCGAACACCGCGCGCTTGCTACCATCGGGCGAGGCACCGAGGAGCGCAGTCGCAACCGCGCCCGTGTTCAAGGTTCCGGGGATGATCTGTTGCGGCCGGTTGGTCAGTGCCCCTGCAAAGACGCCGCCGAGGAGTTCGCTCGGCGAGCCGGCCAAAGGTTCGCCGCTGGGATCCGCGATCGACTCCGTACCGATGCCCTGGGCACCTCCTGGAGCGTTGGCGAACCAGAGTCGACCGAAGGCATTGTTGATGGAGATTCCAAGCGGATTGCTCACCGTCGGAAATGCTGCGCTTGCCGCGCCCGGCGTGCGAATGCTGTTGAGGAAAGCTTGGCTTTGCGCGGTGAACAGCTGGACGCGTCCATTCAATGCGCTTGCTTGATTTCCCGCAGCGGCGAATCCCGCCGGAACTACGATAGTCGGACCACCTGGATCGATGGATAGAACCGAACCTTCGGGGGAGTCTTTCAGGGCGCGGGGAGCGCCGAAGTTGGAGTTGCTCGTGACGAGAACCCGGGTCGCGTCGAGCACCCGACCGGGTTTGGTGAACTCTGCGAACTCGGGCTTGTCATGGATGGGACCACCAGGATGGAAGAAGCCGACCGGCGCCACGCCACCCGCGCCGCGAATGCCGACGGCAACTACCCGCGCGGCAAGCGCAGGCACGTCTTTGCTCACCGCAACAAGATTGGTCGACCGGGCATCGTAAGGGACAAATGATTGGGCGGCAGCGGAAAATGGCAGCGACGCAATCAGACAAAGTGACAGGGTTGAGAGCCAGCGCACGAATTTCTCCTGAGAATAGAATATGGTTACTTTGGGCTGTCCCGATTCTCAATTGCCATACCTTCGATCCGCCGGTTAGGCATGATCCACATCATCGCAATCAAGATGTATACAACAACTGCGATGGTTCCAACGTAGAGCGATAACCCGATGCCGACAAGCCAAAGCGCAGGCGAGAGTAGGGATCGAATGTCCTTGCCGACGGCCTTGGCCAGCATCGACTGATCACCATTGGCGGAAATCAATGTGCGTTCCAGAACATAGAACGATAGCCCCGCCATGAACATTACGCTGCCGTAAAACGCCAAGGGTATGGCTGCAAAATGGTTCTCACCCATGAAACCGGTGGCAAACGGTATCAGCGAGAGCCAGAAAAGCAAATTCAAGTTTGCCCACAGTACCCTGCCGTTGATTGTATCCACAGCGTGCAACATATGATGATGAGATATCCAGTACAGAGACAAGAAGAAAAAGCTCAGCACATAGCTCAAGAATGTGGGCAGCAAGGGCAGGAGAGCGGCCAACTCAGAACCGTTCGGGATTCTGAGTTTCAGAACCATGATCGTAATAATGATGGCAATAACGCCATCAGTAAATATCTCTAGACGTATTTTTTTCATGACTGGACTCGCGCTTCTATCGCCAAGCCGAAGCGGTGTTTATTCGGCCGGTGTGAGGGTGTTTCATGGGCAATAGGGATTTGAAACGAAACTATTTTTTTTATCATGGGAGACTATATCGCCGGCCCGACACGTGGTCAATCGCGCCGTGTTCGCGACATCTCCCAGAGGGATTGCGGACTTCGATCCCGAAGACGTGCTGGAACAGCTGCGGCGAGCTTCTTCGCGAGACATGCCGAGGCGAGAACGGTTCGGCAACAGAGCCGACGATCCCGCGTGGCCTCTCGCTTGCGCATGGCCGTCAGAGTGCGTCGAAATCGGCCTCGACGGGTCGACGCAGCGACCAATAAGCCCGATCGAGAGGGGAATTTTCACAAAACATCGCGTAAATTGATCGCTGATCGCTTCTCGGTCTGGTGGTACAGTCAGCGCCTGGAGAAAAAGGCGGTTTGAATTTCCCATACACCGACGCCGAGACGACTCGGGAACCGCACAAGAACCGCCATGCCCATCGATCTGCAGATGCAAGCCTGGCGCCCCGTCCCTAGACCGCCGGCGCAAACCTCGGTGTGGATGACGGAGGCGCTAGCCAGCGAGCAGGCCCTGCCACCAGACCCGCTGCAGGAAGCGGTCAGTGCCGACATCTGCATCGTCGGGGGCGGCTTCACCGCGTTCTGGACTGCACTGCGTTTGCTCGAGCAAGCCCCGTCGCTGTCGATCAC
>CANJBQ010000099.1 GCA_947472645.1 Burkholderiaceae bacterium
AACAAAGCGTAAAAGCAGGGCATGCAAAGAACCACCAACAGCCACAAACCCGGCACTTAAAAGTGTTGCGGTTAACTTAACTCGAAATGTTGAGACACCTAAAGCCTCTGCTGCAACTTCATTTTCACGCACGGCTTGTAACCTATAGCCAAGTGGGGATCGCAATAGCACCCAAGTTACTATCATCAAAAAAATCATTAAGGACAAAGATACGCCATACAAGACAGTATTGGTCAAATGCAGATTAACGATTTCTAGGCCTTGCGATCGCCCCAAAATTGGTGAATTAATAGCAAGGAATCTTAGACCCTCAGCTAAAACCAATGTCAATCCACTAAAATATATACCTTTAAGTCCACAACGAAATGCAATCCAGTAAACCACAAAGGCCAAAAACATTGCGAATACTGAGCCAGTAAAAGCACCCCAGATCGGATTTATGCTTAAAGTAACATACAGCCAAGCAGTTGCATATCCACCAATGCCAAAAAATGCGGCATGTCCTAAGGATACAAGCCCAGTTAAGGCCATTAAATTCCAAGCACTAGCGAGAAAAGCAAAAAGAAAAATTTGTGTTAAAAAATTAACTGTATATCCACTTACGACCAATGGAATGCAAGCAGCAAGAATTACAGCAACAAGAAAAAATAACCGGTACATATCAATGCCCCGATCGGGCAAAACCCTGGGGACGAAATAGCAATAAGAAGAAAACAAAAATATAGATAATTAATTGCGCCATCGTCGGACTAAAGAGAAGTGTACCAACCGCCTCTAATATTCCTATTACTACCCCCGCCAAAAAAGCAGCGAACACATTTTGCAATCCGCCCAAGACAACAATTAAAAAAGCCAAAATTGCAAGTTCTAAACTTCTTAAAGGATACAAAGTGGTAAAAGTCATCATCATTGAACCAGCAAGTGCAGCAAAAGCCAAACTAATACCCATTGTGATTCTTGACAGGTGTTGCACTTTTAATCCAGTAAGAATTGCACCTCGGCGGTTATCGGCGCTAGCTCGAATTGCTTTACCTATCCAAGTCTTCGAAAGGAATGCGTGCAAGCAGAATGCACCAACCAATCCTAAAATTCCAGCTATAAGAATTTCTTTCTGAATAATAATTTCCCAGAATTCGAAGGAAATTCCAGAAGCAGGCAAATATAAAACATCAGGTCCAAAGAAGAATTGAGCCATATAAGTTAATACAAGCAGCAATCCAAAGGTATACACAATTTGCATATCCTCAGACATGAGACTAACCTTGGACATGACCGACCCTTGAACTACATATCCTAAAATAAAAAAAGTAGGTAATGAAAGTAGACCCGTCACATATGGACTCATCCAACCTAAATGACTGAAATAGAAAACGCCATACATAACCCACATTACAAATCCAGCGTGCGCAAAATTTACGATTTTTGCCACGCCAAAAATAAGGGAAAAGCCAATAGCAACAGTCCCATAGATACAACCCATTAAACACCCGGTCAAAAGCATTTGACCGAGTATTGAAAATGTGAGGTTCATACTAGTTGCGTGAAGTCCAAGGTGGAACAGGGACTACATATTGAGCTGTCGCCAATTCCTTAGGTGAAACTACAGCCAATTTCTGATTGATAATTTGGGTTACTACAGGCTGAGCTTTGGCATTATCATGCTTTTCATCCCACTTGACACCAAAAGGTATTATTAAGTTTGGATCCTGACCAAAGTTTATATCAATTTTATCTATTGAATTCCATAAAGCCGCTCTATCACGAGTGGTGATGCGGGATAAAGAAGCAACCATGGCTGCTGCAGCGCTTAAGGAATAACCAGCTTGATCTTGGACTGCAACATTGTTAATTTTCATATATTCTTCAACTGTTGCCTTAGGAAGAGGCGGCAATCGGTCCGCCATGGTTGGTGTCCACCCAAGAGCAGTGATCACATAATTAGCATCATCCTTCAAATTGCCCACATATTGAATATTTGGTGGAGCACCTGCTGGATGAACGTTTGCAACTAAGTTAAGTCTCAATTGCTTCATTGCCCTTTGTATTAATATGCCATCCGCAGGATATGAAGCCTGAAAAACCACATCGACATTAAGAGACTTTAACTTATTTACAATTCCAGATGCTTCTGTCAACTTGGCTGCGGTATATGAAATGCGATCAACTAATTGCCAGCGACTATTACGTTCAATTGCAGCCTTATAAACATCCCCAGCACCTGTTCCGAATGCAGAGTCTTCATGCAATATTGCCACCCTTTTTATTTGAAGACCAGCGGTTTTTTCGAGTTCAACTAAAAAATCTATACCACGTTCACATGTTTGCTTTGAATTAATAGCTGCGCGATAAAAATACTTTAATCCTCGCTCTGTAAGCTTATAATCCACACTGGTGTCAATGGATGGTACAGAGTATCTTTCACTAACCTCGCTTCCAACCCTGGCTGGCCCGCTTGCTGCCCATCCTAAAATTCCCAGTACATTTTCACGGGTTATTAATCTTTCGGTCTCTGATGAAGCTACTCTTAAATCCGTTTGATGGTCAGCAACAAGCAACTTAATTTGTGCCCCACCTAAAGACTTAATGCCGCCTGTACGGTTTACACGATCTGCAACCAATTTAAAAGCTCTTAGTGCGTCTCTTCCAAAATCTGCACCTGCTCCAGTTAGGCCGACAACAACACCAATAGGAATTTCATCTGCAGCAGAAGCAATGCTGGGCGCCCATACACCTGTTGATAATGCAGCCGGCAGAACAAGTCCAGCTTTAATTATCTTGCGCCGTTTTTGATTGGTTTGCGAGTTGATCAAAATTTCTTCTTTCATTTTTGTCTCCTTTTAATAATTAACTTAAATTTTATTTTTGGGTATTTTTCTTTTTTGGTTCTGGCTTTTAGGCAAAGTGATCTTAGGTGTATAGACTTTCAAAGCAGCGCGTACGCCATCAAATGCCGCAGGAAAACCCGCATACATGCATGTATGTAAAAGAATCTCTCTGACTTCAATCAAAGTCACGCCATTATTTTTAGCGCCTCGCATATGCGCATCCAACTCATGAGTTCGATTTAATGCTGCTAACAATGCAATAGTGAGCATACTGCGCTGCTTTAAGGTTAAGCCTTCGCGGCCCCACACATCACCCCAAGCAACTTCTGTTACAAATTTTTGAAACGGTTCAAGCAGTTCATTACCAATCGAATTTTGCAGTTGTGGATCGACATGCTCTTTACCGAGAACCTTTCGCCTAACACTTCTGCCATCAGAAAATCTTTTTGTTTGTGATATTGTCATGAGTTACTTTTAGATTTAGAGAGAGATTCACCAGGGAGCTCAAGATCTGTAACCACCTCGCCCTTTGATCTGAGTTCTTCAATAAGGTCAGGCGAAAAACGTATTGGTGCGCCTGTATTTCCTGAATTTATCGCCATAATGAATGCAGTTTCATTAGAAATATTTTCTAGTCCATGCATTAAGTTTGGCGGGACTGACAAAACGTCCCATGGGAAGGCTACGGATTCCATACCGCCCTCAATTTGTACTCTCCATTTCCCAGACATGGGAATGAAAACTTCAGAGCTTGCATGCGCATGCATACCGACCCCTTTGCCCGCTTCTATCTTGAGATAAACGACCGAAAATCCAGCCCCATCGTCATGGTATTTACCATCTGTAGTTCCCTCTTTAGGACGGCCTACTACAGAGTAACGGGTACGCTGATATCGTGGAAGACGCGTATCAAAGGGATGGAAACTTGACTGACGCGAATCAAGCTCAGAGTAACGAATAAAGTATTTTTCCAGCTCTTGATGAGCAATAACTTCAGCCATAACGCAAAACCTCACCAGTTATTTTTTATAGTAATTGATAAATTTCTTTTCACGATGTCTATTAACAGTCAATTTGCGATTGCTTTATATAGGGGTTTTCGCCAATAAAAGCGCGTCCGGACCCCGCCCTGATGGCCACCCAAACTCCCCCACTTATGGCCACCTCAAACTCCCCCACCTGAATTGATCGGGGACAGGGGTTCAACGCCGACACCGTCGGCACCTGTTGGCAGGACGCATGTTCTAGCCTTCCTCGAAGGAAGGCCAAGGAGTGA
>CANJBQ010000100.1 GCA_947472645.1 Burkholderiaceae bacterium
CATTTAAGCCACGAAAAACTAATAGATCTATGTTTCTCTTAGGTTATCGCATAAGTCATTGAAAAACATATGGATCATTTTCTGCCATTTTCGGTTGCTCAAACCCAACCTATGAAAACACAATATAGCTATGTTTTTAATATATTTCAGGGAGAACTAGATGTCACAAGCAAAAGTACTAAATCAACAAGAACTTCGTAGGGTTTTAGATCACGTCGCTACACGTAGGCACTCAGCACGTAATCGCGCGATGTTGCTACTTACTCATTTTGCGGGTATGCGAGTAGCTGAGGTCGCAGCACTGCGCATAAACGACGTTTTAAACAGCGACAACACGATTAAGGGTGAGGTGCGTTTAATGCCCACTCAAACCAAAGGCAAATACGCTCGTACAGTTTACCTAAATGAACGTATGCAAAAAGAGCTTGAGAAATACATCAAGACCATCCGTATTAAAGACGTGACTAAGCCACTTTTCTACACGCAGAAACAAGCAGGTTTCTCAGCAAACTCTTTGACTGGGTATTTCTTTTATCTCTACCGCGCTGTAGGGCTCGAAGGAGCCAGCAGCCATTCGGGAAGGAGGTCATTCTTGACTGGACTAGCCAATAAGGGCACTGCAATTCATATATTGAAATCCCTCGCTGGCCATAGAAATATTTCCACAACTGCGGCTTATCTATATAGTAGTCCAGATCAACTCAAGGCTGCGGTGGAGTTGGTTTAAGTTTGTTGGTCGACGAACAAACTGTATAAATCAATCACATACGACTAGTGCATTTTGTAATAAAAGTAATCTAAATCCCCCTCCAAAGATTTTTCTACATCTTTTAACAGAAGATCAAACGACCGCTTACTGGGATTTAATTGATTTTTAGTAGAACTAAATCGTTTGGATAACTGTACATAATCAGGCTCTTCTATTTCTTTTGGAGTTGTAGATATAGGAAATTTTCCGAGAACTGCATTTTCGGCAAAATGATGTGCCATTGCGATTTGACGACTTGTTCCTGCTCTTAGAGACTCCAAAGACTGAATCTTATTTAATTCTGTCTTACTTTGCTTCACGCCCGCTAATGCATTTTTCAGTACATTTGCTTCTAATGCTAGAGCTGTTAGATCTGGCTTAGTTTGATATGACCTTAATTCAAAAACCTTATAACAATCCCTTAAAGTTGCTTCCTTGAGTTTTGTGTTTTGGAATATACGTTTACTAATAATTACGCCTTTTTGATCAAACGAAATATGATCATCGATGTATTTTTCAATCAATTTTAAAGTTTCAGCTTTGTTTTCAAGAATAGGTAATGCAAGAATCTTTAGATGTGGCTCTCGAAAGAAATTCTCTCTTTCCTCATAAATTTTCTCAAATCTTTTTACCACTAATTCTTTTTTTCCAGGCCCATCAATAAACTCGCCGGGATAAAACTCTCCAAGTTGGACAGGTTTAATCAGAGAATCTTCTTGGTTATAAAAAACATCTTTTGCTGTTTTGTACCACCATCGAGTGAAATCAGTTTTCCACAAATCCCCAAAGAGATGAACCATAGAAAAAATTTGATCATCAGGAATGGGTAATTTTGAAGATATCTTTTTTAATTCTATTTTGGATCTTTTATTAATTGCATCGATATCACCCCAGAACATATTTTGCCTGTCTAACTCTTTCGCATAAGTTGGACTAATTTGTAGATATCTATAAAACCACCAATGTTTCCAATCAGGTTTTTTATTAATAGGAAAGTGATCCCAAACCTTATTAAAGATTTCTTCTTGGGCTGTAAACGTGTCGAAATAAAGTCTTTTTTCCATTAACAAGAATCTTAACAAGAATTCTTTTAATCGCCAAACCTTCCAAATTTTTTTACAGTGTCTCCAATCGGTTCAGCAAAACAAATTAGGCAATTTCGCCATAACCGCTGAACTGATGTTTTAGGAGATTCAAAATGACTACAACAGTCGAAGCAGTAAAAACAACCGATTCATCAAACGTCCTTTTAAAGGACAACTCATCAACCACCCCTTCCACCATCGTTCATGCGTTAAGTGCATTAAGACGTTTAGAAGACCAACGTAAGTCTTGGGAAACTGGATCATTCCTGACTAGCAACCAAGAGAAGTACGCCATTTTGGAAGAATGCGCAGCTTTCTGTGGAGAACTACCCATCTCAGAGGCTAAGAAGCGTTCAGCTGCTCTAGAGATGTTCCACAAAGAGCGTGGCTATACATATAAACATGAGGCGCCATTAGCAACTCGCGTGGTTCGTGCGGTCTTTGGCGATATCAACCGTCGCCGCGTATCAACTTACTCATTAGTCCTACGCCAAGCTCAAAAGGCCAAGATCCTCTCAACGGATCTAGCTTCTTGGATTGAAGCTCAGGGAGGTGTCCAAGAAATCAGCATGAGTAAAAGTGACTCTTTTATCAGCCCAGCCCAAAAGATTGAGATGGCAAAGGAGTATTTTGAGTGTGGCATAGATCTAGGTATCGCCAAGTCTGAAGATCTCAGCTTCTATGCCGATGCACAAGATATAGGATCAACCTGCGTTTTACTCGCTGAGCAACAGGAAGACGGGGGTTTTGCTATTCGTGCAGTTGTCCGTAAAGATGCTGCAGTCAAGGCCGCACTTTTGGGCTTGTATAGCCAGCTGAAAGATGACGCAGGTAAACAACGCGCCAATGCCAAAGCAGCCAATGATGCTGACGGCCAATTAGCCGCTTAATTAAGGAAGGGGGTGAGCTAATAACCCATCCCCAATAAACGAAATATGACAAACAAAGGAGCTACAAATGAGCCAACTTCAATCAATGATTTCATCTTCGGCAATCCCGAGTCCAAACTACGACTCCAAGATATTGTTCACAATATTGAAGAGATTCCCTTCAAGGGAAAATCAGGCATTCTTCTATACGGCATCTACGGTTCCGGCAAGACTACTCTGGCCAAGCTGTTACCTAACGCGATCGAGGAAGGTAAAACGGGTAATTCATTGAATATGCCCGAAGACTTTATCGCCTGTCAGGAAGGCTTTGACGGGGTAAAGGTCACCACCTTGATCGGTAATGTGATGTCAAGGGTTTCATTGAATTCCAGTGGTCTTCATTACTTCATCATCGACGAGGTCGATATGTTGAAGAAGAAGACACAAGAGAGTTTGAAGTCTGTGATGAATACCCCCAGAGGCGTTTTCATCATCACTACCAACAATGTTTCCCTATTAGATAAGGGCTTATTGAATCGCTGCGTTCTGATTGAAATGAATGCGGCAGATCCACAAGCCTATCTTCTAATCGCAAGACAAATTGTTGCTGAACATGGCGCCGAAATATCTGATGCAGAGTTACTGCCCACGATCAAAGGTGCTCAAGGTTCATTACGTAATTTATTTCACAACGTTGGTCGTCAGGCGAGACGCAGTCTCCCACCACCCAACACTATTAATTAGGAGGATTTATGCGCAATTACGCTATCAATTATTCACTAGTCCTTGGAGGCTATATCGAAATTCAAGCCACATCAATGAAAGATGCTGTTGAACAATTTAAAAACCTAACGGATCAACACATTATTAATAACTACGATGATTTGGTTGAAGTAGATATTCTAAGAGTTGATCGTATTAATAAAGACAAGGAAGATCAAAATGAGTTATGAAAATTGATCTGACCTAATTTTTAGTACCACTCCCAAAGAGAGAAATTTTTGATAATCTATCTCTAAAAGGAGTAAAAAATGCCTAAAGGTCAACGTATTAAACCGGAACAAATTGTGATGTTGCTGCGTCAAGTCGAAGTTTTGACTGCCA
>CANJBQ010000101.1 GCA_947472645.1 Burkholderiaceae bacterium
CACAAATTTAAGCTTTTCATCCATCTTCGTACTTTCATTCCATGGCATAAGTTGGCCCTCCTTATGCTCAAAACTGTAAAGTATGTGTCCGGTATAAAGTGTAAAGTATGTCTCAGGTCATACAAAAAAGAGAGCTTCTAGCTCTCTTTTTTCATTTCTACCCTAGCTATTTGAGTCTAAGTTAAGCAATGGTGTACCCACCTTAGTTTTAGCGCCTTATGTCAGTGCTTAGAGCTTCTAATCTAAAAATCAGGATGTTTAATCCTGTTCTACCGTTTCTGTTATAGGAGTAGTCTTTTTAGGGTCAGCGTCTAGTTACGTAACGCTTGATCAATGTGCGATGACGTGTCCTTTAAGAAGGTATTTGAACTCACGTCAATTGTGAGTAGGGTAATCCACAGTGGTTTTAATTTGGAATCAGAGAAGAATGACCACTAACAGACCTCAAATTGATCCTAGCCTATCTGGCAAATTTTGTTATCTCGAACAATAATGTTGGAGATCTCGGGATTTATAGAATTCTCCTTCTATGTTTAAAAAAATTAATGAAGGAGTAATCAAATGAAGAAACTATTAGCCATTTTATTGTTATGTGTATCAGCCTCTGTATTTGCTCAAACCAAACCAGCCTATCTCGTCTCGGAATTAACCATTAAAGACAGGGCAGGTTACATGAAAGAATATGCGCCAAAAGCAGTTGCTATGTACACCAAGTTTGGCGGGACTTTTATTGTAGGGGGAGACAAAATTGAAGGGGTGTCTAACTTTGATAAAAGCATAAACCGAGTAACCATTGCTAGGTTTGATAGCTTTGAAAAGGCACAGGCTATGGTGAATTCTCCAGAGCGTAAAGCTTTAGCTGAAAGTCGTGATAAATATGCTTCATCGCGACTATATATTGTTGAAGGTAAGTAAAAGGATCAGGCATCCTAGGCCCTGGTCGATTCCGCCCCGGGCCACCAAGAAACACTAAATTCACCTTTGGGTGGTTTTTTCACTTGGCGGGGTATATTGATGCTAATGGTAGGAGTGAAAATAAAAGCTAAGGCACGCTGGTAAATGAAAATCAAATTAATTGTAGCTACACGCGCATCTGAGCAGGATTTTTATATAAAAACAGCGACTGGTCGTTCCTTGGCCTTCCATAAGCCACCTTTTCTTGAGGTGTGCCTATTTCCAAACAATACTGAAGGTCTTCCCGTTTTATACAACAGGGCTATAAGTGAATCCAGTGAAGATCCAGCAACCCTTATTTTTGCGCACGATGATTTACACATTTTAGACTTTTACTGGGCGCATCGCGTTGTAGAGGGCCTCAATCATTTTAGCGTGATTGGCTTGGCTGGAAATCGGCGACGCGTTCCTGGACAACCATCCTGGGCATTCGTTGACACAAACTTTACTTGGGACGCTCCAGAAAATCTTAGCGGGGTTGTTGGCCATGGGAAAGGCTTCCCCCCCAGCAATCTTAGTATCTTTGGCTCACCTCGTCAACAGGTGGCACTCTTAGACGGCTTGCTTTTAGCATCTGAAAGTAAAACCCTTTTAGAAAATAATCTTACGTTTGACGAAAGATTTAAGTTTCATTTTTATGACCTTGATTTTTGTTGACAGGCCGAGTTAAAAAATATAACCTGTGGAACTTGGGATCTATCCTTAATACATGAAAGCGGCGGAAGCTTTGGCTCGGATGCTTGGAAAGCCTCATATCAACAATACCTTGAAAAATGGGGAGATTAAATGGAGCAAACTCCAATACACGAACAACATAACCCTGATTTATTAAAATTTATTCCAGTTGAATCTAAAAAAATAATTGAGGTTGGCTGTAGTTCGGGGGCGTTGGCTAGGGAGTTTAAAAAAATTTCTTCAAATTGTTATTGGTTGGGTATAGAAATAGACTCGACATATGCTGAGTTGGCCAAGAGGCATTGTGATGAAAGCATGGTGCTAAACATCGAGAATGCTTCTGAAAATTTCTGGCAAGAGACTAAAAATGGCGATTGCTGGATATTCGGCGATACCTTGGAGCATCTTAAAGATCCATGGGCAATTCTTAAATTAATCAGGGCCAATATATCCAAAACAGGATCGGTGGTCGCTTGTATTCCTAATGCCCAGCATTGGTCTTTGCAAGCCAAATTAAGTATCGGTGATTTTCGTTATGAGAAAAGTGGGCTCTTAGATAAGACCCATCTCCGCTGGTTTACGCGACAGACCATAGTTGAGATGTTTGACCAGGCAGGGTTTGAAATTGAGGCAGGTGTGCCACGCATTTTTAACGAGCCTAACCGAGAATTATTTTTGCCAATCATTGAGCAAATGGCAAAGGCCGCGGGAGTTGATCCTCAAGTTGCCGTATCAGATGCTTTACCTCTTCAGTATGTAATTCGGGGTGTGCCCAAATAGATAAATTAACCATTTTTTAGATAACTCGAGACTAGTTGTCACGCCCTTGAAATCGAAAGCGAAAGTTGGCTTAGGCGGATAATTGAAAATCCTTGTGTCGGTGGCTCGATTCCGCCCCGGGCCACCAAGAAACATCAAAACCACCTTCGGGTGGTTTTTCATTTTCCGGGTAAGTCGTTAGTATTGGGGGATGATCAGCTTATCTAAACTTGTTGGCCCCCTTTCTTTTATCGGTCTTTTGATGCTTTCCAATGTCTTTATGACATTTGCCTGGTACGCACATCTAAAGAATTTATCTTCAAAGCCTTGGTGGGTTGCGGTGTTCGCAAGTTGGGCAATTGCTTTGCTCGAATATGCTTTTCAAGTTCCAGCAAATCGAATTGGGTTTGAATACTTTTCACTTGGACAGCTTAAGATTACCCAAGAAGTTATTACTCTTGCCGTTTTTGTGCCATTTGCTGTTTTCTATATGGGTGAGCCATTTAAGACAGATTACATTTGGGCGGGGCTTTGTCTATTAGGCGCTGTCTACTTTATGTTTAGAGGCTAAGGATCAAACATCCTCAGCCCTGGTCGATTTCGCCCCGGGCCACCAAGAAACACCAAAACCACCTTCGGGTAGTCTCTTCATTTGGGCGAATTTTGCTTGAAAATGAAGGCCCAGATGTAATTAGCCGCCTCTTCAAAGGAGCCTTCGTACATGTGGTGGCCGCTGGTGGAGGGGTCTCCTCCAGACTCTCCGCCATGAACCGTCGAGAACTCTGTTGACCCCACATTTAAAACTTTAACTTTTTTGTATAAACCCTCAGCGTTGGAGTAGGAGGTCCATCTTCCATTGGCATCATCCTCATGGTGTAAAAATAAGATTGAAAGGTTGAGCGGACCATCAATACTCGTTTCGTTCCGACTCGCACTGAAGATAACCCCTGCCAAAAGCTTTTGGTTATCAGGTGACGTGTTTAAAAATTCTGCCTCACTAATAGTGCCATTACTATGACCAATAAGATAAATTGATTTTTTTGTTCTGTTTTTATAAAATTGAATTACGCTTAACATTCTAGAC
>CANJBQ010000102.1 GCA_947472645.1 Burkholderiaceae bacterium
CCTAGCTCTCTTACTCGCCAAAAACGTTGTTGCTGACCATGTTCCAGCTGGACAATTAGTAGCTTGGGGACCAGGCATGACGGGAAACGTTCTGCCGCCTGCGGACTTGGGCGACGTGGAAGATATCTGGACAACTTACGGAACTGTGGTTGCGCGACTCTCAGATGGTTCACTTAGAGCTTGGGGCGAAAACGACCCATCAAGAATCATTCCAACAAATGTCGGGGATGTGATGGATCTCACTGGTACCGGAGGATGTTCAAACCGCATTCTTGCACTGCGCACAGATGGAACTCTGATTGCTTGGGGTAACGGTTGCTATTCCGAGCCAAATCCACTACCAACAAATATAAAAAAAATTGCCCTCGGTATGAATGGTGCCTTCCATGTTGTTGGGAAAGTGGATGACTCAATTCAAGCTTGGGGTTTTCAATCTGGTGTAAATGGCGCCCCTGCAAGTGTCTTAGGTGTTCGCTCAATTGCAAAGGCACAGGATTATGTTGTTGCTGCAGGGGATGATGGCTCTTTGGCAGCATGGGGTTGGGGAGCAACTCCACCAAGTAATGCAGCGCCTGCCCGAAAGTTAGTTGCTGGTGAATACCATATCATTTCGCTGAAGGAAAATGGAACATTGGTTTCTTGGGGCGAATCGTTCACTTGCCCAACAGGCGTTTTCGTGGATGTAAGTACTGGCGATGACACCTCGGTTGCGTTGCGTGCTGATGGAACGCTCGCTGTCTGGGGTATTCAAGCTGCCGATCTCACCCCTCCTTTGGGGTACCGCTTTGCAAAGGCAGTTGTAGGTACTAGCCTTCTAAATTATAAACCGTTCATTGTCGCTATTACAATTCCATTGGACACCGACGGCGACGGCATTGCGGATTCCGTGGACAATTGCGTTGCGATCGCAAATCCAAACCAAGCAGATTGCAACGGCAACCGCATTGGTGACGTATGTGAAATTGCTAGCGGCGCACTTGCCGATGTGAATGGGAATAATGTTCCGGATGGCTGCGAGTCTCAATCGTGGGCGACGGTTCTCGAATACGTACCAAATCCCGCAGTCGTTACTGACGCGAATCTACTTGCTGCGATCACCGCTGCGAACTTACCGTGGCGCGTAGTGGACAATGAAACAGGGATCGAAATGCTTCTTATTCCTGGTGGGACTTTCATGATGGGATGTAGTCCTGAAGATACGGAGTGTTGGTCTGACGAAAGCCCGACGCATCAAGTGACATTGACGAATGCTTTTTATATAGGAAAGACCGAAGTAACTCAGGCTCAGTGGCAGGCGAAGATGGGGAGCAATCCGAGTGCCCATTCTGGATCCTCTAACAGCCCCTCGCGTCCTGTCGAACAAGTCTCTTGGGACATGATCGCAGGTACAGATGGTTTCATGTCTGTAACAGGGTTGCGCTTGCCAACCGAAGCCGAATGGGAATTCGCATGTCGAGCAGGAACGACGACTGCGCTGTACGGAGTTCTGAACGATATTGCGTGGTACGGCAACAATTCAAGTGACACTCAAACCGTTGCGACAAAACTTCCAAATGCGCTGGGGCTGTATGACATGCTTGGCAATGTCCATGAGTGGCAACAAGATTTTCGTGGCAATTACAACGCAAACGCAGTGACAGATCCCATCGGATCTGGTTGGGGTCGACTTCATAGGGGCGGGTCGATAGATGATGGCTCCAATCTTCTCAGGGCTTCTTGGAGGTCGGCTGGCTACGACGAAAGTGCCAACTGGAGTCATGTTGGCTTCCGCGTCGCAAAATCTGCTGTTGTCATGGACTCGGACGGCGACGGCTTTGACGACGCCACAGATCTTTGTCCAACACTCGCTGGCCCTTGCAACGGTTGCCCCACAAACATTTGTGGCGGTTGCGGCGCAGCGCTTGACACAGACGGTGACAGCACGCCTGACTGCATGGACGATGACGATGACAACGACGGCGTTGTGGATTCCATGGATGCGTTCCCACTTGATGCAAGCGAGTCGTTAGATACAGACCACGATGGCATTGGCAACAACGTTGACATGGATGATGACAACGACGGCTTTGACGACGCCACAGATCTTTGCCCAACACTCGCTGGCCCTTGCGACGGTTGCCCCACAAATGCGTGCGGCGGTTGCGGCGCTGTGCTTGACACCGATGGTGACGGAGTTGCGGATTGCGTTGACAATTGCCCAAACATTTCCAATCCAAATCAAGCTGATTGCAACAGCGACGGCGTTGGTGATGCATGTGAAATTGCTAGCGGCGCACAAGATTGCAACACCAACGGGATTCCAGATTCGTGTGATATTGCAAGCGGATTTGCGCAAGATTGCAACGGCAACGGCAAGCCAGATTCGTGTGACATTACTAATGGTGGATCTTCTGTATCCCCATATCCCGGCGCCGTGCAGTGGACTGTTGCCAGCGGCGGCAATGGGCATTGGTATGCCGTTCAGGTTCGCTTACCTGGCGTTTCTTGGGATGAAGCAGATGTCCTCAGTCGCGGAATGGGTGGTTATCTCGCGACAATCGGAACTCTCGCTGAAGATGAATTTGTGTTCGCTGTCTCACATACAAACGAAGCGTGGCCTGGAATCTTGGGCCCATGGCTCGGCGCAAAGCAGGCGAGCGGTTCCCCAGAGCCTTCTGAAGGTTGGCATTGGACGACGAATGAGCCCTGGACCTATTTAGAACCTTCAAATTGGGCGGACAACGGCGGTAGTGGTCCAGAAGAAAATTATTTGCATTACATGATTGGGCGTTCTTGGAATGATGCAAATTCCAGTGGCGATTATGGATGGGATCGCGTTGTCGCATTCGTCGTCGAATGGTCCACCGGCCCTACCACTGAATCCGACTGCAACCACAACGGCACCCCAGATAGTTGCGACATTGCAAACGGCACCGCGCAAGATTGCAACCACAACGGCATTCCAGATTCGTGTGAAACTGACACCGACGCTGACGGAATCATTGACGCCTGCGATGCCTGCCCCGATGTGGCTGGCCCCTGCAACGGTTGCCCCACAAATGCGTGTGGCGGTTGCGGCGCTGCGATTGATACAGACGGTGACGGCATTCTAGATTGCGTCGACAACGATGATGATAACGACGGCGTTATGGATTCCATGGATGCGTTCCCACTTGATGCAAGCGAGTCTGTAGATACAGACCACGACGGCATTGGCAACAACGTTGACATGGACGATGACGGCGACGGCTTTGACGACGCCACAGATCTTTGCCCACTTGATCCAAACAAATCCGCGCCTGGCCAATGCGGCTGCGGCGTGCCTGACACCGACACTGACGGCGACGGCGTTGCGGATTGCATTGACAATTGCGTTGCGATCGCAAATCCAAACCAAGCGGATTCCAATGGAGATGGCGTTGGTGACGCGTGCGAATTAACTAGCGGATATGCCCACTTCGGTATCGATA
>CANJBQ010000103.1 GCA_947472645.1 Burkholderiaceae bacterium
AGCATCGGTATGCGGCAAACCCAAATTTGGACCATACTCAATCATTCGATCAGTCAAGCCAATGTAACGAGCTTGAAGTGTTACAGGCAAATTCATGATGTCTTCTTGAACTTCTTGACAAAAATAAATGATGGAATATGCCATGCCTATATGATAACAAATTTGTTATCATTGAGCAAGAGAAAATTGCCCTTCAAAAGGACAGTCTTGAAGCAGGATTAGACCTCTTAAAGCTGTGGTTCGCTTCCTCCCTAAGGTAACCAAAATCAAAGAATGCCCGGCTTCGGGCGGAGAATTTTCTATTCAGTTTGGCTAAAGTGGTTGATGGCCTATCTTTTAAGTTATTAGCGCAGTCAGTCAATTTAAAGAGATTTAATCCGTTAATCAGGATTTATCAACTCTGTTTCTAGACTGAGTGTCTGGTGCGAGCGATGTCTTTTAACAAAAATCCGAAAGAAATCCCCGTCCTTTAGGGCGGGGAGGATGTCAAAAGGACATTTTATGATGGTGGTCTTGGGGAGTTCAGGGCAGAGTTTCTTAGAATTAGTTTCAATGGTTAATGGTTGGAATATCTTAGGATCTAATATTGCTTAGTTAAAAACATCTAACGTCATCAACTAGAGCATTAAGAGTAATTTGCCAACTTTAAAATGGCATATCCTCAAAAATTAGGCGTAGATTGAAATGTTCAAGCAAAGTCAAATCGTCACAAATGCTCATCAATGGAAGATAATGAAAGATCAAACGAATATAACATCTACTGATTCCAAGCAGATGCATGGTGTAGGAAATTATGAAAAGATCATTCAAGAACTTCAGATTGGTGGACTGCTTGATTTGAAAAATTTACTTGAATTAACTTATGTAGAAAAAAATGACCTATTTCAAGAAATTCTTCGCTGGAGTGTTTTCGGTAATGGTGATCTTAAAAAATTAAAAACTACGCCTCTAACCCATCACATTAATATTAAGTAGCTCTATTGAAATTAGAAATTGGATTTCTGCTAAATCAGGCCAGTTTTGATTTGGGTGGCAATTAGACTAATACCAAAATCAATCATTCAAGAGTCTAGGATGAATGCAGACGAGTGGCGTATTAAAAAGCAATTTAAGCCTAAGAGCTACTTAGGTTCCTTGATTATTATTTGGTTGTTAATGCTATGGATGTCTTATAAAGTTTTTTAGGATCTAGTATCCTAGGGCCTGGTCGATTCCGCCCCGGGCCACCAAAAATCTCAGAAACCCTTACTGGTTAGTGGGGGTTTTGTTTTATGTGACTACTGTTGGTAACAATAGGCAAGTTGGACTACCTTTGTTGTCAGGATGACCAATCCTGTTTGACTGTCATTAACATGAGCGACTGGCGACAGCGTCTAGTTGATAGACGCTTGAACTCTGGCTTAGGAAGACCGTTAGTCCCCAAAGATTCCGATTTAATGGAGTGCAGAAACATCGTAACCCTCATTTCATATGTAACTAAAGTTGACTTTTAATACTCACCGAGAAAGCGGCGTATGATAAATCAAACCCACTTTGAAGGTAACTCATGTTCAAAAGAATTGGCTCTTATTTTTTAGCTAGCTTAGTTGGATTGGTATTTATCGTATCCCTCGCTTGGATTATTGTTGATTATTATTTACCAGCTCCACCCTCAAAAATAATTGTTACAACAGGCACTAAGAATGGTGCTTTTGAGTCTATAGCTAAGCAATATCAAGCTATTATGGCGGATTCAGGTATTAATTTAGAGATAGAAAATTCAGAGGGCACAGGAGAAAATCTCGCCCGACTTTCAGATCTTAAATCCAATTATCAGGTTGGCTTCTTCTCAGAAGGTAACCCTGATAGCGTAGATATAAAAAATATTATGTCACTAGGACAAGTATCTTATTTGCCATATTGGATTTTTTATCGATCTACAAAAGAATGGGGGGATCTTGATGACTTAAAAGGTAAGCGGATTGCAATTGGCCCTGATAGTACAGGACGACATAAATTTGCTAAAGCACTTCACTTAGATATCAATACACCAAAAGCCGATTTAGTACTATCGGGTTCAGAGGCCATAAAGGCTATGCGTGAGGGAAGGGTTGATGCAATTATTATTACCGGGGCATTTAGTCTTCCCCAGATACAAGAGTTATTGCTGGACCCTTCTATTCGGTTACTTAATTTTCCACGTGCTGAAGCCTTAACAAAGATATTCCCACAATTAAGACATTTGGTTTTGCCTGCTGGAATTGTTGATTTTGAAAAAAATATCCCGCCACATGATGTCAACATCATTGCTACCTCGGTCTCAGTGCTAGTGCGCAAAGATTTACATCCTCAAATAATCTATTATCTTGCTCAAGCTTTAGAAAAAGTTCATAGCGGTATTGGACCTTTTCATAATGCAGGGACTTTTCCAACGCAATACGATACTGGATATCCAATGTCTAGTGAGGCTCATGATTACTATAAAAATGGTCCCTCATTGATCAATCGATATTTACCTTTTTGGGCAACAAACTATATAGTACGTTTATTGACTATTTTAGCCACTATTTTGGCTGTTGTAATGCCGCTATTTAAACAATTGGCAAAACTCTATGATTGGTTGATCAAACGCTATACAAATAGCCTTTTTCAAAGATTACGTCTTATGCATATAGAGCTTCAGAATACATTGGATCCAGAAAAATTAAAAACTCTTGAAAGGAATTTAAATAGTATTGATCATGCAGTTCATCTTTTACCTATGAGACATACCGATTTGTATTTTTCGCTCATAAGTAGAGTTGATAACGAGCGCAAGCTGATTGAAAAGCAATTAGCGTCATAAAAATGAGATATTCTTGGGTAGGTAAGGTTGTCTCTACGGCCTATACTGAGCACATACTTTACACTTTTCCGATAGTTTGAAAAGTAACAATGTGGTAGCCAAAACCAACATCACTGTGTTCAATTGTGGCGAATTGTCTCCCGAGATTAATCCACCTTCATGCCGAGACTAGCTAGGCTTCACTTACCGTAAGAGAGATCCTATGGGACTATTGGGTCTGTTTAAAGATATTAGCAGCATGTAACTAGATGGTTGAAGATGTGGATTGGGCAAAGGCTGAAGAAACAATTCCAGCTCCCATTGTAAAAAGTAGTGATCGTTTTGTATTCATATTGTCCCCTTGTGATTCTTGATTATGGGGGAATCTGTTAATAAAGGCAAAGGACTGGATTAGACATCCTAGTCCCTGGTCGATTCCGCCCCGGGCCACCAAGAATCTCAATAGCCCACTTTGAACTGATGTTAATTTAGTACCACGATTAAAGAGAGTATTCATATCTTATCATTGGATCATGATGGGTTGATTGTGGATGATTTTCGGCACTTGGGTTTGTGGTGCTGGTGGTC